>JAFUOP010000014.1 GCA_017481875.1 Bacteroidaceae bacterium
AGCTCTAAAAGCAGGGGTGGGAATTTAGTTTATTACCCTTGCGGTTGCTGTTTTGCAACACCCCCGTGTGTGCCGGGCGGGTTGTTGCATGCAACAAAGGTAATGAATATTATTTAATTAGTTGCTCCAGGGGAGGTAAAAACTATATTTAATAATTAAATTAGTAAAATAGCATTTGATGTTTGCAAATAAAATCCTTATCTTCGCGCCGTGAAATTATTGCCCTTGTAGTTCAATGGATAGAATGGAGGTTTCCTAAACCTTAGATTTGGGTTCGATTCCCAGCGAGGGTACATCAACGCCACAGACAGCCCTGTCTGTGGCGTTGATGTTTCCTATATTCTCATTAATGAATGCGTAGGGTGCACTTCCCACAATCTTGTAAATCTCTTGCAAGCCCCAATTACTCAGCTATAGCCTGAGTGGAAAACGACATACCACACCCGGTAGCTCTCTGCAGCTCCACCCATTTTAGAGCCTTGGTAAAGAGAGCCTCCACATACTCGTCGTTCATCTCGTTTTTGCGTTGCTCGGTAGATATATAATCGAGGAAAGAAATATCACCGGCTTCGTATGCTCTGCGCTTGCTATTTACGGTGTTGTTTATATCTTCTACCATTTGTGGCGTGAAAGCTTCGGCCTGCATTATGGCATAGAGGTACTCGTTGTATGCCTGCATAACCTCGCTGTGCACCAGCAAGCGTGCATTCTCTGCCTCTTGCTGTGCTTGCTGCACTAAAAGTTTGTCGGCGGTGCGTGCTCCTTTATTTAGGTTCGATAGCTTGAGCGGTATTGCCACACCTGCCTTAACCACTGTAACCGATGGCTCGCGCTCACCATCGATGCGTGCTCCTCTGTTGTATTCCGCAGCTATTTTTACATTGAGGTCGGTACGACGTTGCGCAGCGTTGAACTTGCGAGTGGCTTCGGCCACATCTACACGGCAGAGGGCTGCTTGTAGGTCGGCACGGTTGTCTATTGCTCGCTCAATGTAGCTGTCTATGGGTGCAGGGGGCTCGTTTATATCCAGTGTGCCATAGCCTTTTATGTTTTCGGCATTTTGCAGGTTGCCCATATAATACCCAAGCTCTATGGCACTGCTCTTTACCTCGGCCTCGGCTGCAAGGCGGTTGTTGTGTGCCAGCACAGCGGCCAGGCGGCTCTCCAGCCAATCGCTTTTTGCAATGTCGCCACGGGTGTAGCGTATGCTGTCATTAAGAGCTACTTGCTGAAGGTTTTTTTCGTTCTCTGTTTTTATGGCAAGCCTCATATTGGCTTTAAGGTGCTCGAGGTAGGCTATTGTGGCATCGGCGCGGAAGTTACGCAGGTACTCCTCCAGGAGGGCTGCAGTCTCCGTCTGCTCGCTTTGGGCCACTCTTATACCGCCTTTGCGCACTCCGAATGTGAATGTGCGGCTCAGCTCGCCTTCAATAGCGTAGCCCAGCTCTTTGTCCCAGTCCTCGCTGTTGCTGTATGTGATGGCAAATGATGGGTCGTTGTGCACCTTTGAGGCTTTGGTTCTTGCTGCAGCAATGTCTATGTTGAGCCTTTGTGCCGTGAGGGCAATGTTGTTTGTGAGTACCAGCTCCATATACTGCCCGTATGATATATTCTGCGCGGCAAGGTGTGCGAGTGTTGCTATAATTGCAACTGCGGTTGTTATTGTCTTTTTCATAAAATAGGCTTGGGTTATAATGAATATACAATGAAAGGGCTCTCTCATTGCAAGCAGTTGCGAAAATAGTACATTTTTTTTGCAAGTAGGTTGCAGAAATGGTTATTCCTCTTTGGCGGTTATCCCCAATTTTGCAGCCTGCTCTATTACATAGGCGCGTGCAGCATCGTGCTCATTGGGAATTATGCCGTCGAGTATGGCATCTTTTACACAACTCTTAAGGCGGCCTACAATGTCGCACGGTGGCAGGCCGAACAATTGCATAATCTCCCCGCCATCGACCGGTGGCTGAAAGTTGCGTATGCGGTCCTTCTCCTCAATGTCTTTGAGCTTTTGCCGTACAATCTTAAAGTTGTTGAGGAACTGTTTTTTGCGTTGTTCGTTCTTCGATGTTATGTCGGCCTCGCACAGCATCATAAGGTCGTCGATGTCGTCGCCGGCGTCAAAGAGCAGGCGGCGCACAGCCGAGTCTGTTACCACGTCGTCGGCAATGGCTATAGGGCGCATATGAAGGCCCACCAGCTTTGCCACATAGCGCATTTTCTCGTTCTGTGGCATTTTGAACTCTCTAAAGATGTGTGCTGTCATTTTCTCGCCCACAAAGTTGTGGTTGTGGAATGTCCATTTAAGAATGGGGTCCCAACGTTTTGTCTTGGGCTTGCCTATGTCGTGCAGCAGGGCAGCCCAGCGCAGCCACAGGTTGTCGCTTACTTTTGCCACGTTGTCGAGCACCTCAAGTGTGTGGTAGAACATCTCCTTGTGGCTGTACCCGTTCTTTGTCTCCACGCCTTGCAGGGCTGTGAGTTGTGGGAAAATGAGCTCCAGCAGCCCGCAACGGTCGAGCTCAATGAAGCCTTTAGAGGGAATGGGTGAGAGGAGTATTTTGTTGAGCTCCTCGTTTATTCTCTCGCGCGAGATTATTGATATGCGCTCACGGTTGTCGCATAGGGCGTCGAAGGTCTCTTCTTCTATGTAAAAATTGAGTTGTGTGGCAAAGCGTATGCAACGCAGCATGCGCAGGGGGTCGTCGCTGAATGTGATGCCCGGTTCAAGGGGAGTGCGTATTATGCGGTCCTCGAGGTCGAGCATACCGTCGAAGGGGTCGATGAGCTCGCCGAACCTCTCTCCGTTGAGGCAGATAGCCATTGCATTTATTGTAAAGTCCCTGCGGTTTTGGTCGTCTTCGAGTGTGCCGTCCTCCACAATGGGGTTGCGCGAGTCGTGGCTGTACGATTCGCGACGCGCACCCACAAACTCAATCTCATGTTCCCTGTATTTAACCTGTGCTGTGCCGAAGTTTGCAAAAACCGACAGGTGTGCCCCCTTGCCCAGCCTTTTGCTGAACGCACGCGCCATTTCAATACCCTTGCCCACAACCACCACGTCGATGTCGGTAGATGGGCGTTCCAAGAATATGTCGCGCACATAGCCGCCAACCACGTAGCACTCCATGCCGAGTGCATCGGCTGTCTCCGATATTTTTCTGAAGATGGGTGTGTTGAGCAGCTTGCACAGCTCCTCTTTGGTTGGCTTGTACATAGGTGTTCTTTTTGGTTTCAGTGTGCGAAGATAGCTTTTTTTGCCGTATTTATGAAACTGCGTGTGGTAAAAAAAGCGAATAAGAGTTTTCTTGGCTCAACTATTGTGATGTGATTGATAAAATAGTACATTTGCAATGGAGTGCCCGCAGGGCACTTGCTATTTGTATAATATATATAATAAAGGTATAATACGAAAATGAAACGAATATTTCTTTTGGGTGCAGTGGCTGCCGTGCTGTTTGCATCGTGTGGTGAGTCGGTAGATAGCAAGGCTGCAAAGTTATTGGAGCAAGCAAACGTTGCCTATGAGGCCGGTGAGTACCAGAATGCAAAAATGCTCATAGACAGCATACGCAATAGTTACCCTACGGCTTTCGCTGCAAGGCGTGGTGCGCTCGAGCTTATGCGCACAGTGGAGCTTGCCGAGCAGCAGCGCAACCTTGACCATTGCCAAGCTATGCTCGGCACCTTAACTGCCCGTCGCGACAGTATGCTGGTTGATTTTGAGTATGAGAAGGATAACCGCTACCAAGACGAGGGCTCGTATATTGTCTCTTCGCAGGCCGGCAGGCTGAATGTCTTTAATTCTCTTTTGCGTGCGCGTGTAACAGAGAGTGGCGTTGCATACATTACTTCGGTATATCGTGGCAAGAGAATTGCGCATAGCGCGGTAAAGGTTTCGGCCGACGGTAGTTACGCCTCTTGTGAAAGAGCTTTTAGTTCTCACACATACCGCAACCTTGGAATAAACAACGAGCGGCTCGATTTTATTTATGGCGAGGACGGTGGAATAATGGATTTTATATCTGTTGTGTCGGGCCCGGTAACGGTGGAGCTTACAGGCAAAGACGGGAAGCATTCCTATACTTTGCGTGGCGAGGACGCAAAAGCAATTTCCAAAGTCGTTGAGTTGTCTAAAATCTTAAAATCTATTGCCGAGTACAAAGAGATGGCTGCTGAGGCGCAACGTCATATAGATTTTGTAAAGAAAACGCGTGAGCGTTTTGAAACCGATTCTCTGTCGGTGGTTAAATGATGCTGTGATTTTGCTATAAAAAGGTACCCACAGGCTGCAACCTGTGGGTACCTTTTTATATGAAAAAACCTTATTTCGCCAAAGAGAACTTCATACTAATACCAAAATCGGTTGTAGTGGTGGGGTATGAGCTTGCCGAGATAAGCGGAATAGTCTTCTGCCTGTCGAAATACAGGCTTAGTGTCAGGTTCTTGCTATATGCGTAGTCGGCTGTAAATGAGTAGCTGAAAAGTTTGTTACCACTTGTAGCCTGTGTTGTCCCGAGGTCTATGCTACGGCATAGCGAGGTGTTGTTCTTAAATGAGAAATCGGCACGCAGGTTTATGTCGTTGCCTTTCTGCTCCTTGCTCTTGCTTGCTTTCTTGCCGCCATTGAATGGTTTGAAGTTTACAATCTTATAGCCCACATTCAGTGCCAGCTCTTCGGTGTGTGTCTCGACGAGTTGAATTGCCGTGAGGCTTAAATTCAAAACACGCGACTTTATATATTTTGCACCTATGGTGAGGTTTTTGTCTGTTGTTACATTTAAGCCGATAAGCGGGCTGAACGATTCGTTAATTGACACTGCGCCAATGTTGAAACGGCTGCTGGGAACGGGCAGGTTTGTTGTGGAGTTGCTTACAAAGCCTATTCCGTTGGTATATTCCATATAAGTTGCGTATGTGCTATAAGAACCCACTGCATACACACTCTTATAGCCGTGCTCTATATTCACGCTCTTGAAGTACTTTGCAAAGAACGGCAGCTTGCCAAGGCCCGAATATTTTATCTTCCAGTTTGGTAGCATACGCATAAATTTGGGGAAGATATCGAGTGAACTGCTACCGGCATCGCCCCCGGTGTATGCACTGAGGAATGCGGGTATAAGCACGTCCGAAGAGTACTTGTCCACTGCACCGTTTGCGGGATTATAGGGCTGCCCGGCAAGCGTGCTGCCTGTTGGGTATTTACTGTTGGCGTACTTGCTCTCAACGCGCCCGTGTATGGTTTCTATGTTTTCAATAAACTTGTTGTATGCCGATGATTTGTAGTTGTTGTCGGCATTTCCAAGGTCGAAAGCTGTGCCAATAGATATTGTTGTCATAGAGAAGCTGCCCGACTCGCTGAACGGCATTCCATCGTACATAAATTGTATGGTGCGGTTCTTGTTGCGTGTCCAGCTTGCATTGAGGTCTATTTTAAGGTCTGCAAGTGGCTCGAGAGTGGCTCTTACTTGCAGGTCTTCTCCCAGCGTGGTGGTGGCTTGTGCCGCTACGCTGTCGTTCTTGAGCAACCAATTCCTTTCGTGTGCCTTGCGCAGCCAACTGTCGCTTGTGAGGCCGAATGCAAAGTCGAGGCCCGGTGCCATAAAGCCATTTGTGCTGTTTTGACCGAATATGTCGCCGGCGTCGGGCATAAACCCGGGAAGAGTCATTGCATAGGCATTGGTATAATTTATTGAGAACGTGCGCAACATCATAAGTGCACGTGTGGGGTATTGCATTGCTTTTGCCAGTTTGCTTCTGTCGCCTTCTTCTTTTGTTTTGGGAATGATGGTGAGCTTTACGGGTATAGTGTCTTTTGTTTTAATGAAGATACTGTTCTCGTCTATAACCTTGTATTTTACTTTATATGCCTTGCCTCCCTTTGTGCGTGCGTTAAGCTCAAATTTCTTGCTGTTGAGGTTGTGGGCCACCACGGTACCGGTGTCGGGCGATAGGGTAATCTCTTTTGTAAAGGGCTTCACCTTTTTTGCCTTCACTGTTTTGGTTTTTTGTTTGCTGTTCTTGGCTTTTTTGGTGCTCTTGCTGCTTGCAAAGCGTTTGTTTGTCTCTTCAAGGTATGGGAAAATGTTGTACAGTTTCTCCATGTTGAAGTTGCCTTTTAACGTAACATTTCTTTTGTTTGAAATATTGTTGCCAAGGTTAATGTTGTTTACTTTGTTACCGCGTGCCCAGTTGTACGATGCCGTGTAGTTTATGTCGGCACTGCTTATCCATTCAAATATAGGCAACTTGTTTATGGGCAGGTTGTACGATGCCGTAAAACTTTGTTGATAGCTTAACGGGCGGCCAAAATCTTTTATGCTGCGTTTAACAGAGTCTTTCCATATTGCATATTCATTGGGGAAACGTTCTTTGTTTACGGGCAGGAACGGCTCCTCTATTTCGGCATTTGTGCCGGTACTTATATTCATTTTAAGGTTTGTGGTGGGGTCCCACTTCATAGTGAAGTTGCGGTTCCAGTAGAACTGTTGCGAGAATGTGAGGGGTATATTCTCTCCGCCATCAATAGCATTTAAATCGCGACGTTGCATCTCGTGATAGTTGCGTATCATGTCGGTATTTGCTCCAATGCTTTGTGGCAATGGGTTAATACCCCAGTCCTTGAGAATGCGTGTCCACTTGGATTTGCTCTTTATGCTTGCAAAAGGTTTTATTGTTTTTATGGGGCTGCTATAGTTGTAGTTTATCGATGCCTTCCAGTTGAGCTTGTTCTCCCAGTTTATGGTACTTCCGCTGTTCTCTGTGGTTGAGTATGAGAGGCTGAAAGAGAGGTTTGCCGGGTCGTAAGGCATAGGTGTGGGGCTCGATATATTTATCTTGGCATTACTTATGCTGAAGTTCTTTACTACCGAGTGTACTTCGGCTATGTTTTTAAGCGAGTCGCGGCTTGCTCCGTTGTATGAGTTGAGCACGTCGTCGAGCAATAGGTCGGTGTCGAACGGGCTGTACAATGGAGAAGAAACCTCCTCGGTAAAAGAGTAGTAGGTGGGCAATGATACTTTTGTAGCCTTGGGCAGGAAACGTCCGAGGTCGAATGTTCCGGTAATTGTGTATCGGTAATAGTCGTCGGTGCGTCGCGAAGCAAGCTTGTCTTCCAAGCCACCGAAGCCGGCTGTTTCCATACGGCCTTGGGCTGTGATGGTGCCCAGGTCGGATAGTTTAACATTGAGGTTTCCTTGTGCCGCCCAGCCGCTTTTGTTGTTGAAGCCTAAAAGGCGCATCTCGTTCACCCACACGGTTCCCGATTTTGCGGTTGATGTGTTGTTGCGCACTCCTATCATCATTACCTTCACCTGCCCTAGTGTGGGGCTGCCGACTATGCTTATTCTGTTTTTGGGGTTCTCCTCGTCGTACTCGCTGTATATTGTAGTGTTGTTTATACCACCAGTTTGGCTGTTGCGCAGAGTGTTTCGTTTTACCTTTATATTGGTGAGCTTGGCAAGCGGTATGTCAATCATATTTTCTGCGGGCCACACAATTGCTGCGGCAGCAGAGCTGTTGCTGTCGTATGAGCCGTGAGGTGTTATGTAAAGCGGTACCTCATATTCGTAGTAATTGCTCTTGTAGTCGGAGCCCAGTCTGACAAAGAGCGAGAGGTCGTTATTGTCGAGCTGTGTAACATCAATCTCCGGTGCTTCGGCGTGTACGTAGAGCTGTATGCGCTCGTATTGGCGCACGTCGAGGTTGCTCTTTTTGTAAACGGCACGCGATTCCTTGCTGCCAAGGTTGTTTACCTGTAGCGCAAGGGCCTGTTCATTGTCTTGTCTCAGCTGGGGTTGGCTGGGGTCTATAATACGGCTTATACCGGGAGGCAGAACGTAGTTTACGGGTTGTCTGTCGCCGTGCTCCTCTATGTTTATTGCAGACATTGTGAACTCTCCCGAAATTGTTGGGGCAGTGTTGTTCTTCGATGCAATGGGTTGCTGGTATGGTCGCCAGTCGCCACGAATAAGCTCCATTGTGGCAAAGCGCAATGTGATTGGTTTGCGGAAGGAGGTCATGTACATACGCAAGAAGCGTATTGATGTGAAGTCTCGTATGTTGCCTACTGCTTTTTCGTATTCCTCAACGGGTATGCGGAATTTATACCAATCGACACTCTCGGTATTTCCGTTGCGCAGTTTAGATGTTACAGTGCGCTTGTCGGTAATGTAGTTGCTGCCCACTTGCATGTTCTCGGGGCGCAATGATATGTGGTATTGGAAGAAGTTTTCATACTCGTCCATTGTGAAGTCCTGGTTGCTGTCTTCAACGTCGGGGGTGCTTTTTGCCGCACTGCTGTAGCTCTCTCCACCACCGGAAGTGGGCGAGTTGCCTTCGGTGTTGTTATAGTATTTATAACGCTCCATAATGCTCTTTTTAGCAGCGTCGTAGTCGCTTCCTCTAAAGTAGTGGTAATTATCACCTGCCGGGTCGGCTGCTATGCTGTCGTATATTTCGGCACGCACTCTTCCTTTTATGGCATTCAAATAATTCTGGTATGTGGGGTACATAGACTCGTCGGTGTTGCTGAGTCCGTCGAGGCCTACATCTTGCTGCGAACGGCTGTCGGCATTATTGTCAAATGCATATACAAGGCTGTTAATGGTGGGCACACGTCCCCAAACAGTCTCCTCGTAGTCGTAGCTGTTGCTGCTTGCCGGGAGGCCGTTTTCAAAGAATTTCTTGCCGTCTTTCAATATATCCTCCGACACCTCGCCAAGGTTAAAGTAGAGGTCTCCGCCCATTTCCGCTTGTTCATAGATGAAGGGGTCGAGCAACCAAAACTCAATGTACTGAATATTGGCACCCTCGAAGTCGGTGGTTGTGAGCTGGCGTGTTATACCGCCCCAACGTTTTTCGGGGTTGTTTAGCTTTCCGTTTACATCGAGGTCGGGGTCGAGGTTGTAGGGGCCTCTTTCATTGGGGTAGAATGTAACATTGAAGAGGGACAATGTGGAACTCTCGCCATAGGTCGATTCCTTATTGGGGTATAGCTCACGCTCATACACTTCTCTTACATAGTGGTTTGACAGCTGTTCAAGGTCGCTCTTTATGTGTGCCGGTGTAAGCGACGAGCTGCGACGTGTGAAGAGGGGGTCTATTGTGTACCAGCTTATCAATGCTCTGTCGTACCCGGTGAGGATATTATTAGTGAGTTCGCTATAAGATAACCCTGTGGGGAGTGAGGAGAGCATCCAAGATGATGCTTGTTTTATATCTATGCCGTTTTCGGTGCTCTCGAAGTCGTCTATGTACGATGCTTCGCTTTGTACATCACTCGATGTGCCGGCATCGAGCTTTGCAAATTCCGCAGTGAGGTTTATGCTCGACGGTGCTGTACAGCTTATAAGCGGTAGGCGGTCGAGAAGGTTTGTCAGCCATTGGCTTTGTTTTTTCCACGATAGGTTGAAACCCCATATTCTGTTGTTCAGCGGCTCCGAGCCCATATCGACCTTTGAGGTGAGTGGTTTCTCGGTGAGCGACATAAATGTACCACCAAAGTTCAGCTCATTGGAAAAGTCGTATTTCCAGTTGAGGCCAAGCACTGTTTTTCTTTGCATATTGAAGAGTGTGTTGCTCTCCAATGATACCTGCACGTTGGTGCCGGCATCAATAATGCTCTGGTTCAGAATTGTAACAATACCCGACGCATAATCTACCTGGTAGTCGCTGTTCTCGGTGAGTGTTACACCGCCTGCGGTTACAACTACCGAGCCTCGTGGAATATTTGTGGAGCCGGTATTTATAACATTGGCGGCAGAGCCTGTGTATTCTCCAATAATGTAGAATTTGTCTTTCTCGGCAATCTGCTTGGCAACGGTTCTGGTAGAGTCGTACAGCTCTTGGAAAATATATTTATCGGCGAGCGCATTGTTGCCAATCTTCTCCTTTAAATAGTTTCCGAATGGTTCTATCGACGGGAAGAAAATGCGTCCCGATGCTGCATCTACGGTGTATCCCTCTATAAAATCGAATATTCCGTTGGGTGCTTCTTTGGTGTTGTTGCTGTCGAGCCTGTCAAGGTTGAGCAGCTGCAACAGTGTCTTGCTTTTCAGTGCTTCCTCGGGTAGGTATGTGATGTTGGTACCCAAACTGTCGCTTGCGTAGTAGATGTCCAGCTTAAAATCGTTGCTTTTAATGTTGCGGGTACCTAGTGAATATACGTTCTTCATCATAAGGTCCCAGCACGCATTTACAGGCGAGTTTGAATTGGGCTTTATAAGTTTGAGGAACAGGGTGCTCTTGGAGTCTTTTACATCGGTGGAAAACTCTCCTACCTGGTATGTCTGGCCACCGTAGGTGTATTCGTATGCTACGGCAAGCACCTCGTCGGCACGGAGAGCTGTTTTCAGCGAGATGAATCCCAATGCTCTGTTTATAGTATATTCCGACGATGAGAGCAATCGTGCGCTTGAGAGTTTCTCGTAGTCGCGGCCACCGTATAAATTGTCGTTCCCGTTGAGCAGGTTGTTTACCTGGTCTATGTTACGAATTCCGGCGTATGTGCTGTTAATCTCGCTGTAAAGATTATTGGCATTATTTACGGGTATTGCAGCAGTGCCGGTGCTTGTCCAGCGGTTATTGCTTATGTGGCTTTGCTCTGCGAGGTCGGCAAAGGCTACTATATTACGCGGGTTGTTGTAGTCGCCATTCTTGTTTGTTACCCATACTTCTATTCGGTTTATGTTTATTCCCGATATTACTGTGGGCAGTTGCGCCATTGCACGGTCGTAGCTGTCGCGGAAATAATGTGCAAGGAAGAAGTGCTTGTTCTCGTCGTAATCGGTAATCTCAATCTCGTATGTGGTAAGTTGTGTGCCACCCTTTGAATTGACTACAGTGCTGTTCGATGTTTTTTGTGATAAAACAGTTTGCAGAGTGAGTTTGCCGAATTGCAGGTCGGCTCTGATACCAAAAAGTGATGATGCTCCTTTTATGAGGCTGGAGTTTGTGGGGAAGGTTACATTTCCGGCCTCGAGCAGCTTTATAACCTCGTCTTCTTTTCCGTCGTATTTAAGATTTATCTTTTTTGCATCGTAGCTGAACGTAGCTTCGGTGTTGTAGTTGAAGTCCATATTCATTTTGTCTCCAACGCTTCCTTTCACGTTCAGGTTTATCTTTTCATCAAAATCGAATGTGTTTGTTTTGCGGTTGCGCTCGCTGAGTGAAGGGTTGTCCACCTCCTGAATAGAATATCCGAATTTTATCTCTGCATTTCCCTGTGTTTTAATCTTTACACCTCCCGGGCCGAATATTTTTTCGGCCGGCCCAAGGTCGAAATGCATGTCGGTAAAGTCGAATTTATCGCCCTCTTTTGCTTTTATCCACTCTTCGTCATTCTTTTTGCGGAAATAGTCCTGCATAGAATTGCTCATACGCCAATTTACATACTCGTCCTGTGTGAGCAGAATGGGAGTAGATAGGTACCTGCCGCTTTCGCCCAGGCGCGAGCCTAAAGAGTATGTCCCTTCTTTGTCGTGGTAAGTGGTGTCGGGTTTTATGTTGGCCGGTGTACGCAGGTCCATAGGGAGCTGCTTTATGTCTTCTATCTTTAATGGTGTTGTTTGGGAAATAGGGTATATTGGCTTCAGGCTGTCTTTTCTTGCTTGCTCGGCCTTGCGCTTCTCGGTTCTTTGTTGTATTCTTTGGTTGCGTGTTGCTTGGGCATTGCTGTTCTGCGCAACTATAAATTCTATAGCTGTGCAAAAAAGCAAAAGTATTAATAACACGCGTTGTTTCATATTCCCCCTTTGTGTCTCGTTTATAACTCTTTGAGTGCGAGTTTTATAACTTGTTCTATGGTGGCTGTGGGGTTGTTCTTTGTAACACTTTGCACCACTTTGCTTGCTGCGGCTCCCGGGAAACCAAGCATAACAAGAGCTGCAACAGCCCCATCTACCACGTCGTTGTCTATTGTTGTGCTTGTTTGTGCTGTGCCGACAACCTCGCCGCCAATCTCTTTTATCTTGTCTTTTAAATCTACTATTATGCGTTGTGCTGTCTTCAGGCCTATTCCCTTTACGCTCTTTATGGCTTTGTCGTTGCCACAGGCTATAGCTTCGCATAGCTCTGTGATGGTGAATGCCGAAAGAATTGTACGTGCAGTGTTGCCACCGATTCCCGAAACGGATATAAGCAGAAGAAATAGTTCTCTCTCCTGTTTGTTACTGAAGCCGTAAAGCTGGTGTGAGTCCTCGCGTATAACCTCGTAAATGAATAACTTAGCCTCTTTTTTGCCTTGCAGGGCACTATATGTGTTAAGAGTGATGTTTGCAGCATAACCAACCCCGCCACACTCTATTATGGCTGTGGCAGGTGTGAGCTCTGCAATTTCCCCTTTTAGATATTCTATCATATTGTGTTATATTATATCTTCTTTTTAACGTCTTTTTCCCCTCTTTATTGTATGTGTTTCTTATGTTTCTTGCGGTTTTTCTATTCTTAACACATTGTCGCAGTATTGTATTATAGCCGGGCGGTGTGTTACGAAAATTAGTGTTTTGCCTGCCTGGCTGCTTGTGAGGCGGTGCAGCATCTCTTTTTCGGTTTCTTCGTCAAGTGCCGATGTAACCTCGTCGAGAATAAGTATGCTGCCGGGGCGCAGAATTGAGCGTGCAACAGCTATGCGCTGCGCTTGTCCCTCGCTTAAACCGCCACCTTGCTCCGATAGCTCGGTGTCAATCCCTTGTGGCAGTTCTGTAACATAGTCGGCACAGGCAATGTGCAGTGCTTGCATCATCTCTTTTTCTGTGGCTGCGGGGTTGCCCATAAGCAGGTTGTCTCTTATGGTGCCGCTTATAAGGCTGTTGCCTTGTGGAATATATACAAAATTACAGCGGGTGAGGGTAGATGATTTATAGCTCTTTTGTTTGTCGTATATCTCCACCTCTCCTTCTTGTGGGTTTATAAGAGCGACAAGCAGGCGTATTAATGTGGTCTTTCCGGTACCTGTCTCGCCAACAATTGCTGTGCAGCTATTGGGCGCAAAATCGTAACTGAAATTATTGAAAATGTGGCGGCTTTCACCGTCGTATTTAAAATTCACTCCTTTAAAACGGACGCCGGCTATTCCTTGCAGCATAATAGATTCGCCTTGCTCCTCTTCGGGAATATCTTCAAGCTCATACAAACGCTCTGCTGCCGTGAAAGAGGAAACAATGCTTGGAATAAATCTGCTGATGTCCATTGTGGGGCGTTGTATGAGCCCTACAAGTTGCAAATATGCCGAAAGAGAACCGAAACTTACAATACCTGTAGCAAGCCCTTGGACTCCCCACATAAAAGCTATGAGATAGCCTGTCGCAAACCCAAGCTGTGTGAAACTGTATGCTCCCAAAGAGAATTTTGTGCGGTTGCGAATTTGTCCTTGCAGTTTTTTTTGAAGGTTTGTGAGCTGTTCCTCGGTACTGTCGTTCTGCTCTAACGCTTTTATTAGGGCCTTGTGCTGCAAGCTCTCCTGCAAAACTTCCTGTATGCGGCTGTCGCTGTCGCGTACTTCGCGGTTCAGCTTGCGCATCTTTCTTACATAGAAATTACTTGCAAGCATAGCTGCAGGCAGTGCTACAAGCACCGACACTGCAAGTATCGGGCTCATTGAAAACAGTATTGTGAACGATGCCAATAACTGCACCAGCACAACAAGGGTGGCCGGTATGATTTCTGTTATCAGTGATGTTATGTTGTTAACATCGCCCTCCAGCCTGTTTACAAGGTCCCCGGTATGATGCTTTTGCAGGTGAAGCCATTCGCCACGCAAGAGCCGTGAAAAGATCTTTAAGCGCATTTTGTTGCGTACCTCAACGCCTATAACTGCGTGTATCCAGCGATTAATGGAGCGTGAAGCTATTTCTGTGAGCATAAGAGCACCGATAATGACACCGGTAACTGCTATTGAACCTTCGCTCTCGCCGGTTGCTATGTCGATAGCGCGTTTGCAGGCAAGAACCCACAATAGCTGACAAGTGATGTCCAGCAGCCCTATAAAAGTGTTTATAATAGCTTGCCCGCGTGCTCCTTTGGAATTTTTCCAAAGCCATTTAAGCAGCCTTTTTAAAGGTATGTTGTTTGTTATGTGTCTCATTTTGCTCTATTCTAATCTGCAAATATAATAATTTCAATTAATAATATCGTGCGCGCGACGCAAATAATGAGCAGAAACCTTTTTTGGTTTATAAAAATACTCTTTACGCCTCCTTTTCTCGGTATTATTACATATATTCGCGGTAAATGTGAAATCAAGTGATGCTATGAAAAATTATATTGTCTTTTGCTCTGTTGCATTAATTGCTTTGTTTACATCTTGTACACAATGCAGTAAAGAGAATTTCGATGAAAAGGGCAGAATAGCCCAAGATTTTGAGCAACGTCGTGCCTTGGTCGGCAATGAAGCGTTTTTTACTGTTTTTGACGAGGAGTTGCACGGTACACGTTTGCAGGCAATGCAGTTCCTTTATGCCTATATGCCCTTGCCCGACATTGCCGACTACCCTGCACAGTTCCACCTGCAAAATGTAGATTATGCACTAAAAGCACGTGAAGAGATGCCTTGGGGCAGGCAAGTGCCACAGAGGGAGTTCCTGCATTTTGTGCTTCCTGTGAGGGTGAACAATGAAGATATGGACACCAGCCGAGTGGTTTTTTATGAAGAACTTAAAGAGCGCGTGAGTGCTCTCTCTATGCACGACGCTGTGCTTGAGGTGAATCATTGGTGCCACGAAAAGGTTACCTATACCCCCAGCGACGCCCGCACAAGTTCTCCGCTTGCATCGGTACGCACAGCGTATGGCCGTTGTGGCGAAGAATCTACCTTCACTGTTGCAGCTTTGCGTGCAGTGGGTATTCCTGCAAGGCAGGTTTATACCCCTCGCTGGGCACATACCGACGATAACCACGCCTGGGTTGAGGCCTGGGTCGATGGAAAGTGGCACTTCCTGGGGGCGTGTGAGCCCGAGCCTGTTCTCGACCTCGCTTGGTTCAATGCTCCTGCCTCACGCGGTATGCTCATGCACACAAAGGCTTTCGGTAATTACGATGGCCCCGAGGAGGTCGTTGGTCGCACACCTTGCTACACCGAAATAAATGTTACGGCCAATTATGCACCTGTGGCACCTGTAACAGTGCGCGTAGTAGATGAGGCCGGTGCCCCGGTTTCTACCCCTGTTGAGTATAAAATATATAATTATGCTGAATTCTTTACTGCGGCAACACGTATGAGCGACGCCGAAGGCTATGCAACCCTTTCCACAGGCAAAGGCTCTCTGCTTGCGTGGGCTGCAGCCAATGGTAAGTTCGGTTATGCCCATTGCACTGCCGGCAGTGGCGACACTGCCGTGATAGTGCTCGACAAGAGCAGTGGTTACACAGCCTCTTTTGAAATGAATATCACACCACCGAAAGAACGCAACACTCTGCCCTTGGTAACACCGGAGCAGGCAAGTGAAAATGCCCGTCGTTTTGCTTGTGAAGATTCCATACGCAATGCCTACGTTGCAACATTTATGTCTCCCGCCGATGCCGCAGCTCTAGCCCGCACGATAGGTGCCGATGAGGCTGTGGTTGCAGAATTTGTAAAGAAATCGCGTGGTAACTATGCTGTAATTAAAAATTTCTTGTTGGGTGCGGGGAAAGAAAAACTCCCCCTGGCATTGAAACTTCTCTCGGTTATCGCGGACAAAGATTTACGTGATGTGGAAGCTGCGGTGTTGCACGACCACCTTGCCAATACTCCTCAATTGCAGAACGGCGCACTCTTCTATGAATATGTATTGAACCCTCGCGTGAGCAATGAAAAACTCACCCCCTACAAGGCTTTCTTTAGCGAGTGCTTTACACCGGCCGAAAGAGCAGCCTTTGCAGTTTCGCCACAAGAGTGGGTGGAGTGGTGCCGCAGCCACATAACCATAGACAAAGAGTGGAATCCGCAGCTGTTGTGTATGTCGCCACAGGGCGTGTGGGAAATGCGTGCGTGCGACACTCACTCACGTAATATATTCTTTGTGTCGGGTGCCCGCAGTATGGGTGTTGCTGCCCGCATAGATGCTGTTACGGGTAAAACCCAGTGGTTTTCGCAACAAAGTGGTTGGGTTGATGTCGATTTTGAAGCGGAGGCCTCTATCGCACCGCAGCAAGGAACTCTTGCAGCCTCTTTTGTGCCTACAAGGTATATTGACAACCCTAAATACTATTCTCATTTTTCAATATCTAAAATAGTTGATGGTCGCTTGCAGTTGCTTAATTACCCCGAGACTGCAACTTATGGCTCAATGCTAAAGAATGGGACAAAAACCGATGCAGGTGATTATCTTCTGGTGAGCGGCACGCGAATGGCCGACGGAGGTGTTCTTGCTCACTTGACTTTCTTTGCAATAGGCAATGGAGAGTGTAAAAATATTGTCTATCATCAGCGCGAAAGCGATGAACGTCTGCAAGTTATCGGTAGCTTTAACAGCGAGAACCTCTTTTGCGATGCCGAGGGAAAGAGACGTTCGCTGCTCTCTGCTACAGGCCGTGGATATTATGTGATAGCCCTCATTGCTCCAAGCAACGAGCCCACCAACCATTTTCTGCGCGATGTAATGCCCTATGCTGCCGATTTTGAGAATTGGGGGCAGAAACTGGTGTTTCTCTTCCGCAACGGCAATGAGGCGTCGCGCTTTGTGAATGATTTTCCGGCATTGCCTTCAACCGTTGTGTGGGGTACCGATATTGACGATGCTATTTACAACGAGGTTGTTGCAAATATGAAATTGGAAAATCCTGCCCGCCCCATAATTCTTGTGGCCGATACATTTAACCGTGTGGTGTTTATGTCGCAGGGTTATTCAATAGGGCTTGGCGAGCAACTTGTAAAGGTTATAAAGCAATTGAGTGAGTAGATTATAGTGAGTGTGGCTTTATAGCTTCCACAATTCTTTTTACCTCCTCACAGCTTGTCTCCTTGCGGGCATATTCGTCGTGTTCGCTGTTTCCCATACTCACCCCGCTATGGCGGAAGCGCATACCGCTCTCCACGCTTGTGCGTGCCGATGCGTGAATCTCTACAGCTGCAGTCTCTTGCAGAATATGTGCTGCATTGCGGCTGTTTACTCCGCAGCCGGGCATTATTATTATGCGCCCGCAGGCCTGTTGAACAAGTTCTCTAATGAGGGGAATACCTTCGTATGCAGTGGCTGCCTGCCCCGATGTAAGCACTCTGTGGCAGCCCAAGGCAATAATATCCTCGAGTGCTTTTCGCGGCTCTCGGCACATATCAAATGCGCGGTGAAAGGTGATGCTCATTCCGCTTGCTGCGGCTATGAGCCTGCTGCATAGTGCGGTGTCTATGTCGCCATCGGCTGTGAGTGCGCCTATAACAACTCCATCGGCTCCAAGTTCCTTGCAAGTGCGTATGTCTTGTTCCATGCAGGCGACCTCTTCTTCGTTGTATAGGAAATCTCCACTGCGTGGGCGTATAATTACATTAAGTTCAATCCCTTCTACTTTGCGTGCTTGTGCAATGAGCCCCCTTGAGGGGGTGATGCCACCTACTTCGAGTGCTGCGCATAGCTCTACACGTGCAGCACCACCGTCGCGTGCGGCAATTACACTCTCCACGCTGCCTGCGCATATCTCTAATTTTGCCATTATGTTATTTTGTTATGAGCTCTACAATGTAATCTGTGCCTGTAGGTATTTCGTTGAAAAACAGTTTCACTCCGTTCTTTGTCTTTTTCACCTTTAGAGGCTTTTTGCCAGTGTATGTAAATGCTTTTTTTACTTTGCAGGTGAGTGGCAGTTCCAGCTCTGTTGCATTTAGGTTCATAATATGCAAGAAGAGACGCTCTCCTTTGCGTGTGGTTGCACCCCAATCCTGCACGGGAATGTCGCCTGCAGTGGTGCCGTATATTGTCTCTCCATAGGTTCTTGTCCACTCGCCCATCTCTTTCAAGCGTTGGAGTGCTGCAGCGGGTATCTCTCCGTTGGGTTGCGGCCCTACATTCAAAAGCAGGTTTGCGCCTTTGCCTGCAGCCCCTACAAGGTATTGTATGAGTGTTTCTGTGCTTTTGTATTCCTGGTCTATGAGTTTGTAGCCCCACATACCGTTCATTGTCTGGCAGGTTTCAAGCGGCAAGCGACTGATGCTCTGCCCCGAAAGCCCAGCCTTGTTTTCCCCGGGAAGGTCGCGCTCGAATATTTGAATATCCTCTCCGCTGAATGGCACTTGGTGGTGGTTGTTGCCCACAAGGCATTGTGGCTGCAAGCGGTGAATCATTGCGTATTGCTCTTGCAGTTGCCAATCGAAAGGTATGCTGTCCTCGTCGTGGTCCCACCAGCCGTCGAACCATATTGCACCAATTTCGCCATAGTTTGTGAGCAACTCTGTGAGCTGTCGGTTCATAAATCCATAATACTCGGGCCAATTGACTTTTGTTTTGTCGCGTCCTATGATTTTCTTGCCGGTGCGCCCCATGGGGTATTCGTCGCGTGCCCAGTCGAGGTGCGAATAGTAAAGGTGTAGCTTTATTCCCTGTTTGTGGCACTCGTCGGCAAGTTCTTTAATTACATCGCGCCCAAAAGGGGTGGCATCTACCACATTGTAGTCGCTTTCATTGGTGTCCCACATTGAAAAACTGTCGTGGTGGCGGCTTGTGAAGCAGATATATTTTGCACCGGCCTCCTTAATGGCTGCAACCCACGCTTTGGCGTCGAAACGGTGGGGGTAGAAGGCGTCGGCCGCTTTTGCATACTCGTATTTGTCAATCTCGGCATTCTGTAAATACCATTCTCCCTGCGCAAACATACTGTATATGCCCCAGTGTATGAATATTCCGAACTTGCTGTCGGCAAATTCTTGACGTGCTTGCAAGTTTTCGGGTGTAGGGGTGTATTCTTGTGCGGCTGTGGGTGTGCCCATTGCACCTATTGCTGCGATAAACGCTGCTTGAAGTAATCTTTTAATGCTCTTCATTGTTATATGTTTTGCTGTTTATTGCAAAAATAAACCAATGTTGTGAAAAGTCATACAAAAAAGCCAATTTACTGTAAAAAATATTGAGCAATTTCCATATTTTTGCAACCGCTATTGCAAAACAGCTTTCGTGCACATTTATTTTAATTGAAAAACTATGGAACTGAATTTTATGGGAATCATTATAGGCGTTGCCACGTTTTTTGTGATAGGTCTTTTCCACCCTCTTGTGATAAAGGCCGAGTATTATATTGGTGTGCGTAGCTGGTGGCTGTTCTTGCTGGCAGGGCTTGTTGCTGCAGTAGCTTCGTTGCTTGTGAATAATTTATTTGTTTCTATTCTTTTGGGTGTGGTGGCTTTCTCATCTTTTTGGAGCATAGGCGAGGTGTTTGCGCAGAAAAAACGAGTGGAAAAGGGGTGGTTCCCTGCCAATCCCAAAAGAAAGAGGTAGGCTCACTTACAAAGTTTGGTGGTCTTAATATGCATCTGTGAATACGCGGTGAGCCGTTCTCACCTGCAGAAGTAATGATAACGCAATAAGAGCCGGCAGCTACCGGCTCTTATTGATTGTGTTTGCGTGTTATTAAGCTTTTTCTATCTCTTCTTCAATAAGGTGAATCTTTTGCAGAATAACCTGTGCATCGCCTTTCAGTTTCTCCATCTTCTGGCGCATTACATCTACAAGGCTTTCTCCTTTCTTGTTCGATGTGCTCAAGAAACCGAGGTTGTTTTCGTATGTGGCAATCTCTGCTTTCATATTTTCGTATTGACGAATGAGACGCTCGCGCTCGCGTTGCAGGCTGTTGCCGCTTTTGGCAATATTGTTGCGGAAGTCGCTTAACTTGCGCTCTGTGGCGTTTATGTGCAATCTTTCGTAAATGGCATTTGTTGCCTGCTTATACTCTTTGTATATTTTATCTTTCTCCTTGAAAGGCACGTGCCCGACATTGTTCCACTGCTGTACCAATGCGTTGAGTTGCTTGGTCTGCTCACCCTCACTTGCGCTGGGTTTAATAGCCTTTATGCTCTCAATTATAGCACGCTTTTGTTTGAGGTTCTCTTGCTCGATCTTTCGCTGTGATGATGTTGCGGCATTGCGCTTTTCAAAGAATTCATCGCAGGCTGCCACAAAACGTTTCCAGAGTGCTTCGGAGTATTTTTGTGCCACAGGCCCTATCTCTTTCCACTCTTTTTGCAGCTTAGCGAGTTTGTCTGCTGTCTCTTTCCAGTCTTCGCTGTCCTTTAATGCTTCGGCAGCATCGCAGAGCTGTTTTTTTCTTTCGAGGTTGGCTGCAAGGTTGCTCTTCACCTCTTTGTAATAATCGCTCTTGCGCTTGAAGAAGTTGTCGCACGCAGCGCGGAAACGCTCAAAAATCTTCATATTCATCTTCTGCGGTGCAAAACCAATCTCTTTCCAGGCAGCTTGCAGGTCGATAATGGTCTGTGTCATGTCGTTCCATGCCTGGTAGCCTGTGAGTGCAGAGTAGTCTATGTTCTCTATCTGCTCGCAGAGAGCGGTCTTCTTTTCAAGGTTCACGCGCTCTTGCTCTTTCTTGCCTTCGAAGTGCTCCTGGTGGCGGCGGTTAATTATTGTAGATGCCGCTTTGAAGCGTGTCCATATCTCTTCGCGCAACTCTTGTGCCACGGGGCCTGTCTCGCGGAATTCATTATGCAACTGTTGTAATTGACGGAATGCGCTTATTACATCGTCCGACTTGGTGAGAGCCTCGGCTGTCTCACATATTTTAGCTTTTATCTCAAGATTCTTCTTGAAATCGTATTCGCGGAACTCGTGGTTGATTTTCAATACATCGTAGAACTGCTCGCCAAGTAATTGATACTGTTTCCACAAGTCGGAAACTTTGTCTTGCGGAATGTTTTTAATCTCCTTCCAGCGTGCCTGCAAAGCTTTGAAAGCGGCAGCGTCGGGGGCTCCCTGTTCTGCTTTATCGACCAATTCTTGTAATTGTGCAATAAGTGAGAGCTTGGCTTTGTAGTTTGCTTGCTGCTCTTCTTCTTGCTCTTTAAGCCAAGCATTACGCTTTGCTTTTATTTTGTTCATAGCCTCTTTAAACGGCTCTTCCAGCGCGTCCGGCTCGGGTATAAAAATGTTTTCTTCTCCACCGTTTGCCACAAATTCTTTGCGTGCAGCATCAATCTCGGCTGTACGCAGGCGATAGAACTGTACTTTGAGGCTTTCAACTTCGGCTTTGCTGTTGAGTGCGTCGCCATTTTCGGCTATTGCCTTAATGCGTTCCAATATCTCCTGACGTGTTGCCGGCTTGACGCTCTCAATTGTTGCGTGGTCGTTCTCTGTTACGGGTTCTTCCACAGCTGCTTTCTCTGTGCTGGTTTGTTCTGTAACTTGCTCGGGCATAGCGGCATTTACTGCCTGTTCAGGGGAAGTCGTAATGCTTTGCTCGTCGAGCTGTACATTCGATTTTATTGTCTCGCTCATTTGCTTAAAATTAAGTGATTATTATAATTGCAACGTGCAAAAATATGTAAATTAAATAAATTTCCTAATGTTTATTGCTCTTTTTTTCAGCAACACTATCCCATAAGGCTGCTTAATATCATAGAGATAATCATATAAAATGTCATACCGCTAAGGTCGTTTATAATTTGTATGAACGGGCCGGTAGCTACTGCCGGGTTTATATCTATGCGTTCAAGCAGTAGTGGAATGAATGTTCCGAACCCCGATGCAAACAGTATAACAACAAAAAGGCTTAACGGTACCGAAAGTGTTACAATATCTACTGCACCATATAAAAAGAAATTATAAACATACACCATAAGCGATAGAATTGTTGCATTAATAAGGGCAACAACCATCTCTTTTGCTATATGATGAAAAATGTGATGCGAATCCAAAGAATTATTGGCAAGCCCTTGTACCACAATGGCCGAGGACTGCGTGCCTACGTTTCCTCCCATTCCTGCAAGGAGTGGAATGAAAAGTGCCATCTCGGGGTGGGCACCCAGCGTGCTGTCGAAGCAGTTGAGCAGCATTGAAGAGCCTATACCTCCCAGCATGCCGACAAGCAGCCACGGCAAGCGTGCGCTTGTTTGCTTGAACACGGTGTCGTCGCTCTCAATGTCTTGTGTAAGACCGGCGGTAAGTTGTTGGTCGTGCTCGGTTTGCTCGCGCACCTCGTCCATTACGTCATCGACAGTAATTTGTCCCACAAGGCGGTTTATCTTGTCAACAACGGGTATTGCCACAAGGTTGTATTTCTCAATGAGCATAGTAACCTCGTCTATGGGTGTATCTACATCTACGCTCACAACCTTTGTGCTCATTACGTGCTTTACCTTAGAAACCGACGGGCTGGTAACCATCTTTTTCAGAGGAAAGAGGCCGCACAAGCGTTCATCGTCATCAACTACATATATATAGTATATTTCGTCCATGTCCTCGGCTTGGCTGCGCATCTCTTTCAAGCACTCGGGCATACTCCAATTCTCGTTTACCACCACCATCTCGGTACTCATAAGACCACCGGCGGTGTCCTCGTCGTATTGGAGCAAATCTACAATGTCGCCGGCTTGCTCAATATCTTTGATGTGCGACAGCACCTCCTCCTGTTTCTCCTCGTCCATGTCGCGAATGATATCCACGGCATCGTCGGTGTCCATGTAGTTTACAAAACGCTTGGCAATGGCTTCGGAGGGTAGTTCTTCGAGTAACTCATTACGCAGGTCCTCGTCCATCTCGGTGAGGGCGTCGGCTGCTCTTTCGTTGTCGAGCTGGCGGTAGAGGAAACGCGCCTCCTCGATGCTGAGTTCAATGCACAACTCTGCAATGTCGGCGGGGTGTAGCTTGGAGATGCTTTCTTGCAAAAGAACGGAGTCTTTTTGCTCAATAAGCTCTTTTATGTAGTTGATAAATTCTTTTGTCATTTTTTCTCCTCATTGGTTATGCTAATTCGCGTTCTACCTGCTGTGTAAGCTCTATGAACTCTTCAATTGATAGCTGCTCGGGGCGTTTGTCGAGTATGGGGTTGGCAAGCAACGGCGACTCTTTGCCCACAATCTGTTGTATGGAATTACGTAGTTTCTTTCTGCGTTGGTTAAATGTGCCCTTTACAATGTTCTTGAACAGGGTTTCGTCGCAGGGAAGGGTAGTGCGGCTGTTGCGCTTCATAAGCACCACCGCGCTCTTCACCTTTGGCGGTGGTGAAAACACATTCTCGTTTACCGTAAACAGGTATTCTACGTCGTACCATAACTGAACTAATATGCTCAATATTCCATAGGCTTTTGTGCCCGGGTGTGCAGCAAGTCTCTCGCCTACCTCTTTTTGTATCATTCCGCTGCAGTAGGGTATGTACTCTTTGTTGTCGAGCATTTTAAAAAATATCTGGCTTGAAATATTATAGGGATAATTCCCGATGAGCATAAATTGTTTGCCATCGAAAATGCGGTCGAGGTGCATTTTTAAGAAATCGTCCGGTATAATATTCTCTTCGCCGAGTTGTGGCATGTTCTTGCAAAGATAGTTTACCGATTCTTCGTCTATCTCCACAACTTTTACAGGGTGTTCTTTTTGGAGCAGGAACTGCGTGAGTACTCCCATTCCGGGGCCTACTTCCAAAACCGGTGTCCCCGGGCAAACATCGACTGTGTCGGCAATGTCTCGCGCTATTTGCAGGTCTGTAAGAAAGTGTTGCCCTAGGCGTTTTTTTGCTGTTACTGCTTTCATATTGTAGCTTGCTGCTTTGTTATTTTTAATTAAAAATTTACAAAAAGGAGGTGTTTCTTTAAGATATTGCTATATTTGCAAATAAATGCCTGCACTTTTTGTAATTCGCTCTCACAGGTTAAAACAATTGTTGTTTGTGAGTTGCTCCATTAGATGCAAAGGTAAATAAAACTATTAATTTTGTTTCAAACTTGTGAAAAAGATTTTAAATAATATAGTAAAAAGTTTGTTGCCGCTGCTTCTGGGAGTGGTAATCCTTTATTGGATATATGCTGAATTTGATTTTTCACAGGTGGGTGTGGCATTGAAGGAAATGAATCTTTTCTGGTTCACGGTGTCGCTTGTTTTTGGTGTTTTCAGCCATGTGTTGCGTGGGTGGCGTTGGCTTTTGACGCTTGCTCCCATGGGGTATTATCCCCGTCGCTGCAATTGCGTGTATTCTATATTCATTGCCTATGCTGCCAATTTGTTGCTCCCTCGTGTGGGTGAGGTTTCCCGTTGCTTGGTAATAGAACGCTACGACGCGGTACCCTTTGCACAGTCTCTCGGTACTGTTGTAACAGAGCGTCTTATAGATACCCTTATGGTGCTGGTTATAACAACCATTGCGGTTGCGTGCCAGTGGAATGTGTTTTTTACATTTCTGACAAATGCTGGTGGTGCTGTTTTTAGCTTCGATTCTGTAGCTGCTATGGGCGGCCCGGCGGTTTTGGTACTTTCTGCTTTTGCTGTAGGGCTGTTGCTGTTTTTGCTTTTGCGCAAAATGTCTTTGTGGGCTAAATTAAAGTCTTTCTTTTATAATTTCATAGAGGGTGTCTGCTCTCTGATGAAAATGAAAAACCGCTGGCTTTTTATTATAGAAACCATAGGTATTTGGTTCTGCTATTTTATGCAGTTCTATCTATGCTTTTTCTGCTTCGAGTTTTGCGCGGGGCTTTCCATAGCTGCGGGCTTGTTGCTTTTTGTTGCCGGCAGTATAGCAGTGATAGTGCCCACCCCTAATGGTGCAGGTCCGTGGCATTTTGCAGTTATAAGTATTATGCTTATTTACGGCCTTTCTACAACCGATGCATCGCTTTTTGCGTTAATAGTTCACTCCTCACAAACATTGTTAGTGGCTGTTTTGGGAGTTTATGCATTGGTGATGCTGCCTTTTAAAAATCGTATAACAACTAATAAATAAATTTATGGCAATTACAATTAAAGATTTATCGCCTCGCGAGGTGTGGAAACACTTTGAGGCTCTTACACAGATTCCTCGTCCTTCGGGGCACATGGAAAAAGTTCAGAAATTCTTGCTCGATTTTGGCAAAAGTATCAATGTGAATACTTGGCAAGACGAGGTGGGCAATATCATAATGCGCAAACCTGCAACACCGGGGTTAGAGAACCGTAAAGGGATAATTCTGCAGGCTCATATGGACATGGTGCCACAAAAGACACCCGACAGCAAGCACGATTTCCTGAACGACCCTATAAAAACTGTTGTGAAGGGCGAGTGGCTCTATGCCGACGATACAACTCTAGGTGCCGACAACGGCCTTGGCGTGGCTGCTATTATGGCTATTATGGAGGACAATACTCTGCAGCACGGTCCTTTGGAGGCTCTAATTACAGTAGATGAGGAGACCGGTATGTTTGGAGCCTTCGGTTTGAAGGGTGGTGAGCTTGAAGGTACAGTGCTATTGAACCTCGACTCGGAAGAGGAGGGCGTTATGTACATCGGTTGCGCCGGTGGTCTTGATATTACAGCCTCTATGGAGTTTATGGCAGAAGAGCCCATAGAAGATGATATTGCAGTTAAGGTGCAGCTTAAGGGGTTGCGTGGCGGCCATTCCGGCTTGGAGATAAATGCGGGCCGTGGCAATGCCAACAAACTTATGGCGCGTTTTGTGCGTGAGGCAATGGACGAGTGCGGTGTCTCTCTTGCAGCTTGGAACGGAGGAAATATGCGCAATGCAATTCCTGCAAGTTGCGAGGTAGTGCTTACATTGCCCGACGAGGCTGTGGGCGAGCTCACAGATATCGCTGCAAAGTACGAGGCTCTTTTCAATAGCGAGTATGCAACAATAGAGGAGGGAATAACCCTGCGTGTTGAGGCTGCCGAGGTGCCCGAAAATGTGGTGCCCGAAGAGATTCAAGAGAATCTGCTCGATGCAATTCTTGCTTGTCACGATGGTGTGCTCCGTTTTATCCCCACAATACCCGACACTGTAGAGACTTCCAGCAACCTCTCTATTGTTACTATAGCCGATGGCAAAGCAGAGATAAATATTCTGGCACGCAGCTCTTGTGATTCTATGAAGGAGTATCTTGCTCTGCAGCAGTCCAGTTGTTTTGCTATGGCCGGTATGAAGGTAGAGCTTAGCGGTGGCTATAGTGGCTGGCAACCCAATGTGAAATCTCCTTTGCTAGCTGCATTGAAAGAGGCTTATAAGGAGATGTTTGGCAAAGAGCCCGACGTGCGTGTTATACATGCAGGTTTGGAGTGTGGAATTATTTCAACCAACTACCCTGGTATGGATATGATTTCATTTGGCCCCACTCTTATGTCTCCTCACTCTCCCACGGAGCGTGTCGAAATAGCTACAGTTGAAAAATTCTATGCATTGGTTAAGGCATTAGTGGTAAACGGCGTGAAGTAATCACGATATTATAACTTTAGCAAAATGGCAGTAGCACGCTACTGCCATTTTGCTTGTTTTTGGTGCCACAGGGTAATAAAAAGTGCAAAAAGTGTTGTTGCAAATATAAATTTAGTATATTTGCACTAAACGTTTTTTGTATTTTACAATAATATAATAAATTTAAGAAAATGAAAAAGTATTTTAAATTTTCGGCCTTGTTGCTTTCTGCAACTATTCTGTTGTCTTCTTGTATCGGCTCTTTTGCTTTGACAAATAAAATTAAAGCTTGGAATGATGGTGTTGGTGACAAATTTGCGAATGAGTTGGTGTTTGTTTGTATGCACATAATTCCCATATATCCTATTACTATTTTTGCCGATGCTGTTGTGCTTAACTCTATTGAGTTCTGGACAGGCGACAACCCTATTGCTTCGAATGTTGGTGAAACAAAGATTGTGGCAAACGCAGCAGGTGAAGATGTTCAAATTACAACTATAGAGAACGGTTACAACCTCTCTAATGGTGAGCTTGAAATGCAGCTTGTATTTGATGAGGCTGAAAAAACCTGGAGCGCAGTTTACGATAACGAAGCTGTTAAGTTGATGCAGTTCGTTGATGGCAATACCGCCCAGATGTTTACCATTAATGGCAGTTCTATGAATGTTACTCTTGACGAGGCCGGTGTAAATGCAACTCGATTGTTTATGCTTGGCAGCTTTGCTATGAAATAAGAATAACAATTGGAAATGAACAGTGAAAAAACGGGAATCAACGAACTCAATGGCGAGGATACCTCTTATGACCACGTTCTAAAATATACAGGGGTCTTTGGCGGAGTGCAGGTGCTTGCCATGCTGGTATCTATGCTTCGCAACAAATTGGCTGCAATGTGGCTCAGCAAGGCGGGTATGGGTTTCTATATGATATATTCCAACATAGCTTCGCTTGTGTCGAGTACCTCTAATGCCGGAATTCCGTTTAGTGCTGTTAAAAATATTTCGGAATTATACGAGAGCAATGATTCGCAAAAAATTAATGAGTATATCATTGCTGTGCGTTCTTGGAGCTTGTGGACGGCGTTTTTTGGTGCGCTATTATGCGTGCTAGTGGCCCCGTTCATAAGTTTCTTTTCTTTTGATGGCGATTGGGGCTACACTCTCGAAGTAGCTCTTCTTGCCCCAATGATATTTGCCACTGCTATAACCAATGGTGAAATATCTATTCTCAAAGGTACTCGTAAACTAAAATGTGTTGCGGTAGTGACGACGGTGAGTGCTCTGTTCACCCTTGTAAGTGTATTGCCATTTTTCTATTTTTTTGATTTCAGGGGCGTGATACCTGCACTTGTGGCGAATGCTGTTGTTATAATGTTTGTACACTTGCATTACTCTTTGCGCATATATCCCTGGCGTGTAAAACTCCTTTCTGCCGAAGTGCTACGCAAGGGTGTGGGTATGATAAAACTAGGTATTCCCTACGTTGTTGCTTCAATCATAAACGCTCTTACCGCTCTTGCTATTCCCGCAATTTTGTTCAGCCTCGGTGGTGTTGAAGATGTTGGCTCGTACAAAGTGGGTTATGGGCTCATGGTTGTGTATGCAGGAATTGTGTTTGTAGCTGTGGAGAGCGACTATTTTCCACGTCTTTCGGCGGTGAAAGATAATCTTGCCAGAATGAATTACGCAATAAACCAGCAAATTGATATTTGTGTGTTGTTTATAGCCCCTTTGCTGATTTTTATGATGCTGGCAATGCCTTTTATAATTAGAATTTTATTTACTCAAGAGTATCTTGTTGTTGTCGGTATGGCTATTATGTCGGCATTTTATATGTTCTTCAGGGCAATAATGCTCCCCATTGCTTATACTTCCCTGGCCAAAGGCGACACGGTGGTTTATCTTATTATGGAGATAGCCTACGATGCCTTCTCTTTGGCACTTATTGCTTTAGGGTATTATTGGGGAGGAATAACCGGAACGGGTGTGGCTTTGTCTGTTGCCAGCCTTTTAGATGTTATAATGATTTCGGTATGTTATTCCCGCAGGTATGGTTTCCGTTATTTTCCTTCAACTGTAAGATTGTCGCTTGTGCAAGGTTTTTTACTGCTTGCAGCACTCGCCTTGTGCTTGCAGGGCTGCGCGTGGGTAAAATATATCTGTGGCTTGCTTGTGCTTTTAGTCTCAATATCTTATTCTTTCAATACTTTGCGAAAGAAAACAAATATTATAGATGATTTTAAAAAGAGACTTTTAAAGAAATTTGTTCGTAAATAAAGGGTGGCGTTGTGTTAATTAAATAAATTATGGAACATCCCGAAAATGATAAGGCATACAAAGGGTTGAAGGTAAACGATGGTGTTGAGCGTTTGAGTTCTGTAAACCCTTATCTGTCGCAGCGTCGTGCGAAGCGTGCTGCGCAGCTTTCTGTAGAAGATTATATACAGGGAATTTTGCGTGGCGATGTTACAGTGCTCAGCCGTGCAGTTACACTTGTGGAAAGTCTGTTGCCAGAGCATCAGGCGGTGGCACAGGAGGTAATAGAACGCTTGCTGCCTTATTCGGGAAAATCGTTGCGTGTGGGTATTACAGGAGTTCCAGGTGCAGGTAAAAGCACCTCTATTGATGCTTTTGGAATGCACATATTGCAAGAGCGTGGTGGCAAGCTTGCCGTGCTTGCAGTTGACCCTAGCAGTGAACGTAGCAAGGGTAGTATCTTGGGCGACAAAACACGTATGGAACGGCTCTCTGTGCGTGCTGATGCTTTCATACGTCCAAGTGCATCGGCCGGCTCACTTGGCGGTGTCGCACGCAAGACGCGTGAAACAATAATTCTTTGCGAGGCCGCAGGCTACGATACGGTTTTTGTGGAAACGGTAGGTGTAGGGCAGAGCGAAACCGCAGTATGTTCTATGGTGGATTTTTTTCTGCTTTTGCAAATAGCTGGTGCCGGTGATGAATTGCAGGGTATTAAGCGCGGTATAATGGAAATGGCCGACGGCATTGTTATAAACAAAGCCGATGGTGCCAATAAAGATGAAGCGCAACGTGCTGCCGCGCACTACAGGAACGCCTTGCAACTGTTCCCTATGCCACAAAGCGGAGTGCGCCCACAGGTGCTCACATACTCCGGTTTTTACGATATTGGTATAAAAGAGGTGTGGGATATGATATACGATTATATCGGAAAGGTCAAGGCCAACGGCTCTTTTGAAAAAAGGCGTAACAGCCAGGCTAAATATTGGATGTACGAGACTATAAATGAGCAGCTACGTAACCGTTTTTATAATGCGACAGGTGTGGAGGCGCAACTCGCACACTATGAAAAGGAGTTGCTTGATGGCCGTATTACATCTTTTGCGGCTGCAACAAAGATGCTCGAATTCTACGATTCTGTAATTGAAAAATAGTTATGGATAAGAGGCTTGTTCGCAAGCAGGTGCGCGAGGTACTTGCCACTATGTCTTCTGAGGAAAAAATGCAAAAATCGACAATGCTGGTTCTTGCTCTATTGCTGCACCCTGTAGTGAGGAGTGCCAAGTCTCTGGCTCTTTTTTCTCCACTGCCCGACGAACCGCAGATAGGCGAAATAATTGAATTGCTGGCACAAGAACGCAAGGTATTGCTGCCACGTGTCGAAGGAAGCGTAATGCGTTTCTATGAATTTGTGCCAAAAATGCTTGCAAAGGGCTCCTATGGTATAATGGAACCTATGAGTGGCGAGCCGTTCCCTTGTGCGGAGATAGATGCAATTGTTGTTCCGGGGGTGGCTTTTACTGCAGATGGTCGGCGTTTGGGCCGTGGTAAAGGCTTCTACGATAAATATATGTCGCAAGAGGGCTTTTCTGCATATAAAATAGGAGTATGTTATGCCGAACAACTACGGCAAGAGCTACCGTGCGAGCAGCACGATGTTATTATGAATGAAGTTGTGTATAAATAAGAAAGAGCCGCGTGGCTCTTTCTTATTTATTATTCTTCATCGTCTATTACTCCGTTGTATGCAAGCTCACCTTCTACTATGAAAAACAGTTCCTCGGGGTCATACTCGCCAATGCCGTTTTTCTTGGCCTCCTTGGCAATGAAACGTGCAATATCATCAATGTCGATGTCTATGTATTCGTTACCGTTGTCGAGGATTCCGCTTTTGTCGTAGTAGTCGTAAATGGTGTCGAGAAAATAGTAGAACTCGTCGTCGCTGAATTTCTCTTTTAACTCTTGGGGCAGACGCTCGCGTATGTATGCGATGGTCTTCTCGTCATCGAGGTCTTCGATGCTGAATTCATCGTTTTGCATAGCTGTTATCCTAAAAGAGCTTCAAACTTAGCTTGAACATCGGCCTTTGATTTTGAGCCTACAAATTTGTCCACAACTTTACCATCTTTTATGAAAATAACGGTGGGAACGTTGCGTATTCCATACTCGGCTGTAAGGTCGCAAGCCTCTTCTATGTCGCATTTTGCTACAGCAATGCGGCCCTCGTACTCATTGGAGAGTTCGTCGATAATGGGAGCAAGCTGCTTGCAAGGGCCACACCATGTTGCGCTGAAATCGAGCACAATAGGGAGGTTGGTAGCCATGAATTCCTGTGAGTTTTCGTCTGTTACAATAAATGCCATAGTTGTAAGTTTTTTAAGTTACTAATTTAATTTATAATCTATATTCGGTAATTCCTTTAGGTACTCTATAAACTCATATTCCACGGTTATATTGTGGCTTTTGGACACAAGTTCAAGAGTAAATTCGTGTTCATAGTCTTTTACGTTCATTTGCAGTTTGCTTGGCCCGGGGTGTTTTTCGGCATAATCGATAATGGTTTCGTAAATATCGTCGGTCAGAGCCATAATGTCGAAGGTGATGGTTAAGCTTTTTACCATTTTGTCCTTAATCTCGGGCATAAGCTCTATGCTGTTTACTACAAAATCCAGTTTTGTGGGGTCCCAACGACGCCCCTGGCAACTACCTTTTATATATAAGAAATTGCCGGGTATAAAATAGTTCTGCCTTTTTATCCACTCATCGCCAAAAAAGAAGAGCTCGGCTGTGCCTGAAAAATCTTCAACTTTGGCTACACCGAATGGGCTGCCTTTTTTTGTGAAGCCTGTACGTGGCGCATCGGCAACTACACCTCCGAAGGTTATCTTGCGGTTGGATATAGTGTCGAGGTCGGCCATTTCTGCCGCTTTTGTATTGCAAAATTCACTTAATATTAGGCGGTAATCGTCAAGCGGGTGTGCCGAAAGGTATATTCCCACAAGCTCGCGTTCCTTGTTAAGCCTTTCGAGTGTGCTCCAGTTCCCGCCCTCGGGTACCTCGGGCTTGGGTATCTCGGGCATCTCTTCGGCACCAAACAGAGTGTTCTGGGCCGACGCTTTGTCTGCTTGGAATACATTGCCGTAGCGTATGAGGCTCTCGAGGAATTGCTCTCCTTTGCTGTTGGTGCTCATATATTGCTCACGGCTTATGCCTCCCGGTAGCTCGTCAAAGGCTCCCGACAAGGCAAGGCATTCGAGGTTCTTGCGGTTGCAGGCAGTGAGGTTTACACGTTGTACAAAGTCGAATATATCGGCAAAGGGGCCGTTTGCTTCGCGCTCATCAATTATACTTTGCACGGCAATATCACCCACGCCTTTTACCGCGCTTAGTCCGAAGCGTATGTCGCCTTTCTTGTTCACACCGAATTTACGGTGCGACTCGTTTACATCGGGGCCAAGCACATTTATGCCCATACTTTTGCACTCTTGCATCAACTTTGTAATTTCATTAATCTTGTCAAGGTTGCGGCTCAATGCTCCGGCCATATATTGTGGCGGGTAGTGCGCTTTGAGATATGCTGTTTGGTAGGCTACCCAGGAGTAACACGTTGCGTGCGATTTATTGAAGGCGTACGATGCAAATTTTTCCCAGTCGGCCCATATCTTCTCCAGAGTGTTGGCCGGGTGCCCGTTGGCCGTTCCTCCATTTATGAATTTGGGCTTCAGCTCATCGAGCTTGTCCTTCATCTTCTTTCCCATGGCCTTGCGCAGAGTGTCGCTCTCGCCACGGGTGAAATTGGCCAAAAGACGCGATAGAAGCATCACCTGCTCTTGATATACCGTGATTCCGTATGTGTCCTTCAGGTATTTTTCCATGCAGGGGATATCGTACTTTACAAGTGCGGGGTTGTGCTTGCGCTCAATGAAGTCGGGGATATAGTCCATAGGGCCCGGGCGGTAGAGGGCGTTCATAGCAATGAGGTCCTCGAATGTGCTTGGCTGTAGCTCTCTAAGGTATTTTTGCATTCCCGGCGACTCAAACTGGAATGTACCTATTGTGCTTCCTTTGCAGTAAAGTTCGTAGGTCAGAGGGTCGTCTATTGGTATGTTGTCAATATCAACATCAATTTTCAAGCTGCGACGTATGTTTTCTATTGCCTCATTTATTACAGACAGAGTCTTAAGCCCCAGGAAGTCCATTTTTATAAGGCCGGTCTCCTCTATGACGCTTCCCTCATATTGCGTAACGAGCATCTTCTCTCCGGTCTCTTTGTCTTCGGCAATACTTATGGGTACGTGGTCGGTTATGTCGTCGCGGCAGATAATTGTTCCACAGGCGTGCACGCCGGTATTGCGCACGTTCCCCTCGAGCATTTTTGCATACTTTATGGTGTCGCGCAATATTGGGTCGGGCGATGCTTCGGCTTCGCGTAGCTCCGGCACCGATGCAATAGCATTTGTGAGGTTCATTTTCAGGCCGTCCGGGAGGCGGTCGGGAATGGCTTTGCAGAGCTTGTTCGATTGGTCGAGTGGCAGTTTCTGCACACGTGCCACGTCTTTAATGGCCAGCTTGGTTGCCATAGTGCCATATGTGATAATGTGGGCAACTTTCTCCTGTCCATATTTTTCTGTTACCCAGTTCAGAACGCGCCCGCGGCCATCGTCGTCAAAATCCACGTCAATATCGGGTAGTGATATGCGGTCGGGGTTTAGGAAACGTTCAAAAAGCAGGTCGTATTTTATGGGGTCCACTTGCGTGATTCCCAGCGCGTATGCCACAACGCTGCCGGCAGCCGAGCCACGGCCAGGCCCCACAGCTACGCCAAGCTCTTCGCGTGCTGCGCGAATAAAGTCTTGTACTATAAGGAAGTAGCCCGGGAAACCCATGGTCTTCATAATGTGTAGCTCAAAATCTATGCGGTCTGTGAGCTCCTGGTCAAAAGGTTCGGGGTAGCATTTTTTTGCTCCGTCGTATGTGAGCTTGCGCAAGTAGTCGCCTTCGAGTTTTATGCGGTATAGCTTTTCGTAGCCACCAAGCTTCTTTATCTTCTTTTCCGCCTCTTCCTGTGAGAGCACTACATTGCCTTTTTCATCGCGTGTAAACTCGTTGAAAAGGTCCTCGTGAGTGTATTTCTGCCTGTATAGCTCCTCTGTGCCAAAATCTTCGGGAATAGCAAAAGTGGGCATAATGGGTGCACTGTCGATAGAGTAGAACTCAACCTTGTCGCAAATCTCCACGGTGTTTGTCAGAGCTTCGGGCACGTATGAGAACATCTCGTTCATCTCGGCCTTGGTCTTCATCCACTCCTGCTTCGAGTATAGCATACGTTTTGGGTCATCGAGGTCTTTTCCTGTGTTAAGGCATATTAGACGGTCGTGTGCTTCAGCGTTCTCTTCATCAACAAAATGCACATCGTTGGAGCATATTAGTTTTACTCCACACTTGCGGCTTAATTCCTCAATGTGTTTGTTTACTTCCACTTGCATTGGGTACACCTCGTGGTTGGCACGCTCCACAGTGGCTTTGTGTATTTGCAGCTCCAGGTAGTAATCGTCGCCGAAAAGGTTCTTGTACCACATTACTGCCTCTTCGGCTTTTTGCAGGTCTCCACTTAGAATTAATTGCGGGATTTCACCTCCCAGGCAGGCGGAGCAACATATTATGCCTTCGTGGTATTTTTCAATCTCCACCTTGTCGGTACGCGGTGTGTAGTAGTAGCCTTCGGACCACGCTTTCGATACAATCTTTACAAGGTTGTGGTAGCCGGTTTCGTTTTTGGCAAGCAGTATCAAGTGGTGCCCGCGCATGTCCTCTTTTTGGTCGCGGTTAAACAGGCGGCGTTCTGCGACATAAACTTCACAACCTATGATGGGCTTGAATTTGTCTTCGTTGTTCTTGCCTTTGTTCACTTTGTTCACGTAATTAAAGAACTCTTTTATGGCCATCATATTGCCATGGTCGGTTACGGCAATGCCGCGCATTCCGTCGGCAATAGCCTTGTCAACCAATCTCTTTACAGATGCTTGCCCGTCGAGAATAGAGTATTGTGTATGTACGTGTAGGTGAACAAAATCGTGCATAGTGTCCGTAATTTATTTAGCGTTGATAAAGTTAATAGCTTTTGTTCGTTTTGCATAGCTCTTTGGCTAAAAAGTTATCAACAATCTGCAGAGAACGGGCAGCGTGTCTCTGTCTGTTGGGTTTGATTGTTTATTCCCAAATAGTAGAGCAGTGTACTTAATTTACGGTTATATATTGTGTTTTTGCCTGTTTTTGTTTGCGATTTAACAAATTGTTACTATTTTTGCGGTAAACCACAAAGAAATACTGCACTTGCAATGGGGTGTGAAGGTAGTTTCGTGTTTCATTTGCCTGTGAGTGTCTTTGTATAATAAATTTTCTACGATGAAAAAACTCGATAGGATAAAAAAAATAAAGAACATTAGAATACACCGCGAAGGTACCGAGATACTCCTTGTCTCTCTGCTTTTGCTAGTTCTGATAAATGTACCTCTTTGGTATTTTCTACCTTCATTTGTGCTTTTGAATTCTATAGTAAGCATTTGTACAATTACCGTATATTTGCTTATGGTCAATTTTTTCCGTAGCCCCATAAGACGTTTCCGTGGTGATACCGATAATATAGTTGTAGCTCCCGCAGACGGCAAGGTTGTGGTTATAGAGAATGTTTATGAGCCCGACCATTTTAAGGCTGAACGTAAAATGGTTTCAATATTTATGAGCCCTATGAATGTTCATGCCAATTGGTATCCTGTCGATGGCGTGGTTACTAGAGTAGAGCATCAGAAAGGTAAGTTCCACAAGGCTTGGTTGCCAAAGGCAAGTACCGAAAATGAGCGTTCTTTGGTTGTGATAGAGCTTCCCGATGGCCAGGAGATACTTATGCGCCAGGTGGCCGGTGCTATGGCGCGTCGCATTGTTACATATTCAACCGTTGGCGAAGAGTGCTTTATTGATCAACATATGGGCTTTATAAAGTTTGGTTCTCGTGTTGATGTTTACTTGCCACTCGACGCTGAAGTGTGCGTGAAACTAGAGCAAAAGACCATCGGTAACGAAACTGTCATTGCCAAACTTAAAGAAAAAGAGTAGATGAGTATAAAAAAAAATATTCCCAATACTATAACCTGCTGCAACCTATTCTCGGGGTGTGTGGCGTGTATAATGGCTGTAGAAGGAAATTTCTATGCGGCATTGGCATTTATAGTCTTGGGTGCTGTTTTTGATTTCTTCGATGGCATGGTAGCGCGTTTGCTCAAGGTGTCATCTCCCCTTGGTTTGCAATTGGATTCTCTTGCCGATGATATAACATTTGGCCTGGCACCGTCTGTGGTTGTTTTTTCTTTCTTAAGAAACTTGCCATTGCCCGGGTATTTATTGCCGGTAGCCGAATTATTTCCTTATTATGCATTCTTAATAGCTGTATTCTCGGCTTTGCGTCTTGCAAAGTTTAATATTGATACTCGTCAAAAAAGTACTTTTATAGGGTTGCCGACGCCTGCGAATGCCCTGTTTTGGGTGTCGCTTGTGGCTGGTTTTGGAGATAGTATAACAGATTTGAATGCTGGTTGGTTGTTAATGCTGGGCTTAATAACTCTTTTCTCATATCTCCTGGTATCTGAGATTCCAATGTTCTCTTTAAAGTTTAAGAGTCTTCGTTGGCGCAGTAACAAAATACGTTACATATTTCTTATATGCTCAATACCAATGTTTGTGCTTGGCATAACTGCAGCTGTGGCTATCATAGCTTGGTATCTTGTTCTTTCTGTAGCTCTTTATGTTCGCAAAAGCAGGGCGTAATGTATTAAAATTGCTCTAGCGGTAATCCGTTTTATAGTAGTGGTTGTTTTTTTAGTAAATTGAATTATTTCGGATATGAGCTTTATATTTTTCTTGATAATACTTGGAATTTTTATTCTAATATTGATTCCTACTTTCATTTTTTCTGCTATTCGTACAATTCTGTCGATGCTTGGCTTTATGTTCATTGGCAGAAAACGTCGCCACTCTTCATCGCATAATGAAGAGAAGAATTTTCATTATAAACAAACAGCCAATAGTGGCAGAGATAGTGGTAGTTCATCTGCTGTACGTAAGAAGATGTTTGAAAAGAATGAGGGTGAGTATGTCGATTTTGAAGAGATAAAAGAGGACAAGTAGCTGTTATCTTCTTTTTCTGAAAAATTCTTGCATCAGAGCTGTAGCCTCGTCGCTGCAAACCCCGTTTTTTACCTCAGTCTTAGGGTGTAACGCATTTGGAGCATATTTGTGGTAGCCACGTTTTTCGTCGTCGGCACCATATACCAAGCGACCAAGTTGTGCCCAGCCGATAGCTCCTGCACACATAGGGCATGGCTCTACCGTTACATATAGAGTGCAATCATTGAGATATTTGCCACCTATGTGGGCTGCGGCAGATGTTATAGCCTGCATTTCTGCGTGGGCTGTAACATCGTTGAGTGTTTCTGTGAGGTTGTGTGCACGTGCTATTATACGCCCTTTGCACACAATAACTGCGCCAATGGGTACCTCGTCCTCTGCATACGCTTTGCGAGCCTCTGCAAGAGCCTGCTTCATAAATTCTGTGTCGCTTGCAGTGCTGTTCATCGGTTCATTTCGTGTTCGCTGAATAGTGTGGGGTAGTCGGCATCGATGCTTTTGTATATTGCGGTGAGCAATGTCTTGCGCATCCAATTGCTCTTGTTCGCAATTTTGTATTTTTTGAGATAGTCGTTTATAATCTTCATCTCCTCGTCGCTGACAAGGCATACAACACGTGAGTGGCGCACGGGTTGCACGCGCGTCGCAGTCGCTTTAAGTGTTTTTGTCTTTTTTGTGCCCATAGGAGTGATTGTTGTAATACTTTCGCACTATTAACAGTGCAAAAGTAGTGCAAATGGGTCCGAAATGCAAATTTTAGTTTGTTTTTCGCCATAAGTAGTAGTATCTTCGCCACTATAATGATAAAATGCAATGGCACAACATAATCTTTTAGGGAAAAAAGGTGAGATGTTGGCAGCTCGTTATCTTCTCGATAAAGGGTATGCTATACTCGAATATAATTGGCGCAGTGGGCATAAAGAAATTGACCTCATTGCCCAAGAGCGCGATATTCTTGTATTTGTGGAGGTGAAGAGCCGTGCGACAGAGGCTTTTGGAGATGCCACTGACGCTGTAACCGAAGCAAAAATATCCCGTCTTATATCTGCTGCCGAGGTTTATGTGCAAAGGAAAAAAGTTGATTTGCGTTTTCGTTTTGATATAATAACCGTAGTGGGCGATGGCGAGTGCCACAAGATTGAGCATATCGAAGATGCCTTCTACCCAACCTGGTAGCCTATGAATATTGAAGATGCACGTATATATTGCTTGAGTAAGCTGGGTGCTACGGAAGATTTCCCGTTTGACGAAACCACACTTGTTTTTAGGGTAGAAAATAAAATATTTGCTATTGTCGATTTGGAAAATACCAAGTGGTTTTGTGTAAAATGTGATGCCGACAGGGCACTGGAGTTGCGCGACAGTTATCCGCAGATTACTCCCGCATGGCATATGAATAAAAAATATTGGAATCAGTTGGATATTGAGCATTTAAGCGATGCCTTGTTCTGTGAATTGGTCGATCACTCATATTGCGAGGTACTCAAGAAAATGCCGAAGAAAATTCGTGAGAAATATGGGCTGTGATATTCCTGAATTTTATGTTGAACACCTTGCAACAATAGACTCAACCAACAGATATTCGCGTTGCAATGCTTCAAAGCTGTGGGAGCTTGCAGGTAATGCCGTGGCTGTAGTTGTTTTTGCCGATAGCCAGACAGCAGGGCGTGGCCAGCGTGGCAATGTGTGGCACTCGCAGGCCGGTGAAAACCTGTTGGCGAGTATTGTTGTGCGCCCTGTGGGCTTGCCGGTGCATTCGCAATTTGTGCTCTCACAAGTTATAGCTCTCGCAGTGCGTGCGGCTATGGGCTATTTGGGAATAGATGCTGTGCTTAAATGGCCCAATGACATTTATGTGGGTGAGCGTAAATTGGCAGGTATTTTGGTGGAGCTTGATTGCTGTGGCTCGGTGGTGGAGCAGGCTGTAATAGGGGTGGGGTTGAACATAAACCAAGAGCAATTCCCTGTAATGGATAAGGTACCTGTTTCAATGAAAATGCTTACAGGTGAAACCTATAATGTTGAGGAGGTCTTGGGCGTGTTACTCGATAGCTTCTCCTACTATTATTCCTTGTTATGCCGTGGCAACCACTCCTTTATTGCCGACGATTATAAATCCCATTTGTTGGGTTATGGAAAGGTTATGCATTATTGCGATGCCACGTCGGAGTTTGACGCAAAAATCGTAGATGTGGAGAGCAATGGCCGCCTTTGCCTGCAATGTGTCAATGGCTCTACACGCTCCTATGCCTTTAAAGAGGTGGAACTCCTTATTTAGAATCTTTCTCTCTTTCGCGGCGCAGTTTTTCACGCTTGCGCATAAGCACCCATAGAAGAGCAAGAATAACTATTGATACCCCTACTGTTACCCATTTTTCGGTATTGCTCATTTCGTTGTTTCGAGGGAATAGAAATGCATACATAATAGCTGTGTAAACGGCAAGAATAGCAACTGTTGTATTAGGGTTTCTAAAGAATCTCATAATGTTGGAAATATTTTCTGCAAAGGTACGTATTTTTTGTTATACAATCTTAGAAAACCGTTATTTTGAAATAAGTAACACTATTCTTTAACCTTTTTTGCACGATTGCAAAAAAAAATATAATTTTACGGAGATAACAAATAATATTCATCATAAATAAATTATCATATGGCAAAATTTAAAAGAATCCTTTTAAAGCTTAGTGGCGAAAGCCTAATGGGTGAGCAGGGTTACGGCATCGATGTTAAACGCCTTAACGAGTATGCAGAACAGATAAAAGAGGTTGCTGAAATGGGCGTTCAGGTGGGTATTGTAATTGGTGGCGGTAATATTTTCCGTGGTCTTACAGGTGCCGGTAAAGGTTTCGACCGTGTTAAAGGAGACCAGATGGGTATGATGGCTACCGTTATAAACAGCCTTGCTTTGAGTTCGGCACTTGGTGCAGCCGGTGTCCCCAATAAAGTGCTTACAGCAATACGTATGGAGCCTGTTGGCGAGTTCTATACAAAGTGGAAAGCCATTGAGGCTATGGAGGCCGGTATGGTGGTTATTATGGCTGCAGGTACCGGTAGCCCCTATTTTACAACAGACACCGGCTCTTCGTTGCGCGGTATTGAGATAGAGGCCGATGTAATGCTCAAAGGTACCCGTGTCGATGGCATCTACACAGCCGACCCTGAAAAGGACCCCACGGCTACTAAGTTCGACGATATAAGCTACGACGAGGTCCTGAGCCGCGGTCTCAAGGTTATGGATATGACAGCCACAGCAATGTGCAAGCAGAACAATTTGCCTATCTACGTATTTAATATGGACATTGTGGGTAACCTTAAAAAGGTTATGAACGGTGAGGAGATAGGTACCTTCGTTCACCCTTAGGCAATAGATAAATCTCATAAAAAGTGGTTCACTTCTAAGAAGTGAACCACTTTTTATGAGATTATCCTATAGGTTATTGTGCATCTTGCGTGAGCAACCAACCGCCTGTTTGGGTAGTAGCTGTGTTTACAGCTGTGGCATTTGTGCTTATTGCGTGTACCGCGCCATTGTTTACAGTAATGCCGGTACCGTTAATTGCGTAGTCGTATGATTTTGCAAAAACAGAGCCACCGTTTATAATAATATTGTTGCCGGTGATGGCTCTTGTCTTGCGGTCGTACTCGGCTGCTACAAAATTATTTGCAGTGGCAAGAATTGTTATGTCGCCGCCGTTTATGGTCATAGTACCGTTACAATTGAATCCTTTTGAGCCCTCTCCCTTGCAATTTAGGGCTACGGTGCCATTGTCTATCAGTAGGTCGCCATCGCATTTGAACCCTCCGGCAGTGGTGGTGTCGCTGCTCAATGAGCCATCGACAATACCTGTTATTTTGCCACCTCTTATGGTGATGTTGCCATTGCTGTTAATTATTTTTGAGCCGTTGCCTTTAACATCACCGTGTATGTTGCCGCCGTTGAGTGTGAAATCTCCACTTGTTTTGAAAATAGAGCTTTTTTCGTCGTTGGTGCGTGCTGTGATGTAGCCACCACTTATAATGGTATTGGCGGTGATGTTGGTATCAGTACCCTCGTATTCAGACTTCAAGGCTTCGCCATCGGCGTTTATTCCAAGCTTGCCCGCTTCTATTATAATGTTTCCTTTACCACAATCAACTCCATTGCCATCGGCTTTTATTTTCACAACGGGTGAAGCGTTTGCTGTTCGGCCCATTTGAAATTTATCGTTTGTGTTAAACCCGTCTTTCAGCGAAGTTATGGTGATGCTCCCGCTACGTATGCGTATGTAGTCGTCGCTGCATATTCCGTGCCCACCGAGGCTTGTTACATTGAGTGAGCCCGTTCCGTTGAAAATGAGTTGTCCTTCACTGAAAAGCGTGCCTTTTTGGTCCTCCTCGGAACCATCGGCAGCAATAGTTGGTGCAGCGTATGTCTCGCCATCGCACAATGTGTTTGTTGTGTTTGTTCCAAGGGTGAAATAAACTGTTTTGCCACTTTGTATGTTTATGGCAGGTCCTGTGGGGTTGGTAAGCGATAGGTTGTTTACCATTATCTGGAACTTCTTGGTGCTGTATATCTTCAAAGAACCATTGCTGCAGGTTCCACGTACAATGTAGCCTACCTTGCTGCGTGTAGAGTTTATAACAATGTGGCTGTTATTGGTTACGGTGTATGTAACGTCGCTCACGTTGCTGTTGCAGGTTACGCCTGTTTCGCTAAAGTTTATGGTTATGATTTTTGTGGTACTGAAGTTCTCAATAAAATCGCCCCATTCGTCAATGAGTTCATCGGTTTCGATGGTCTCAACAATTTCTGTAAAGTTTGTAGCATCTGCTGCGTCAAAAACCACTGTCCTGTTGTTGCTGTATGTGAGCTCTCTGCCACCATTGTTGCATGGAGATATGCTATCTACACAGGCTGTAGCATATTGGCTTGTTGTGCCATCGGTGCCCTGTACCGCCACCAACTGTTGCGCAGGGTCAAAGGTTATCTGCTTTACATTGGTGGTGTTTACGGCCTCAAATGTGTTGTCGCTGTTGTTCACATACAAGACCTGTGCCTGTGCGCCTATCGACGCAAGCACTATAAGTGCCGAAAGTATCCTTTTCATCGCTTAATGAATTTTGCGGTCCTTCCCGATGCTTGCAACAGGTATATGCCCTTGGGTAGCTGTGCTATGGATATACTGCCGTTATTCTCTTGCTGTCGCACCTGAAATATGTGTGAACCATTAATATTATATACGTTGATAGTTTCACCTGCATTGCAGTTTATGGCTATTTCGTCGGCCGATAGATAGGTTATGAAGTTGCCCTCCTCGGGTGCAATGTCATCAATTCCGCTGAAATCGCCAAAGTATATGCGGCTTATCTCGCTCATTGGTGCCGTGTATGTGGTACCGTTGTTTTGCAGAATATTTACATCGCTACCATTGAATGTTATTCTGCGTAGCGCATCAAGCTCTATAACGCTGTTCTCGCTGCTTGTCTCTATCATCATTTGCTGTGCGAGAGCCGGTGCTGCCAGCAGCGCAGCTGCTATAAGTGGTAAAAGTTTTTTCATATTATTTAAATTATAAGTCAATTGAATATCCAAGGCCTATTGCGTGTGTGTTGGCTTCGCCCTTCTCGCCGGCTTTCTCAAACAGGTAATAGAACTCAATTGAGTTGTCTTTGTTTATCTTGTAGCTTGCGCCTATGCGTGAGCGCAGTTTCTCAAAACCTCTCCATTTGTCCAGGCGGCTGTAGAGCTCGGTAGATACAAAGGGGTTAACCTTGCATTTGGGAATATCCCATTTTGCAGTGATGCGCGAACGCAGAACGGTGTTGTTCTTGTGCTCTTTGAGTTCGGGCTCTGTTCTTACAGGCAACCATTCTTTGTATTCTAATGCATTGCCCTCCTCGTCGAACATTATATTGCCATTCTCGTCTATTTGTGGCAGTATCTCAAAGCGGTGTTTCTCTTCATCGGTCATTGCCGAATTGGTACGTGTGTATTGCACGCGTTCGCGTAACGATATCTCTACACGCCCAATTTTGTACTCGCCGGTAAAAGAGAAATGGAAACGGTTTCTCTCGGTGTGGTATGCCTGGTCGTAGTTGTAGCCATCATACTCATTGTTATCATCGTCAAAGTGGTCTTTTGCTTCTCCGGGGTAGTAACCCATTATAAATATATAACCGGCATTAGCCTTAAGCCAACTGTTTATTTTGTACTGTCCGCTTATTCCGGCTGCAAAACGCTCTATATCTTTCAAGTAGTCGTTGCTGCGGAACTCAAGCTCTGCACCCACCTTGAATTTCTTGTTTATCTTCTTTGAAGCCTCGAATGTGGTCCAGAGGCCATAGTTGTCGTCATCGGCCTTTGCTGTGCTGAATGCCGAGAATATGAATGCAAATGCTGCTATGAGCGCAAATGCTTTTTTAGTTCTTGATTTTGAATTCATCGCTTGGTGCTTTTATGGTTGTATCTACTGAATTAGTTGCATTGCCGTTAATGGGGCGGTAGTACATCTTTATTATAGCCGCATCTTTTAGAAAATCTATACCACCTACCTCTACTTTCACAATATCCAGCCCTGTACGTTTTTTCAGGTCTGCAATAAGTTCTTCCTCTTTGTCGGGGGTGATAAGGTCCATGTTGTCATACTTTATAACTTTGTACGAAAGGTGGCGTATAACCAAGTTGCTCTCGCACACCCAAACCGATGCAATAAACAACAGATTGGCAAGAACCATCTCCGAGTATGACAATTCCTCTATCACAAGGCCGTTTATGGCACTCATTGCAATTATTATAAACAGGTATGTCATTTCACGTATCGACACCTGCTCGGTGCGGTAACGTATGATGCTGAATATGGCAAAAAGGCCAAGTGCAAAGCCTGTCTTAAGTTTTACACCACCCAATAGGTATATGAGCAAGAAAATGCTTATGGCTATGAGAATGAATGTGAAAAAGTATTCACCCTTTTTACATTTGGGGTAGTAGAAACCGCGTACAACTATGCCTACAAAAAACAGGTTTATTAAAAAACCGATAAGTAGGTTACTCATACCCGCGAGGTTCCATAAAGTGTTTTCGGCTACGCCTGCAGTGGCTGCTCCTCCTGTTATAAAATCCTCTCCTAATGTTGCGAGGGCGTTCACGGTCTGCGCTCCGCCTGCAAGAAATGTCATAAGTAAATCCATATTCTATTTGTGTTGGTTTTCAAGTTTTTCAATCATTCTCAGTCTCTCTTTGAAATTGTTCCTTTTCAATTCCTTGTTTGTGAGAGCACTGCCTATGCAGTATTTGCTGAACCCCGATTTCCTTATCCTCAACTTGCGTATAATCTCCAATGCCGGCGATGGAACGTTGCCGTCGCGCTTGAGCTCTATGATGGCTACGTGCGAAAGGCTGTCGCGCCCATCGCTCTTCAGGTGGTGGAAACGCAAGTTGAAATCAATGGTCAATCGCTCGGTTTTCCCCATGTTCACCAATGTTATGCGGTTGAACCAGTTTTCTATAACGGGTGAAATTTCCTCCAATTTGTACCAAGCATATTCTGCAAGGAATGGAACAACCCTTTCGCTTTCGGCCTGCAACGATTCGAGGCTGTTTACAAGTATGCGCTTTTTCTTTGTGCGCCCGTGGTTGTTTTTGTTCTTTACCTCTAAAAAAGTGTCGTCTGTGTCCAGGTAGGTGCGCACACGTATTTTCTCTCTCACCTGCTTGCCACAATGGTGCATTCTGTACATCTTGTAGTCGGCAGTGTCTAAATAGGTGGTGTGGTAGCCTGCGAGCCTCTCGTCGTCCTTTACCTGTATATAGTATTTACCCTGCACGGCAAGCAAAAAATCGTTTAATTGCGCAATTGTAGCAACGAACTTCGTGTCGGTGCGGTTCATTAGTTTTATGCACTTCATCTCATCGAGGGTGATGGGGGGCAGTTGCTTGGCTTTTTCTGTAATTGCGCTAATCATGCTTGTCGGTGCTTTGCGTGCTACATTATTTTGCGAATATATCTATTTTTTTTTAATTTCGGTAAATATTTACATAATATTAACAAGCATAGCGTGTTCTGTGCCCGGTTTTTTAGCGTGCGGTAGTTGTTTCATTGCATTCTATTGTATATTTTTGCTGTGTTGAGAAATTCCAATGCTATGAATGTTAATGAAATTATAGACAAGTATTATCCAAGCAACGATGAACTTAAACGCATATATCTTGTTCACGCCCGTAAGGTGGCCTCTCTTTCGTTGGAAATGGCTGCACGCCACCCCGAGTTGAAAATGGATAAAAAATTTATAGAAGAGGCTGCAATGTTGCACGACATTGGTATATTCCTCACCAATGCACCGGGTATATATTGTATGGGCGACAAACCATATATTTGCCACGGTTATTTGGGAGCCGAGCTTTTGCGCTCTTTAGGCTATCCCCGCCACGCTGCAGTCTGTGAGCGACATACAGGTACAGGGCTCACAAAAGAACAAATAGAACGCCAAGGGTGGCCTTTACCTTTGCGCGATTTCCTCCCTGTAACGCTCGAGGAGCAACTTATCTGTTTTGCCGATAAGTTCTATTCCAAAACCAAGCATCTGGAGCAGGCCCGTACCTTTGAACAGGTTGTCGAAAGTATGCGTAAAATATCCGATGAATCGGTGAAAAAAGTGAAATGTTGGGCCGAGATGTTTATGTAAAGAGTTAAAAAATGGTGATAATCGTGGTTGTGTAATATATTTTTAATATAAATTTTATATTTACTCCCGTTTATTTTGTACCTTTGCACTAAAGTGGTCGAGTTCGGTTCGGCTCATGCATTTTGCAGTGATATCGATGAATTTGAAAGAGATTAAAAATACAATATATTTGCTTCTGTTGCTGGCGGTGGCTTTTGTGGCTGTTCCCGTGCAAAGTGGCACGTTGCGTGGTTTTGTGCCCTCTTTGCGGTTGTTGCACGATTCTGTGGCAGCTCCTGCTCTCTCTCCCGATACAAATACGGTTGTTGCCGATACACTTCCCCCTAAAAAGAAAACTGCCGCCGACACTGTTGAAGACCCGGTTTATTACGAATCGTCCGATTCTATGGTGTGGTCTCGCACCGGTAATGCCTATCTCTACGGCGATTGTAGTGTGAAATACCAAAAAATAGAACTCGATGCCGCTGTCATTTCAATGAATATGGACAGCAGTGTGGTGCGTGCTCATGGAATAACCGATTCCACAGGAGTGGCTACAGGAATTCCTGTGTTTAAAGATGGTGATACACCATACGAGTCCGATAAAATAAGCTACAACTTCAAGAGCAAGCGCGGGTATATAAATAACGTGTTCACCGCGCAAGGCGATGGCTTTATGATGGGTGAGGCCGCCAAGAAGGATTCTACCGGTGCTTTTTATGCGCATAACGGAAAATACACCACTTGTGATGCCGAGAATCCCCATTTCTATTTTGCCCTTACAAGAGCAAAAGTGCGTCCCAAAAAAGATGTGGTTTTTGGTCCGGCATATCTTGTTATAGAAGATGTGCCACTGCCTTTGGCTTTGCCCTTTGGCTTCTTCCCGTTTACAAGCAGTTATTCTTCCGGTTTCATAATGCCTACCTATGGCGACGATACAGAGCGAGGTTTCTATTTGAGCAATGGTGGTTACTATTTTGCAATAAGCGACAAAATGGATTTGAAACTCACCGGTGAGATATACACGAAAGGTTCGTGGGGTCTTGGGGCTGCATCTACCTATGCAAAACGCTATCGTTACTCCGGTAATGTTACATTTAACTACCTTGTTACAAAAGAGGGCGAAAAGGGCCTCCCCGATTATGGTGTGGGAAAAAACTTTCGTTTGCAGTGGAACCATCGTCAAGACCCTAAAGCCCACCCCAATACAAACTTCTCTGCAAGCGTGAACTATGCAACCTCCAATTACGAAAGGTCTAACCTAAGCAGTATATACAACCCTGTTTACAACTCGCAAACGGTGCGCACCTCGAGTGTGAGCTACTCTAAAACATTCCCCGACATAGGTCTTACCATTTCTACAACAATGAATGTGTCGCAAAATGTGCAAGATTCTATAGTGTCGCTTACTCTCCCCAGCCTCAGCATCTCTCTTTCAAAGAAATATCCTTTTAAAAAGAAAAAGAGGGCAGGGGAAGAAAAGTGGTATGAGAAAATCGCTCTGTCATACTCCGGTCAATTCAGCAATAGCGTTACTTCCAAAGAAGATGAGCTGTTTGAAAAGAATCTTGCTACCGAGTGGCGCAATGGAATGAAACACAATATTCCAATTACTGCCACATTCCAATTGTTCGACTATATAAATGTTACACCAAGCATAAACTATACCGAACGTTGGTACTTGAATAAAATCAATCAGTCGTGGAATAGTGCAACAAACAGCGTTGAACGCGACACGGTTTCGGGTTTCAACCGAGTGTACGACTATAATATGGCTCTTTCAATGAATACCACCTTATATGGTTTTTATCAGCCTGCAGGTTTCCTTAAAAAGAGCCGTGTTCATATGGTGCGCCACGTCTTCAAGCCTACAGTATCGTTCACTTATGCTCCGGACTTTGGTACCGATCACTATGGGTATTACGATTCCTATACTTACACCGATAAAAACGGTGAGGTGCAGACGGTAGAGTATTCTCCCTACACGGGAAGCCTTTACGGTGTTCCATCTAAAGGCAGAACGGGTAATGTGTCGTTTAGTGTAAGTAACAACGTGGAGATGAAATGGCGAACAAAAGAAGATTCTCTTAAAAAGGTGAGTCTTATCGATGAACTTGGTGCCACACTTTCATATAATCTTGCGGCAAAGACCAAGCCCTGGAGCAATCTTTCTACTCGTTTGCGTTTGAAACTATCAAAGAGCTATACTTTCAGTTTAAATGCTGTGTTTGCTACCTATGCTTATGAATTCAACGATAAGGGACAGGTAGTGGTTGGCGATAGAACTGAGTGGTCGTATGGCCGTTTTGGCCGTTTCCAGGGTATGAGCCAAAATATATCATATACCTTTAATAACTCTACTTGGTCAAAGATTAAAAAGTTGTTTGGCTACGGTGATGAAGAAGAAACTGATGTTGAAACTACCGATGAAGAATTGGATACACCGGAGGAAAAACCGGCAAAATCGTTGGCGGCGTCTTCAAAAAGCGAGTCGAAGAATGCCGATGTAGATTCAGAAGGCTATATGCCATTTAAAATTCCTTGGAGTTTCTCTGTGTCATACGGTATTGTGATGGCCGAAGACAGAACGGCAGAGATAAATGTGAAGAATATGCGTTATCCATATAAATATACGCAAAACGTGAACTTTTCCGGCAATATAAGCTTGTCCGATAATTGGAGAATTAATTTCTCTTCGGGATACAGCTTTGAGGATAAAAAACTCACTACCACGACTATGAATCTCTCGCGCGACCTTCACTGTTTTGAGATGTCTTGTGGTATTGTGCTTAGCCCTTATACCTCATTTAACTTCAGCTTCCGCGCCACATCTCAAATGTTGGCCGATGCTCTTAAGTGGGATAAGAGGGATAATGGCAGTAACATCGACTGGTACTAAAAAAAGCGGCAATTGCCGCTTTTTTTAGTACCAGTCGATTACCATACAATCTTGCTTTTGTCGTGCGCTTCAAGGTATTCGTTTGCACGGGTAAAATGGTGGTTGCCAAAGAAACCTTGGTAGGCCGAAAGAGGTGAGGGGTGGGGCGATGTAAGCACCAAGTGTCGTGTGCGGTCGATAAATGCCCCTTTTTTTTGCGCATAACTCCCCCATAGAATAAAGACAATGTTATCGCGGCGGGTGGCAAGTTCTCGTATTGCTGCGTCTGTAAATTCTTCCCACCCTCGTTTTTGGTGCGAGCCGGCTGCTGCTGCACGCACGGTGAGTGTCGCATTCAGTAATAGCACGCCTTGGTCGCTCCATCTTGTGAGGTCTCCGTCTTGTGGAATGGGTGTCCCGCAGTCGGCTTCAATTTCTTTGAAAATATTTAAAAGCGACGGTGGAAACGCCACACCTTTGTTTACAGAAAAACAGAGCCCGTTTGCTTGTCCTGCGCCATGGTAAGGGTCTTGTCCAAGTATTACTACTTTTACGTCGTTGAACGGGCAGTGCTCGAAGGCGTTGAAAATTAGTTTGGCCGGTGGATATATGGGGGCGGTGCCGCAGTATTCCTCGCGTACAAAAGTTGTGAGTTTTATAAAATATTCTTTTTCAAACTCGGCTTTTAATACCTCCTTCCAGCTGCTCTCTATTTTAACGTCCATTATATTATATAATAGGTATGTTCATTGCTGCACATTGTTCACGCATCTCTTGAGGCCATATACTTGCCTGTATCTCTCCAATATGTGCTTTTTGCAACAGGAGCATACACAGGCGCGATTGCCCTATACCACCTCCAATGCTTAGTGGCAGTGTACCTTCGAGCATACGACGGTGAAAATAGAGCTCCTTTCGTTCCTCCTTGCCGGAAATCTTTAGCTGGTGGAGTAGTGCTTTTTCATCGACGCGTATTCCCATAGAAGAGAGCTCTACCGATTTATTTAAAATATCAGACCAAATGAGCAGGTCGCCGTTCAAACCGTAGAAACCATCTTCGTTGGGCGTGCTGTAGTCGTCGTAGTCGGGTGCGCGGTTGTCGTGTGGCTCGCCGTCGCCAAGTTTCCCGCCTATGCCTATAATAAATACTGCACCGTGCAGGCGTGTAATCTCTTCTTCCCTTTCCTTGGCTGTGAGTGTCGGGTATAGACGGCGCAACTCCTCGGAGTGTATGAAGAAAATGTTTTGTGGCAACGAAGGGGTTATTTGTGGGTAATATTCGCAAATGGTGAATTCTGTGTGCAGAATTGCGCTGTAAATGTCCTCGACAATGTGCTTGAGGAATGCAACCGTGCGTTCCTCGGGGCTTATTACGCGCTCCCAGTCCCATTGATCTACGTAGAGTGAGTGCAGGTTGTCAAGCTCTTCGTGTGCACGAATAGCGTTCATATCGGTGTATATTCCGTGCCCTTGTGCAATGTTATAATCGGCGAGTGTTACCCTCTTCCATTTTGCTAATGAGTGTACAACTTCGGCAACAGCCCCGTTCATGTCTTGTATGGGGAAGCTTACAGCGTGCTCATAACCGTTAAGGTCGTCATTGAGACCGGTACCCTGTAATACAAACAAAGGTGCAGTTACACGACGTAGGCGCAGTGCTGCAGAGAGGTTCATCTGGAATATCTCTTTAATTTGCTTAATAGCAAGTTCTGTTTGTTTGAGTGTAAGCAGTGGCTGATATGCCGATGCTAGTTTGTATAGCTTCATTGTTCTGACAATTTGTTGTGGTTTTTGTAGTTATGGGTGTTATTTTTTTAGTGATGAGCCTTTTTCTGTTGCTCACTGTTGCAAAGATAGTAATTATATCTGTAATATAGTAAATAATTTGTGATAATAGTTTAAAAAATGGATAAATATCGGATAATGCTATTTTTTTGTTGTATCTTCGCGCTGTAGATGATGGTCCCGTAGCTTAGCTGAATAGAGCGTCAGATTCCGGTTCTGAAGGTCCTGGGTTTGAATCCCAGCGGGATCACTTTAATAACGCAAAAACACAAAATAAATGACCGGCATATTTAATAGTATTGCAGTCGCAATGCTCTATTTGCTTAATAAGCTTCCTTTGAAAGTGCTTTATTGCTTTGCGGATATGATATATCCGTTGTTGTACTATGTTATAGGTTATAGGCGCAAGGTCGTGCGCAAAAATCTTCGCAATTCATTCCCCGAAAAGAGCGAAAAAGAGCTTAAAGCCATTGAAAAAGAGTTTTATGCCAATATGTGCGACTATTTTGTGGAGACAATAAAATACTATGGAATGAGCCCCGAAGAGGTTAGGAAGCATATTGATTTTAAGGGGCTCGATTTGTTGTACCATGCAATAGAGAATGGGCACTCGTGTGTGTGTTATATGCTGCATACCTTTAATTGGGAATTTGTAACCAGTCTCCCGCTGTTCTTGAAAGGAGAAAATATTGTTGCAGGAGCAGTTTATCACAAGTTGCGCAATGCTCGTTTTGACAAAATATTCAGAGATATGCGTGCGCAGTACGGTGCCGACAATGTTGATATGAAAGACACTTTGCGTCGTATAATGACAATAGTAAAGGACAAAAAGTATTTTGTTTATGGTTTTATGGCCGACCAGTTGCCAAAGGTGGAGGCAATGAATCACTGGGTTAATTTTTTAAACCAGGATACAGCCGTCTTTACAGGTGCCGAAAAGATTGCACAGCGTGTACACGCCTCAGTTTTTAATTTAACTCTTGTAAAGGTGGGGCGTGGAAAGTATGAGGGTATTTTTGAACTTATGTACGAAGATGCGTCAAAGTGCGAAGAGAATGAGATTACAAATGAGTATTTCCGCATTAGCGAGGAGCTTGTTCGAAAATATCCGGCTACTTGGCTGTGGACACACAATAGGTGGAAAAGGGGTAGGGCTAGTCGCGAGGCTTTTGAGCAGCGAATAGCAGAGAGGCGAAAGAGAATGACTGCCGGGGAAAAATAGATATTCAATACCCCCCCCTTAAAAAACAAGAGCAAGCTCCAAGCTTGCTCTTGTTTTTGGGTGTGTATAATTTTTGCAGGAATTAATATGCTCTTGCAAAAAGCACTCTTCTTGCCGAAGGCTTGCCTGTAACCATACAAGTACCGGGAGTGCTGTCAAATTCAAAAGGAATGCAACGAATGGTAGCTTTTGTTTCGGCTTTTATCAGTTCCTCTGTTTCGGGTGTGCCGTCCCAGTGAGCAAGAATAAAGCCACCCTTCTCTATCTCAGTCTTGAACTCTTCGTATGTATCTACGCTGCGGGTGCAGGCTTCGCGCATAGCAAGGGCCTTGCTGTGCAGGTTCTTCTGAATATCGTCGAGCAGGTTCTTTACAAATTCTGCAATTCCGTCTATTGTGCGTGTCTCTTTTTCCAAAGTGTCGCGGCGCATTACCTCTACAGTTCCATTCTCAATGTCGCGTGCGCCAAGTACCAGACGCACGGGTACGCCCTTGAGTTCATACTCTGCAAATTTAAAGCCGGGGCGGCGGTTGTCTGCATCATCAAACTTCACGCTTATGTCCATGCCCTTTAACTCCTGTATAATGGGAGCAATGGTGTCTGCAACCTTTTGCAGTTGCTCGGCATTTTTATATATAGGCACAATAACCACCTGTATTGGGGCAAGTGCAGGGGGCAGCACTAGGCCGTTGTCGTCGGAGTGTGTCATTATGAGAGCTCCCATAAGGCGGGTAGAAACTCCCCAAGACGAAGCCCACACGTAGTCGAGGTTGTTGTTTTTATCAACAAACTGCACATTGAATGCTTTTGCAAAGTTTTGTCCCAAGAAGTGCGATGTGCCACATTGCAATGCCTTGCCGTCTTGCATCATACCTTCAATAGTGTAAGTGTCAAGTGCGCCGGCGAATCTTTCGTTTGGCGATTTTACACCCATAACCACCGGCAGAGCCATATAGTTATTGGCAAAATTGTTGTAAACGTGCAGCATTGTCTTTGCCTCCTCCTCGGCCTCCTCGCGTGTGGCGTGTGCGGTGTGCCCCTCTTGCCATAGGAACTCTGCTGTGCGCAGGAAAAGACGTGTGCGCATCTCCCAACGCATAACGTTTGCCCACTGGTTCACCTTGATGGGCAGGTCGCGGTACGATTGTATCCAATTCTTGTATGTGCTCCAGATAATGGTTTCCGATGTGGGGCGTATAATCATCTCCTCTTCGAGCTTGGCTGCGGGGTCCACAACAACGCCACTGCCATCGGGAGCATTTTTTAGGCGATAGTGGGTAACCACGGCACACTCTTTTGCAAATCCTTCTACGTGATCGGCCTCGCGGCTGAGAAAAGATTTAGGAATAAGTAACGGGAAATATGCGTTCTGGTGCCCGGTCTCCTTAAACATATCGTCAAGAATTCTCTGCATTTTTTCCCATATAGCGTAACCGTAAGGCTTTATAACCATGCAACCTCTTACGGGTGATTGCTCAGCGAGGTCTGCTTTCAGTACTAAGTCGTTGTACCATTGAGAGTAGCTTTCGCTACGCTTGGTAAGTTCTTTTAATTCTGCCATATATAATAAGTCTTTTGTTATTCTTTGTTCTTTATTAAGATGCAAAAATACAAAAATATATTTATATATTATTCTAACTTCCGTCGTTTCGCCAATATTTTCTCCTTTTTTTATGTTATCTGCGAAAAACATCGGTGTTGATAGTGTGTACTCCTTAAGAAATTCCTATATTTGTGCCAATAAATGAAAGGTGCATAGTCTTGTGCATTGTATATTAGTTTTGTATATTAAATATTAAATCAATAAGTTATGAAATTTAGTTTTTTGAAATCATTTGCAGTTGTGCTGTGTGTGGCATTGGTTATGAGTGGCTGTTCTAGTGTTAATAATACTGCAAAAGGTGGTGTGATAGGTGCTGCCGGTGGTGCTGCTTTGGGTCTTTTGATAGGGCATTTTGCCGGTAATAAGGCTGTTGGTGCAGCTGTCGGAACTGCTGTTGGTGCAGGTGCAGGTGCTGTTATTGGCCACAGAATGGACAAGGCCGCTGCCGCTGCTGCGGAGATTGATAATGCAACAGTTGAAACAATTACCGATGCAAATAATCTTACAGCTGTTAAGGTTACATTCGATTCAGGTGTGTTGTTTGCAACAAACAAGGCTAATCTTAATGCCGCTGTAAAAGATGATTTGGCAAAGTTTGCAAAAGTGCTGAATGCATATAGCGATGCCGATGTCGCAATCTTCGGACATACCGACAGTACAGGTAACGATGCTATAAACAATCCTCTTTCTGTGAACAGAGCTACATCTGTTGCAAGTTATTTGATAGAGCAGGGTGTTGCTTCTTCACAGATAAAAAGTGTCGAGGGTTTTGGTTCTAAACAGCCTGTTGCCGATAACTCAACCGCTGAAGGCAGAAAGCAGAATCGTCGTGTAGAGATATATCTCTATGCAAGCCAAGCTATGATTGAAGCTGCAAATAATGGTACATTGAAATAAAAAAGTTTAAGTAAAAATAAAACAGACAGCGGTACACTTGCAAGTGTACCGCTGTCTGTTTTATTTTACCCTAAATACCCTTATGCCTGTTTGTGTTTTCTTGTTCTTTTGATATTCGTACAGGGTATTGTCGTCCTTGATGACTTTTTTGCTGGTGCTCGATGCGTGTAGCATATGCAGTTTGCCGTTTTCCCAGAATGCAAATCCAATATGTGTTACATCAAGTCCTTTTATATTGGTAGTGAGTGCTATGATATCACCATTTTTTACAGGTAGTTCATTTGCGGGTTTGTTAAGCTCATTTTTAGGAATAAAGTGTGTTACGGTTCCTTGCATAAGCTGCTCCCATTTTCTTATTTCTTTTACCAAGAGAATCTCTTTTTTCAAAAGTTCGTAATTGCCAGGGTGGCTGCTCATAAAATTTAAATCAATTATCTCCTCACGCCCATTGCTTTTGTAATCAATCTCTTCAACAATATGCTGTTTTGCGCTGTCGGTAATCCATTGGCTTATGTAGTGCAGGCGGCTGGCATATCCATTGCGCACTCCGCCTCTGTAACGTATGCGCTGCAGGTTGGTACACATTGCTTTGAAATCTGTTTTCTCTTCGCTGATTGTTGCATATATTGCCAGTACCTGTTCTACAAAAGTCGTGCAGTCTATTTCACGGGTATTTATAACAAGTGGTTCGTTATGCCCTCTTTCAAGCGTTCCTGCGACATATTTATTACCAATAAACTCATTGGCAATGGCAAGAACAAGGCCCCCGTTGCACATGCTGTGTTTCTGGTATTTTTGTAGTAGTGTTGTAACAAAAATACTGTCGTGTGGGCTATACATTATGTCTTGTGCTTGCAATATGTTTATGGTTGCAAGCAGTAGTGCCAAGAAAACTCCTCTCATTGTGCTGCTTGTTTTAGATTATTTATCTTTAAATAATAGTGTAAATGTAGCTATTTTTTCTGTTTTAATAGCTATCTTCGCTACTATAAATAGTGTGTTTATGAAAAGGCTGTTGCTTTATTCGCTTTTTTTTCTTTTCGCCTCATTTGTGCAGGCGCAATTTATGAATTCTCTTTCATCACGCATACGTTCATTGGGTATGGTGCTTAATGACAATGCAATGGACCCGCCTGTTATGCACTTGGGTAGTGATGATGTCTTGTCATTCTCGTTCGACGAAATGTCGCACGAATATCGTCGCTTTACATATAAAATTACTCATTGCAACTATCGTTGGGAGCAATCGGACCTTTTTGAGATAGATTATCTCGATGGGTTCAATGAAATGCCCATAGAGGATTGGGAAAATTCCGAAAATACTACAGTGCTTTACACTAATTACTCCTTTACAATTCCCAATGAGAATGTTGCACTTAAGCTGTCGGGTAATTACAAAGTAGAAATTCTCGATGACGATGACTTGCCTGTTGCCGAGTTCCGTTTTTTGGTAGTGGAGCCACGTGTGGCTGTGAGTGCGTCGGTAAGCGGCAACACCGACATAGATTTAAACAGAAACCATCAACAGGTTAGTTTTACTGTTCATCACCCCAAATACAATATACCAAACCCTGCAAATGAAATATATGCAGTGGTCTATCAGAACAGGCGTTTCGACAATGCAGTTGCCGGCATAAAGCCTACGCACATAACAGGGAACAGCCTGCAATATGTATATAACGAAAAACTTATATTCGATGGTGGTAACGAGTTTCGTCGTTTTGAAATAACCGACCCCGATATTCCCGGTATGAATATATCTTCGGTGGGCTATTCCGAACCTTATTATCACGCCGATTTATATACCGACACTCCACAGAATTTTCATTCTACCCGGCGCGATGAAAATGGCAGGTATTTTGTAAATACTCTCGAGGGTTATGGTACAGATATTGAGGCCGATTATTTATTCGTGCATTTCTCGCTCAAAGCACCTTATCGTAGTGGTGGCAATTATTATTTGTTAGGGGACTTCTGCGGCAATATCTTTGGAAGTGATAATAAGTTGCTGTATGATGCCGAAAACAGTGTTTATAGGTCTGCCATGTTGTTAAAGCTCGGGCTGTATAACTATTCTTATGTGTGGCTGCCCGACAACGGCAAACAGGCGTTGTTCGATGGTGTAGAGGGCAATTTCTACGATACAGATAATGAATATCTCATTCTCATATACCATAGAGAATTTGCATCGCGCTACGACAAATTGATAGGTGCAGGGCGTTTAAACTATAAACTGAGCAACAACTAAAAAGAGCAGCGTGCACGCTGCTCTTTTTAGTTGTTGCTTTTTAAATTATAATTTGTCTATCAATCGTTGTGCCCAAGCCCAAATGCCTTTCTTCTCTATATGCAGTAATGAGCCAATGCCTTGCAGGAATTTCAGAGCTTTTGTGTTGTGCTTAATCTGTACTTTGGCAAATTTATAAAATACAAAAGTTATAAGTATGCTTAGTGCAAGAACAATGTATAGCTGAACATCAATAGAGGCTCCTAATTTATACGATACAAACCATATTACAATAATCAGGAAATTGAGTGTGAGAATAGACACTGTAGTTCCTATATGCGAAAAACCTAATTCCAAAAACAGGTGATGGAGGTGAGTCTTGTCGGGGTGAAAAGGAGATGTTTTTCTTAAAATACGCATAGACATTACTCGCAATGTATCAAATACCGGAACTGCGAGCACAGCGAGTGTAAATGGAATTAAACCTACGCCTTCGTTTGCCAATGGGGCACTCAAAGAGCTGCCTTTCAGAATACTTACAACAAACATCGACATCATGGTGCCTATTACAAGTGTTCCCCCGTCGCCGATGAACATTTTTGTAGTATTTCCAAACACATTATGCAAGAAGAAAGGAATTATCGCTCCTGCCGCCGAAACTGCAAGTATGGTCATCACGGTATTGCCCGATACGTATAACATTATTGCAAACATTATAGATGCCATAAAACAGAAGCCCGATGAAAGCCCGTTTACACCATCGATGAGGTTAATGGCATTTATTATTCCCACAGCTGCAAATATTGTAAGAGCACCTGCAAACCACGCCGGAATAAATTCAATACCCCACAACCCCCAGAAATGGTTTATTCCACTGTTGTTTACAAGAATAATAAAGGCCACAACTGCAATCTCTATAATAAAGCGAATGCGCGGGGTAAGGTCGAGAATGTCGTCTATGGTACCGGTATATAGCATAACTATCATTGCAGCCATTAAAACAAATATACCCGGGCTGAAGAATGTTATCTGTGCAGAACATATACCAACGGTTATGCCAAAGAAAACCGCCAAGCCGCCCATCACAGGAACGGGGCGACGTTGCAACTTGCGCTCGTCGGGGTTATCGACAAGGTTCTTTAGTATTGCTATTTTTAATATTTTAGGGTGAACCCACAGTGTAGCGGCAAATGCTACTATAAATGGTACCAATAAGTGATAAATTGTACTCATATCTTCCATTGTTATACTCTTTATAACGTATTATTAATTTTGCTATTGTGTAATATTGTTAATTTTTTCAACAAGTGTTTGTGGTATCGAGGCTGTTGCAACGGCTGCAACTCCGTCAATCTTTACAACAACACATTTATCACGCTTATTTTTTATTTTTATTAAAACTCCTTCTGCTCCTTTAAAGGGGCCTTCTATAACTCTTACCCTGTCTCCGTTTGTCAGGTTCAGCTCGTCGGGGTTTAAGTATAGTATTCTCTCTTCTTTGTTTCCTGCAATGGCAATGAAACTCTCCATCTGTCTTGCAGGGACAGTCATAATTTGTGAGCCATTCTCCCTGTTGGGTGATATTAAATAGCGCAACCACGGGATATATTCTCTTTTTATGCTATCTATCTTTTCTCTTGTGCTGTGTACGAAAATATAATTATGCAAAGCTGCAACATCTTTCCATATCAGCCGCCCTTTTTTGTCTATGCTTCTTGTTCTCTGTGTTGGTACAAAACAATCTATACCTATTGCTTTTAGTTTGTCATGCGCAATAAGTTCACGTTGGTAGGTTACTCTTAAAACATACCATAGATTGTTGTTAAAATTGTCCACTACAAAACGATTTGCACTACCGCAAAGATACACTTTTTATAATACAATAAGTTTATTTTTGAAGAAAAACTTGTGTTTCAATAGTATAAATATATAAAAAGTGCACATTGAATAATGTTTTTTAAAATTTTATAATCTTTCTTCGTCTTTTTTCTCTTTTTATTTATCTTCGCATTTGTTATAGTAATATTAACCGGTTGCACCGGCCTGTTTTATGTGCGTGCAACTTATTTTTTAGAGTATGAGTAATTCTAACCACGTAGTTATTATGGCAGGCGGCATTGGTAGCCGTTTTTGGCCTATGAGTACAATTGACCGTCCTAAACAGTTTATAGATGTGCTTGGTTGCGGTAAGTCGCTTTTGCAGCTCACAGTTGAGCGTTTTGGCGATATTTGCCCTATTGAAAATATTTGGGTTCTTACGTCGGAAAAGTATGCTCCACTTGTGCAGGAGCAACTACCCCAGATACCTGTTGAGAATATTCTGAAGGAGCCTTGCCGCAGAAACACAGCCCCTTGTATAGCATATGCAGCTTGGAAAATTAAAAAGAGAGACCCGCATGCCAATATGGTGGTTACTCCAAGCGACCATTTTGTTACCGATGTGGCCGAGTTTCGTCGCATAATATCATCGTCTCTTAATTTTGTTGCCGACTCCGATGCGATTCTCACACTTGGCATAAAACCAACCCGCCCCGACACCGGTTACGGTTATATAGAGGCTGCTTTGGGCACTGCATCGCTTGCCAACAAAGAGGTGTACCGTGTAGATTCTTTTAAAGAAAAGCCCGACTTTGATACTGCTAAGGCGTATATTGCCAAGAATAATTTTTATTGGAATGCCGGTATATTTATTTGGAACGTCTCTACTATAGTTAATGCGTTCCGTGTTTATCAAGGCCCTATAGCAGAAATCTTTGAATCGCTCACTCCTCTTTATTTTACACCCGAAGAACAGCAGGCTGTGAATGAACGTTTCCCCGAATGTCGCAATATATCGGTCGATTATGCTATTATGGAGCGTGCCGAAGAGATTTTTGTTTTCCCTTCAAACTTTGGCTGGAGCGACCTTGGAACCTGGGTGTCGTTGCATAACCAGGTACCGAAAGACCTAAATGGCAATGTGTCGCTTGGTTCATCGGAAACAGCTTTTTGCGACACGCACAATTGTATTGTAAATGCACGAGGTATGAAGAGTGTGGTTGTAATAGGAATGGAAGATTGTATAGTTTCCGAGAATGATGGTAACCTGCTTGTTTGTAAAATGAGTGAGGAGAACCGTATTAAAGAATACTCTGATAAATAACTATTGGGGAACTTTTTGTGGTTGTAGATTCATCTTTCTGAAAAATCTTAAAACCTTATGATATAAAAAATAGAGCCGAGGCTCTATTTTTTATATATTTAAGATGGTTTCTCTATGCTTGAAATAAACTCGTCTGTTGAAATATCCACGTCGTATATTTGCTCAAAAAGTTCAAATAGTATATCCGATTTTCCATTAAGAGCATTCTCAATATATGGGCGCATTTTATCTTGTTGCCCAATGTTGTACATAACATATGCTATGCAGGCATCAAAGTCGGTGGCATCTCCATTTTCGGGGCGTGCATAGAGCAGCACGCTTTTGGCTATCTCCCAGTGCTTGTATTTTATAAGGTGGCGTGCAAGAGCAAACAACTCTTCCTCCTGGCTCCACTCCTTTATATCCATTGTATTCATCTCGTTGAAAGTAAGATTCTCTTTGTCGCGCAGTTCATACAGCTCTCCTTTGCCTATAAGTAGCTGTTTTATCTGCTCGGGGTGCATTACCAACGCAAGTGAGATAGCTCCTGTTGCACCGTTTATGTTGCCCATTTTACTCATTATTATTGCGCGGTTTATGCGTGCCAGCATAGCCTCTATGCTGCCGTTGTCGGTTATATGAGCTACCTCTTCAAATCCCTTTAACGCTTTGTCGAGGTTCCCGTTGGCGTGATGGCATAGTGCGATGTAGAACTTGGGCATTGCCGAGTTGGGGTATTTCTGCGCAAGTACTTCGAAAATAGCCTGTGCTTTGTTGTAGTTGTGCAGGAAGTAGTAGCAGTAGCCTTGCATCATGCAGGCATATTCTATTTCTTCTCCAATGGCAAGCTCATACTCAAAACACTCTATTGCTTTGGCATATTTGTTTATCATATAATATATATGCGCAAGCTGTTCCCAGTAAAATGTCGAGTACGGGTCGCTGTCGAGCAACTTGTTGTATATATCTATTGCTGCGTTTGTGTTTTGTAGCTCAATGTAGCATTCTGCTTTTATCTCCCAAAAACATTTCTCGCTTTCATTTTCTTGCAAGGCATAATTTGTTATTTGCAGTGCCTCCTGTGCAAAACCGCAATCGAGCATTAGCTCTAGGGCTTCACAAGCATTTTCTTTTGTTATTTTAGGCTGATTAAGAAAATCTATGATAATGTCGTGTGCCTCTTTGTAATCTTTTAATGCGGTGTATGTTTCGGCGTATAGTAGTTTTATCTCGTCGTCTATGGGCGTGGTAATGCTTTCAAGTGTTATTAAGGCTACTTCCGGCTCGTCCTTGCAAAGTGATAGCTTTATCTCCATTTTTACAATGTCGGGCGAGTTTGGGTGTAGCTTTTTTGCGAGCTCAACAATGTCTTCGGCCATAAGAGGGCTGTCCTGGAGAATGTAGTATGCCTCCAGGTCGCGCAGTTCCTCAATACCGAAATATGAGCAGGCGTTCGATTCTGCAGCCTGCTCATATTTTTGTAAAAGTTCGCGGAACTCCGGTGAATCAAAGTATCCTTTGTTGTCCATTGTTCGTTGTTACTTGCCTTTAATCTTGTTCCAGGTGTCTTTGAGCGACACGGTGCGGTTGAAAATTGGGTGCTCGGGAGTGGAATCGGGGTCTATGTTGAAGTAGCCGATTCTCTGGAACTGCAGGTAGGAGAGTGGTGCTTGTGTGGCAAGGAATTTTTCCACGTAGCAGCCTTTGCGTACCTCAAGCGATGCGGGGTTTATCATCTCCTTCATGGCTGTGAGTGCATCGCAGCCCTTTTCCTCGCGTATTGCGGACATCTCGTCGCGGGGGTTCTCGGCTTTCCATAAACGGTCGTACAAGCGCACCTCGGCTTCAATGCAGTGCCCGCGGCTCACCCAGTGGATAGTGCTCTTCACCTTGCGGTTTGAATCCTTCTCGCCGGTCTTTGTCTCTGGTATATACTCGCAGAGTACCTCTGTTACATTGCCCTCCTCGTCTTTCACACAGCCAGTGCATAGAACTATGTAGGCATTTTTCAGACGCACCTCGCGGCCTTGTGTCAGGCGAAAATAGTTCTTGGGAGCATCTTCCATAAAGTCGTCGCGCTCAATCCATAGCTCGCGGCTGAATTCAATGGTGTGTGTGCCTGCATTGGGGTCCTCGGGGTTGTTTATGGCTGTGAGCTCCTCAACCTTGCCTTCGGGGTAGTTGGTTATGGTGAGCTTCACGGGGTTGATAACGGCCGACACGCGTGTGGCGCGGGCGTTGAGGTCCTCGCGCACCGCACTCTCGAGCAGTGCAAAGTCGTTGAGTGCATCGTATGTTGTGTAGCCTATCTTATCTACAAAGTTGCGAATAGACTCGGGTGAGTAGCCACGACGGCGGAAACCGCATATTGTGGGCATACGGGGGTCGTCCCAGCCGTTTACAAGCCCCTCTTTCACCAAAATGAGCAGGTTGCGTTTGCTCATAAGTGTGTAGTTGAGGTTCAGTTTGTTGAACTCGTACTGGCGTGGGCGGTTGTCGTCGAGGTCTTTCTCCTCTTTAATCCAATCTACAAAAAGGTCATAAAGTGGGCGATGTGGCACAAACTCGAGTGTACAGAGTGAGTGGGTAACACCCTCAAGGTAGTCGCTCTGGCCGTGTGCAAAGTCGTACATTGGGTATGCTTTCCATTTAGTGCCTGTACGGTGGTGCGCACTCTTTACCACGCGGTATATAATGGGGTCGCGGAAGTGCATGTTGCTGCTTGCCATATCTATCTTGGCGCGGAGCACCATTTTGCCCTCCTCAATCTCGCCGGTGTTCATCTTTTCAAAGAGCGCGAGGCTCTCCTCTGCGGGGCGGTCGCGGTAGGGGCTGTTTATACCGGGCTGTGTAGGTGTGCCTTTTTGCTCGGCAATCTGCTCGGCTGTCTGCTCATCGATGTATGCCTTGCCCTCTTTTATGAGGCGCACGGCAAAGTCCCACAATTGCTGGAAGTAGTCCGATGCGTAATAGACATTGGCCCACTCAAAGCCAAGCCATTTTATATCCTCCATAATGGCATCGACATACTCTACGTCCTCTTTGGTGGGGTTTGTGTCGTCGAAGCGCAGGTTGCATATTCCGTTATATTTCTGTGCCATGCCAAAGTCCATGCAAATAGCCTTTGCGTGGCCTATGTGCAGGTAGCCGTTGGGCTCGGGTGGGAAGCGTGTCTGCACTTTTCCTCCATTCTTTCCCTCGGCAAGGTCGTTTATTATCGCTTGCTCAATAAAACTGACACTCTTTTTCTCGGTCTTTTCAGTTTCGTTAATTACGCTCATTTTATATAGTTTTAATTTGTTTTTCTCATTAACATCGGTTGTGGCCTAACAATTTACAAAATTAGCATAAAAAATGGAAATAGCGGGTATTTTTTATAACATTTCGAAATCTCTTTATTTTTCGGACTTAAAGTGTTATCTTCGCACTTGTAAAAAGAAAATTATAATTACACAAAATAAATGATATATGAAGAGTGATATTCAAATAGCTCACGAAACTGAGCTTCAACGTATTGAAAATGTGGCTGCCACAATGGGCATTGCTGCCGACGAGCTAGAACACTATGGTAAGTACATCGCAAAATTGCCTTTGAGCCTCATAGGTGAGCAAAAGGGCAAGCTTATTCTTGTTACTGCTATCACTGCTACCCGTGCCGGTATTGGAAAGACTACAGTTTCTATTGGCCTTGCACTTGGCCTTAACAAAATAGGCAAGAAGGCTGTTGTTGCTCTTCGCGAGCCTTCGCTCGGCCCTTGCTTCGGAATGAAGGGTGGTGCTGCAGGCGGTGGCTATGCACAGGTGCTTCCTATGGAGAAAATCAATCTTCATTTCACAGGCGACTTCCACGCAATAACATCGGCTCACAATATGATTGCCGCGTTGCTCGATAACTACCTATACCAGCACGCAAAAGAGGGCTTCGGCCTCAAAGAGATACTGTGGCGTCGCGTGCTCGATGTTAATGATCGTTCTTTGCGCTCTATAATAACAGGTGTGGGCCCGGCTACCAATGGCCTTGTGGAACAGGCCGGTTTTGATATCACTCCGGCTTCGGAGCTTATGGCTATTTTGTGCCTCGCGTCCGACGAGAACGACTTGCGTCGCCGCATAGAAAATATACTTTTGGGCTATACCTACGACGGTGCTCCTTTCACCGTGAAGGAGCTTGGCGTTGCAGGTTCCATTATGGTGCTGTTGAAAGACGCCATTCAGCCCAACTTGGTGCAGACTACCGAGAATACTCCTGCCGTTGTTCACGGTGGCCCGTTTGCCAATATTGCCCACGGCTGTAACTCGCAGCTCGCCACCAAAATGGCCCTTGCCCACAGTGAATATACAATTACCGAGGCGGGCTTCGGTGCCGACTTGGGTGCGGAAAAATTCTATAATATACTCTGCCGCAAGAGTGGCTTGCAGCCCGATGCAACAGTGATAGTTGCCACAGCACAGGGCTTGAAGATGCACGGTGGTGTGGAGCTCGACAAAATTAAGGAGCCCGACATGGACGGCTTGCGCAACGGTCTTGCCAACCTCGACCGCCACGTTGCCAACCTGCAGTCTTTCGGACAGTCGGTAATTGTGGTGTTCAACCGTTTTGCTACCGATACCGACGAGGAGATGGCCTTGCTGCGTGCACACGTTGAGCAGGAGCTTGGCTTGCCCTTTGTTATAAACAATGCCTTTGCACAGGGTGGCGAGGGTGCTGTTGAAATGGCACAGATTGTGGTAGATACAATAGCCAACAACCCTTCGAAGAAACTGCAATTCACATATAGCGACGAGGACAGCATAGCCACAAAAATAGAGAAGGTTGCCAAGAATATTTACGGCGCGGCATCGGTTACATTCGCCAAACCTGCAATGGACCGCATAAAGCTTGCCGAAAAGCTCGGTATGTCGGCCTTCCCCGTGTGCATAGCAAAGACACAGTTCTCTTTCAGTGCCGATGCCAAGCAGTATGGTGCCGTTAAGGGCTTCAACCTGCAGATACGCGACGTTGTTCTCAACGCAGGTGCCGAAATGATTGTTGCCATAGCGGGCGACATCATTCGTATGCCCGGCTTGCCCAAGGACCCCCAGGCCAACCACATCGACTACATTAATGGTGAAATCGTCGGTCTTAGCTAAAAAGAATAGAAGGCTATGGCACAACCACTTGCAGAACGCTTGCGCCCTACCTCTTTCGAAAATTATGTAGGGCAGCAGCACCTCGTTGGCGAGGGTGCTGTGCTGCGCCGTATGATAGATTCGGGGCGCATACTTTCGTTCATTATGTGGGGTCCTCCCGGCACGGGAAAAACAACCATAGCCAAAATTATAGCCCATAAACTCAACCGGCCTTTCTACACTCTCAATGCAGTCTCGTCGGGGGTGAAGGAGGTGCGCGAGGTGATAGATAAGGCAAAAAACTCGCCCCTCTTTTCGGGTGGCGGCGCAATACTCTTTATAGACGAGATTCACCGTTTCAACAAGTCGCAGCAAGATTCTTTATTGAGCGCGGTGGAAACAGGTGTTGTTACCTTAATTGGTGCAACAACCGAGAACCCCTCGTTCGAGGTAATACGCCCCTTGCTGTCGCGTTGCCAGCTATATGTGCTCAAGTCCCTTGAAAAAGAGGACCTGATGCAGCTGCTCAACTACGCAATAACTACCGATGAGGCTCTCAAAAGCCGTGGCGTGCGCCTGCAAGAGACCGATGCAATGCTGCGTTACAGCGGTGGCGATGCACGCAAGTTGCTCAATATTCTGGAGCTTGTGGTGGAGGCCGATAGTGAATCGCCCGTGGTTGTTACTGACGATAAGGTGGTGCAGTGCCTGCAGCAGAGCCCGCTGGCATACGACAAAGACGGCGAGATGCACTACGACATTATATCGGCCTTCATAAAATCCATTCGTGGCAGCGACCCCGATGCAGCCCTATATTGGCTTGCCCGTATGATAGAAGGGGGCGAGGTACCTGAATTCATAGCCCGCCGCCTCATAATATCAGCATCGGAGGATATTGGCCTTGCCAACCCCAACGCCTTGCTGCTTGCCAATGCGGCGTTCGATGCCGTTATGAAGATAGGCTGGCCCGAGGGGCGCATTCCTCTTGCCGAGGCGACCGTCTATCTTGCCACCTCGCCCAAGAGCAATTCGGCATATATGGGCATAAACAGCGCATTGGAGAAGGTGCGCGAAACAGGTAACCTGCCTGTGCCTCTGCACTTGCGCAACGCCCCCACAAAACTTATGAAGCAGCTTGGCTATGCCGACGGCTATAAATACAGCCACGACTATCCCCACCACTTTGTAAAGCAACAGTTCCTGCCCGACGAAGGCCGCACATTCTCCTTCTGGCAGCCGCAGGACAACCCTGCCGAGCAAAAGATACGTGCATTTATGAATTTCTGCTGGGGTGAGGACAGGAAATTTTCAAAGTAAAAATATTATGGCGGTCAAACGCGATTGCATATGACGGACAAGGCAATAAAGTCGATTCTATGAAAGGTTTCTTCTTGGAAGCAAAAATAGATTTTGAAAAAGCGAGAACACCAAATAGCGATACCGCAATTATGAGTGGGGGATATGAGGTGATTCCAAAGAATGAGGAACTTTACAAATAATAGATATATGAAACGGATATTTTGTACCACACTGCTACTTGGTATGCTGCTTACAACCGCAACTGCGCAATATTTTCCTGTCGATACTGCAAGATTGAATGATGCATTCAGAACTCTAATAAATGGAGAACGTACATCGGAAACTGAAATGAAGTTTTTGGAGGCATATCCCACAACGTGGTTGGAATTTTATATGACATACTCATACATAGACGATGAGAACTTCGATTATTCAATGAGCAATATGTGTACCGAGCATTTAACGACATTGATAGGATTGTCGCATATAAGTGATACGGTACTATGCAAAAAGATAATAGACCTTACAATCGGTATGAAGGAGAACTGTGAATGTACAAGTGTTTATCAGGATTATTTGATTGGGTATATACTTGGTCACGAGGATTTGGTATTCTGCTATCTGTCTAAACTGCGAAAAGGACATCAAATGCAATTTTGGGAATTCTGTTGGTCCACAGTAACAGAATGTAATAGAGAAGAGCATTTCAAGGATTTATATAGCAGAAACAAAGATAAATTTCCGGTAGAATTGGAGATTTCCCGCATTGCGTTTGAATATTTCTACGATGGAATAAATTACCCGGCATTGTTTCCTCACAAAAGAGAAGAATACGAAAGGAAATTCAACAATAGGAATTTTCGATACAACTTTAACGATTATAGGAAATAAACCGAAATTTCATTATAGTTCATTGCTGCACTTGTGCGCGAAGCTTGATTATTTTGTTCTTGTGTGCGATGTGCATAACATTTAGTAGTATAAGAGATATGGCGACCAAAAAGTAGATTGGTCGCCATAATTCTTTTTTTTACGTTATGATTCTTTAGTGTACCTCCTTAACCCTTTTTTGAGAATGTGAGAGTCAATGAGGGCCTCGAACGCACTGGTTTGCCGTCTTTTGTGGCAGGCTTCCACTTCTTGTAGGTGTTATAGATGAGGGCTAATGCCTCGCTATCCACAGCGTTGTTGCCGGAACTCTTTGTTACCTTGGCAAAGGTGATGGTGCCGTCAGTCTCCACATTGAATTCTATTGTAACGCTCCCTTCGGTGAGCCCGCTCTCAAGCACCGTCTTTCTGTTGCCCAGTTGCAGGTCGCTTGTATCTCCAATGAACACTGCTCCCGGGGTGTCGAATTTTACAGGTGTCGAATTGCCCTGCTTTATGCCCACATTGAATTGGTATATTTGCGGCTCCTTGCTGCTGCTTGCATCGTCGTAGGTAAAGCTCTTTGGGTCGAACTGCATGTGCTTTTTAAGTTCAAGCACGATGGCACCGTATTTGCCCTTTTCGCCATATAGTTTTGTGGCTGCTTCCTCCTCGAGAACATTTATGCTCTCAATATCCTCTTCCTTTATGTTGTTGATGATGCCTGCATTGCCTTCGTATACCGCGCTGTTTATGATAAGCAGGGGCGACTCCTTGTTCAGATCCTCGTTCAGCAACAGCATATCCTTGTTGGTCTTGGGTTGCGGGGCACCTTGCAGGCGGAACATAATGGGCAGGGTGTATTGCACCGCCACGTTCTTGCCGTTCTGCTTGCCGGGTGTCCAGCGTGGCATACTCTCAACCACGTGCACGCTCTCTTTGTCCAGTGCTTCGTTGCCGCTGCTTTTTTGTACGCGGGCATCCTTTATATTGCCGTTGCTATCTACAACAAAGGTTACAAAGCACTTGCCCTGTATATTGGCATCGCGCGCCTCCTTTGGGTAGATGATGCTGTTGCGAAGGTATGTCATCAATCCGTTTGAGCCACCGGGGAATTGTGGCATCTGCTCCACCACCTGATATACCTGTGTGGTGTCGCTCGGTTGTGTGTGCTTCACCTCGCCCACTGCTGCCACCTTGCGCCTGTTTGCGGTGCTCTCGCTTGGTGCGGTTGCAGACGTTTCCGTTTGGTTGTTTGCAACAAATTCCGTAACTTTGCCATCGCTCGGTTGCTCGACGGCGTTTACACTCTCGGGCTGCGAAAAGAGCAGCGCGGCAATAGCTGCCGCAGGGAGTATGTACAGTGCTTTAGTACACCTCCACTTGTTCGATTTTTTCTTACACATCATAGTTATACGTTTAAAAGTTGAACTGTGATTAAAGCTGTTGGCAATAGAGTAGAGCCTTGCGCCAGCGGCTTTTTTTATTATCATTTGCTGGTATCGTTCTACATTGGTTCCGCTGTTTATGACAGCCTCGTCGGCCTCATATTCGTGTATGTTCTTTATGCAGTATTTGGTGAACCACGCCATAGGGTTGAACCACTGCAATAGTATAAGAAGGTCGGTTACTACAATGTCCAATGAGTGGAGCGAGCGTGCGTGTGCAGCCTCGTGGGTGATAATTTCGCGCCCGCTCTCCCGCAGGTCGGTTCTGTTTATAACCACATAGCGGAACCAGCTGAACGGCTTTATCTCCTCTTCCTCTCTCACCCGCAGGTGTATCTTCTCGCTCGTGTATTCCCCGGCGGGTGTGGGTGTGCCTCGCCTGATTGTTCTTGCAAGCCCCATGTACATAAATACAAGGCGCACAAACAACGCAACGACTCCCGCAAGGTATATTGCAGCAACTATGCTGCTCCACTCAATAGCGGTGGCGGGCTCTGTGGGTGCTGTTTGTGCCATTGCGAGTATCTCGGTGCTTGCAATCTCAATACTTGTTTTTGCTGCAGTGGGTGCGGGCTCTTCGGGAAAAAGGCGTGAGAATGGTGTCTCTATACCTAAATTTACAAACGGCAGGGCAAGCGAGAGGGCTATAATTGCAAGCAGTGTAAAGCGGTTGAGCTTGTGGTAGGTCTCTTGCTGCATAAGTGCCACAAAGAGTGCTACAAACACGGTGAGCAGTGTGGCCGATTTCAGTAAATATATAAGGAGTGCTTCCATAGCGGGTGGTTTTTTAGTGGTTGGGGAGTGGTCTTTATTTCTGCTTTTTTACTTTTTCAATGAGCTCGGTGAGTTCCTCGAGCGAAATCTTCTCCTCCTCCACAAGCGACGACACTGCGCCCAGGTACGAATTTTTGAAATATTGGCTCACAATATCCTTCAAACTTTTTCTGCCATATTCGTTTTTGCTCACTGCGGCATAGTATTGGTATGTGTTGCCGTATGCCTTGTGGGCAATGTATCCCTTCTCCTCCAGCCCGCGCACAATGGTCGATAGAGTGTTTATGTGGGGCTTGGGCTCGTCGAAAAACGGTATAAGCTCTTTCACGAACAGCGGGCCTTTTGCCCAGAAGATATTCATTATCTCCTCTTCTCTTTTTGTTAATCCTTTATTCATAATACAGGTGTTTTGGCTAACTATATTTTTTAGTTGAGTGCAAAGAACTAAAAATTTTAGTTGGTAAACTAATTTTTGTAGTTAATAAAGGTTAATTTTTATGTTTTTCTACAAAATGGTTATTTAAAGGCTGCTATATTAAGCCTATTCCAAATTCTTATATTTTCTGTTTTGTGCCGTTGTTTTGAAAAACTTTTGCAAATACAAAATAAGTTGTACCTTTGTGGACCGCATAAAAAGATATATGGCTAATACACCAGACACAGATACAGAAAACAGGGTAGGCTACTGTTGCAAACCGGAAATTTCAATACTTATGGCAGTGTATAATGGTATGAAGTTTCTCCCCGAGCAGCTGGCCTCACTTAAGGCACAAACATACTCCAATTGGGTGTTGTATGTGCAAGACGACCTCTCTACCGACGGCACTGCCGACTATCTTAAGGCCGAGGCTGCACAAGATGCACGCATAAAATTGTTGCCCAACAGTACCAAGCTGGGTGCAATGAAGAATTTTATGACATTGCTGTCCACGGTCGATGCACAGTACTATATGTTCTGCGACCAAGACGATGTGTGGTTGCCTACTAAGATAGAAAAAACTTTTGCTTGTCTTAAGAGGGCCGAAGCCGAGTGTGGCACCGAGCTCCCTCTTGTGGTGCATACCGACTTATCGGTAGTAGATGCCGATTTAAAGCAGATAGCTCCCTCGTTTTGGGAAATGTCGCGCATAAACCCCGCACTGCTGACTACATTTGCCGAGCAGGCAGGGCACAACCTTGTAACCGGTTGTACCATGATGTTCAACCGCACAGCAAGGAATGTTTCACTCTCTTTTTCAAGTAAAACACTGATGCACGATGTGTGGGTGCTCCTCTGCTCGCTGAAGCAGGGTGGCAGGGTGTTCGATGTGTCCGAGCCGCTAATCCTTTACAGGCAACACGGCAAAAATACTTTGGGTGCTCACGACCTGCGTTACAACTATTTTATGAAGCGTTTTATGTCGCTCAAGAGTGTGCTTAAAGAGAATCGCTCCAATTACCGTATGCTCAAAAGTGTGGGTTACGGAAATATTTTCAAATATATATACTATAAATTGAAATATTACGTTCTATACAAAAAGGGGTGATGATGATTTCCGTTTGCATTGCTACATACAACGGCGAGCGTTACTTGCGCGAGCAGTTAGACTCAATCTTGCCACAGCTGGGCGAGGGCGACGAGGTTGTTGTGTCGGACGATGGCAGTACCGATGCCACGCTCGATATTCTGCAATCGTATGCCGACAAACGCATTAAATTGTTTCACAACACTCAAAGAGGTTTTGTGCACAACTTTGAAAATGCTCTGAAGAATGCAAGTGGCGATTATATATTCCTAAGCGACCAAGACGACGTGTGGCTGCCCAATAAAGTGCAGGTGTGCGTTGATGCGCTTGGCAAGCATATTGCGGTTAATCACAACTCTCTGCTTGTAGATTCCGAGGGCAAGCCGTTGGGGGTGGACTTCTTCTCGCAGAATCGCTCTGCGGGTGGTTATTGGCGCACATTGTGGCGTAACTCATACAGTGGTTGCTGTATGGCCTTTCGTCGCGAGTTGTTGAAGCGTGCAATGCCCTTCCCTTCTAAAATTGCTTCACACGATATATGGCTTGGTGTGGTTGCCGAAAAATATGGCAATCCCCTGTTTATTCAGGAACCATTGCTCTATTACAGGCGACACGGGCAGAATGTTTCATCTACAGCAGAAAAATCGGGGCTCACATTTATGCAACAGTTGAGCTACAGATTATATATGTTCATGTTTTCTCTTATAAGATAATGTCAATGCAGAAGTTTTTAGTAACAGGTGGTAGTGGATTTATAGGTACCAATGTGGTGGAGCATCTCATATCTACCGGTAAGTATGAGGTGTTGAATATAGATTCTGTTGAGCCCAAGAACGGTAGCCATCGTCGTTATTGGAAAAATGTGGATATACGCGACAAAGCTGCTCTTGTGGCTGCAGTTGCCGAGTTTAACCCTACATACGTACTGCATTTGGCGGCCCGCACCGATTTAATGGGCACATCTGTAGAGGATTACGATGCCAACGTGGCAGGTGTGGAAAATCTGCTATGCGCACTCAATGGGCTTAAGAACCTTAAACGCGCGGTGTTTACATCTTCTATGCTTGTGTGTCGCGTAGGTTATATTCCCACTCACGACGAGGATTATTCGCCCTCTACATTCTATGGAGAAAGTAAGGTGAAAACAGAAACTATTATTAAAAAAAATAACCCTGCTTATTGTTGGAGTATAATACGCCCCACATCTATCTGGGGGCCCTGGTTTGGTGTTCCTTATGCCAATTTTTTCAAAATGATTCTTGCCCACACTTATGTGAATATGGGCAAGGAGGCTTGCACCAAAACCTATGGTTATATTGACAATGCGGTGTACCAGATAATGGCGATATTCGCTGCCGACGAGGAACGTGTGAATTCCAATGTATATTACATTGGCGACTACGAGCCTTACAATATTTCGGAGTGGGCCAAAGAGGTGGGTAAAGAGGCCGGGGTATATATTCCCACAGTGCCTTTCTTTTTGTTGCAGGCTGCAGCGTTTGTAGGTGATGTTTTAAAGAAAATACATATTCCCTTCCCAATGACCTCGTTCCGCTTGAAAAATATGACAACGGACAATGTGGTGAATACCGAAAATATTCGCAAAATTGCTCCCAATCTGCCTGTTTCGCGCATCGAGGGTGTTGCACGCACTGTAAAATGGTTGCGTGAGCAGAAGAACAAATAACCCCTTCCTTACATTGCGGCAATTATACCGCTAATAATCATTAGAATACACACAGCTTTTTTGAGTGTGTGGCGGCTTATTCTCTTGAAGCACCACGCTCCAATGAGTGAACCTATAACTATGCCGCCACAGCCTACGGCCCAATAGGTGAGCGTGCTGTCTGTTAAAAAACCAGCCTTTATACGGAATGTGGTGTAGAATAGGTTGAATACCACCGAAAGTGCCTGCAAAGTGGCCATATACTGCATTTTGTCTTTTATGGCTCCTATGCAGTAGAGCACCACGGGAGGTCCCGGCATTGCGAACATTCCGCCCATAATACCACTAATGGTGCCTATAACTGCGCGTGCTGCCTTGGATTGCAGTAATAGCGATATCTTGTTCTCCCAAAAGAGAAAATAGAGCGATACTGCAACCAATGCCACACCAAGGCAGCGTTTCATTGTGGCGTTGCCCACTGCCGAAACGGTCTCTATAGCAAAATACGATGCTATAATATTGAACAGTATTATAATGGCAACACTGCTCCAGCATATTTGCTTGTAGTGGCGTAGTGTTATGAAGAGTGCGGTTGTGCCCGCAAGCAGGCCCGATAGAGTGGTAGCTTCGCCGTACGATGGAAGAATGAATGGGAAGAACATCATCACAAATATCCCAAAACCAAAGCCGCTTGCTCTTTGTATGAAGCTGGCGGCTATGGTTAACAAGAATATTAGTGTATGCGCAGTGAGCATCTTGCTAGAGGCTCTCTACTATTCTTTTAAGTACCACGGTGGCCGAAATCTCGCGATTGGCAGCTTCGGGTATCACAAGTGAGCGAGGGCTCTCTATCACCTCGTCGGTTACAATCATATTGCGACGCACGGGCAGGCAGTGCATAAAATGGGCGTTGTTGGTAACAGCCATTTGTCGATCGCTCACAGTCCAGCTGCGGTCGGTGCATATTACCTTGCCGTAGTTGTCGCCTGTGTATGCAGCCCAGTTCTTGGCATATATGAAATCGGCTCCCTCGAAGGCTTTCATCTGGTCGTACTCTACACGTGCATTGCCCACGAAAGCGGGGTCGAGCTCATAGCCTTTGGGGTGTGTTATTACAAAATCGTAGTCGGCGGCGTTCATCCACTCGGCAAATGAGTTGGGAACGGCTTGCGGCAGTGCCTTGGGGTGTGGTGCCCAGGTGAGCACCACTTTGGGGCGTTCCTTGGTCTTGTGCTCCTCTATGGTTATGAGGTCGGCAAAACTCTGCAAGGGGTGGCGGGTCGCTGCCTCCATTGAAAAGACGGGGCGGCCAGAGTATTTGATGAATTGGTTGAGGATTACCTCATTGTAGTCGTCTGCCTTGTTTTCGAAGCGGGCAAATGAGCGCACGCCTATCACATCGCAATAGCTACCCATCACGGGGATTGCTTCCAATATGTGCTCGGGCTTGTCGCCGTCCATTATCACGCCACGCTCAGTTTCCAGTTTCCACGCGCCCTGGTTTATGTCGAGTACTATGACATTCATACCCAGGTTTAGCGCGGCTTTTTGTGTGCTTAGGCGGGTGCGCAGGCTCGAATTGAAGAATACCATCATAAGGGTTTTGTTCTTGCCAAGCTCGCTGTATTTGAATCGGTCGGCTTTTATTTCCAAAGCTTCTTTCACTGCGCCCTTAAGGTCGCCTATGTCGTTTACGGTTATAAAATTTCTCATCTGTTCTGTTTTTCTTGTTAATTTTGCGAAGATAGTACTATTTTTCTGTTTCTTTGCTTTCTCTCTTGTTTTCTCTTTTTTTATTGCTATTCTTGAGCCACCAGAGCCATTCATTGAAGTCGTGGCGGAGAATTATGCCGGCACCCTGTGTTGTGAGTGTCGATTCCGAGAAATAGCGGTCGTTTGTCTTGTTATATGCTTTGAGGCTTACCTTGCCGTTTTTATCGAGCAGCCATTGTACCTCGAAATCACCTACAAAGTTAGTGTTTGCCAAAGGGTTCTCGCGGTAACCGAAATTGCCGTTTATGAGCAGTCGGTTGTCGAGCAGTCGGCCTTCGAGTATGCCCTCCACCTCCATACTGTTCCACCCGCGCTCGCTGCTGCTGAAGTTACCCGATATATTCCAATTGCGGTTGTCGATGATTTGCGATAGCATGTTGTTGAGCTGCCCTGAAATTGTGTTTGAAATGAGCGATTCCATAGCGGTGGAGCTCTCGGTGTCGCTATTGTTGCGGTTGTAGTCGTATGTGTAGAATTTGCCTATACCCATAAGGTATATAAACTGCATGTTTTTTTGCTCGGGGGTGGTTATGGCACCTGCCAGCAACTCACGCTGTTCTTCATTGGCATCGGGCAGTTCTATGTCGAAATTCAATTGTGGAGCCTCTAATTTACCGGTAATGTTCATAAGACAGTTCACTTTCACGCTTTTATGGCGTTTACCGTTGGGGTCGAGGTCGCTGAGCGAGGCACTTGGTACAAGGTATTTTGTTTTTAAGTTGAGCTCGGCGGCAAACGGGTCTCCTTCAAAGTTTAATGTACTTCCTTTTATTATATCGAACTCTTTGGGGAAGATGTCCTGCATTGTAAATTTGTATGTTCCGCGTTCAAGGTCGAGGCGGCCTTTCATGCTGAAGCCGTCTTTTTCGTCGTAAATGGCTGTGATGGGGCCCTCACCGTAGAAATCTATGTAATCGCCTGTCTTAACGTTGGTAAAAACCTTTAATTGCATTTCCGGTGTAATGTCGAGAATGAATTCAAGGTTTAAACGGCTTAAAAGGCTGTTGCTGTGTATCTCCTTTATGTCGTTCTTTTCTACCTGTTGCTGTCGCTTGTTTTTGTCAGTAAATTCAATGAAATTGTTATTGGTTACACTTCCTATGGTGCCGGCATCATATACGAATGACGAGCCTTCGTTGCTGCGCAGGTTAGCGTGCAGGAATATACCCCGGTCGTCGGCAGTGAGGGTTGTTTGTCCTGTAACAAAAGCGGTGCCATAGAAGGGCATATCACTGAATCCCTCGGTGTGGTAGGCAAGCATATTGTTTGCATTTATGTTTAGTGCGCAGGTGAAGTCGCTTAAACTATTATGTTTTATATCACCGTTAAGCGTTCCTTGGTTGTCGTATATGTCTGCAATAGGGAAATCTTTTAATGCTATGTTGTTGTGAGTGAGGCTCACAGTGCCATTGCGCAGGTTGTACTTTGTGTTTGTAACATTTAACTTGAGTGAGCCATTGATACGTGCTTCACCTATAAGATTAGGGCTACCAAGCGGCCCTACTACAGAAATTGTTCCGGTAGCATTGCCATCGACTTCCGATAGTATTCCGTCAAGCATGCTGTTGAGGAATTCCACCCTTGCTCTGTCGGCATCTACTCTTAAATTAATTGTGTCGTTGGCAGGTGATACAAGGCCATTCACTGCGGTTTTTGCATTTTCCTTGTCGTATATGTTTCCACTCAAATATACAGCTTTGTCTTCTTCGTGCCACATACCTTTGACCTCCAGGTCGCCCATATATCCTTGTTCAAAGGAGAAGTTCTTTACGTTAAGCTCACTGCTGAATTGTGGGTTGTCGAGCATTCGTGAGAGGGTTATCTCGCCGGTAGCCCCTCCTCCAAACTCAACAGAGTGGAAGTTCGCAAGGTTTAGAATGTCCTCTACGCTTATATCTTTTAGGCTTATAGATAGAATATCTTCTTCATCGTCGCCCACTTTACCATCTATTTTTATCCATTGTTTGTCGCTCTGCAGGAGGAATTTATCAATTGCATATTTATTCCCGTTGCTCTCAATGTGGCAAGCATTCAGCTTCCAAGGTGTGTCGTTGTATATAATGTCGCTAGGCTTTATATTGGCCTCGAATGCTGTATTCTTGTTCTTCTCTTTTGACAATGCAATGTCGAGCTCCAGTGCTCCTTTGTTTACGGGTGATACTTGTCGCTCCCAGTGTATATCACTGTTTATTTGGTCGTTGTCGGCTGTGCAGCTTATGTTTATGGCGATGTCATTCTCCGGCTTGTCATAAAGCAGAGCTCCATTGACAACTTGCGGGCACGCCGCTTTTGCGTCAAGCGTTATTTTTTCGTCTGTGGCAATAGCGGTAGCATTTATATTACGGTATTTACTTCCGTCGATATCACAGTTGTGCAGTTGTGTTGTTACGTAAAAGAATTTTCGGTTATCGCTGCAACTGCCAATGATGCTGGAGTTTTCATTTATTTTAATGGGAAGGCCAAACAGGTCGCTGAGCCAATTAGTGTCTTTTATGTCTATCTTAAAGCTGTACTCATTATTTGACACCGCATAGCGTTCTTGGCTTGAGAGTGCAGGTAGGTGTTTATACAGAATGTTGTTAAAGGTATTTATTATTCTCTTGTAACTGAAATATCCTGCAATATTCATATCCAAGAAGTCGGAAGATATGAGCAAGAGTCGTGTGTCGCTCAGGTTGTTGTCTGTTATGTGAAATGTGCGTAGAGATTTTTTCTCTTCGGGGGTAGCAAGGGTGATATTGTAAATGCGTGCGTCGAGTTGCGATTTTCCGTTGTTGTGTATTTCATAATCGCCCTCTATCATTGCCGAAAGTGTCCCTTTGCTTTCATTGCTTATATTTATTTCTTGCAGCCTCAAAGAGTCAATTCTGGTTTTTAACCTGAATTCTTGATGTTTGTCTTTGTTTGTAGTGTAGAAATTTACCTCTCCGCAGGCATTATCGTCGGTGAATCTTGCAGTTGCTGCAAAGTCTGTTGCATTGTAGTTGCCTTCAACTAAGATTGGCTTGTACGTGTATTCTTTATACTCTAAGTTGCTTATATTGGAGTAGAAAGAGCCTATTGGTGCTTTTTTGTCGTATATTCCGCTTGCATTAAATTCGGCATTGCATTTCCCGAGCTCTGTTTCTTGCAGTATTGCCCCCAGGTCTATAGCTGTAGCCTGCAGGGTAGTAGAGTAGTTCCTGTCTTTGTCTATTATGGCCCTGCCCGCGATGTGCCCGCCGGCTGTCTGCAGGTTTATATCGCTTTTTATCTCTTCTTGGGCGTAGTGTGTGTGCGCGCTAATTTCTATGTCTCCTAAACGCTTTATTATGTCAAACTTGCCGGTGCTGTCGCCTATGATTCTTTGTATGTGTGAAATAGCTGCAGTCTCAATTTTTCCGTTGGCTAAATTAAAATCTATAGTGCGTTTTTCACTATTGAGAAAGTTGGTGATTGCTGTGTTTGTTTTTATTGATATGCTTTTGTCTGCGGTTTCGATTGTTGCTGCAGCTGCTAATTTTTTATTGTTTCCTTTTGTTTTTATACGCAGGCTCAAAGTAGGGAGTTCTGTTGTGGCTATGGGTAGCAATGAACTGAAATCACTTGCTGAAATTGTGTTGCTATAAACATCTCCATAAATTTCAAATGCTCTTTTCCCGTTGCTTTTTAGTTTAAGTTCATCGGCCCGCAACTCGCTTGCGGGCATTTTCAGCTTAAAGTTCTCTATTCTGATAGCCTGCGGGGTTGCATTCACCCTGGCTTGTAGTTGCTCTATTTTTATTCCGGAACTTTCCTTGCCACTGATAGAGCGTATGTAGAGGCTTAGTGTGTCGCTGTTTAGCTTTTTAAGTGATAAGTTGCAAATAATGTCGCTAATATCAATGTGTTGCGCGGAGAACGCTCCCTCGGCTTTGGGTGCTGTTCTTATGTGATAGCTTGCCCGGCCATTGTATAGCTGTATCTGATTAATTCTTATATCGGGTAGTTTGCTGCTATCTTTTGTGCTGTCTCCCGCCAATTTGTCGAGCACAAACTGTATGTTAATGGGCGAGTTGTTGCTCTCGCGGTATAGTGCTATTTGCGGGTTCCCAATTATCAATGTGTTTATGTGTATGTCGCCTTTAAGCATATGCAGTGGCGACAGGTGGGCGGTGATTTTGGGAATGTTCACAGCTGTGTCGCCTCTTTCGTCGGTGAGATAGAGCCCTTTGAGTACCACCTTGTTCAAGTGCTGCACCTGCACCGAACCTATGCCGACAGGCAGGTCGCTGAGTTCTTGTATGGCTTGGGTTACATAGTCTGCAGCCCGATGCTGTACAGAATCGAGACGCAGCAACAACGACACGGAGTATATAACAACCGCAATCGTGGTTATCGTTAGCACTATGTATTTTAATATTCTAATAGAACTTTTCTTTTACTATACCGCAAAAATATATAGAAAACTTGTTATTCCTCTCTTTCGTGCCGGAAAAATTGCGGTAAAAAGGGTAAAAATGCATTTTTTGAAACTATAATATCTGTTTTGGAAACAGAGGCCTTGGTGTTGTTGCAAAATGTTATAAAAAGAAAAATAGATGTTACAGTTGTTAAGTTGTTAAAACGGCTTGGTTTTGCCGCTAAATTTTATTAATTTTGCAGTTCAAAAAAATAGAAAATCCCAACTATGGTACTTACAATTATTGTACTGTTTCTTTCAGTAATATTTTTTATTAGTGGCAAGTTGCGCTCCGATATAGTGGCTCTTTGCTCACTTGTAACACTGCTTGCGGCCGGTATTCTTACCCCCGAAGAGGCTCTTTCGGGCTTTTCAAGCAATGTGATAATAATGATGGTGGGGTTGTTTGTCGTAGGTGGTGCAATCTTTCAAACAGGTCTTGCAAAAATGATAAGCTCAAAACTTATGAAATTTGCAGGTAATAGCGAGATGAAGCTGTTTTTGCTTGTAATGGCAGTAACATCGGTTATGGGTGCTTTTGTGAGCAATACCGGCACGGTTGCTATAATGATTCCCATTGTGGTGAGTATGGCAATGAGCGTGAAGATGAACCCTAGCCGTCTGCTTATGCCTTTGGCGTTTGCAAGTAGTATGAGTGGTATGATGACACTCATTGGTACCCCGCCCAACCTCGTGATTAACGACGAGTTGCTAAAGAATGGTTTCGAAGGTCTGGGCTTTTTTACCTTTCTGCCCGTAGGTCTCATCTGTGCCGTAGTGGGTACAGTGGTACTTCTGCCTTTGAGCAAGAAGTTCTTGTCTAAACCCGGTGCCTTGAGTGCTGCAAGTGCCAGCAGTGGCAAGTCGCTTAAGACGTTGGTGGCCGAATATGGTATTTCCAATAACCTGCATCGTTTGCAGGTTACAGCATCGTCGCTTGTTGTGGGCAAGATGATAGGCGAGATTGATATTCGCAAAAAATATGGCCTTAATATCATTGAGTTGCGCCACATTGAGCGCGGGCAGCACCGAATTTTGAAAAATGTTGTGCAGCAGGCTGTAGATTCCGACACAAAGTTGCGTGTCGATGACGTGCTCTACATATCGGGTAACGAAGAGATTGTAAAGGTCTTTGCACAAAAGTATAAGTTGTTGATATTGAACGATAGCGATGAAGCTAAAGGAAAGTCGCTTGATTTCTATAACATTGGTGTTGCTGAGATTGTTATAATGAACTCCTCTACCGTGGTGAACAAAACCATTAAAGAGGTGAGTTTCAGGTCTAAGTACAATGTAAGCGTGCTTGGTATATGCCGTAAAAAGAAATATATATTGCAAGGTATTGCCGACGAAACCATTCACAGTGGCGATGTGTTGCTTGTGCAGGGTGCGTGGGACAATATTGCAGCTCTTGAAAACGAGAGCACCGAGTGGATTGTCTTAGGTCGTCCACTTGAGGAGGCTGCAAAGGTTACTCTCGACTACAAAGCTCCTATTGCAGCACTTATTATGCTTGCAATGATTGTGGTTATGGCGTGCGATTTCATACCAATAGCCCCGGTAACGGCTGTTATGGTCGCCGGCCTTCTTATGGTGCTTACCGGCTGTTTCCGCAACGTGGAGGCTGCATATAAAACTATAAATTGGGAAAGTATAGTGCTTATTGCTGCAATGATGCCTATGTCTGTGGCTTTGCAAAAAACAGGTGTGTCTGCGTGGATTTCAAATTCTTTGGTTAGTGGTCTTGGCGATTACGGCCCGTTGGCTCTTATGGCAGGAATCTACTTTACAACATCTTTTATGACAATGTTCATCAGCAACACGGCAACGGCAGTGCTGCTGGCACCTATTGCAATGAGCAGTGCTTTGCAGATAGGTGTGAGCCCTGTACCTTTCTTGTTCGCTGTAACACTTGGTGCAAGTCTTTGCTTTGCTTCGCCTTTCTCTACACCGCCCAATGCGCTTGTGATGCCCGCCGGCCAATACACTTTTATGGATTATGTAAAGGTTGGTCTTCCGTTGCAAATAATCCTTGGAATTGTGATGATTCTTGTATTGCCTTTCCTTTTTCCGTTTTAAGTAATAAAATGTGTCAAAATTGCCTGTTTTTAATTAAAAATGAGTAATTTCGTCAGCATACAAGCGCAAACATAAAATATTATGGAGAATGCAGAAATTTTGAGGGTAAAACAACAATTCGGCATCATTGGCAACGACCCGGAGCTTATGCGTGCCATAGATACCGCAATACAGGTGGCACACACCGATTTATCTGTGCTTATAATGGGTGAAAGCGGTGTAGGAAAGGAGTATTTCCCCCAAATAATTCACACAAACAGCGTGCGCAAGCATGGCAAGTATTTTGCGGTGAATTGCGGTGCTATACCCGAAGGTACAATAGATTCAGAACTTTTTGGCCACGTTAAGGGTGCGTTTACCGATGCCATAAGCGAGCGTAAGGGTTATTTCAGCGAGGCCGATGGAGGCACAATATTCCTAGACGAGGTAGGTGAACTGCCGCTTTCTACACAGGCCCGTCTGCTGCGTGTTCTTGAAAATGGCGAATTCCTGCGTGTGGGCTCTTCAAAAGTAGAAAAGACCAATGTCCGAATAGTGTGCGCTACAAATGTGAATTTGCCCGAGGCTATAAGCAACGGTCGTTTCCGCGAAGATTTGTACTATCGTTTGAGTACTGTGCCTATAAAAGTTCCGCCTTTGCGCAAGCGTGGCAACGATGTGTTGCTTTTGTTCAAGAAGTTTACAATGGATTTTGCTGCAAAATACAATGTTCCCCGCATTGAACTTGATGAACAAGCGCAGCAGGCACTTTTGTCATATTCGTGGCCCGGAAATATACGTCAGTTAAAGAATGTAGCAGAGCAAATATCTATTTTAGAGCTTAATCGCAAGGTTTCGGCCGATGTCGTGCTGCATTATCTGCCGGAGCAGCCCAAGAACAATCTTCCGGCATTTTTTGGTGCAAAGAGCAGTGGCGGTAGTGGAAAAACCTTTGAGAGCGAGCGAGAGATTCTTTATAGCGTGCTTTTTGATATGCGTCGCGACATAACAGAGTTGAAAAATCAGATAGAAGGGTTGCGTGCAGCACAGCATAGCCCGTCGCACGACAAAGATTTACACCTTTATGCCGACGCCGAGGAGGTTGTTCCCGTGGTACACCATTCCTTGAAGCCAACAATTCATTTAGCACCATCTGCGCAGGAGCATCAGCTTGTCGAGGAGTATGTCGATGAAACTCTTTCGCTTAATGATGTTGAAAGAAAAACCATAAAACAAGCACTGGAACGTCATCGTGGTCGTCGTCGTGATGCGGCCAAGGAACTTAATATATCGGAAAGAACGCTTTATAGAAAGATAAAAGAGTATGGCATTGAATAAGATAAAAAAAATGTTTCTTTTGCTGCCGGCTGTGGCTCTGTTGCTGTTTGTCGGTTGTAAAGTGAGTTATAAATTTACAGGTGCATCTATAGATTATTCTATAGTTAAAACAATCTCATTGGAGACATTCCAGAACCGTGCCGCTTACCAGTGGGGGCCTATGGCTGCAATGTTGAACGAGAAGTTGAGCGATGTCTTTATACAGCAGACAAAGCTTACGCAGGTTAATAGGGGAGGAGATTTGCAGTTGTCGGGTGAGATTACTGCATACGATCAGGTTAATAAATCCATATCTTCCGATGGATATTCGGCAATGGTGCAGTTGAAGATGAGCGTGAATGCTCGTTTTGTGAATACCAAGGATAGCAAGAGTAATTTTGAACGCACCTTCTCTGCTACAAGAGACTTTGATGCTTCTCAACAACTTGAAAGTGTGCAAGAAGAGCTTGTAACACAAATGATTAATGAGATTGTTGAGGCTATATTTAATGCGGCATTGGCCAATTGGTAACAGATGGAGCCACTTTCTGTATATATATCGCACCCCGAGCGACTCAATAGAAATACGCTTTACGAGCTTCGCCTTTTAGTGGCTAAGTATCCTACTTTTGACGTGGCTCGTCTGCTTATGCTTAAAAATCTCTATATCTTGCACGATGTGGAGCTGGGTAAGGAGATGCGTAAAGCCGCACTGTTCCTTAAGAATCGCTGGGCATTGTTTGAACTTATGGAGGGCTATGGCAATGCCGAGGTTGAGGATTCTAAGGCTGCAGATGTGGCAGTAGATAGAACAATGGCTCTTATCGATGCATTTCTGGAGACGTTGCCTCCCGATAACTTCTCTCTCGAGGCCGAGGGGGCTGCTGCTGTAGATTATGTCTCGGCTTATCTGGCCAAGGAGGCTCCAAAGCCTGCTGTTCCCGAGTTGCGTGGTCAAAGTCTGATAGATGAGTTCCTGTCGGGTAATAACGAAAAAATTTCTCTTGATTTAAAAAATGAGGGAGAGTTGCCTGATGTTTCTCACGTGGTAGATGAGCCCGACGAACAGCTCCCCGAAACGTCGTTTTTCACGGAAACGCTTGCTAATATTTATATTAAGCAGGGAAAATATGATAAGGCTCTGGAAATTATTAAACGGTTATGTTTGGAATATCCGAATAAAAATCGTTACTTTGCAGACCAAATTAGATTTTTAGAAAAAATAATTAAACATACAAAAAGAAAATAATATGTATTTGGTTTGCGTTTTACTTATTGTAATAGCATCGGTGCTAATGTGTCTGATAGTTTTGGTTCAGAATTCAAAGGGTGGTGGCCTTGCTTCGGGCTTTGCCTCTTCTAACCAAATTATGGGTGTTAGAAAAACTACAGATTTTTTGGAGAAACTGACTTGGGGCCTTGCAATCTTTATGGTTGTTGTGAGCATTGTTGCAGCATGGTCAATACCTCATGCAACAGTATCAGACGAGAGTATCATTCAGCAGAGTGCTGTTGAGAATAGCATTGTAAATCCCGAAGTTGCTCCCGACTTTACCGAGGAGGCACCTGCAGAGGTTACAGTGGAGACTCCTGTAGCAGAATAATCTGTTAATAGCACTGCGTGTATAGTAAAAAAAGCCCCAATTTGGGGCTTTTTTTGTGTGCTGTTGCTTTGCCTTCTTACGATGCAAGAATCTCTTGTGCACGCACTGTTTCGTGGTCGATGGGCTTATCGTGTTTTATAGCCTTTGTAAAAGGTATGTAAACTATTTCGTTGTTGCGCAAGCCAATCATTACATTGCGTTGTCCCTCGAGCAGGGCGTCGATGGCTGCAACACCTAAGCGGCTGGCCAGAATGCGGTCGTTGGCTGTGGGGCTGCCACCGCGTTGCAGGTATCCGAGAATAGAAACGCGCACGTCGAGTTCTGGGAATTTTTGGCGCATACCCTCGGCAACGTCCATAATATTGTAATCTTTTTCGCGCCCTTCGGCAAAAAGTACTATGCTGCTGCTCTTTGTGCGGCGCAAGCCGTTGGCAATAAATTGGTTTATACGCTCAAACTCGGGGTCAATCTCGGGCAACACGCAGGCCTCGGCACCTGTAGCAAGTGTTCCGTTGAGAGCAAGGAAGCCTGCGTCGCGGCCCATAACCTCTACAATGAAAAGACGCTCGTGCGACGATGCGGTGTCGCGTATCTTATCGACACACTCCATAATGGTGTTAAGTGCGGTGTCGTAGCCAATGGTGGTGTCGGTTCCGTAGAGGTCGTTGTCTATTGTTCCGGGCAGGGCAATGCAGGGAATGTCGTATTCGCGTGCAAGATTGTATGCACCGGTGATGGAGCCGTCGCCACCAATAACCACAAGTGCATCTATTCCCTCTTTTTTAAGGGTTTCGTAGCCTATGGCGCGGCCCTCTTCAGTCTTGAATTCGTCGCAGCGGCTTGTCTTCAGTATAGTTCCTCCACGTTGAATGATGTTGCTCACATTCTCGGTCTTGAACTCCTTGATTTCGCCTGTAATGAGTCCCTTGTAGCCACGATAGATTCCTTTTACTTTTATTCCGTGATAGATGCAGGCGCGGGTTACGGCGCGTATTGCGGCGTTCATTCCGGGTGCATCACCGCCCGACGTGAGTATTCCCACACAATTGATTTTGTTTTTCATTGCTCTGTGTTTTTATGGTTATTATAGTTTAGAATCTCCTGTTTGCAATTTTCCATTAGCCACTTTGGCGTGGACGTGGCACCGCATATACCTATGCTTTCTACATTGTCGGTGAGCGTGAGGTCTATTTCTTGCGGGCTTTCAATCTGGTGCGAATTGGGATTCACTCTTTTGCACTCATTAAAAAGAATTTTGCCGTTTGAACTTTTGCGCCCACATACAAAGAATATGAGTTGGTGGCTCTTGGCAAACTCGCCAATACCGCTCATGCGGTTTGCTACCTGCCTGCACACGGTGTCGAACGATTCGGTTTTCTTGTCGCTATCAATGCGTTGTTCAATGGCTTCCACAATCTGTTTGTAGCCTTCGAGCGACTTTGTTGTTTGTGAGTATATATAGGTGTTTTTGTCTGTCGCAACCTTGTCGAGCTGTGCGGTGTTCTCTATTACAATGGCTTCGCCGTGGGTCTGCCCCACAAGGCCGAGCACCTCGGCGTGGCCTGCCTGCCCGTGAATTATTATCTGCCTCTCCTCGTCGGCTGTGCTTTGCCATTTTTGTTTTATGCGCTGTTGGAGTTTCAGCACCACAGGGCAGGTGGCATCTATAAGTTCAAGGTTGTTCTTGCGGGCAATTTCATATGTTGCGGGTGGCTCTCCGTGTGCGCGTAGCAGCACTTTTGCGTTGTGCAGCTTGGCAAAAGTGTCGTGGTCTATTGTTATTAGCCCAAGTTTCTTAAGCCTGTCGCACTCAATGCCGTTGTGCACTATGTCGCCCAAGCAGTAGAGGGTGCCACCGTTTTGCAGCTCCTCTTCGGCCTTCTTTATGGCGGTTGTTACTCCAAAACAGAAACCGGAATGGTCGTCAATCTCTATTTTTAACATTGTGTGTGTGCAATGAATTGTTCTTTTAACCAAGCCTCTTGTTCGGCACGGGTCATATTGCTGTTGTCGAGCAACAGGGCGTCGTCGGCTCTTTTCAGGGGGCTTACTTCACGTGTCTGGTCAATGTGGTCGCGCTCCAGTACGTTTTCTAAAATCTCTGCATAATCGGGGTTGTCGCCACGTGCTTTTAGTTCGTCGTAGCGGCGTTGTGCACGTACTTCGGCCGATGCTGTTACAAATATTTTAAGCTCGGCTTCGGGGAATACCGTGGTGCCAATGTCGCGCCCGTCCATTACAATTCCCTTCTGCTTGCCCATTTGACGTTGTTGCTCCACCATCTCTGTACGCACAAAATCCAAGGCAGCCACGCGGCTTACCAGGCGCGATACCTCCAATGAACGTATCTCGTGTTCCACATTTGTGCCGTTGAGCAGGGTAATGGAGTTCTTTGTTTCAGGGTCTGCCTCGAATGTTATTTTTATATTACCAAGCTGTGCACGCAATCCATTGGTGTCAATCTCTTCTCCCTTTATAAGCCCATTGCGCAGGCAGTATAGAGCCACAGCACGGTACATAGCCCCGCTGTCAAAATATAAGTAACCTATGTTGCGGGCAAGAGCTTTTGCCATAGTGCTTTTGCCACACGACGAAAAACCATCTATTGCAATAACAATTTTCTTCATAATTTTTGTTTATAGTGTATATGATACATTAAACAGCAACGACGACGAAGATACGTGCAACTTGCTGTATGATGCTCCAAGCTTTATTCTATTTGTGTTAAATCCGGCACCAATGCTTAATCCGTCCCATTTGCTGCTGTCGGTTGATAGCTCCTTGGTCATACGGTAATTATATCCTGCCGCAATGTAGAATCTTTCGCTCAACAGAATGTCGGCACCGAATGTTAAGTGCTTGAACAATTTTTGTCCGAAACTATCTTTGCTCCCATCGGCATTGTAGAAATCGTCGTCGCTCCATTTGTGCAGGTTGTTCATTGTAACAGAAATGCGAATGGGGGCGTGAGACAATCTTTTTGTAACCCCAAGCTGTATGTCAAAAGGCATTTTTTCGGTATCCTCCTCAAAAGCTTTTACCTGTGCGCCCAGGTTCTTGAATACCAATGATGCCGAAAAGTCGCTTTCTTCTTTGTAATAATTTAATCCTAAATCAACTCCCAGAGCAATAGAACTCATAGCGTCGTACTTTGAATATATGAATTTTCCGGCAACACCACCGCTCCAATGGTCGCTCAGCAGGTAGCTGTATGTTACAGCAAATTCCATATCTTTTGCATTGAATGTGCCGGTGAAAATATTGTCCTCGGTATATCCGTTAAATTCTCCATAATCAACGTAGCGGGCAATTATGGCACCTGCCGAGCGTTCGCCAAACACGCGGTTGTATGCTGCACCGGCCACTTTGCCCTCGCTCATATATGTCATATATCCGAGGTTAAGCGTGTTGTGCGTTGTGTTAATGAGCAACGCGGGGTTGTGTGCCGCCAATGTAATGTCGTCGTTTATAATGGAGATGTTTGTGCCTCCCAGTGCGGCGACGTGCGATGAGTAGGGCAGGCGTAAAAAGCTAAACGCAATGTCGCCCGTTTGTGCCTTGAGCAGTTGCATTGGCAACGCCGATATTGCTAAAAGTATAAAAACTATAAGTCTCACTTGTTGTATTGTTTCGTGGTTAATTATGCTTACGAAAGCAATGCGAAGATAATGCTTTTTTTCATCTTTATGTAATTACAGAATAAAATTAAAGCATAAAAAGCGCACCACTCAATAATAAATAACTGAAAAAAGAGTTATTTATGATATATGCGCAAAAGAAAATCTTTATAAAATAAACACAAAAGAAAAAAGCGAAATATTGCGATAAGGAGAAAGTATCCTGATTGTCTGCGAGTTATGTTTGGAGTTCAGTGCATTGCTTAGGTTGAAAAAATACCTTTTGGCAAAACTAAGCACAAGTTGAGTTCCCATATCGTTACCAGACAATCAGGATGCTTTTTATTAGTAAGGTTGTAGTATTCAGTGGTTTGCAATATTTTGCATACACTCAGGTAACTCACTAAGAAGTAATTTTGTAACAAAAAAATTAGTGAGTATGAGAAGTACATTTAAGATTCTCTTCTATGTGAAGAAAGGCAGCGAGAAGCCTAATGGCAATCTTCCGCTGATGTGCCGTCTAACCGTTGATGGCGAGGTAAAGCAATTCAGTTGCAAGATGGATGTTTCGCTCCGTTTGTGGGATGTAAAGAATGGTCGTGCTACGGGCAAGAGCCTCGAAGCACAGAAAATCAATGCTGCGGTTGATAGAATCCGTGTGGATGTGAATCGCCACTATCAGGAGTTGATGCGTAGCGATGGCTATGTTACAGCCGCCAAACTCAAAGATGCCTATCTCGGTATAGGAGTAAAGCAGGAGACTTTGGTAAAACTCTTCGAGCAGCATAATATCGAGTTTGCAAAGAAGGTAGGACACAGCCGAACCAAATCAACCTATTCCCGATACTGCACCGTATGCAACCATATCAAGGAGTTTTTGCAACACACCTATCGCAGAACGGATATTCCGTTGAAGGAGTTGAATCTCACATTTATCAACGACTTCGAGTATTTCCTCCGCACCGAGAAGAGTTGTCGCACCAATACAGTTTGGGGCTATATGATAGTGCTTAAACATATCATTGCCATAGCCCGTAATTCGGGACAATTGCCATTCAACCCCTTTGCAGGATATATAAACAGCCCCGAAAGCGTTGATAGAGGCTACCTCACCCGTGATGAAATACAACGGATGATGGATGCTCCGATGAAGAGCAAGACACACGAACTTGTGCGAGACCTCTTTATCTTTTCGGTGTTTACGGGCTTGGCATATTCGGATGTCAAGAACCTCACCAATGACAACCTGCAAACATTCTTCGATGGCAACCTGTGGATTATCACCAGAAGAAAGAAGACCAATACCGAATCCAATATCCGACTGCTCGATGTTCCAAAACGCATCGTCGAGAAATATAAGGGTATGGGTAGGGATAACCACGTTTTCAAAGTTCCGAGCAATAGTGCGTGTAATGAGAAGCTCAAAGATATAGCCAAGCAATGCGGTATCAAGACTCGTGTTACCTATCACGTTGCGAGACACTCCGCAGCCACGACCATACTCCTATCCAATGGAGTCCCCATTGAGACTGTCAGCCGACTGTTGGGACATACGAACATCAAGACTACGCAGATATACGCAAAAATCACCAATCAGAAGATTAGTCAGGATATGGCTGAGTTGTCTGCAAAATTGGAGAATATGGAAAAGAGTATCTGTAACGCAATATAATATTAGGAGTATGAAACGAGCAATAATCACAATAGACGAACAAGGAAGAGTACATTTCCCAAACGCCAACGCTAATGATATATGGATGAGCACGCAGGAACTTGTAGAGTTATTGGGAGTAACATTCCCGACATTAAGTAGCAATATCAGAGCCATATATAAAAGTGGTATCGTCAAGAAGTATGAATCGGAACGATATATTACCCTGCCGAATGGTAACAGCATTGATATATATTCGCTGCAAATGATAATTGCACTTGCATTCCGCATTGATACCTGCGAAGCATATAGATTAAGAGAAGCGATAATCTGCCGACTATGCCAAAGGAACACAAAGCCTGATAATCTGATGATGTATATAACACCACGCAATGCTAAATATTCCTGCTGAAATGAAAGAACGGTTGCCCGTTCCTCTACGGGTACAAAGGTAGTGCGGACTCTGTTTGAAAGTGGCAAGTTCAGGCGGCCTGCCGTTTTCGGGATAATCTTCCTCTCATACTTAGAGCGTATTATCCCGAAAAAACCTGCCCCTTTCAAGCCCGCACAAGAGAAGTACCCGCAGCGGAGACGACCGACCGACAGGAACGGTAAATCAATGGAAATCGGATAATGAAGCCAATTTTTGACTCCATTATCCGATTTTCTTTTTCACAGACGGAAGACTCCCTCCCTCTAAGAAACAGTTTGGTTTCTCCGTTGTCGCTATCTGAACTTCTCGCGGTAGTTCTCATCCAATAACTTGTCGATGTCCGATGCACGGTAAAGCACTTTGCCACCAAGACGGATAAAGGGAATACGCCCCTCGTTGCGATAATCTTGAAGGCTGCGACGACTGATTTTCAGTTTCTCGGATAAATCCCTGTCGGTATAGAAACTCTCTCCTGCTATGGATGGCTTCTTTAATGAAAAGAGTTTTTCCATTGCACCCGATATTCGCTCCAATGCTGTGAAATACCTCTTCAATCGCTCGTTGTTCTCCGGTGTCTGCACGTGATTTGTCATAAGCATTTGGTTTTAGGGTTATTCACTGTTAAAATTCTTGTCATACCTCTCTCGCTTGCGTCTATCCTCCACAACCGATACTATACGCTCCACATCTTCGGGCTTGTAGAATGTCTTGTGGCAGATTTGTGAATAGGGCAATGTGCCGTTATCACGCAAGGTCTGCAATGTTCGTGGGCTGATGTTGAGCATAAGGCACACATCCTGATTATCCAACCACGTTCTTTGGCTCATATCACCGTAGAGGGTGCAGAGCTTTTCCATACGGTCTGCAAAGACTTCGAACTTCGAGAGCATAGCCTCAAATGTCCTCGCTTCAATGTTTACAATTTCCATAAGTCTATATTTTTTAATTATACATAATTTTCTTGTTCGCTCTGCTAAGATAGAGTAGGCTAAAGCACCCATCCAAGCATTTTGAAGATGTGGCAGTATGTGGCGTTCATTTGGCACTCTCTGGCGTCATTCTCCACTTCGCCCACATCGTTAATCTTAGCCATTCTCATTATTCGTTGTCATATCTTCACTGCAAATAAAAGCACGAAAAAGCATACTGCAATGGGTGTGTCCTCACGTGTCATAGGCTGACATATCGTTACATATTCGGTGCGGTAAATCGCCCCACTAAATCCAATCATATCCATCATTACAATCATTTTTCTTTTCGCTGTCATTCTGTTTTGTTGGTGCAAAGAAATATAGGAGTTATCACACTCCAATGGCTCATCGGACTTGTTGCAGTATATGGCGTAGTTCGTGGCACTTTAACAGCCTATTTCAATACTTATACTCATATATTCAGTAGAGTTATCACACCTACACACAATATTCACTAACTAAGCAACTACTGAAATAGGTCTCGCTTGCCAAAGAAAAAAATGGGGTTGGATGTAGGGATTCCCGACTTCTCGGAACACCCTCTATCCAATCTCTTATTTGAACAGATTTTTCCACAAGACAAATTCAAATTAAGCCCTTATCTGAATCGGGCATAAGTGGCGAATCTATGAACTCTTCACCGTCAATCCACAGCAACAAATAGCAAAACATTTCAAAGCTATTCAATAGAATCCAATTGCTTGACCTACCGAACTATACACACTTACTTTGCTCACGACAATTGGTCAATGTGCGCACTGAGACCTGAGTGATAACATCAAAAATTGCAGATATGAAAAAGACCGAAACAATTGAAAAGAATGCTTCGACTGAAATGTTCAGTCCAAGCGTATCGCCATCGGCAGCGAGAGATGCCGAAATTAAAAAGAGTGTTGAATTGGAGTTGGCTAACTTCTCTCCTGAGACAAGTATTCTTGACCCTGTAATGGTGGATGAGATAGAGGGAACTCAACCATCGACTATAGTAGAGTCAACCGCCATTCAACGCAGAGTAAGTGGCAAGCAACGTAGGCTCTCATTGGAGGAGTACCGCAATGCCTATCTGAAAGTACCCGTCATTATCGACCGCAAACCTGTATTTGTCAGTTGCGAGGTAAGGGATAGACTTGAAGATTATGTACGCAAACTCGGAGGTCGAAAGATGAGTGTTTCGGGCTTGCTTGAGAACATAGCCCGTCAGCACCTCGACACCTACGATGCCGACTTTGAGCAGTGGAGAAAATTGTAGCCAATTACCTGCTTTCGAGATGTCGAAAAAGCTATGAGTACAGACCAACTGTTCGTGGTCACTTATGACAGTGAGCAGTTGCTAATCAAGACTGAAAAAGCAGTCTGTATCATCGAAAACCGTCAATGACGGTGGACGCAGCAAGACCTTTGTCTTGGGGTGTAGCGTGGTTATCTTTCGGGATGCCGATAAATGTCGGACGAGCC
>JAFUOP010000015.1 GCA_017481875.1 Bacteroidaceae bacterium
ACAGGAACTCAAGAAGTATATCCATTACTACAACAATGACAGAATTAAACTGAGACTAAAAGGAAAGAGTCCGGTGCAATACCGAACTCTTTACCAATAAAATTTATTATTAATCCGTCCAACTTCTTGGGGTCAGATCATTATTGCCCTTACCCCATTCTTAGGCTTCTCGCATTGCCTTTGTAGCGGATAAAAACAATAGCCCACACCAAAGGTTATGTAATAAGCCATAATAATGGCTGTACATACCAAAGTGTGGTGCTAATGCATTATCTTTGCTACAACCTAAATTTTGCGAGAATTTAAGAATAAAAGATAATTCAATAACACCTATTAATTTATGTTTGTTCAGTGGGGTATGCGCCCCAAGAACAATGCAAATGTAGTGAAACTATTTTTGCAATGCAAGCGGTTGCTTAATTTCGTTCAGTGTCTGGGCTGGCCAATCTCTCTGCCCAAAAAAGTTTTGCATTTTGTTTTTGGAAAATCTTTTTGTGTATGTTGCAAGAAAATAGTAATTTCGCAATAAGATGGCTACAATGCTATAGGCACACTTAAAATGATAAAGGAATACACACAATATTCGTTGCTTGGGCACAATACCTTCGGCATTGAGGCAAAGGCGGCAAAATTCATAGAATTCTCCACTGAAGAAGAGCTTGCAACGCTACTCAAAAAGGGAGTGAGGGCTCCACTGCTTGTAATAGGCGGTGGCAGTAACCTGCTGTTTGTTAACGATTTTGCAGGCACTGTTCTGCACTCGGCCATTATGGATATGGCTGTGGTGGGGGAAGATGCTCACTCCGTTCTGTTGCGCGTGGGCAGCGGCGTTAATTGGGACAGCCTCGTGGAATACACGGTAAACAACGGCTGGCACGGGCTGGAAAACCTCTCGGCAATTCCCGGGGAGGTGGGTGCAAGCGCGGTGCAGAACGTGGGTGCCTATGGCGTGGAGGCAGGCGAGCTCATTCACCACGTGGAGGCACTTGCTGTGGCCGATGGTTCAAAGCGCACCTTCACACAGAACGATTGCCGTTTTGCCTACCGTATGAGCATATTCAAGGCCGAGGAGAAGGGGAAAAATGTTATTACATACGTTACATATAAACTGAAAAAGAGCGGCGATTACAAACTCACATACGGAAATATAAAAGAGAGGGTGGAGGCCCTTGGTGGTGCCACACTTGCCAATGTGCGCCGTGCAGTGTGCGAGATACGTGCTGCAAAATTGCCCGCCCCCGAAAAGATAGGCAGTGCCGGCAGTTTCTTTATGAACCCGGTGGTCTCTGAAGCAAAGGCCGGCGAACTTGCCGCCCTCTACCCGCAAATGCCGCAATATGAGCTCCCCGATGGCGTGAAACTGTCGGCAGGGTGGCTCATAGAGCAGTGTGGCTGGAAGCAGAACCCGCACCCCACGGTGGGTGTATATGAGCACCAGGCCTTGGTAGTGATAAACCGCGGTGGTGCCACAGGTGCCCAAGTCCTTGACTTTGCTACCGAGGTGTGCAATTCTGTCCGCACCCGCTTTGGTGTGGAACTTAAAATGGAGGTGAACGTAATAGAATAGTGCCTATGAAACTTACCTTTCTTGGAACAGGAACATCTACAGGAGTACCCGAGCTTGGTTGCTCGTGCGAGGTGTGTACATCGACCGATGCACGCGATGCACGCTTGCGTTGCTCGGCTATGTTAGAGGCGGGTGGTGCACACATACTCATAGATTGCGGCCCCGATTTCCGCACACAGATGCTCCGCACCCCTTTCCCTAAAATTGATGCTCTGCTGCTCACCCATAAGCACTACGACCACACAGGCGGAATAGACGACCTGCGCCCCTTTTGCCGTGGCAAGGAGATTCCCATTTATGCCGACCGCGAGACCGAGATGCAGGTGCACGCAATGTACCCCTATTGCTTCGGTGTGAAAAAATACCCCGGCACAGCAAATATCGCGCTTAATATCATAGATTCCGACACGCCCTTTCTTGTTTGTGGCGTGGAGGTTACCCCTATAAAGGTTTTTCACGGTATGTATCCCATAATGGGCTATCGTTTCGGCAAGTTGGCATATATAACGGATATGAGTTACATAGAGCCGTCGGAACTCGAAAAACTGCGTGGGGTGGAGGTGCTTGTCATAAATGCTTTGCGTTTCTCCAAGCCACACCGCACACACCAGACGGTGCTGGAGGCCCTGCGTGTGGTGGAGCAGATAAAGCCACGCGATACCTATTTCACCCATATGATGCACCACATTGGCCTGCACGCCAAGATTGAAAAGTGCCTGCCTGCGGGTGTGCATCTTGCCTACGATTGTTTGCAGATTGAGATTCCGTGAAGGTGAGGTAAAGAGGGTGCACATACAGGTGTACCCTTACATCAGTTTCTCAATATCGGCGTTAATATCGCAATTATGCTCAAAATCCCATAGCGCAATACTGCGTATCTTGTAGTAATAATACCAGTAATTCTGCAATTCATACAGGTGGTTGCGGCGTGTCTGGTCTTTGCTTATCTGTGCATCGTTCAGGTCGAGCGTGCTTATTTTCCCAATCATAAAGGTCTCCATATTGGTGTAGTAACGCCTGCCGGCAATCTCGTCGGCCTCGCGTGCTATTTCGAGTTTTCTTTGCTGCTTGTTGAACTGCTCCACCAGAATGAAAAGGTTGCTGTGGAAGTTACGCATCTCCTGCTTTATGCGGTTGAGCGTTACCTCGCGATTGCTCTCGGCCACCTTCACCTTGCCACGTCGTTTGCCCCAGTCGAGTATGGGTATGCTTATTCCCACATTCACAATCTGGTTGTCGAGCAGGTTGTCATATGCCGCAGGAATGTTGCTGTGGGTGCCACTGTAGCCTATTTGTGCCGTGAGGTTTATGTCGCGCAGTGCGCTCTTTGCGTTTGCCACGTTATAGTCGGCTTGCAAGCGGCGGCGTTCAATGTTCTTGACAAATGCGTTGTTGGCAAGGGCCTTTTCGAGCACCTCGTCGTATTGCAGCTTGTTGCTTGCGAGCCGTTCGGGCAGTTGCAACGATATTTTCACGTTGTCGTCTATGTTCAGGAAGGTGTGCAGGTTGAAATCGGCCGTTTTCAGGTTGCTTTCGTAACTTGCAAGGTCGGCCTCGGCATTCAGCACATTCAGGCGCATCTGCAGCAAATCGTTTTCGCTTATCTTGCCCATCTTGCGCTTGGTTATAGCCACTTCGTACAGCTTTTGCGCATTGGCAAGGTTCTGCTTGGCAATGTTCACGTTCTCAGTGGCTATGAGCAGCCCGAAAAAATAGCTTATGCAGCTCATTGTAATCTCCTCGGTTTCGGTGAGGAAATTGGCCTTTGCCTCGGCATAGCGCACGGGTTCTATGCGGCGGTTCCATTTCAGATGGTTCACGCCGAACAGTGGTTGGTTGAGTGTGAGCGACACGGGGGTTATCATATAGCGTTTGTTGCCGCTGCCGCTCAATGTGTTCAGGTAGTTGAGCGAACTGTTGAGCGATATGCTGCCGCCTGTGAACCATAGGTTCTGCTGCACGCTTATGCGCCCGTTGCCTTCGAGGTAGTTGTTGCGCACAAATGTGTAGGTGCCGTCGCTGTTCTGGTAACTGCTGTAGCTGCGGCTCAGGTAGGGCGTTGTGCCGCTTATCTTCACCTCGGGCAGAAGGTTGGCTTTGTAACTGCGATATTCCCAGTAGGCGGCACGCAGTTCGTCGAGCGCGACGGCTGCATCGAGGCTGCGGGTGCGTGCCATAACTATGGCATCGTCGAGCGTGAGGCGCAATGTGTCGCTTGCCGCGCCGGCGTGCGCTATGGTTGCAAGAAGCGATATTATAAGTGCTGTTCTTCTCATTTTGTTGTTGTTTTTGGGAGAATCCTTAGTTTCCTCTTTTACAAGGAGATGAATAAAAAGATGTAGTTCAAGGCTTGCGCAGCCTGAAAAACCGCAGTTTACAAAGCGTAAATGAGGATTTTGAAGGCAAGCGTAACGCGGAAATACATCTTTTTATTCTTCTCCTATTCAACCTGTCGGCCGTCAAAGAACCTAATAGTGCGCGAGGTCTGCTTCGCCTGCTCCTCGTTGTGGGTAACCATCACTATGGTGCGCCCGTCTTCCTTGTTAAGCGTGTGCAGAATATCCATAATTTCTGCACCCATCTTTGAGTCGAGGTTACCTGTGGGCTCATCGGCAAGGATAATCTCGGGGTTGCCTATGATGGCACGGGCTATAGCCACGCGCTGGCACTGGCCACCCGATAGCTGCGACGGCATATGATACATACGGTGGCTAAGCCCCACACGCTCGAGCATCTCCTTGGCAAGCCTGCGACGTTCGCTGCGCTTGACACCGCGGTAGAGCAGTGGCAGTTCCACGTTGTCTATCACATTGAGCGAGTTTATAAGGTGGAAACTCTGGAACACGAAACCGAGTGTGCGGTTACGGAAGTCGGCCATCTCCTTGTCCTTCATTCCCGTGGTGTCGCACCCTGCAATCTCCACCGTTCCGGCTGTGGGCTCGTCGAGCAGCCCTATTATGTTAAGCAGTGTGGATTTTCCACAACCCGAAGGGCCCATAATGCTTACGAACTCTCCCTTTTTTACCTCGATGTTTACATTCTCCAGAGCTTGTGTCTCAATGGTGTCTGTACGATAAATTTTGTTGATTCCTGTAAGTTTAATCATAATGTTTATATTTTATTGGTTTCTTAATCTTTCAGTGCATCGGCAGGGTGCTGCTCTATAACCTTGTTCACCGCAATGTATGTTCCAATGAGTGCGGTGGAGAGTATTATTGCGTAGTTACACCCTGTGTGCATAATGAAATGGGGAATCTTTTCCAAGTAAAAACTTATGATATATCCCATTTCAAATGCCTTGTTGTAGTACAACGACTCTTTGGCTGTCTCAATGAGGAACGGTGCCACCACAATGTAGGCAAGCGTTACGAGTATAGCGGCCTCGGCAAGGAACTGCGCAATAACCCTTTTGCGGCTTGCACCAACGCTGCGCATAAGGCCCACCTCGCTGCGACGGGCGTTTGCCCTTATCCAAAAGCAACCAACCATACCAAGGAACACGCAGCCCAGTGCAAAGAGCGACAGCGCAATGTTCATCTTCATATCCCCCTCGCCACCGGTCATTTTCATAAGCTCATTTTGTATATCGCTCACCTTTTTTATTCCGTGGCAACGGAAATAACCATAGCGCAGGGTGGGGGCAATCTCCTCGTTAAAGCGTTTCTCAAATGCAGCGCGATTAACTCCCTTCTTCAATCTTATAACCAAGTGATATCTGTCTTCAATGTCCTGATAGGCATCGCCCGCAGTCCTCATTTCGGGTGTAAACGTAATGATGGAGTGCTCCAATGGGGTGTAATATTTGTTGCTTGTCTTGTAGTCCTTATATACCCCTGCTATTATGTACTTTGAACCGAATTCCACCTCTCTCCCTTTTACCTGCGCAGTGCCATAGAGGGCTTTTGCATACTCCTCCGATACGTATATATCGTTGTTTCCTCTTGCCGAGGGCAAAACAATGGTTTCCCCTGTTGCAGCATCTTCTATTCCAAAGGTGGCAAAGGGTTGCTCGTCGCCCAGCTCGGGCAGTGAAACAAAGGTTATCCAGTCGGCAAGTTCGCTCTTGAGCTCCAATGCTCCCTTGTCGGTGCTGAAACTGCTGCCGGGTATCGAGTTCTTTGCTGCTATGCAGTAGTATTCAACCTCGGGCAGGCTGCGCACGGCCTTCACAATATCTATGTAGTTGGCACGGCGCATTTCAGGAGTCTGCCTGATGTAGGTATCACCCTCACCTAATATTATACCATAATCCACGTCCACCACATAACACTCGTGAGCGGTGTGCCCGTCGGGCGTGAGGTAGTTGCCGGTGTAGAAATAGAGGCTGTCAGTAACACTCCACAGGAAATATGCCGCCAACACAAGTTCTATGAATATCCACGCATTGGCACGGCGTTTGTTCCACAGCTGTTTTATAATGGTTGTAATCATTGTTTATCTCTTACTGTTTAATGAATATACTATTGGATTCTTCAGTGCCCACAGCGCGGGCGCAAGTGCCGATATAAGGTTGAGCACCACGCACAGCAGGAATATGGTTAATACAAGCGGTATGTTAAAGAGCATTTCGGGTGTTATGTATTGTCCATACCCGCTATCTATGTTAGGGGCTATGCTTATTACCTGGAATATCCAATCGTTGGCGTTGCACACAACTATATATGATATTACGATGCCTGCAAGGCCTCCCACGCAGGTGAGGAAAAGGTTCTCGCAAAGAATCTGCTTTACCAATTGCCAACTGCTTGCACCGTATGCCTTGCGCACGCCGAATTCTGCAATTCTCTCGTCCATTCGCGACGAAATGAGCGCGCATAGGTTCAACGCCGGTATAACGAGCAGAAAAAGAATGCGTTTCACAATATCCCATACATTGTTCTCAAGGTCGTCCATTTTGAATGAGTAGTTGCCCAATGCATAGTGTGTGTAGCTGTGGGGCTGCCCGTACAGTTCGTAATCCTTATTCTCCAAATCGGCTTGGTCGTAACGTGCCACAAGGTCGGCTACCTCGCTTTTGAGCGATTCGGGGTTGTCGGTGGTAATGAACATTTGCTCGGCACTGTAGTAACCGGTAAGGCTCTCCCCCTCTTCAAAATTTTGCAAGGGCATATATATATCGGCAGCAGTGGCACTCATTACACCCGATACATCTTTAACCACACCGCATATTCTGCCTGCTTTGAGTGCGTGAATATATAAATCCCTGCCCACCACATCGGTAGTGCCATAGAGTTTTTTTGCAAAACTCTCCGATATCACGCACATACCCTCATCTACGGTTAGTTTTTCTCCATTTGTGAGCATTGGCGCACCGGCTATAAACTCAAAATCGAATATCTGCCAAAATTCATCGCTCACATTAAGCCCTAAAACCGCAGTTTCCATACCGAGGCCATCGCCTGTAGCCGAAAACGGCACATTCCTCTCTTCGTCTCTTACCACAAGGCAGGCTTTGTCGCAACTTGGCAGTTCCTTTATGAGGCGCAGTGTGTTGAAACCGGGGTAGCCTCCTGTGTAAATTTCCCATGTGGTGTTGTCGAGCTTCATTGATATGTAGTCGAGCACCATAGTGCGCGGGCGGTTATATTCGGGGTAGATTGGCGCAATTTTTATGTAATAGAGGATAAACAGCACCATAGTGAATGATATTGCAAGTGCCGTGCCTGCAATGTATATGGCGGTGAACAGCTTGTGTTGCCGCATCATTGTTATTGCTTGGGTAATGTAGTTTCTTATCATAATATTGTTTTTTTGTTTCTTATTAACTCCTCCTCTTGTTTAATAGAGGAGGGGGACCGCTTGGCGGTGGAGGAGTTTTATAGTTGCTTGTTTTTAGTGCGCATTCAGCAACTCCCTCCCCCTTCGGGTACTCCCTCTTTTAAGAGGGAGAGTTATTTCACTCGTGTGTGCGCCAAAAATGCCGTTATTCCCGCAGGGCATCGGAAATGTCGGTGTTGCAGGCTTTTGCCGCGGGTATTACCGCTGCTATTACCGCCGTTGCTGCGATTATAAAATATGTGGCGGCGGTTATTACTGCAAAGCGGGGCAGGGGGGCAAACATATTGCTATAGGCTGCAAGTTCTTCGTTGGTGGCAGTTAATGGCTGTGCAAAGTCGTTGCTTGCAACAAGGTGTACGATGAGTGGCAGTGCCACGGCAAATGCCATTGTCACCAGCAGCAACCCCTCGGTTACGAATTGCCCTATTATGCGGCTGCGGCTTGCCCCCACGCTGCGCATAATGCCTATGTCGCCGCGGCGTGCGCTGCTGCGTATCCAGAATGTGCTTGTTATGCCCAAGAAGGCGCAGAAGAGTGCAAAGAACGAGAGAAACAGTTGGAAATAGTGGTTGTTCCGTTCCGTCTCCACATTATAGGCAACGGTGGCCTCGTATTGCGCAACCTCGGAGCAGATGTGTATATTCCCTAACTTCTTGCCAGCTATATTCTCGTTGAAGTATTTTATAAATTCATCGCGGTCTGTTCCCTCTTTTAGACGGAATACGAATTCGGTGGATATATCACTCTTGGGATAATATGCTATTATAGATGCAATAGGCAGGCCGTATAAAGATTCTCTTGTGTCGTTATACACCCCTTTTATGGTGTAGTGGAAGGTGGTGTTTTGGGTTGTCCAATCGATGTTGCCAATTCTCTTGTCAATGCAGTCGGTAGTGCCAAATGCCTCCATTGCGCCTGTGTATGATATGTAAATGTCCGAAGGGTTTGTGAGCGGGCTCATTACCTTTCCGGTGAAATAGTCTGTTATGTGGAAAACCTCGGAATAGTTGCTTCCACCCGCATATCTCCATAGTTGAACCCTTTTTTCTTTGCCGTCGAGGGTATATTGAGCCTCTATATTATACTCTTTCCCCATAGCGGAATGCATTGGAGCAAGTGGCGCATCTACTATTGTTTCAATCTGTGGCAACGCTGCTATCCCATTGTATATTTGCAATATATCGTTACGCAGTGCTTGGTAGCTTGTGTTATTGTAGGCATTACGCAATGCACTTTCATTGGGAAATGTTGCACTGGCAGTTAAAAGCCCTTCATATTTGCAGCCGTTGGGTATTTGTGAGATACAGGTGTATGTGTACAAAGGATCTATGGCCTGCCACAGGAATACAGATACTATTATAAGTTCGACAAAAAGCCAAGCATTGCCTCGCCTTTCGTTCCATAGTTGTTTTATAATTTTTGTTATCATAATTTTCTTTTTTTATTTGTCATTTTGACGACCACAGGGAGGAAAAATCTCTGTCACTCACTTTTGAGATTTTTCACTGCGCTAATGCTCCGTTCAAAATGACGAATGCTTTTATCGTTTGTCATAAAGCGATTGAACAATATTTTTTTTCAGCGCAAACAGTGCCGGCAGCAAGGCCGATGCAATGTTGAGCAGCACACACAGCAACAGTGTTACAATGAATATTTCTGTAGAGAACAACATATGCATAGGTGTGTCGTAGTGTGCAGCGTAGCGCGTGATTATAGAGGTGAGATAGGTGTAAAGCGAGTTTACAATAATGTATGAGAGTAGCAGCCCCACTACGCTGCCTATGAGTGTGAGGAGGAGATTCTCGCACAGCAACTGCCACAGAATCTGCGCGTTTGTGGCACCATAGGCCTTGCGCACGCCTATCTCGGCAAGGCGGCTGTTCATACGTGACGAAATCATTCCACTCAAGTTCAGTGCAGGTATAAACAGAAAGGCCATAATTACATAAAGGAATTTTTTTATACAATCCCAAATGTTTTCGTGCAAGCCGAGGAAGGCCTCTTGCCAATTCTCATTAATTTCCATCTCGTACTTGTATTTTTCAATGCCGTCGTTTTGCATAAACTCCTGCGAATAGCGGCTGTAGCGATTGTCAATCTCTTTTTTGATATCTTCCATATCGGCACCAAGCGAGCATTTTATAAGCGCATGGTAATTTCCGCCATAGCCGGTTTCGTCTGCGGGCCTGGCGTATAAGATATGGTAGTGCAAAGGAAAGAATAAATCGTAGCAGGTAAATGCCATACACCGAGGCGCATCTTTCACAACGCCCGTAATGGTGCACTCCTCTTTGTCGTCTATTATTATGGTTTTGCCCACCACATCGGTGCGGGCAAAAAGCTCCTTTGCCAATGATTCGGATATCACCACCTTGGCATCGTGCAATTCTTCTTTTGTAAACGGTGTGCCGTGAATGAACTCAAAATCGAACATCTTCCAATAATTGTGGTCCACATTAGAGAGTCCGCTGTCCATCTTTTTTAGGATGCCGGTCTCCTTTGCTCTTATCGTTATTTGCGAGCTGGGATTGGTGAGAGCAATCTGCTCTATGCCATCGATGTCGCATATCGTTTCTGTTGCAAATTCTTTGCTCAAACGTATGCCGCCGCTCAGGTATTTTATCATCATTTCCGTTTCTCGTGGCTCTATGTCTTTAATTACAAAGCCCCAGAGCTTCATAGTCCTGTTGCGATGATATTCGGGGTAGGCGGGTGCCAAATGTATGTAGAGCACCATAAATAGTGTCATTGCAAGGGCAAGGGATATTGCCGTGCCTGCAATGTATATGGCGGTGAATAGTTTGTGCTGCCGCATCATTGTGAATGCTTGGGTAATGTAGTTCCTTATCATCTTATTGTTTTTTGTTTCTTTCTTATTAACTCCTCCTCTTTGCAAGAGGGCAGTGCGGAGCCACAGCACTGCTTGCGACGACGGGACCTTTAGGTCCCCAAAGGAGTGCCGAAGGCTACCGCTTGCGGTGGAGGAGTTTTATAGTTGTTTTTAGCGTGCACACAGTAACTCCCTCCCCCTTCGGGTACTCCCTCTTTTAAGAGGGAGAGTTATTTCACCCGTGTGCACCAAAATGCCGTTATTCCCGCAGGGCATCGGCAATGCCTGTCTTGCAGGCTCTTGCCGCGGGGATAATTGCCGCAGCTGCTGCCGTTACCGCAATTATCAGGTATGTTATCACTGTTATCACCGCAAAGCGCGGTGCCGTGGCAAATGCTTCGCTGTACCGGGCAAGCTGCTCGTTTGTAATACTGTCTGTAGGTTGTGCAAAGTCGTTGGCAATAACGAGGTGGGCAATCAATGGCAGTGCAACGGCAAATGCCAGACTCACCAGCAGCAGCGCCTCGGTCACAAACTGTCCTATTATGCGACGGCGGCTGGCTCCCACGCTGCGCATTATGCCAATCTCGCCCCGACGGTCGTTTGTACGTATCCAGAATGTGCTCACAATGCCCAGAAAAGCGCAGAACAGCGCAAAGAACGAGATGAAAAGCTGGAAGCGGTTCTTGCTCTCATGAGTCACGTTGTACAGATTCTCTTCTATTACAGATTCAAAATCGACCATGGTTCCTGCATAGCGGTTCCCCACCCTTAATGTGGGCCGCAGCTCCTCGTTGAACCGCTTTATGAAGCTATCCCGGTCAACGCCCTCCTTCAGTCTCAGATATATAAATTCAGGTGGATTATCTGCATAATTGGCCACAACAGTCGGTTCCGGTATCATATATGGGTTTGGCTGGAAATCCTCATAGACTCCTGTTATCTTCAGTTTACGTATTCCGTATTCATTTTCAACCTCCCGTCCTATGCAGTCTGTGGTGCCGAAAAGTTCCAAGGCTGCCGAGCGTGATAATTGTATCTCCCCTTTTTGGAGCTGTGTAGGGTATTGTCCTGTTTTTATATCTTTTATCTGAAGAACTTTGAAAAACTCTCCTCTTTCCGCTGGATAGTAGTAAAGCTCAATCTCCTTTCTCCCTTCCCCATTGTCTTCTTCTCCGTTCTCGTTGTAGTATATATGAATAGTTGTTAAGGTTACACCATATGGTATACAGAACCCGCCGTAGTAACTCTCGATCTCGGGCAATGATACAATGTTGTTGAAGATTGATGTAATGGACGCGTATCGTGTTTCACTGCTATCATCAACGCTCGCATCGTACTCCTTGTCCGATTTGTAATATTCGTGTATATATACACGGCAGATATTCTCGGGATTGAATCCTTTGGGGAAGTTCTTGACTCTGTTCAGGGTGTACAGCGGGTCGATAGCCTGCCACAGGAATATGGCAATTATCACAAGTTCGGCAAAGAGCCACACATTGTCGCCTCTCTCCTTCCATAGTTGTTTTATAATCTTGCTTGTCATAATCATCGTTTGTTGTAAAGCGAGTGTACAATATTTTTCCTCAGCGCAATCACGGCCGGCAACAATGCCGATACTATGTTGAGTACAAAGCAGAGTAGCAGCGTTGTCACAAACACACGTGGCGAGTAGAGCAGGGCGGCGCTGTATTCGCACTCATCTATCCATCCTTGGTGCATGGCAATGATTTCCTTAATGAAGAGGTCGGAAAGCAAATATGAGAGCACGAGTCCTATAAGCGCGCCCAGGAACGTCAGGAAGAGGTTCTCCCATAACACTTGCCACAGGATTCGGGCACTTGTGGCGCCGTATGCCTTGCGGACGCCAATCTCGCTAAGGCGGCTCTTCATGCGCGATGAAATCATTCCGCTAAGGTTCAGCGCGGGTATGAACAGCAGCGCAAGGAATACATAAAAGTAGTTCTTGAATACATCCCACACCGTGTCACCGGGTTCGCAGTTGAATACAAACTGCCAATGGGAGTAGATATCTATATCGTATTTGTATTCCGTACAGTTGTGTCGCTGCATAACCTCCTTGCTGTAGCGTGCATACCTCTCCTTGAACTCCTTTTTTATGGTTTCAACCGATGCAATATCCTCTGCCTCTATGAATAGTTGGTTCTCTCCCATAAGTTCGAACTGCACATCGTCATTCGGCTTTATATTATTGGTGTGCAGTGTAAAAAAGATGTTGTGGGTGGTGTAGGTCATACAATCGGGCACATCTTCAACCACTCCCACTATGGTTGCTTCCACTCCCTCGCTGTCTGCGGTTTTGTTGAAGGATATTCTGCGGCCCACCACGTCGGTGCGGGCAAACAGGGCTTTGGCTGTCGATGCGGTTATAACTATTTTGGCGTCGTGCAGTTCCTCCTTTGTGAATGGTGCACCGTGAATGAATTTGAAATTGAAAATCTTCCAGAACTTATCATCGACACATGTTGAATGGAGGCGCATATCCACCCACTCGCCATCTATCAGTGTGTTTTCGAGATAAAAGTTGCGGCGCAACGAAAATTGCTTTATACCATCGATATCCTCAATAAAAGGAATGAATTCATCGGGTAACTCGCCTGCTGTGCTCAAATGAGAGTACCCGCCACCTATGAGGTCGTGGCATATTATATATTCGAAATATATGAGCCTTTCGCGGCAGTATTCGGGGTAGGCGGGTGCCAGCTGCACGTTGAATGCAATGAAGAGTGCCATTGCAAGGGCAAGGGATATTGCCGTGCCTGCAATGTATATGGCGGTGAACAGCTTGTGCTGCCGCATCATTGTTATTGCTTGGGTAATGTAGTTTCTTATCATATGTTTGTTTCTTTCTTATTAACTCCTCCTCTTGTTTAATAGAGGAGGGGGACCGCTTGCGGTGGAGGAGTTTTATAATTGCTTGTTTTTAGCGTGCACACAGTAACTCCCTCCCCCTTCGGGTACTCCCTCTTTGGAAGAGGGAGAGCTGTTTACATTGTCATATTGTTTTTTGTTCAAAGTTATGTTCTATCTCCCAATTTGTGAATTATGTGTTGGTTTTTAACTATTTTAATTTAATCTCTTTTCGGCTGTTGTAATTTTCCATATCGTTGAGCACTACTTGGCAACCTTCGTCGAGGCCGGCAACTACCTCCACATAGTCGTAGTTGCTGTTGCCAAGCTGAACCTTACGGCGCACTATCTTCTCGCCCTCTTTCACAAAGAAGGCATATTCGCCTGCACCCTTGTAGTAGTTGCCGTTCTTTATGCGCAACACATCTTCGCGTATGCGGTGCAGAATATATACGTCCACGCGCATACCGTAGCGCAGTTTGGGGTGCGATGGCTCGTCGAGCGATATGTCGAAGGCTATGTTGCCGCCCTCGCTCTTTGCTTCAACGTTGCTTATTTTGCCTGTGAGTGTCTCTTTTCCTATCTTCACAATCACATCTTTGCCTGTTGCAAGGTTGTCGGCAAGGTTTTCGCCCAGCTTGGCGCTTATCTTGAACGATGAGAGGTCGGCCAACGTGGCTATGTGGCTGCCTGCCGCCACCTGTGCTCCCTTGCTGTTGTTTATGAATGTTATGGTGCCGTTCTGCGGGGCAGGCATCTGTGCATCGGCAAGTCGTTTGCGGCTTGCTTCCAACTGCTCTATGAAAATGTTGTACTGCAGCTCGCTCACGCGGCGGTTGGAGAGGCGTATCTCTTTTTCGCGCTGCAACTGTTGGCGGCTCTGCTCCAGCTTAAGGCGTGCTGTAGTAACAGCCATTTCGCACTGCCGTACCTTCTCGGTGGTTCCCGAGCCTATGCTGTCGAGGTGCTGCTCGTTGAGCAGTTCCGACTGCAGGCGTTTGAATTCCATCTCGCTTATCTCTATGTTGGTGTACATATTTGCAAGCATTGTTTCATCGTTGAGCCTCTGTTGCAGCAGTTGCTGTTGCTTAATCTCCTTTTCGTCGAGCAGTTTCTGGTACTCGCTCTCGGCCTCCTTTAGGTCGAGTAGCAAAAGCCTTGTGCCTGCGGTGATGGAGTCGCCATTCTTGCAATAGACATCTACTATGCGGCTGCTGATGGGCGAGTTTATAATGAGCTCCGATGTGGATTGCACATTGCCGCTTGCGCTTATGGTGGTTTCTATTGTGCCGCGGTCTATTGTGGCAAAGGAGAGCGATGCTTCGCTTATGCTTGCCCGCGAAATCTCTATTATTATAAGTATTACAAGGCAAAGCACGGCAAGCACACCGGCTATTTTGCCTATGCTTTTAAGTGTTTGTATGTTTCTTTCTCTCTTTGGTATTGGTTTGTCCATAGTGTGTCGGCTTTATCTATCGGTTCTATATCAAAATCCGTGCCAAACTTTTAATTTGCTTATAATCAATACGTTCGTTGTTTTGAGCGGTGTCCGAAAACGGACACCCTGTCCGCTTTTGAAACCGCGCGGTGTTACACTTTTTAATTACTCTTAAAAAATGGGTGATTTTTTTAATATTATGCATTTATGGATTATCTTCGCACATAGTAAAATAGTTGTGCGAAATGATTCTGGTAATAGATGACAACGAGGCTATAAGAAGCTCCCTCTCCTTTATGTTGCGCCGTGCAAAACACAATGTGGAGGTTGCTGCATCGCCCGCCGAGGCCATTGAGGTGGTGCGTGCCCGCGAGCCGCGCCTCATTCTTATGGATATGAACTACTCGCTATCGACCGATGGCGACGAAGGGCTCTTGCTGCTGAAACAGGTGAAGGTGTTCCGCCCTGCGGTGCCGGTGATACTTATGACCGCGTGGGGTAGCATAGAGCTTGCCGTAAAGGGTATGCGCTTGGGGGCTTTTGACTTTATTACCAAGCCGTGGAACAACGCTGCGCTTATGCAACGCATAGAAACGGCATTGGAACTCGCCGGCAAAGAGAGTGCCTGTGAAATGGCGGCCGACGGCTTCGACCGCTGTGGCATTGTGGGGCGCAGCAAGGCTCTTGCCGATGTGCTTGCAACGGTGGAGCGTGTGGCAAAGACCAATGCTTCGGTGCTTATAACGGGCGAGAGCGGCACAGGCAAGGAACTTATTGCCGAGGCGCTGCACCGCAACAGCCGTCGCTGTGGCAAGCCCTTTGTAAAGGTTAATTTGGGTGGTGTGTCGCAGTCGCTTTTCGAGAGTGAGATGTTCGGCCACAAGCGCGGTGCCTTTACCGATGCCTCGGCCGACAGGGTGGGGCGTTTTGAACTTGCCGATGGTGGAACGATATTCCTCGATGAGGTGGGCGAGCTCGATATGAGTTGCCAGGTGAAACTGCTGCGTGTGTTGCAGGACCAGACATTCGAGGTGCTGGGCGACAGCAAGCCCCGCAGGGTAGATGTGCGTGTGGTGTGTGCCACCAACCGAGACTTGCAGCAGATGGTGCGCGAGGGTACCTTTCGCGAGGACCTCTACTACCGCATAAACCTCATTCCGTTGCACCTGCCACCGTTGCGCGAGAGGCGCGATGACATTGCACCGCTTGCTACACATTTTGCAACACAATATACAATGCAGAACAGCCTGCAACCTGTACGCTTTGCACCCGATGCGCTCGATTTCCTCGCACGCCAGCACTTTGCCGGCAATATACGCGAGTTGAAGAATGTGGTTGAACGCACCATTCTCATAAATGGCAACGGGCTGTTGCAGGCTGCCGATTTCGAGGGGCAGTGCAGCGCAGCTGCTAACATCGTGCCCGACAGCGGCACGGCTGGGCTTACCCTCGATGAACTTGAAATCACTTCCATAAAAAATGCAATGGAGCGTTGCGGCGGTAATATGACACAGGTGGCACAAACTCTTGGAATAAGCCGCCAGGCACTCTATCGTCGCTTGGAAAAATATGGATTGAAATAGTATCTTGCAATGAAACTGCGTTACCTCTTCATAATACTTGCTATGCTTGTGATGGCACCGTTTGCGCTGTTCCTCTTGGGAACGTACACGGGAGCCGATGTGCGCTTTATGATTGAGGTAGCCGTGGTTGTGGCAATAATCTATCTTGTATTCTTTTACCGCCGTGTGGTGCGCCCCTTGGACACTATTGCCGATGGTATAGATTTGCTGTCGGCACAGGATTTCAGCAGCAACCTCACAAAGGTGGGGCAGGCCGAGGCCGACAGGATTGTGGAGCTATTTAACCGCCTTATGGGCGAGGTGAAGAACGAACGTTTGCGCTTGCGCGAGCAGAACCATTTTCTCGACCTTCTTGTGAAGGTGTCGCCTATGGGTGTGGTGATTCTCGACTTCAAGGAGCAAGTAACGCTTATGAACCCTGCCGCCTGCAAGTTCCTAAACGTAGATGATGATTGCACGGGCAAGGTGTTGTGGAACATAGATAGCGAGCTGCTTGCCGAGATATCCAAAATTCCCAACGGAGAGAATGCCACCGTGAGGCTCACCGGTGCAAGGGTGTTCCACTGCTCACGCCTCTCTTTCCTAGACCGTGGTTTCAACCGCCCGTTTATAATAATAGAGCAACTGACAAATGAGATACACAAAGCCGAAAAGAGTGCATACGAAAAGGTTATCCGTATGATAGCCCACGAGGTGAACAACTCTATGGGCGGCATCACTGCCACGCTGAACGCGGTGAGCGATGCTCTTACGTCGGTTACAAAAGATACCCTCGATGGCGATGTGAAAGATATATTGCAGGTGATAAAGGTGTGCGAGGAGCGTGGCTATAATATGAGCCGTTTCATTACCGGCTTTGCCAATGTGGTGAAGATTCCCACCCCTAATCTGTGCCGTGTGAATATAAACGACTGCGTGAAGCCCTGCATAGGGTTTATGCAGCATCTGTGCCAGGAAAAAGGTATAGAACTGCGCACCACCCTTGCTGCCGATGGGGTGGTTGTTGCTGCCGATACCCTGCTGTTTGAGCAGGTGATGGTGAACATTGTGAAAAACTCGGTGGAGAGCATAGGGGAGGGCGGTGTTATCGCCATTGATACCCTTTCCTCGCCCGCACGAATAGTTGTTACCGACAACGGTGCCGGCATTCCTCGAGAGAACGAGGTTTCGCTCTTCACTCCCTTCTTCTCCACAAAGGCCAACGGCCAGGGCTTGGGGCTTATGTTCATACGTGAGATTCTAACCGCGCACGGCTGCTCTTTCTCTTTGAAAACCGATGGCGACGGCCTCACACGTTTTGTCATTTCCTTCCCTTGATTGCGTTTTCTCAAAAATGTATTTGCGTTTATAGGGCACACCCCTCCTGCGGGTATATGTATTAAGTAACGGTTTTGTAAATTTTCCTTCTTTCTTGTTCACTTTTTGTGGTATATTTTATATATTAGCTGATATATTTTTCGTATAAAGTAAGTGGTATTTTTCTCAGTATATAAAATATGAAGTATTTAGTTCTTTTTACTGCGCTGTTGCCGGTGATTTTTCTTTTGTACTCTGTAAATAAGAAAGATAGTAAACAGCCTGAGCCTAAAGGGGAACTTGTAAGGGCTGTTTTCTATGGCATTATTTCTGTTTTTCTATCGTTACTCATTTCTACACCATTGTTGTTTTTAGGGTTGTACTCGGAGCAACCAACAACAATATTGGGTGCAATAAGCACTGCGTTTCTTGGTGCCGCAATACCCGAGGAGGTTGCAAAATATGTTATGCTGTGGCTGTTTTTGCGCAATAACAAATATTTCGATGAACGGTTCGATTGTATTCTCTATGCCGTGTGCGTGTCTATGGGCTTTGCCGCGCTCGAGAATATTACCTATTTTTGGAATAATCTCATAATCCGCTAAGAATAAAAAGTTTATGCGGAAAGTTCAAGAACGAGGTAATGAGTTGGCAACTGTTTTGATTTCTACATACTTGCGTGATTTGCATTGATGTACAACTCATCTTGGAACAAAGGTACAACTTTTTTATGAACGAGCAAAAGGACAGTGCATTTTTCATTATTGCAGGGTAATATTTGAATTTGGTCTATCATCAATCTGCGATATATGAGTTTCCAGATTCCGTCATTCGTCCCTTTCCTTTGCTCGTCTGCGAAGGTAGTACAATAGCCCTTGAAAGTTGAAAGGTCGGGCGGCAAGCCGTTTCGGTCAGAATCTTCCTTCCTTGAAGAGTATTCAGCCCGAAAACCTTTCCCCTTTCAATGTCTGTACTTGGGAATGCAGACGGCAACGGAAATGAACGACTGACGAAAATGTAGAAGAAGATAAACAGACAGCATACAAATGGGTTCTTACATTGATAACCCATTTGTATGCTGTTCTTGTTTCTATCCATAGGGGACTGTTATTTTGCAGTA
>JAFUOP010000016.1 GCA_017481875.1 Bacteroidaceae bacterium
AAACAGAGGAACTCTCCAATAGAAGAAAAGGTGAGTGGGGCAATCTTTGGAAGAAATAAGATGTAGATTTTTTCATTCAACCCCGGGTGGCGTTAGTGCCACCCGGGGTTTGTTTTTGTATAGCCATTGCATATAGATATTTATTGCAAGTTATTTATTCGGCTTTCCCAAAACGCTTGCGCAGCGTCTCTATCATATCCATAAATGTGCCGGCTTGAATGGGGCAAGCAAAATCCTCGCCTTTTACGGTATATTCTTTGGTTTCATAGTTTGGTATGTGGGGAGTTTTCCCCATTTTTGGTTTTTCTTTTATGGTAGTTACTTTTGCAATTGTAGATAAACATTTTAATAAAAATATTTACAAGTACATAATAGATGTTAAAATTGTGCCTGTTTTAACATTTTTATTCAAAAAGAATGGGCTTTTGATAATTAGACGTGCTATATTTGTTTTGAAAAAATATTTACGGAATAGAATAGAATAAAATAAAAAATTTATCTATTTTTGTAAACCTTGCATTAATAATGCTTATAATGGAAAAATAGAAACTTTAAAAACTAACCTATGAGAATTAAAACTTTACTTGTCGGTTTGCTTATACCGGCACTGGGGTTTGCCCAGAACTATGAACTGCCCAACCCGGACAATGCGCCTGCGCCTTGCCACCCGGTACCACACGAACGACAGATTCTGTGGAACGAAACAGAGTTTTATGCATTCTTCCACTATGGTATGAACACATTTACAGGCTTGGAGTGGGGCTTCGGTAACGAGCCGGAGTCGAAGTATGCCCCTTTGGCATTGCCCAACCCCGAGCAGTGGGTAACATCGGTGAAGGCTGCCGGTATGAATGGCGGTATTGCCGTTGTGAAGCACCACGATGGTTTTTGTTTGTGGCCCACTGCAACCACAGAGCACAGCATAAAGAATGCCGGTAATGAAAATGGTCGCACTGCGAATATTCCCAAGTTGTTTGCTGAAGCAAGCCAAAAGCACAATATGAAGTATGGCTTCTACATCTCTCCGTGGGACCGTAACTCGGCACACTATGGCAAAGATACCTATGTTTCCGAAGTTTTCATTAAACAGTGCGAGGAGCTTGCCGAGTTTGGCTCCGACCAGTTTGAAATGTGGTTCGATGGCGCACGTGGTGGCGATGGTTACTACGGTGGTGAGGGTGGAACCCGCTCAATAGATGCCGAAATCTACTACGACGTGCCCAACTTGCGTGCCCGTGTGCACCGCATTGCTCCCAATTGTGTTATGTGGGGTGTGGGTGGCGAGGCCCGCTGGATTGGTAACGAGTCGGGCTATGCCGGTGAAACCGACTGGGCTATGACCGACTATATGTCCGAAACCGTTGTACGCGAAGAGGGCGATATAAACGGTTGGTTCTGGAATCCCGGCGAGAGTGATGCCAAAGCTACCAACAACGGCTGGTTCTGGCACAGAGGCGAAACTATGAAAAGTGCCGAGCGTCTGTTCCAGATGTATCTGGAAACCGTAGGTCGCAATGCTACTCTTATCCTCAACTGCCCTCCCGATGAGTATGGCGTGCTTCCCACAAACACCGTGAACGAGTTGAAAAAACTGGGTAAGATGCTCCACGAGCGTCTTGCAGTGCCTGTGTATGGGCTCGACGAGAGCACCGAAGCTACGGACTTGGCAAAGCAGGCAACCATAGAGGTGAGCGATACCCGCGCAGGCGGTAAGTATGAAAAGAGCAACCTAACCGATGGCGACAAAGAGACATACTGGGCTACCGACGATGGCGACCTCGATGCAACAATCACCCTTACTTGGGACACACCGCAGGTAATTCGCTACCTTGTGATGCAGGAACCCATTAAGCTGGGCCAGCGCATCAAAGACTTCAAGATTGAGTACACTGAAGATGGTTCTACCTGGGTTGAGCTCTGCCCCAATATGCAGACTACTACTGTAGGGTACAAGCGCATAATACCGCTTAACGGCAGCACAAGCAGCAGCTATGGCAACGGCTACAATGCAAAGCAGTTGCGCATTACTATTCTCGACAGCCGTGCGTGCCCGTTGCTCTCTAACCTAAATGTTTACTAACAGACATCAACACTAATTATAAAAAACAGAAACTTATGAAAAAGAATATCATCTTTTCTGCTGCGTTGGTGTTTTTCGGGCTCACCGCGCAGGCACAGACCACGATAACATTCGATAGCGAAGATTATAAATCTATAAGCGTTTACGACTCTTGGGCGGGAAGTCCTTTCCGTGCCGAAACCCCTGTAATTGACTTTGATGCTGCAGTTGCAGCCAACCCCGACACCGAGGCCGACGAGGTGATGGGCATAGCTCCCAATGCAACAGAAAACGTCGTGAAGCTGCGCCGCAGCCGCTACGGTAGCAATACCTTTGGTGTGCGCATCGACCTCAAAGAGCCTGTTCGCGTGACCAAGCAACTACAGTATATTCACGTGATGGCCTACCTCAAAGACAAGCCTGCCGATAGCCGTATGATGGTTATAGGCCTGGGCAAGAGAGTTGAGGAGAGCTGGAATTGGCAGGACGGAGAGGACGAGCAGTTCTGGGCGGTTACAACCTCTGACATCAAGCCCAAGGCCGGCTGGCAAGATATTGTGGTGAGCTTCAAGGGCTTCTCATACTCTAAAGAAGAGAATGCCACCAGTGGTATTGACATATACTCATTGGTTATTGTTCCCGACGTTCGCTCGCCCCATGCCGATACAGAGGATTGGTATGCCTATTTCGATGAAATCGTTATTGACAACAACCCCGACAAGCGTTTCACCACCGACAAGTATGCTCTTACCTATGACAAAGACGCTGCCACCACACGTAATGACCGCCGCCTCAACAGCGTAGGCCTCACATCGGCAGGCGTAAGTTACTCTTCATCGGCAGCAGCCGGTAAGGTTTATACCGATAATACCGCTATGAGCGTATTCTCGGCCAAAGCAGGCGAGCAGGTGCAGCCCACATTCAACTATACAGGTACTTGGATGAGTGCCTATGTGTATGTCGATTGGAACAATGACGGCAAGTTCGAGTACACACTCAATGACAATGGCACACCTGCCGCAGGCAGCGAGGTTGTAAGTTACAGTGCAGTGCAGATAGGCGGCACTTGGTACAAGAGCGATGGCACTACAACGGGCAATGGCAATACCATTGGTGGCGGTGTGCCCAAGTTTACAGTACCCGAAGGCACTCCCGCAGGTTTCTATCGTATGCGCTACAAGGTCGATTGGGATAATATCAACCCCGCAGGAGCCAGCACCATCATTTCAAATGGTGGCGGTTACATAGATGTTATGCTCGATGTGCACGGCGACAATGTGGCAGTGAACGCTTCTCAGCTCAATGGCGACATTGTATTGGCTGCCGACGAAAGTGCTTTGCAGGGCTACACAGCCAATTATGCCGAGCCCTTGACAGTGAAAGATATTCCTGCTCCGGGCTTTGTGCAGTACGGCTTCATTCTCAAGTATGGCTATAATGTAAATGCAGCCGAGCAACTCGACGATAACGGCAACCCCAACTGGATAGAGATAAATGTTCCCTACACTGCCATTGCGGCCGACGGTACTTATACTATCCCTGCAGAGTATATGCGCGGTAGCCAAGTAAGTATTAAGGGCGATATGCAGCAGGAGCAGCTATACACCGTAAAAGTGGTGGGTGCCGAAGGGGAAGGTGGTGTTGTGTATGCCAATATTGAAACTACCGATGGTGGCACAGTGTATGCTACACAGTTCTTCTCGACAGAGCAACTTGCTCCTATAGCTATTCAGGGCTGTAACGCCACAATAAGTGTTGAAGATCGCGTTATCACTGTAACTTATACTGCCGGGCCCGCCCCGTGTACCAAAATAACCTCTCTCTCTGAATTGAAAAACTATAAACTCTATCAAGTTGCAGCAAAGAGTGGTGAAGGTTATTGGGCATATAACAGCAGCATCACCGGCGAGTATATAAGCCTGCGTGGTATGACCAACCACTCATATAACAATCTCCCCGGCAATTCCTCTGTGGCTAATATATATAAAGAGGAGGTTGACCCTTTTGATGAAACTGTCGTTTGGCAGATATTTCAAGAAGACGGCAAGTACTATATGTACCAGCCGGCAAGAAATGCTTATGTAACGCGAAGCGGCAGAGATTATAAATTTACAGAGACAAAAACTGCGCTCGATGGCATACGCGCCAACAGCGGCGACTACCAAGGAACCTTTGGTATTCACGCCGGTGGTGGGTATAGCGATAGCTCTACCAATTTTGCCTGTATTGTAACTAACGAGGCCACAGCAGCAGTGCGTAACTGGAGATGGGACGACCACGGCTCGGTAGTGTGGCTTATAGAAAACCCCAATGTATATACTATTGATTATCTTGTGGAAGTTACAGGTAATGCCGACGGTGGCATCACTTTTGAGGGTGTCGATTATGCCAATGGTGATAATTTTATTTCTACAAGTTTTCTCACTGCAGCCGATTTCACGGTAAAGGCTATAGAACACTATACTACATCGGTGGCCTTGGATAAGGAGAACGGCAGAATTATGGTAGAATATGTTGGTGATGAAACAACAGGCATTGTTGAACTCCCTGAAGCCGAGGGCTCCACTACTGTTTACGACCTCTTTGGAAGGCGTGTGCAGAAAGCGACCAAGGGTGTGTACATAATGAATGGCAAGAAAGTTGTTCAGTAGAGAATAGCTGTCTTCAATGGATAAAGACGCTGCCCGATGGGCAGCGTCTTATTTTTTTTTTACGTTGAGCCTCTTAAATTATGGGTAACTCGCGGGCAAGAATCGGCAAAACAAAACGCTAACTGCTTGGAAAATAAGTAATTAGCGTTTTGTGGAGTACTCGAAGCGGGACTATTGAATATACATTGTGTTACTTTTTATTACACCTTAATAGCACTGATTATCAATGAGATATAAAGGTGTTTCTGCAATATAGAGGGATGTTTGAAAATGTAAAAGGTGATATTTTTTATGCTTCTCCCTATATAAAATATAGAATTATACTTTATGTTTTTACTCATTTGTTTATATTTGCGAAAAGCTACGATTGATATTTTAACAAATTCGTATGCATTGTTTGGCTCTTAATAAATTACTGCTATGAAAAAGACACTATTTATTCTGACGGCTTTAGTTCTTATCGCGCTGGGGCCTATCTCTTGCGAAACGAGTTCATCAAGTGATTATCCTCCCAAGAAGGTACTCTATGGCAACATTGTAGATGTGAAAGCACGTAAGGTGTTCCCGGGAGAATTAACAATATGTAGTGGTAAGGTGGTTTCGGTAAAGGAAACTGCCGGTGTATATGATACATATATCCTACCCGGCTTTGTCGATTCTCATATACATATAGAGAGTACACTTATGGTGCCCGAGAATTATGCTCGTATGGCAGTGGCAAATGGTGTTGTTGCAGCTGTGTGCGACCCTCACGAAATAGCCAATGTACTGGGTGTCGAAGGTATTGATTTTATGATAGACAATGGCAAGCAAGCGCGTTTCTATTTCAATTTTATGGCTCCATCTTGTGTCCCTTCCACTATATTTGAGACATCGGGAGCCACAATAGATGCGGAACAGGTGGCACAACTGATGCAACGCGATGATATTATGGGGCTTGCCGAGATGATGAATGTACCCGGTGTTGTGTATGATGATGCTCAGGTTTTGGCTAAACTACAGGCTGCCAAAGATGCCGGAAAACCTATAGATGGACACGCGCCAAAGACATCGGGCGACGATTTGCGAAAATATGTGGCTGCGGGTGTTTCTACCGACCATGAGTGTACCTCTATTGATGAGGCTAAGGAGAAATTGGATTTAGGAATGAAAATCATCATCAGAGAGGGAAGTGCTGCATGCGACTTCGAAGCTCTTTACCCCTTGATACAAGAATACCCCGGGCAGTTACTCTTTTGCTCCGATGATATGTATCCCGATGATGTAGAGACTATCGGATATATAAACGGCCTTGTAAAGAGGGCTGTTGCAAAGGGTATGCCTCTGTGGGAAACGCTTGAGACTGCTTGCCTTACCCCTGTTACACATTATAAACTTAAGAACGGTCTATTAAAAGAGGGCGATGCCGCCGATTTTATTATAGTAAATAATCTTGATGAATTTAAGATTTTATCGACATACATACAGGGCTACGAGGTATATAATGCCAATATAGGCGTGACCGATGCATTGCAATGCGCATCTGCTGCTGTAGTAACTTCGGCTTTGAATAAATTCAAAGCCGAGGAGATTGAGGAAACCGACATCTTGGTTAAGTGTGAAGGAGAAAATATGAAAGTTATTACAGCTGTCGAGGGCTCTCTCATTACAGGAAAAGAGGTGGTGGCTGCAAGGAGCGATGCACAAGGAAATGTAGTTACCGACGTGCAGGCGGGTATAGCCAAACTTGTTGTATATAACCGATATGCTGCAGCTGCCCCCCCAAGTAGCATATATAAAAGGCTTTGGCTTGCATAAAGGTGCATTGGCTTCTACCATTGCACACGATAGTCATAACATAATAGCGGTGGGCTGCGATGACAAAGACATAGTAAATGTAATAAACAAACTGATTTCCGAAAAAGGTGGAATTGCGGTTAGCAATGGTAATGATATAAAATGTCTTCCTCTTCCCATAGCCGGATTGATGACAACCCTTAAAGCCGAGGAGGTTGCCAATAGTCATTTGGAACTGAAACAGATGGCAAAAGAACTCGGCTGTGTTATAAATGCTCCATATATGACTATGGCATTTATGGCTTTACCCGTTATCCCCGACCTTAAACTCACCGATATGGGCCTGTTCGATGGTATTGCATTTGGCTTTACATCGTTATGGGAATAGTCTATAAGGCTTTTTGTAAAGAATGTTGAATTATTTATTTATAACTATAATAGTTTCAATGAGATAAAATAAAACATATAGAAAGTGTTTCCCCTATAGTGTTATTTAATAATTACTTGTTCCATATCTCCCACGATGCCAACGCCTGTAGGTACCACATTTCGTACCCGCTTTTGGTGGCTGCCCCTTGTGCCGCTCCTTTTTGCAATAATAGGGTATTTTCGGGGTTATAGACTATGTCGTACAGTAGGTGGCTTGCATTCAGTTGCTCGTAAGGGATTGTGGGGCATTGGTCTATGCCGTGCCCCACCATTCCAAGCGGTGTGCAGTTTATTATGAGCGTGTGAGTGCGCATAATCTTGTAAAAAAGAATAACCCCTCGCAAGAGATTGTCTTACAAGGGATTATTGAGATTTTTAGTACTCGAAGCGGGACTTGAACCCGCACGGCGTTTAAATGCCAAAGGATTTTAAGTCCTTCGTGTCTACCAATTCCACCATTCGAGCGACCTTAAAATTTTGCTTTTTTGCAAAAGCAGTGCAAAGATAATTGCTTTTGCCCATAAATCAAAACAATAGGGCGTTTTATTTTCTTTTGTACTTGGGGCTGTTTAAATTCTGAAGATATTAATTGGCTACGACTATATAGGGTGGGAGCCCCTCTACAACCCTGTATCGCCACAGTGGGCGTGTGTCGCCTTCAATGGGTATTCCTCCGCTGTTGAGGTCGTATTTGCTACCACATTTGTTGCAGTGTGCGTGCCCTATTGGTAGTGTTATTGTGAGTTTTCTGCTGCGTAGGTCGCATTTGGGGCAGGCAAGGTCGAATGCCCATTTATTCCCGTCGTAGGCTGCCGGTGTACCTATTATGAGCCCGCCCAGCCCATAGTGGAATGTACCTTGCTGCAGTTGTATTGCTGTGAGGTTTTCGGTGCGTTCTACCTCATTGCGCCCTTCGTAGTAGCGTATTTTGTATGCTGTGCCACCGCTGCGTGTTATGGTTATGAATTGCCCCAGTCCTTGTACTATGTTGTATGGGTAGGTCGATGCATCGCAGCTGAAATATACCGGGTACCCCGAATTGCTCCTTTCGTCGTCGCAAGCGGCAAGCATTAGTATTGTGGCTATTATGAATATTGTTCTTTTCATCGTGTGTTTTTTATGTGTATGTGCAATTAAAAACGCAACCACGCTGCATTTATTATGCTGCGCGGTTGCGTTTAACTGTTTTTATCATCAGAGGGTAAGCAGTGCCTTCTCGGCCTCTTTTACTTTTTCAAAGTTCATTGAACCGTATATGTTTTCCATAATGGCTGTTATCTGCTCGTTGCACAGGTTGCCTATGCTGCCTTCGTGCGTGTGGTTTATCTTCTTGTTGGGGGTGAATGTACCGGCCTCAATGTCGAGCCCCACCTTCTTGTATGCGTCGCGGAAGGGCATTCCCTCGGCTGCAAGGCGGTTCACCTCCTCCACGCTGAACATTGCGTCGTAGCGACTGTCTTGCAGTATATTCTCGTTTACCTCTATGCGCTTTATTATGTAGGTTGCCATTGCAAGGCACTCTTTAAGCTCGCCGAAGGCGGGCAGGAAGAGTTCTTTTATTATTTGCAGGTCGCGGAAGTAACCGCTGGGCAGGTTGTTCATTATGAGAATTATGTCGGTGGGCAGTGCTTGCAGGCGGTTGCACTTGGCGCGCAGCAGCTCAAACACATCGGGGTTCTTCTTGTGTGGCATGATGCTGCTGCCTGTGGTGCACTCGGCAGGCAGTTTCACAAAACCGAAATTCTGCGAGTTGAACATACAGGCATCGAATGCCATCTTAGCAAGTGTGCCGGCTACGGTTGCGAGGGCGTATGCTACGTTCCTTTCGCACTTGCCGCGCCCCATTTGTGCATATACCACGTTGTAGTTCATTGAGTCGAACCCAAGCAGTTCGGTGGTCATTGTGCGGTTGAGCGGGAACGACGAGCCGTAGCCTGCTGCCGAACCAAGCGGGTTGCGGTTGCACATCTTGTAGGCTGCCTGCAGAAAGAGCATATCATCGGCAAGGCTCTCGGCGTATGCGCCGAACCATAGTCCGAACGAAGAGGGCATCGCCACCTGCAGGTGGGTGTAGCCGGGCATAAGCACCTCTTTGTGCTTGTTGCTCTGCTCAATGAGTGCATAGAACAACTCCTTTACAGCCTCGCACACATCTTGCAGCTCCTTGCGGGTGAAGAGCTTGAGGTCGAGAAGAACTTGGTCGTTGCGTGAACGGCCGCTGTGTATCTTCTTGCCGGTGTCGCCAAGCTTGCGAGTGAGCATAAGCTCCACCTGTGAGTGTACGTCTTCCACGCCCTCTTCAATTACAAATTCACCTTTTTCAATGGTGCCGTAAATGTTGCGCAGTTCAGCGTGCAGGCTCTCTTTCTCCTCATTGGTGAGCATGCCTATTGTGGCAAGCATAGCACTGTGTGCCAGTGAGCCCAGCACATCGTAGCGGGCAAGGAAGAGGTCGAGTTCGCGGTCTTTGCCCACTGTGAAACGCTCAATCTCGGGGTTTACGTCTATATTCTTTTCCCAAAGTTTTTTTGCCATAGATTTAAACAACTTCTTAGTATGCTATTAGTGCAAGCGCATCGGCAATCTTCTCCAGACCCTCTTTCAATGGTTTTTCAATCATTGCACGGAGCATAAAGTTTATTTCGGCCTTTGCCACCACGCGCATTTTTGAGGCCTGCTCACCGTCGGGGATTATCTGTACCCAGAAATTGGCGGGCATAGGCGAGCCCTCGGTCTCGAATTTTATGCATTTGGGTGCCTCGCGCTCCACCACTTTGAGGGTGATTTTGCCCATGGGCGGCACATCTACTGTAACGTGGTCGCGGTCGTATGTGAGCTCTTTTACTTTGTCCTGGGGCACACGGTCCTTTATGCTCTCGAGGTTGTTTAGGTCCTCTAATTTGCTATAAACCCTCTCTTGTGGGTAGGGTATGTTTTTTACACTGCTTTCGTATTGGCTCATAACGGTTTATTTTAGGTCGTTTCTCCACTCCGAGGGGTTGGCACGCCACTCCTTCAATGTGGGCATTACCTCCTCTGTTATGTAACCTGTCTCTTTTGCTGCCTCCAACACAGCCTCGTAGTTTGTGAGGGTGATGAGTCTTACGCCTGCCTTTGCAAAAGCCTCTTGGGCAACGCTGAACCCGTATGTGAACGATGCCACCATACCCACTACCTCAACGCCTGCTGCACGCAGTGCATCGACAGCTTTAAGGCTGCTGAGGCCTGTAGATACAAGGTCTTCTATTACAACCACCTTTGCGCCTGGTTGTATGTCGCCTTCAATCTGGTTGCCAAGGCCGTGGTCTTTGGCTTTGGGGCGTACATAAACAAATGGTTTTGCGAGTTCTTCGGCAACAAGGGCACCCTGAGCAATAGCTCCTGTGGCAACGCCTGCAACGGTGTCGGCCTCGGGGAATTCCTGGAGTATGAGGTTTGCAAGCCCCAATTTTACACGTGTGCGCAGTTCGGGGAACGATAGTGTTTTGCGGTTGTCGCAGTAGAAAGGCGATTTCCAGCCCGATGCCCAGGTGAAAGGCTCTGTGGGTTGCAATTTTACGGCTTTAATTTTGAGCAGCTCGGCTGCAAGGATAAGTTCTGATTTTGTTGCCATAATTGTATAGTATTAAAAGTTTATAAATCGTTTTTTATTTGGTTTATCTTTGCGAAGATAGTAAAAAGTAAATTAAGCGGGCACTTTTTTATTATTTTGTTTGTGTGTAGCCCTCTTTTTTGAGCAATTCAATTATTTTCTCCTTGAACTCTCCTTGCACAAGAATTTCCCCATCTTTCACGCTGCCACCGCTCCCGCATTTGGTTTTCAGCAGCTTGCCCAACTCTTTAATGTCGTCGTTGCTGCCTATAAAATTTTTAATAAGAGTAACTGTTTTGCCGCCGCGGTGGTTCTTTTCTATGCTCACGCGCAATTTCTGCTGTTGCTTGGGCAGGGTGCAAATTTCCTCCTTTTCATCGGTGGAATATTGGAAATCGGGGTTTGTGGAATATACTATATTCAGCCTCTCCTTCCAGTCGTTCTTTTTCATTGTACAAAGTTTTTTTGTGGGTTGTTTTTCTCTTTACCACTGCGAAGATACTATAATTTTGAACATTTTATATATAAATTTTTTATGTGCTCGTAAAATAACACTATTTTTGCTACGTTATAGTTTATACACGCGTGAGAAACACATTATGCCAGCAATAAACAACATAGAAAAAGTTCCTGAGCCCACCTTGCGTCGCCTGCCGTGGTATTTGTCGGTGTGTCGCCTGCTTAAATCGCGTGGCGAGCAGTTTGTGTCATCTACCCGCTTGTCGAAAGAGACCAATATTGTTGCGTCGCAAATAGCCAAAGACCTCTCTTGTGTGAATATCATAGGCCGCACCCGTGTGGGCTACGACATCGACAACCTGTTGCAGGTGCTTGAGGATTTTCTTGGTTTCACCCGTATGCACAAGGCATTTTTGTTTGGCGTGGGTCGCTTGGGCACCGCCTTGCTCAACGACTCGGGCTTGAAGCAGTTCGGCCTTGAGGTGGTGGCAGCTTTCGATGTGAACCAGCGTGTTGTGGGGCATAATATCTCGGGTATCCCTGTATATCACATAAGCGAGCTCGAAAAGCAGATGCGCCGCCACAATGCAAAAATAGGGGTTCTCACAGTGCCCATCGACAGTGCGCAGGAGGTTGCCGACAAAATGGTGGTGTGGGGCGTGAAGGCTATTTGGAATTTTACCCCTTTGCGCATAAGGGTGCCCGAAAATATTGTGGTGCAGAATACGTCGCTTTACGCGCACTTGTCGTTGATGTTTAATCGTCTCGAGGGCCTTGCTGCCATCGATGAAAAATAGTGCTTTTTTTGAAATGAAGATAATAGCTGTTGGGAAAAACTACCCTTGCCACGCATACGAGTTTGACGGAACTACAGAGAAACCTCAGTTTCCAATGATTTTTATGAAGCCCGATTCGGCGATTCTAAAGAACGGGAAGCATTTTTATATGCCCGATTTTCTTGGTCGCATAGATTACGAGGCCGAGGTTGTGGTGCGCATAAACCAGCTTGGCAAGAGTATTCCGGCTCGCTTTGCTCACCGTTACTACGATGCTATAACCGTGGGCATTGATTTCACTGCCCGCGATATGCAGCGTGCATTCATAGAGGCTGGTGCTCCGTGGGAGCTCTCAAAGGGTTTCGATGGCGCGGCGGTGCTTGGCGAGTTCCGCCCCATTGAACAGTTCAATATAAAAGATACAAGTTTTTCACTTACAATAGACGATGAAACCGTGCAGAGTGCAAGCACAGCGCAGATGCTCTTCTCGGTTGATGAGGTTATTGCCTATGTGAGCCGTTTTTGTACGTTGAAAACAGGTGATTTAATTTTTACAGGAACCCCCGCGGGTGTGGGTGAGGCGCGTATAGGCACACACTTAAAAGGGTTTCTTGGCAGTGAAAAAGTTCTCGATTTTCATATACGATAGATTATGAACATTAGAAAATTGTTTGTTACAGTTTTGTTGCTCCTTCCCGCTATTGTGTGGGCACAGTTTACCGATGTCCGCTGGGGCGCAGCGCAAGGCGATACAATATTGCCTGTATGTACATTTGTACAGCAATTGCCCGGGGATTATGCCGGCTATAAATATACTGCACAGATAGAATACCCCGAATTTCAGCCAATGACTGCCGAAGAGGTGGCTCGCTATGGCTTGGAACAACGCAAGGAACAGTTCTGTGCTTGGCCTGTAATAGATACTCACGTAGCCATAGCCGCAAAAGAGCCGCAGCTCGATGTGTCGTTTGTGCCGGTTGTGTTTGTCGATGGCAAGTTCCTGCGCATAAATTCATATAAATTGGTTATAAACAGGGAGGTTGTAAGCCGCCCTGCAAAAGCAGCCACCCGCTCTGTGGCGGAGCGTTATGCTGCCAATTCGGCTCTTTCTGCTGGGCGTTGGGTGAAAATAAAGGTTTCTGCTACGGGAGTGCACCAAATAACATCTTCCGAGCTTTCTAAAATGGGCTTCAAAGAGCCCGCAAAAGTTCGTCTCTATGGCTATGGTGGTAACCAATTGCCCGAAACAAACTTGCACACCCTCATAGACGACCTGTGCGAGATACCCCTATGGCGCGAGGGCAATCGCCTGCTCTTTTATGCCCAAGGCCCTGTGTCGTGGAGTTTCTCTGCGGGGCGTTATGTGCACAAATCCAATGTCTATTCTACCTATGGCTGCTATTTCCTCACAGAAAGCGACGAAGAGCCAATGGCATTCCCTGTGGCAGGTAGAGAGGAAAGTTATGCAACTACATATACCTCTTTCCCCGATTACACTTTCTATGAAAAAGACGCGGTGTCGCTTTGTAACTATGGTCGCGTGCTTTTAGATGGGTACAATTTTGCACAAGGGCGTGTGAAGAGCTACTCTTTTGATATTCCGGAAATTACAGGTGAAAGTATGGTGCTCGACGTCGCTTTTGGCAGCAGTGCCGAGGAGCAGAGCAGTATAACAATGGAGGTTAATGGCACCCGTGCCGGCTCTCTGAACATATCCCAAAAATCAACAACCGATTTAGGCCGAATTGCTTCGGGGCGTTACAACGTATCGTCGGTGAGTGCAAAAACCACCGTGAAGGTAACTCATAACGTCTCTTCTTCTGCTCTGTCGGGTTATCTCGATTATATACGTTTAAATTATCGTCGCAATCTTCTTCTCTCGCGCGGGCAATTGAATTTCCGTGGTGCAAGCACATCGTCATTGAATGCTAAATATGTGATAGGCGGTGCCGATAGCTCTGTGCGCGTGTGGCGTGTAACTGCACAGAATAATATATGTGAAATAAAGGGTGAATTGGCGGGTAGCGAATACTCCGTTGTGGCTCCTGCAATATTTAATGAAGAGTATGTTGCGCTGCGCACAACAGAAACATTCCCGTCGGTAGAGGTGGTGGGCACGGTGCCCAATCAAAACCTCCATTCTCTGGGGCAAGTGGATATGGTTATAATTGTTCCTTCGAATGGGGCGTTCGTTGAGCCTGCCGAGCGTCTTGCCGAGGCACACCGCACTATAGATGGTATCACGGTTGCTGTGGTAACTGCCGAGCAGGTGTATAATGAATTCTCGTCGGGAACTCCCGATGCAACGGCCTATCGTCGTCTTATGAAAATGCTCTACGACCGTGCTTCATCGGCTGCCGATGCTCCAAAATACTTGTTGCTCTTTGGCGACGCTCTTGTAGATAATAGAATGCTTTCGTCTTCGGGTCGCAGGCCCGAAGATTATCTCCTCTGCTACGAGTCGGAAAACTCTGTCAGCGCAATATATTCTTATGTTCTTGAGGATTATTATGGCTATCTCGACGACGACGAAGGCGCAAATCATGTTCGTGATAAAGTGGATTTAGGAGTAGGGCGTTTCCCGGTGCAGAGTGTAATAGAAGCCAACGCTGTTGTGGATAAAACAATAGCATATATGAAAAACAAAGAGGCCGGTGCCTGGCAGAATGTGATAGCTCTTCTGGGCGACGATGGCGATAAAGATATTCCCAATCAGCATATGAAAGATGCAGAAAGCATTGCGGAGGTCGTTTCGGCGAACAACCCTGCGTATATACTTGACCGCATATATTGGGATAATTTTGAACCTGTGGCCAATTCCACAGGAAATAGCTACCCGCTTGTAACAGATGCTATATATGAACGTCTTAACAAAGGTGCTTTGGTGATGAATTATTCGGGGCACGGTAGCGCAAATATGCTTTCGCACGAAATGACCTGGCTCTCGTCAGATATGCAGGAGACTGCCTCTCCACGTCTTCCTTTTTGGGTAACAGCATCTTGCGATATAGGTCCTTTTGATATGGGCGATGGCTCGCTTGCCGAGTTGGCAATCATAAACCCGAAAGGTGCAGCTGTGGGGCTCTTTACCACCACCCGCACAGTGTTGCAGGTGTATAACGCCATAATAAATCGTGCGTTTATGAAGGTGTTGCTTGAGCCTGTACACAACGGGCTGCCCCAGGCGGTGGGCGATGCAGTGCGCAGGGCCAAAAACGATGTTATCACAAGTAATGTGCCCGGTAGCATCGACCTTAGTGAAAATAAACTTCAGTTTGTGCTTTTGGGCGACCCGGCTCTGCGCCTTAAACTGCCACAACATAGTTTTGTGGTAGAGGAGTTCAATGGTGCTTCTGCTGCAGAAACAACCAATGTGTCGGCAGGAGGGAAATTCACCGTTAAAGGGTATGTGGCCAATGCCGACGGCTCTGTTGCAACCAATTTTACAGGTGTGCTTACCTCGGAGCTCTATGATAGCGCAGAAGAGATTCAAACAAGGAATAATACAGGGCTTGGAGTGTTTAATTACACAGCCTACGAAAAGAAACTCTACTCCGGAACCGATTCTGTGAAGAACGGCTATTTCAACATTACAATTCCTGTTCCAATGGATATAAGCTATAGTGGAGAGCAGGGCTTGTTCAGCCTTTTTGCAGTGGATAATTCAAAAAGCGGTATTGCCCAAGGAAAGTTTGATAACTTCCGCATTGCCGGTACTGCGTCTTCACCCGAAGATGATGGTGAAGGCCCGCAAATAAGTGTATATCTAAACAGCCCTTCGTTTGTAGATGGCGGTGAAGTTAATTCTACCCCTTACTTCTGTGCAGAGCTATACGATGAAAACGGTGTAAACACGGTGGGTACAGGTGTAGGCCACGATATTATGCTTATTATAGACAACGATATAAACCACACATACAATCTTAATAGTATATATGTACCGGTGGTGGGTGATTATACCCGTGGCTCGGTTGCTTTCACTCTTAATGAATTGCCGGCCGGCGAGCATACTTTGCTGTTGCGTGCGTGGGATTTGTTCAATAACTCATCGGTTGCCGAGTTGTCGTTTGTGGTTGTGCCCGGTTTTGCACCCTCTATCTCAAGCCTTGCTCTTAACCCTTCTCCTGCTCGTTTCGGGCAAGTATCCACATTTGTGCTCACCCACACTCTCCCCGGCAGTGCTCTCGATGTTACGCTTGAGGTCTTTAATATGCAGGGGCAGGTAATATGGAAAAACAGTGAGAAGGTTGTGTGTGAAGGAAATACATATACTTACGACTGGGACGTTACTGCTGCGGGTGGCTCTCCAATGCCTACAGGGGTTTATCTCTGCCGTGCATCAATCTCTTCGGGTGGTGCGGCTGCGGTAGAAACAGGAAAATTCGTGGTCATAAACAATAAATAGGGAAAAACAGAGTTTTAATAAAGAATAACAGTTACAGAATAAAATATGGATAAAAATAGAGTTGTTTTTATGTTGTTGCTGGCGGTGCTTTTCTTGCCCGCCTATGCGCAGAAAGAGCAGTTTAACCCTGTTTATACAGGAGTAACCTCTTTGTCTATTGCTCCCGACGCTCGTGCCGGTGCTATGGGTGATGTGGGTGTTGCAACCGACCCCGATGTTTTTTCGCAGTATTGGAATCCTGCAAAATATCCGTTTAATATTGCTCGTGCAGGAGTGGCAATGTCATACACTCCTTGGCTACGTCAGTTGGTTAATGATATCGACCTCATAAACCTTGCAGGCTTCTACCGCATTGGCGATTATTCGGCAGTGAGTGCATCGCTTACATATTTTTCGCTTGGCGAGGTTACTATGCTCAACAATGATATGACTATAAAGCCTTATGAAATGGCTTTTGATGTCGCTTATTCGCGTATGCTGTCTGAAAAACTATCGGCTGCCATCGCTCTGCGTGCAATCTATTCCGACCTGCAATACTCAATGGACGAAGACGTTGAACCCGGTACGGCTTTTGCTGCCGATGTAGCACTGTACTACAATAATTATATAATACTGAATGACCGCGAGTGTATGCTTGGCCTTGGTATGAATATCTCTAACATAGGTACAAAAATATCGTATGATGGCGGTGCTACCAATGAATTTATACCCACTAATTTGCGTTTGGGAGCGTCGTTGCTTTATCCCATCGATGAATATAATACTATATCGTTTAGCGTTGATATAAACAAGCTGCTTGTGCCTACGCGTCCCACCTATGCGCAATTTCTGGAGGAAAAGGGTTATGGCCCGGACGAGCAGGGTTTGCAGGCGGAGTATGCTTCTTGGCTCGACGAGGAGGGGTATAATGATATATCTTCCATCTCGGGTATATTCAAGTCGTTTAATGATGCTCCCGGCGGAATGAGCGAGGAGATTAAAGAGATTTATGGAGGTATAGGTGTGGAATATTGCTACAATCAACAATTCTCCTTGCGTGCCGGTTATCATTATGAGAATGAGTTCAAGGGCAATAGAAAGTACTATACGCTGGGTGCCGGCTTTAGAATGAGTGTGTTCTCGCTTGACGGAGCATACCTTATCTCTGCTGCACAGAGCAACCCGCTTGACCAGACATTGCGTTTCTCTCTCTCATTTGATATGGACGGCTTGCGTGAACTGTTCCGCCGTTATTAATTGAATAATAGTATATTATGATACGTGTAGGTTTTGGTATTGATGTTCACCGTTTTGTCGAGGGGCGCGACCTTTGGATTGGTGGTGTGAAGGTTCCTTATGAGCTGGGCCTTGACGGGCATTCCGATGCCGATGTGCTCATACATGCAATATGCGATGCTTTGCTGGGTGCTGCAAATTTGCGCGACATTGGCTTTCAGTTCCCCGACAACTCTGATGAGTTTCTAAATATTGACAGTAAAATATTGTTGCGTCGCACAGGTGAACTGCTTGCAGAAAAAGGGTATAAAATAGGTAATATAGATGCTACGGTGGCTGCACAGGCACCAAAGTTGAACCCGCATATTCCTGCTATGCAGGAAACTATGGCTGCGGTGCTTGGTATCGGCTCGGATATGCTTTCAATTAAGGCAACAACAACCGAAAGATTGGGCTTTGAGGGGCGCAAAGAGGGCATTACGGCCTACGCAACGGTGCTTATCGAAAAGTAACTCCTTAAAAAGAATGAAGAGAATACTCTCTCGCATTATATTATCGGCAGCATTCGTGCTGCTGATTTCATCTTGTGCAACATTGTCGGGCAACGGTGTGGGGCGTGTGAAGCATTATGTTGTTGAGAGCGATAGGTTGCCCGCTTCTTTTGACGGGCTTGTGGTGGCCTTCCTTTCCGACTTGCACTTTCCAAGTAAGTTTACACCTAAACGTTTGCAGAAGGTTGTTGCCTGCTTGCAGGGTTTCTCTCCCGATGCCCTGTTTTTTGGTGGCGACTATGTCCCCTCGCAAGAGTATGCCGAAAAGCTGTTTTCCTCCTTTTCATCGGTAAAAACGCTGCACGGTAAATATGCTGTGCTGGGTAACCACGATTACGCTTTGCGTGATACTCTTGCTGCGTCTATGGAGAATGCCGGGGTGCAGCTTCTTGCCGACGAGGTCGTTTACATTTGTAACGGAACAGATAGTGTGGCAATTGTAGGTGTGCAAAATTCCTTCAGGCCTTCGGCTGCGGTGCAAGAGCTTGTCGCTAGTGTGCAGGAGCGTTTTTTCACGTTTGTCCTTTCACATACACCCGATTTCGCGCAAGATACCCGTGTGCAGTGCGACTTGGTTCTTGCAGGGCACACTCACGGTGGGCAGGTAAGCCTTTTAGGGCTTTATACCCCTGTGAAGAATACAAAATATGGTACCCGCTTTTTGCGTGGGTATAATTGCACTACCGAAGGAGTGCCTGTGATTACTACAAACGGTGTAGGCACGTCGCGTAGAAAATTGCGTGTATGTGTGCCCAGTGAGATTGTGTTGATAACTATTAAAAGAATGGGTGAGGATAAATAATATTTTCTTATATTCGCACAATATTAATTAAATAATTATGGAACCACAAATATCCTCGGCCGATAAATTGTATATGCACCGTTGCTTGCAGCTTGCTCGTTGCGGGGCAGGCAGCACATCGCCCAATCCTATGGTTGGTGCCGTTATAGTGTGCGATGGTCGCATAATAGGTGAGGGGTACCACATACGTGCAGGTGAGCCTCACGCCGAGGTAAATGCTGTTGCTTCGGTAAAAGATTGCGACAAGCCACTGCTTGCGCGTTCCACTATTTATGTAAGCCTTGAGCCCTGCTCGCATTATGGAAAAACACCGCCTTGCGCTGCTCTTATACTATCTTGTGGAATTCCTCGTGTGGTGGTTGCAGTTACCGACGCCAATGCGCAAGTGAACGGTGGAGGTATAGCTCTTTTGCGCAATGCCGGCGTGGAAGTTCTGGTGGGAGTTTTACAGCAAGAGGCGTTTTGTGTCAATGAAAATTTCTTTACATTTCATCAAAAGCACCGCCCCCGCGTTGTTCTTAAATGGGCAGAGAGTGCCGACGGCTTTATAGATGCCGTGCGTGATAGCTCCACCGAGCCTGCGGCGAGAATATCTACACCGGTGTCGCAGGTAAGCGTGCACAGGCTGCGTGCGCAAAACGATGCTATATTGGTGGGAACGCGCACTGCACTTCTCGACAATCCCTCGCTTAATGTGCGCTATTGGGCCGGTCGCTCTCCGCTACGTTTGGTAATAGACCGTGAGGGTAGCTTGCCTTTGTCTCTTAAACTGTTCGACGGCTCATTGCCCACTGTGGTTTATACAGCCAAGGAAATTGCGGGTAAGTTTGGTAAAAATATTGAACAGGTGGTGCTCGATTTTTCCACCGATGTCCTGCCGCAGATACTTGCACACCTGCATTCGCGCAAGGTGAATAGTCTGTTGGTCGAAGGTGGTGCACAACTGTTGCAAAGTTTTATAGATTCCTCTTTGTGGGATTGCATCAGAGTAGAGCGTAATCTATCGCTCTTTTTAGGCAGCGGAGTGCGTGCGCCACGCGTTCCAAGCGGCTCCAATGCTTGTGAAATATCCGATTATGGTGCAAGAATTGTGCTAATTACCCCTAAAAAAGCTCTTTAAGTTATAAAATATTATAAATAACGCGCGAAAAGTCGTGTAAACCAAAAAATGTTGCTAATTTTGTAGATTGAATGTTTATAACTAAATCTATGAAAAAGAACATTGCTATATATTTGTCAATCTTCTCGTTGTTGTTTATTGGGGCATCTTGTTCGTCCGACGATGATAATAATACAAATTTAGGAACTCCCTATGCTTTTATTTCTTCGTTTTCGATAGATAATATTGTTTGCCCGTTTCACGATATTACAATAGAGGGCAATGATACAGTTGTAGAAAGGACCGTTTCGGGTGATGAGTTTAAGTTTGTTGTAGATCAACGGACAAAGGAGATATACAACATCGACTCTCTTACTTTTGGCACAAAGGTAGATAAAGTGGTAACCTCTTTGTCATATACGGGAGTTCCTTATCGCTACGATGCCGGGTTGAGCGATTATGTCTATTATTATTCGGTCGATTCCCTGGATTTCACCTCTCCTGTTAATGTACGTGTTACATCTACCGACGGAACATACGAAAATTATTACACAATAAAACTCAATGTGCACCAAGTAGATCCCGAGTTGCTTGTGTGGGATTCTTTTGCAATGGCAGGCGATGTCGCTGCATTGGCTCCCTGTCGTCTCATAGAAAAAGATGGCACTCTTTATCTTTTTGGGAAAAATAATGCCGACAAAGTTTGTGTTGCTGTGCTGAAAGACACAGAATCGGCTTCTTGGGAGCTTCTCCCGGTAAATTTGCCCTTGGCCGATGTCTCCTCTGTTCAGCTTTTCAAAAACAGTTTCTATCTGCTTGCCGGTGGAGTGCTCTATGCCTCTGCCGACGTAAAGAGCTGGGTTGCCTCGGCTAATACAGGCCTTCGTTCTTTGCTCGCAGTGTCCGACGAGAATGGCAAAATGTGGGCGGCTACTGACGAAAAAATCGTTTGCACAACCGATGGCGTCTCTTTTGTGGCGGTGGAGGATATTCCCGAAAATTTCCCACTCTATGGCTGCAGCAGTGCGTCGTATCCTCTTGTTACAAACGACAGAATCTACCGTACAATGCTCATTGGCTATGCCGACGAGGCTAAAAGTGGCGGTGTAAAGGTGTGGAGCAAGCTATCCACAGAGGATAATTGGTGTGCCTACGAGCAGTCGAATAGTGAATATATGTGTCCGCCATTAGCCGGCTTGCAGGTATTGTACTACGACAATGCTCTTTTTGCCGTAGGTGGTGCCGCTGTTGCCGGCAATAAAAATATTGAGCCTTTTGGCACTTTTTATATATCAAAAGACAATGGCATTGCCTGGCGTGTCTGCAAAGATTATAATTTAAAATTGCCGGCCGAGTTAAAAGGTTGTACAAGTCCCTTTGCTGCTGCTGTTACAGCCGATGATTATATGTGGATAATTACTCCCGATGCCGCTTGGCGTGGCCGAATAAACCGTTTGGGCTTCTAATAAGAGTGCTATGAGAAACGCCATTTCAAATAAATTATTGCTGCTTTGCGTAGCTTTGTTATGCACTGCGTCTGCATTGCATGCCGATGACCTTGAGTATCGTTTCGAGGTTGGTGGCATGTTGGGTGGCAGCAGTTATTATGGCGATGCCAACTACAGTAGCTTGCTCAAAGGCACGGGCTTTATGGGCGGTTTTGTCGGGCGATACAACATAAACCCTCGAATGGCAGTGAAAGCAAACCTTGCTATTGCAAATATTTCGGGCAGTACTGCCGATGGCGACAATCGCTTCCCCGGTGGCGAAGCCGAGTTTAGCCGTGCAATATATGACCTTGGCGCGCAGTTTGAGTGCAACTTTTTTGCCTATGGCAGTGGTGCTTCGTATAAAGGAACTCGTCGCTTGGTGCCATATATATCGGCCGGTCTTGGCTTTACATTTGCCCCGGAGCCGGCAGAGAATGTTTTTACGGTCAATATCCCGGTGGGTGTTGGCGTTAAGTATAAATTTGCTCCACGCTGGAATGTGGGGTGCGAGCTTTCGTTCCGCTTCACAGCAAGTGATAAATTAGATGTTACAAATGAGACTGCGCCTATTTTGAACGACCCCTACGGTATAAAAAGCAGTGGATTAAAGAACAAAGACAGCTACTCGTTTCTGTCGATATCTGTAACTTATGATATATCACCCAAGTACCGTAGATGCAATAATTGATAATACACAAAAATATAAAGATATGAACTACTCTCAGCAGGTAAATAAAGAGAATGTACCACAGCATATTGCAATTATAATGGACGGAAATGGTCGTTGGGCCCAGCAACGTGGTCTCGACCGTTCTCAAGGTCATCAGGCAGGTGCGGCAACAGTGCGTCAGTTGGTGGAGAATGCTATAAATATAGGGGTTAAATACCTTACCCTCTACACTTTCTCAACGGAAAACTGGAAACGCCCGCAGGCCGAGGTGGCAGCCTTGATGGCATTGCTGTTCGAGTCTATCGAAGAAGAGATTTTTGTAAAAAACAATGTGGCATTCCGCATAATTGGCGACCTGAGCAAGCTTCCACAAAATGTGCGTGAACGCTTGGAGGCTTGTATGGCACGTACAGCCAATAACGACCGTATGACACTTGTGCTTGCTCTCAGCTATTCGGCAAAGTGGGAAATTACCGAAGCGGTACGTTCTATTGCTGCCCGTGCCAAGAGTGGCGAGCTTTCGGTAGATGAAATAGACGACGAATTGATATCGTCGGCATTGACAACCTCATTTATGCCCGACCCCGATTTGCTTATCCGCACCGGCAAAGAGCAACGCTTGAGTAACTTCCTCCTGTGGCAGTGTGCCTATTCCGAGTTCTACTTTACCGAAGTTCTTTGGCCCGATTTTGACAATGAGGAGCTATGCAAGGCTGTGTGTGAGTACCAAAAGCGTCAGCGTCGCTACGGGCTCACCGGAGAGCAGGTTACAAAATGATAAAAGATATAAAAATGAGATATTTTTCATTGTTTAAAACGTTCTTTTTGGTGTTGCTGTTGCTTGTCGTGGCACAAGTGGCGGCACAGCAAACTGTTGTAAAGCCTACAATACTATACACCGGCAACCCGCACACATACACAATAGGTGGAATAAACCTGTCGGGAGTGGATAATTACGAGCCTTATGTAATTATTGGAATCTCGGGCTTGTCGGTGGGCGATGTGATAGATGTCCCCGGTGATGCCATTACCACCGCTGTGAAGAATTATTGGAAACATGGCCTTTTTGCCGATGTAAGCATAGAGGCAGACAGTATTGTGGGCAATAAAATATACCTTGGCATAAATCTCAAGCAACGCCCTCGTATTTCAAATATAAACTACAACGGTGTGAAAAAAGGTGAGCGTGAGGACCTTGAACTAAAGCTCCCATTGCGTAAGGGCAACCAGATTACTCCCAATATTGTAGACCGTGCAAAAAAGATAGTTAAACAATATTTTGAGGACAAGGGCTACAACAATGCAGAGGTGGTTATAATGCAACGCCCCGATGTTACAGCCGACAATCAAATGATTGTTGATGTTAATGTCGATAAAAAAGAGAAGATAAAAATAAACCGCATATATATAAACGGAGTAGAGGAAGTACCCCTGAAAAAGATAAAGTATGCAATGAAGATGCGCGAGAGGGTGCGTTGGAGCACGTTGAAAAACACCTTTTTGCGTTCTAAAAAGTTTACCCCCGAAAAGTACAAAGAGGACAAGGAGAATATACTCTCACGCTATGCCGAGCTTGGCTACCGCGACGCTCGTATAGTGTCGGACAGCGTGGTGCCCTATGATGCAAAACACGTAGATATTCACATAAATGTAGAAGAGGGTAACCGCTATTATTTGCGTAGTGTGAAGTGGGTAGGTAACAGCGTCTTCTCGACCGCATACCTCGATTACCTTTTGCGCTTAAAGCCCGGTGATGTATATAACCAGACAGAACTCGACAAACGCCTCTTTACCGACACCGATGCCGTTAAAAATGAGTACTACAATAAAGGATATGTGTTCCTGCATCTGTTGCCCATTGAGGTGAGCGTGGTAAACGACTCTGTAGATTTGGAGATTCGTATGTCGGAAGGCGTGCAGGCAACAATAGACCGCGTGCGCATTTCGGGCAATGAGCGTCTCTACGAAGATGTCGTGCGTCGTGAGTTGCGTACCGTGCCCGGCGACCTATTCTCTATGACCGCATTGGAGCGTTCGTTCCGTGAGATTGCCAATATGGGCCATTTTAACCCCGAGACAATACAGCCCGATGTGCTCGATAACCGCGAGGCCGGTACCGTGGATATAAATTGGGGGCTAGAGACAAAGAGCAGCGACCAGATAGAGCTATCGGCCGGCTGGGGCCAAACAGGTGTGATAGGCAAGCTGTCTCTGAAGCTCACAAACTTTTCAATGCGTAATCTTTTCCGCAAAGGCTCTTTGCGTCGTGGAATTCTTCCCCAGGGCGATGGCCAGACATTGACTCTCAGTGCTCAATCGAACGGAAAATATTATCAAGCATATAGTATCTCATTCTTCGACCCTTGGTTTGGTCGTAAACGTCCCAATTCTCTTTCTGTGTCGGCGTTTATGTCTATACAGACCGATGTTGCCGACAGCTATTATAATTCGGCCTATTACAACAACTATAACAACTACCTCTATGGTTATGGTAACTATAATGGCTATGGTTACGGGTATAATAATATGGCTTCGTATTACGACCCCGACAAATACATAAGAATGTATGGCTTTTCAATAGGCTGGGGACGTCCGCTTAAGTGGCCCGATGACTATTTTACATTGTCGGCAGAGCTGAATTACCAGTTATACTCATTGAAAGATTGGCAGTACTTCCTCATTACCGATGGTAATTGTAATAATATAAATCTTTCAATGACACTTTCGCGCCGTTCAATAGACAACCCCTATTTCCCACGTCAAGGTTCCGATTTCTCTTTGCAGGTGTCGGCAACACCTCCTTATTCTCTGTGGGACGGCAAAGATTACGCCTCACTTGCCAAAAATCCGAAGAACTCGAGTTACAAGGCGGAATTGCGCGACAAGCATAAGTGGATAGAGTATTACAAAATAAAATTCCGCAGCAAAACATTTACCTCGCTCACAGAGGGCAAGCATAACCTGGTGCTTATGACACGTGCCGATTTTGGTATCCTGGGAAGCTACGACAAGCATAAAAAATCGCCCTTTGAAACATTTTATGTGGGTGGCGATGGTATGAGTGGCTACTCATACAATTATGCAACAGATATGGTTGCTTTGCGTGGATATGAAAACGGTAGCCTCACACCTTATGGCTATGAGGGCTATGCATACACCCGCTTGGGTTTGGAGCTCCGTTTCCCATTTATGTTGCAGAGCTCAACAACAATATATGGTCTTGCTTTTGTTGAGGGTGGTAACTCTTGGGCCGATGCTTCAAAATTCAACCTGTTCGACTTGAAACGTAGTGCCGGTGTGGGTATTCGCGTGTTCCTGCAGATGATAGGTCTTATAGGTCTCGATTGGGCCTATGGCTTTGATGATGTTTACGGCTCAACACAATACAGTGGTAGCCAGTTCCATTTTATCTTAGGACAAGAATTTTAAATATATATATGATTATGAAAAGGGTATTGACAATATTGCTGTTTACGGCTTTTGCGGCAGTGGCAGCGCAAGCGCAAAAATTTGCACTTGTAGATATGGAGTATATATTGAAAAATATTCCGGCATACGAGCGTGCCAATGAACAAATGGCACAGCAGTCGAAAAGGTGGCAGGGTGAGATAGACGAGTTGTCGTTGGAGGCGGAGTCTCTGTATAAGAAGTATCAAAGTGAGTCGGCTTTCTTGTCCGACGAACAGCGTACGGCCCGCGAGGAGGAGATTCTTGCAAAGGAAAAAGAGGCTGCCGAGCTTAAGCGTCTCTATTTCGGCCCCAATGGTGAGTTGTTTAAAAAACGCGAGAGCCTTATGGCCCCAATACAAGACGAAATCTATAATGCAGTAAAAGAGATTTGCGAGCAGAAAAAGTTTTCAATGGTCATCGACCGTGCATCTGCCGGTAGCGTTATATATGCCTCTCCCAAAATAGATATAAGCAATGAGGTGCTTGGCAAGCTTGGTTATTCAAATTAATTGTTTACCTTTGCGCTGTTTGTGAAGTAATAAATGGAATTTATATAAAAAAGACAATACAATGAAAAAGATTTTAATTTTAATTTTGATGATGGCTCCTTTGAGCCTTTTTGCACAGAAATTCGGTTATGTAAATGCACCCGAAATAGCACAGGTTATGCCGGAATTTGCAAAAGCAAACAATGAATTGCAAACATTGCAGAAACAGTATGCCGACGAGTATGAGCGTATGCGAACAGAGCTCGAAAAGAAAGGTAAGGAGTATGAAGCGGTAAAGGATTCTCTTCCTGTAGGCATTGTGCAGCGTCGCGAGCGCGATTTGCAAGAGCTCATCACACGTATGCAGGAGTATGAGCAGGCAAGCTATCAGAACTTGCAACAGGCACAGCAGACAAAACTGGCCGAAGTAAACAATAAGTTGCAGAAGGCAATACAAGATGTTGGCCGTGAGGGTGGTTATATCTGTGTGTTCGACATAGCAAGCGGTATTCCTTATATTAGTGAAACCTTGTGCGACGACCTAAATGCAAAGGTTAAAGCAAAGCTCGGTATATCTGCTGCTGCGGCACCGGTAAAATAAAATATTAAAGGCTGTGCAGGCACAGCCTTTTTTTTAAATCTTTAAATAAATGCGTAAATTACTTTTTCTTATACTTCTAATACCTGCCGGCCTGTTTGCACAAACAACCGAGTTTGGCTATTTTAGTCTGGCAGAAGTTATGGACGTGTTGCCTGAGTATAGAACTGCGCAAGACGAATATAATTTATTGTTGGAACATTGCGACAAAGAGGTGGTGCGCAACGAGGAGGAGCTTACACGCGTATATGTCTCTTTTCTCGATGGCCAGCATTCATTCCCCGAGCCCATTTTGCGCAAACGTCAAAAGGAGTTGCAGGATATGATAGACCGCAGCATAGTTTTGCGTGAACAGATGAAAGACTGGCTGGCACAGGCCCACGACTCTCTCTTCAATCCCATTATAAAAAAAATAGATGATGCGGTAGAAAGAGTGTGCCTGCGCAATAATCTTGCTTATGCGATAGACACCGACAAGGCTGTTTATCGTTTTGTAAATCCCAATTTTGGTGTAGATATAACCAATATTGTTGCTCAGGAGGTGATATCTCCCAGGTTTGCAGAACCCGAATCTACCGAGATTGTCGATACGGTTTTAGTGCCCGAGCAGAACGCCACAGAACCCGAAGGAGAGGCCACTGAGGGTGCCGAAGAGCAGGCTGAAACTTCTGCCACCATAGAAATAGTTACAGAGGAGTAGAACCAATGAAAGATATTTCACAAAATAAAAATGTTGCCGGCCCGATAGGAATTTTCGATTCGGGTTACGGTGGCCTTACCATATACCGTGAGATTCAAGAGCTGTTGCCACAGTATAACTACTTGTATCTTGGCGACAACGCCCGCACTCCTTACGGTACACGCTCTTTCGGCGTGGTATATGAGTTTACCCGTCAATGTGTGAAATATCTTTTCTCGCAAGGCTGTCATTTGGTTATTCTCGCGTGCAATACGGCATCGGCTAAGGCTCTGCGTAGCATACAACAAATAGATTTGCCCGCAATATCATCGCAAAAACGAGTGCTTGGTATAATACGTCCTACGGTAGAAACCATAGGTGATATTACGCAAAGTCGCCACGTTGGTGTGCTTGCAACCGAGGGTACGATAAAATCCAATTCATACCCCCTGGAAATTCAAAAACTATTCCCCGATATTGTGGTAACCGGTGAGGCTTGCCCTATGTGGGTGCCGCTTGTGGAAACCTGTGAGCATAAGAGCCCAGGTGCCGACTATTTCATAAAAAGGCATGTAGATAATTTGCTGTCGCGCGACTCACAGATAGACACCATTATACTTGGTTGCACCCATTATCCAATGCTTATAGAAAAGATAAAACAATATGTGCCACAGGGGGTGAAAGTTCTTACTCAGGGTGCAGCGGTGGCTGCATCGTTGAAGAATTATCTTGCCCGCCACCCCGAAATGGATACTCTTTGTGCCAAAGAAGGTAATAGAGTGTTCTGCACCACAGAGTCGGACAGCCGTTTTTGCGAGCAAGCATCGCGTTTTCTCGAACAACATATAGATGTTCAGCACGTTACGCTCGATTAAAAGACAACGGTGCTTCTTTGTGTAGGGCCGCAACAGCTATTGGTCTTTATTAAGGAATCTCTTGGTTAGTATCTTCACAGGCACCCACACTGCAGTGAGGCCCACGGCAACCACTGTGCCGAATATGGCAAGAATATCTCCCATTTCCACTTTTACCGGGTAGCTGCTGACAATAAAATCGCCTGCATTGTCGCCCAACGTTAGCAGCCCGTATTTCTGTTGCAAAAGGCACGCTGCAAGCCCGATAATAATTCCGCCAATAGCTCCTATTGTAGAGATAACAGAGCCTTCAAAAACAAAAATGTTTGTTATAATATCATCGGTCGCGCCAAGGGAGCGCAGTGTTTCCATGTTTTCTCTTTTTTCAATAATGAGCATAGATAATGAGCCTATAATATTGAAGCAAGCAATTAATAGAATAAATGAAAGAAATATGTAGGAAATGAATTTCTCTATTTTCATTACCTTGAACACATCTTTTTGTTGCTCATACCTGTCCTCTACCAAAAAATCTGAGCCTGTTATGCTTTCAATGTCGCGCTTTGCTTGTGCCACATTATACCCATCGTTAAGCTTTATCTCAATGCTTGTAGCTTCATTCGGCTTGCGCCCCAAAATATTCCTTGCAAACTTTGCCGAAGTGAGAATATAGTGGTCGTCGTATTTTGGCTGGTTCATAATGAATGTTACACCCGAGGAGTGCAAGAATCCCTTCTTGAAATTGCTTGCCGGGTTGCTCATACTCACCTTGCTCCTTCTCTTGGGTGCAAAAATCTCCAATGGTGCAACGTGGTATATTCCACTGTTTAAGCTGCTTACCAGCCCTATGCCGGGCACGGCATAGCTGTTTATGCTGTCCTGTAGCGTGAAAGAACCATTGCCTACAAGCGCAGCTTCAATGTTTGTGAGTGCAGTGAAGTTGTCTTCAACACCTTTTAGCACAATCATCACTTGCCTGCCATTGTATTGTGCCATAGCTTTGTCCTCAACGGCAATGCTTGCTACGGCCACGCAGGGTAATGCCCGCAATTTTGTGCAGGTTAAGCTGTCTATAGTGAAGCTTTTGCCACGCTCTGCCGTAATCTTAATATCAGGGTCAAATGCCGTGAATTGCTGTGCAACCATCTCTTTGAACCCGTTAAAAACAGATAGAGTGCATACCATTGCAATGGTGGCAAGTGCTACTCCTGCTATTGCAACGCCCGATATTATGTTAATAACCTGGTGGCTCTTTTTGGAAAAAAGGTATCGCTTAGCTATGTAAAACGAAAGGTTCATTCTTGGTGTCAGTCTTTCAGCAGCTCATCAATGTGCTCGATATAATCGAGAGAGTCATCTAAGTAGAAACGAATCTCGGGGATAATCCTCAATTGGTGGCGCACACGGTTTCCCAGCTCAAAACGTATGGCCTTTATATTGTTGTTGAGGTGCTCGACAACCTCGTTGCCTTTGTCCGAAGGGAAAACACTTAAATATGCTTTTGCAATGCCCAGGTCGGGGCTTACTCGCACAATGCTTACCGATACCATTATGCCGCGTGTCTCCTTTGCGAGTTTCAATAATATGTCGCTAAGCTCTTTTTGAATGAGACGCGAAATTTTGTTCTGTCTTGTACTGTCCATATTGTAATTTATTTCTTTCTAATAATTGTAAGTCCATCGCGTAATGGCAAAATAACCTCTTCAACACGTGCGTCGTTGCGCACAAGGTCGTTGAATGCCCTTACACCATTGGTTTGTGCATCTTGTCGTTTGTCGTCAATCACCCAGCCGTCCCACAACGTGTTGTCGGCAAGAATCCACCCGCCTTCGTTTAAATGGGCGAGTGCGAGTTCGTAGTAGGCGGTGTATTCGCGTTTGTTGCCATCGATGAACACGAGGTCAAATTTTTCGCCCAACGTAGGTACAATGTCGAGTGCGCTGCCAATGGTGAAAACAATCTTGTCGGCAACGGGGGAGCCTTCAATCCACCGACGTGTAAAATCCTCCAACTCATCGTCTATTTCAAATGTGAAGAGCTTGCCATCGCAGTCGAGCCCTTCGGCCATGCATATTGCCGAATATCCGGTGTATGTGCCTATCTCTAATATACGTTTTGGGCGCATCATCTTCACAAGCAGTTTCAGTAGCCTTCCCTGCACCTGCCCCGATGCCATATGAGGGTTTATGATTTCTACATTCGTGGCCCTGTACAGCCTGTAAAGGTATTCTCCCTCGGGGCTGCTGTGTGCTGCAATATAGTCGTCAAGCCTGCTGTCGATGCTCATAAAGTATTTAATTTTGTGCGAAGATACAATAATTAAATGAAAATGAGAAATCACCCTGCTTGTACAAGCTTTTTTTGTTGCTTTTCAATTAATAATTAGTAAATTCGCGGCGTTGAAAACAATGAAGAGTAGTAGTGAAAATAGCGTGAAAAGCAGTGGCGGGTACGAAAAGTCGCCCGTCGCCCGCTTTCGCATATATCTGCGTCTCGAAAAATCGCTCTCTCCCAAAACAGTGGAGGCGTATATGAGTGATGTACATAAGTTTAGAGAATATTTGCGAGAGGGTGGTAAAGATATGTTGGAAGCTACGCTGGAGGATTTCCGCGCATTCCTGGGCGCACTGAACGACGTGGGTATTCAACCGCGCTCACAAGCTCGTATCCTCTCCTCGCTCCGTTCTTTCTATGGATTTTTGCGTGTCGATGGTTTCTTGGAAGCAGACCCGACGGAGCTGCTGCGCACGCCCAAAATAGGAGTGCGCTTGCCGGCAGTGCTCACTCTGCAAGAGATTGATAGCATAATTAACAGCATAGACCTTTCTAAGCCCGAGGGGCAGCGCAACCGTGCAATGGTTGAAATGCTCTATAGTTGTGGCCTGCGTGTGTCGGAGCTGTGCAATCTTAAACTCCCCGATTTATATCTCTCCGAAGGCTTTGTTCGTGTAACAGGGAAAGGCAATAAGCAGCGTCTGGTGCCCCTCTCTTCACGTGCTATGGCCGAGCTGAAGGCCTATTTCTGCGACCGTAACCACATTGAAATAAAACCAGGTTACGAAGATTTTGTGTTCATTAGTGAACGACGTAAAAAGTCTCTCTCGCGTATAATGGTATTTCATTTCATAAAAGAGCTTGCCGTGCTTGCCGGTGTTTCAAAAATTATAAGCCCACACACCTTCAGGCACTCTTTTGCTACACATCTTTTGGAGGGTGGTGCCAACCTGCGCATCATACAAGCGATGCTTGGGCACGAAAGCATTGCAACCACAGAAATATATACACACATAGACCGTACACGCTTGCGTGAGGAGATAATAGAGCATCACCCGCGTAATAGGGCTGGTTTAAATAAAAAAGTTGAAAAAGTGTGATAATCGCCTGTTTTTATATTGGTAGAATAAAGAAATAAGACTATCTTCGCATAAATTTTGATAAATAAACAACAATATTATAAAAACAATGAAAAAATTATCGTTCCTGCTATCTTTATTGGTAGTTATTTTTTGTTCTTGCAGCTCTAAAATGCGCGAGATTCCCGCAGAATATTTTACAGTAACACCCTCGGTTCTTGAGGTTGTTGGTAGTGAAATTCCCGTAACTATTGACGGAAAGTTTCCTGCGAAGTTCTTTAATAAAAAATCGGTGCTTGTAATTACCCCTGTACTTAAATACGATGGAGGTGTAGCTACAGCTGAGTCGGTAACATTCCAAGGTGAGAAGGTGCGTGGTAACAACCGCACAATTCTCTATGACAAAGGCGGTAACTTTACTATAAAAATGGCCTTTGACTATATTCCCGCAATGGAGAAGTCTTCTCTCTATCTCAAGTTTAGCGTGAAGAAGGGCGACAAAGTATATAGCATTCCTGAGGTGAAAATTGCCGATGGCTGTATTGCAACATCGCAGCTCTACCGCACAACAGCAAAGAATGCCAATATTGCATTGGGCGAGGACGCTTTCCAGCGTGTTATCAAGCAGGCAAAAGAGGCAAACATCATGTTCCTTATACAGCAGACCAACCTGCGTGCAGCCGAGCTCAACAGTGATGCCATAAAGGAGCTTACTGCAACAATGAAAGACATTGCTACCGATGTTGAAAACAAGGTAATAGATAATGTGGAGGTATCGGCCTATGCTTCTCCCGATGGTGGAATGTCGCTTAACACCGATATTGCAACCGGTCGCGAGAATAACACCTCTTCATATGTGAAAAAGCAGATGGACAAAGCCAAGTTGGAGGGTTATGTCGATGCTAGCTACACAGCTGAGGATTGGGACGGTTTCCGCGAATTGGTGTCAAAGTCAAATCTTCCCGACAAAGAGATTATTTTGCGTGTGCTTTCAATGTACACCGAGCCCGAGGAGCGTGAGCAGCAAATAAAGAATATCTCTTCTGTTTATAGCGACTTGGCCGATGAAATTTTGCCACAATTGCGTCGTGCACGCATCACACTCAACTACCAACTTATCGGCCGTTCCGACGATGAGATTGTGGAGCAGTTTGCCGCAGATCCCAAGGTTCTTTCTCTCGAAGAGATTCTCTATTCGGCAATACTCACCGATGACGTAAATGAGAAAGAGAAAATCTATAAAACAGCAACAACTCTCTATCCCGCCGACTATCGCGGTTACAACAACCTTGGCGTGCTTGCATACAACGCCGGTGACTACACCACAGCAGCCGACTACTTTGCACAGGCTGCTAACGTAGATAAAAAAGCTCCCGAGGTAAATGTAAACCTTGGATATATGGAGCTCTTGAAGGGTAATGTTGCCGCAGCCGAGTCTTATATGGCACTTGGTGCCGGTGCAAAGGCCGGTGATGAGGCTCTTGGCAACCTTTACATAGCACAAGGCTTGTATGGTCGCGCTGCTTATATGCTTGAGAAGAATGCAACTAATAGCACAGCATTGGCACAGTTGCTCGATGGCGATTACAGCGTAGCTAAAAAGACTATAGCTTCTATTAAAGAGCCCGATGCTACAACACATTATATAAAGGCTGTTCTTGGTGCACGTACCGGTAATGCAGCACTCATCTACGATGGTTTGAGAAATGCTGTTAAGCTCGATCCTTCTTTGGCTGCTAAAGCTCTCACCGACCTTGAATTTGCAAAATACGCAAACGATTCAGCATTTAAGTCAATCTTTAAATAGTGGCCAATAATGCTATAATAAACGAGCAGGTTTGTGTGCTTGCCCTTTCGAGGGTGCAGGTACACAAGCCTGCTCTTCTTCGTCAAATAATGGATATTGCGGGTAGTGCAAAAGAACTGTTCGACAACCTGCAATATATAAATGACATTCTTCCCGGGGTGTCTCCAACTCTTGTAGAAGCTTTGAAGGCTCCCGAAACAATGGAGCGTGCAAAGCGTGAAATGGATTTCTTGTCGTTAAAAGGTATAAAACTTATCTGCTTGAACGACAGCGACTATCCTGCTCGTCTTTTTGAGTGCTGCGACGCTCCCATAGCTCTCTACTCCTTGGGTAATATACCTTTTAATGCAAAACATATAGTATCTATAGTGGGTACTCGCCACGCAACAGAGTACGGCAAAGAGCTTTGCCGTAGTTTTGTGCGCGACCTTGCACGTTTGTTGCCCGGTACTCTTGTGGTCAGCGGTTTGGCCTATGGCATAGATATCTGTGCTCATCGTGCTGCGCTTGAGGCCGGCTTGCCCACTGTGGGCGTGCTTGCTCACGGGCTCGATATGATATACCCGCAGGCACACCGTTCTGTGGCAAAAAATATGATAGAACAAGGTGGTGGGCTTCTCACGGAATTTATGAGTGAAACAAACCCATTGCCACCATTTTTTGTACAGCGGAACAGAATAGTTGCCGGTATGGCCGATGCAACAGTTGTAGTGGAGTCGGCATCAAAAGGCGGTTCTCTCATCACTGCATCTATGGCGCAAGGCTACTCGCGCGACTGCTTTGCATTCCCCGGGCGCGTGAACGACCAATACTCTTGTGGTTGTAATGAACTTGTTGCCCGCAACCGAGCTGCCCTCATAACCTCGGCTTACGATTTTGTGGAGGCTATGAATTGGGGTGGTGGCACGGCAAAGAAAGAGTACCAGGCAGAAATTTTTCCGCAATTTACACAGCAAGAAGAGACTGTGATTAAATTGCTTAAATCAAACTCCGATGGTTTGCAGATAAATCAGTTGGTTGTGCAGGCCGATATGCCCATTAACGAGCTTATGCCATTGCTGTTCAATATGGAGATGAAAGGGTATGTTAAGGCCGTTGCCGGTGGCTGCTATCGTGCTGTTATATGATACTTTTGAAGGGCTGAGTTGTTGTTTCTTTAAATACGTTAGCTCTCTGTTCTTGTGCAGGCGTGTTAATATTGTGCTCTGTTTTTGGATACCTTTGAAAAAATATCACTATCTTCGCATAGAAAACGAATAGAATTGTTTAATGAAAGAATTTGTAATATCTACCACCAAAAAGGAGACTGCCATTCTTGTGGGCCTTATAACCTCCACACAGAACGAGCGCAAGACCAACGAGTACCTCGATGAGCTTGAATTCCTCGCTCAAACAGCAGGTGCCGAGGTGGTGAAACGTTTCACGCAACGCTTGGAGCACCCACACTCGGCAACATATGTGGGCAGCGGCAAACTTGTAGAGATAGCCGAGTATGTTGAAATGCGCAAAGATACCGACGAAGAAATTGGTATGGTTATCTTTGACGACGAGCTATCGGCAAAGCAGTTGCGCAATATTGAAAAAGAACTTAAAATAAAGATACTCGACCGCACATCACTAATATTGGATATATTTGCTATGCGTGCACAAACCGCACACGCCAAGGTGCAGGTGGAGCTTGCGCAATACAAATATATGCTCCCCCGCTTGCAACGTTTGTGGACTCACCTTGAACGCCAAGGTGGTGGCTCGGGTAGTGGCAAGGGTGGCAGCGTGGGCCTTCGTGGCCCGGGTGAGACACAGCTTGAGATGGACCGTCGTATAATCCTCGGGCGTATGTCGTTGCTCAAAGAGCAATTGGCACAAATAGACCGCCAGAAGTCCATTCAGCGCAAGAACCGTGGCCGTCTTATTCGTGTGGCACTTGTGGGCTATACAAATGTGGGAAAATCAACACTTATGAATCTGCTTGCCAAGAGCGAGGTGTTTGCCGAAAACAAGCTCTTTGCAACACTCGACACCACAGTGCGTAAAGTGATAATAGAAAACCTCCCGTTCTTGCTTTCCGACACGGTAGGTTTCATACGCAAGCTACCCACCGACCTTGTAGAGTCTTTTAAATCAACCCTCGACGAGGTACGCGAGGCCGACCTGCTCTTGCACGTGGTAGATATATCACACCCCGAGTTTGAGGACCAGATAGCCGTTGTGAACAAAACTCTTGCCGACCTTAACTGTGGCGACAAGCCAATGATGGTTGTATTTAACAAAATAGATGCATTTACATATGTGCAGAAGGAAGAAGACGACCTCACGCCCAAAACACGTGAGAATCTCAGTCTTGACGAGTTAAAAACGTCGTGGCTCTCGAAACTTGCCGATAACTGCATCTTTATATCGGCACGCGAGCGCAGCAACATCGACGACCTTAAAGATATAATATACAAACGAGTGTGCGAGTTACACGTTCAAAAATACCCCTATAACGACTTCCTCTATCAAACATACGACGAGGAGCAGTGGAAAGAGTAAAAATAATTTGTTAAACATAAAAATAGAAAACTATGGCAGCAATTCCCGAATTTAAGTATGCCCATATGTTCCAGCAGGGCAAAGACACTACAGAGTACTATCTCCTCTCAAAAGAGGGTGTGTCGGTGGGCGAGTTTGAGGGTAAACCCATATTGAAAGTTACCCCCGAAGCATTGACCCTTATGTCGCGCACAGCGTTCCGCGATGTGTCGTTTATGCTCCGTCGCTCGCACAACGAGCAGGTGGCAAAAATTCTCACCGACCCCGAGGCGAGTGAGAACGATAAATATGTGGCACTCACATTTTTGCGTAATGCCGAGGTAGCTTGCAAAGGCCTGTTGCCTTTGTGCCAGGACACAGGCACCGCTATCATTCACGGTGAGAAGGGTCAGCAGGTGTGGACAGGCTTCTGCGACGAGGAGGCTCTTGCACGTGGTGTATATGACACATACACACAAGAAAACCTTCGCTACAGCCAGAATGCTCCTCTTAATATGTACGACGAGGTAAACACACGTTGCAACCTCCCTGCGCAGATAGATTTGGAGGCTACCGAGGGTATGGAGTACCGCTTCCTTATGGTAACAAAGGGTGGTGGTTCTGCCAATAAAACATATCTCTATCAAGAGACAAAGGCTTTGCTTAACCCTGCAACACTTGTTCCTTTCCTCGTGGAAAAAATGAAGAGCCTGGGTACAGCAGCCTGCCCCCCTTACCACATTGCATTTGTAATAGGTGGAACATCGGCCGAGAAGAACCTCCTTACCGTTAAACTTGCATCTACACATTTCTATGATAATCTACCCACAACGGGCGACGAGACAGGCCGTGCCTTCCGCGATATTGAGCTGGAAAAACAACTGCTCGACGAGGCTCACCGCATAGGCCTTGGTGCACAGTTCGGTGGTAAATACCTTGCTCACGACATTCGTGTTGTTCGTCTGCCCCGTCACGGAGCAAGCTGCCCCGTGGGTATGGGTGTGAGCTGTTCGGCCGACCGCAATATAAAAGCAAAAATCAACAAGGACGGTATCTGGATTGAAAAACTCGACGACCAGCCTGCTACACTCATTCCCGAGGAGCTGCGCAACGCAGGCGAGGGCGACATCGTGCGCGTAGATCTCAACCGCCCGATGAAAGAGGTTTGTGCACAGTTGTCGCAGTACCCCATAGCCACACGCCTGTCGCTCAACGGTACAATAATCGTTGGTCGCGACATTGCTCATGCAAAACTCAAAGAGCGTATCGACCGTGGTGAGGGCCTTCCCCAGTACATAAAAGACCACCCCATCTACTACGCAGGCCCTGCAAAAACTCCCGCCGGAATGCCTTGTGGCTCTATGGGCCCCACTACTGCAGGCCGTATGGACTCTTACGTCGATTTGTTCCAGGAGAATGGCGGTTCAATGATTATGCTTGCCAAGGGTAACCGTAGCCAGCAGGTAACAGACGCTTGTAAAAAGCACGGTGGTTTCTACCTTGGTTCAATAGGTGGTCCCGCAGCTATTCTTGCACAGAACAACATTAAGAGCATCGAGTGCGTTGAATATCCCGAGCTTGGTATGGAGGCTATCTGGAAAATCGAGGTTGAGGACTTCCCCGCATTCATCTTGGTAGATGACAAGGGCAACGATTTCTTCAAGCAGATAAAACCCCGCTGTGCTGGTTGCAAGTAAAATTTGAAATTTTAAGATTTATTTTGAGAGAAACTATTGCAACTATTCCAAAAAAGTGCGATAATTGCAAAGGATAAACAATTTAACAATTAAGGATTATGGACAAATCATTGAAAGGAACAAAGACCGAGGCTAACTTGTGGGCAGCGTTTGCAGGTGAGAGCCAGGCACGTAATAAATATACATATTACGCAAGCAAAGCAAAGAAAGATGGTTTTGAGCAGATAGCAGCTATCTTCCAAGAGACTGCCGACCAAGAGAAGGAGCACGCAAAATTGTGGTTCAAGCTGGTACACGGCATCGAGGGTACAGCCGAGAACCTTGTAGATGCAGCCGCAGGTGAGAACTATGAGTGGACCGATATGTACCCCACAATGGCCAAAGAGGCCCGCGAGGAGGGCTTTATGGAAATTGCAGCAATGTTTGAAATGGTAGCAAAGGTTGAGGCTGCTCACGAGGAGCGTTATAAAAAGCTCTTGCAGAACGTTCAAGGTGGCGTGGTATTCAGCCGCGACAACGACTGCATCTGGCAGTGCCGCAATTGTGGCCACTTGCACTTTGGCAAAATGGCTCCCGAAATGTGCCCCGTATGCGCTCACCCCAAAGCATACTTCCAAATTAAGCCCGAGAATTATTAATTTCTCTTATATAAACAAGGAGGTGGCTTGCATTGCAAGCCACCTCCTTGTTTATATACCTTTATATACCTTTGTGTTTTTATGCAATAAAGTTTATGAATATAACGTAGGCCACCACGCCTATTGCGGTGAGGAGCAGTGATTTCAGTATTATGTGAATGAGTAGTTTCATTGTTTTGTGGGAATTTGAAAATAGCCTGCCCTTGTGGGCAGGCTATTTCTCTGTTTTTGTTTACAGCGTTAATTAACCCTCGTGAATAGCCTCTGAAGGACAAACACTTGCACAAGAACCGCAATCGATGCACATATCGGGGTTGATAGAATATTTCTCACCCTCTGAAATTGCACCCTGAGGACACTCGTCGATACATGTACCGCAAGCAACGCAGTCATCTGAAATTACGTAAGCCATAGTTGTAAATATTAAATTTGTATTATCCGTGTGCGAAGATACTCTTTTTTGCAATACAGTATCAAAGAAATTAGCGATTTAACATATTTTTACAATTGTGTTTTCTCAATAATTCTCTCTCTTTTATATCTTCGCACAGCAATAATAGCCAATAATATTCGTTATTAATTTGAAATGAAAAGAATAATATACATATTACTACTGTTTGCACTCCCTGTTGCACTTTTTTCCCAGGAGCGCAAGGTGCAGAATAAGCCATACATAGATTACCGCCGTTTGCATTACGGTTTTTTTGTGGGTACACATTTGCAAGATATGGAATTTATGAACAACGGTTTTGTTACCGAAACCGGTGAGCAGTGGTATGCCGATATTGCATCGTATAACCCGGGTTTTACAGTTGGAGTACTTGCCGACTTGCGTTTGAACAACTATTTTTCGTTGCGTGCATTGCCTACTTTGCATTTTGGCCAAAATACAATCATATTCCGTGAGCAAAATAGTGGCGAGGAGGAGCGTCAGTCGCTTAAAACAACATACTTGGCATTGCCACTGCACGTGAAATGTGCTGCCGAGCGTTTCAATAATTATAGGCCATACATTACCGCAGGTATTTCTCCAATGGTCAACCTGACGGTAAAAAAGCAACGTCCTATTCTTTTCAAGAAGTTCGATTGTATGTTCGAGGTGGGCTTCGGTTGCGATTTCTACTTGCCGTTCTTTAAGCTTATACCGGAGCTTAAATTTGCTTTCAGCCTTGTAGATGTGCTCGACAAGGACCGTAAGGATTTGCTCGACGATAACCTCCTAAAATATACCCAGTCGGTAGATAAAATTGTGTCAAAGATGATAGTGCTATCATTCTATTTTGAGTGATTCGGTGTAAAAAATATAAGAAATATTTGGTAGGAGAAAAAATATATATATCTTCGCAACGAAGAAGTTAAGGAATGCCCTGTGTGGCAGTTAATAAGAATATGACAAGCAACGTGAACAGATATTGGTGGTGGCGTCTCTCGAGAAAACACTCGTGAGTCTCAGTCGCGTGTATCTGTAAACCGCTAAGTTTATAAAATACAAGGACCAGCCTCACAAGGCCGGTCCTTGCTTTTTCACATAATTATGGAATAATGAACAAATAAACAATATTATTATGAAACAGAAACGTTTCTTTTTACAAGAGAGTGAAATTCCTACACAGTGGTACAATATTCAGGCAGATATGGTTAATAAGCCACAGCCTATGCTCAACCCCAAAACCCGAGAGCCGGTAACGGTTGAGGAACTTTCAAAGTTACTCACAAAAGAGGCTGCCCGCCAGGAACTGAATATTACCGATGCGTGGATAGATATTCCCGAGCCGGTGCAAGAGATGTACCGCTACTATCGTTCCACCCCTCTTGTGCGTGCTTACGCGCTCGAAGAGGCTTTAGGAACCCCTGCACACATATATTTCAAGAACGAGAGTGTCAGCCCGGTGGGCTCTCATAAACTTAACTCGGCTCTCCCGCAAGCATATTACTGCAAAATTGAGGGAACTACCAATGTTACCACCGAAACCGGTGCAGGGCAGTGGGGTACGGCACTCTCATACGCTGCCAAAGTCTTTGGTGTGGAATGCGCTGTGTATCAGGTGAAGCTGAGCTACGAGCAGAAACCCTATCGTCGCAGTGTGATGCAGGCATTCGGTGCACAGGTAACACCCTCTCCCTCTATGTCCACTCGTGCGGGCAAGGATATCATTACACAAATGCCCAATCACCAAGGCTCGCTCGGCACGGCTATCAGCGAGGCCGTGGAGCTTGCAATGACTACCCCCAACTGTAAATACGCTCTCGGTTCGGTTATGAGCCACGTGAGCCTGCACCAGACAATCATAGGCCTGGAGGCCGAAAAACAGATGGCTATGGCAGGTGAGTATCCCGATGTCGTAATTGCCTGTTTTGGCGGTGGCTCAAACTTTTCGGGGCTTGCTTTCCCCTTTATGCGCCACAATATAAAAGGTGATAAGAAAACACGTTTTGTGGCAGCAGAGCCTGAGTCGTGCCCAAAATTGTCTCGTGGCCGTTTCTGCTACGACTTTGGCGATGAGACTGGTTATACACCTCTTATGCCTATGTTCTCTCTGGGCCACAAGTTTAAACCCGCAAATATCCACGCAGGCGGCTTGCGCTACCACGGTGCGGGTGTCATTGTGTCGCAGTTGCTCAAAGACGGTCTTATGGAGGCTGCAGATATAAGCCAGCTCGACTCCTTCAAGGCAGGTCTTCTCTTTGCAAAAACCGAGGGTATAGTGCCTGCGCCCGAGTCGTGCCACGCAATAGCTGCAACCATTAACGAGGCTCTTAAGTGCAAGGAGAGTGGCGAAGAAAAGGTGTTGCTTTTTGCTCTTTCAGGCCACGGGCTTATGGATATGCCCTCGTACAATCAATATATATCGGGCAGCCTTGGCAATTATACAATAAGTGACGAGGAGATAGAGCAGAACCTCCAAGGTTCCATTAAAGGATAATAGGTATATTTCTATGGAAAGACGAAAAATGATGTATGTCCACGGCTTTGGCTCATCGGGTAGCTCGGGAACGGTAATGGCTCTGCGTCATCACCTGCCTCATTGGCAGGTGATAGCCCCCGACCTCCCTGTCGATCCCTTTGAGGCTCTGGAGTTGTTGCGCTCCATTGTAGAGCGCGAGAAGCCCGAAATTGTTGTGGGCACTTCAATGGGTGGAATGTACACTCAACAATTATGGGGCGTGCCTCGTGTGGTTGTGAATCCTTCATTTGAGATGTCGCGCTCGTTGCTCTTTGGTAAAATGGGGCGCAATAAGTATACATCTAAAAGGCAAGACGGTGCAACGGAGTTTCGCATAGATAAACACATTGTGGAGCAGTTTAGGCTCATGGAGAAGGATCAGTTTGCCGGTATAAATGAGGAAGAGAAACAGCTTGTAATAGGGCTGTTTGGCGACAAAGACCCGGTGGTGCATTTTCAGCCTCTTATGGCAAGCCTTTATGGCGAGGAGCGGTGTCGCTGGTTCAGTGGGGAGCATCGGCTCAACGATAAAATTGTGAAAAACGTGCTTCTGCCTCTGTTGCAGGAGTTGTTAGGAACGGCTATAGACCAAACCTGGCAGGGCTAGCCCTGCCAGGTTTGGTCTATAGCATATCACTGGCCTCGTGCCATGGCTTGGGCACTGCGGGCTGTATCTGGTTTATAACGAAGGCAAGTATTGCAGCGAGTATTGCAGCTACAATAACAGTTGTAATATCGGCATTTGTGCTGTTTACAACCTCTTCGGTGCCGGTGGGGCCATAGAGCAGGTTGCTTACCACGGCCAGCGAGTTGTTTATAATATGCCCCACAATAGCGGGCAACAGGCTGCCTGTGCGGTAGTATATCCAGCCGAAACTTATTCCCAGGCAGGTTGCGTAAAATATTTGAACAGGGTTGCCGTGTATTGCTCCAAAAAGCAGGGAAGCTATAACAATTCCGGTCCACGGGTTTTTAAAGAAGTGTAGCAGTGTACCTTGTATTGCTCCACGAAAGAGCAACTCTTCCAGAACAGGAGCAATAATAGCCATAGAAATTATGCCGGCTCCGCTGTTCAGCATCAGTTCTATCTCATTTTGCATATTATTGTCAAGCCCAAGCCACACGGCAATAATATTAAACACTACCATCATGCAACCAATAAACAGGGTAGATAAAACAAGCACGTTGCGCTTTACCTCGTGCAGGAATCCTTTGCTTATGCGCACGTGCTTGAAGACAAGCAAGTGCGCTATCATAGCCAATGAAGATAGTAGCATACCCGCAGCCACGCCATTTGCGTTGTACAGCTTGGCAAGTTCGGCAGTGCTTGTTATAAATTGCTTGTATGTGGTAGGTTCCACCCCAAAATCGTACAGCAAGTAGCTTATATACTGCCCGACAATTGTAAAAACCAATTGATATATAAGAAAATAGGCTATAAGCTTTGCCACTCTGGCAAAAAGGTATATACGTTTTACTATTACGCCCATAGTTGTAAATTTTAAAAGTGGTACACTTTGCTCCTTTGTCAATTATATACCGCGTTTTACACGTGCAACATCAACACCAATCTGTAGTTTCAGGTCGTCAATGCTGTTGAAAGGTATCTCGTCGCGCAAGCGGCGCAGGAACGACACTGTAATTTTATGCCCGTATATGTCCTGCGAGAAATCGAGAATGTGCACCTCGGCAGTGCGTAAATCGACTCCTTGCAATGTGGGTTTTATGCCAATATTCATTACTCCTTTGTGGCGGTTGCCGGCAACGGTTACTGCAACCTCGTAAACACCGTCTTTGGGGAGCATCTTCATATCGTCGCTCACTGTTATGTTTGCTGTGGGGTATCCAATCTTGCGCCCTAATGCCGCACCGTGTGCAACAGTCCCCTCAAGCGAGTATGGGCGGCCCAGAAATTTTTGTGCTACCTCTATGTTGCCGGCTGCAAGTGCACGACGCACCGCAGAGGAACTTAAATTGCTGCCATTGGGGGCATATTGTGCTGTCTGAAAGACCTCTATTCCAAGCTTTTTACCATATTTTATATACTCTTCAATGCCTTCGTTCTCTTGTGGAGTGCCAAAGTGGTGGTCGTAACCCACAGCAAGCAACTCTACACCGAGCTTCTCTTTGAGCACCTCCGCCATAAAGCGTTCTGCCGTCATCGCTGCCATGTAACTGTCAAAATCGAGCAGTATGCAACGCTCTACTCCCTGCTGTTCCAGCAATGCCACCTTCTCCTTGTTTGTTGTGAGCATGAATGGCTCGCACTCTGCCCCGAACAGTATGCGTGGGTGCTGCATAAAGGTTATTACGGTTATGGGTAGCCCGCGCTCGGCAGCAGCCTCGCGTAGTTCTTTTATCATTGCAACGTGTCCCTTGTGTACCCCGTCGTATGAGCCTATTGTGGCTGCTGTAGGCTTAATAGTTACGTTGTCTATATTTGTTATAATTTCCATAGTGTCAGTCTTTTGTTAAAAAGTCTCCCCATTGTGCATTTCTCTCTATAAGCACTGTTTCAATGCCCACACTCCCGGCCGCTGCGCAGTTTTCGGCAGAGTCGTCAAAGAAAATTGTGTCGCAAGCATCAATTTCTGCCTCTTGCAGCATCTGTGTAAATATCTCCTTGTCGGGCTTGCAACGGTGCATCTTGTATGAAAGAAAAATATGGTCGAAATACTCATCGACCTTGCGCCCTTCTATATTTTCAATATTCAAAGCTATCTGCTTCCAATGCAGTGCATTGGTGTTGCTTAAAAGGAATGTTTTGTGCCCTTGCTTGCGCAATTCATTGATACGCTGCCACTTGTAGTGCGGTAGCTCGCCTATGAGGGCACACCATGCATTGCGTATATGTGCTTGCCTTGCTTCTGCCGGCATGTCCTTTACCTGTTGTGGCAATAGGTTTGTAATAAAATCATATAGTTCCTCGGTTGATATAAGCCCTTTTTCATAGCCCATCATAGTGCTGTTGGCAAGGGTATAGGCTTCGCTCAGAATGGCTCTGTCTGCACCAAGCGTGGCAAATGCTTCGAATGTGCGTTGCGGGTGTATATCAAGCAATATACCACCGAGGTCGAACACAATATTTTTCTTTTCTATAGCCATAAATATTTGCAGTTTTACACGTATAAAAGCTGTTATTACTTGCGAAGATATATTTTTTTTTGGAAAAACCTTGTTTCTGTGAATAAAATGTATTACTTTTGCGTTGTATTTCTATACAAGGAGTACACGGGCTTTTAGCTCAGTTGGTTAGAGCAACAGACTCATAATCTGGAGGTCCTAGGTTCAAGTCCTAGATGGCCCACAACTACGGAAAGAGGTTAAATATCTGAGAATAAAGATGTTTAATCTCTTTTCTTTTATGTATAATCCATTGGTCGCGGGGTGAAGGAGAGAGGGGCAGAATGATTATGTGTTTAATAGCTAAAAAGTTTGTCTATGGACAGACTTTTTTTCATATATTTGTACAGAGTTAAAATTCATCTACTTATGTATATTAAAAATGTTTTAATGTTATCTTTGGTTGTTTGCTCTTGCATATTCTGTGCTTGTAGCGATGAAATCCCCGAGCAGATTCAGCTTCCGGATTTGCCAACTCAACCAATTATTATTTTGTATGATAACGATGTTCATTGCAGTATAGACGGCTATCCGATGCTTGTATCGTATCGCGGCGAGTGTTTGTCTATCACTGATTATGTTTCGACTATATCTTGTGGCGATTTCGCAAGTGGAGGCCTTGCTGGTGCTATATCAAAAGGTGAACGGATTGTCGAGATTATGAATTATGTAGGCTATGATGTTGTAACTTTAGGTAATCACGAACTTGACTATTGAATGGAACAGATGTTCAACATTACCGAGGCCCTAGATGCACCCGTTGTGTGTGCCAACTTTAAGAATGTACAAACCAACACTTATCCATACCCGGCCTATCATATTGTTCGTTATGGCGAAGTTGATGTGGCTTACATCGGGTTTACCACAACGACGAGCGGCACAGTAACAAGCCTGAGTGATGAGCAGGGCAATCCGCTTTATAGCTTCATGCGCGAGGGATTTTACGAGAATGCCCAATATTTTATAGACGAAGCCCGCCGGAACGGGGCCGATTATGTCATTGCGCTCTCTCATTTGGGCGATAGTGAGAAGACGGGAGGCCATCCCAATTCTACGAGTTTAATCGCCCACACTACGGGTTTGGATGCAGTAATTGATGGTCACGACCATCACGTTATTGAAAAACAAATTGTGAACAACAAAGACGGCAAGCCTGTTTTGCTAACTTCTTCCGGCACAAACTTTCAATATATCGGCCAACTAACTATCAAAACCGACGGAACTATACATTCTTCGCTTACAGATATAGTTAATGGCGAAGTTTCAGCCGATAATAAGGCGCAAGATTTCATCAATTGCTTGAAAGAAGATATTGGGAGCCAGGGTAATTTTGTCATTGGAAATAGCGAAGTGGACCTTATGATTTATAATGCCGATGGAACACGTATCGTCCGCAAACAGGAATCCAACCTCGGTGATTTCTGTGCAGATGCCTTGCGCGTTTTCACTGATGCCGATATTGCTTTAATTAATGGTGGTGGTATTCGCACCAATATAAATCGTGGTAACATTCTGTTCAACGACCTTTATAATGTAATGCCTTTTGGTGATATGATTACTACGGGAATCATTACCGGACAACAACTACTTGATGTATTGGAGTTTTCAGTTTCTTCTCTACCTGCCGAATCGGGTTCTTTCATGCAAGTTAGCGGTTTGCGCTTTTATGTTAATCCCTCTATTCCATCTCCCGTAGTGAAAGATTCGGAAACTTCGTTATTCTCGTATGTGGGAGAGGGTAATCGCCGTGTCTCTAATGTAGAGGTTTTGGATAAAGAAAGTGGAAAGTACAAAGAGATAGAATTATCACACCAATATATAATGGCGACATTGGATTACCTAATCCTCGAACAAGGCGCTTCGGGTATATTTAATCAGGTAAAACCAATTTCAACCTATTGGGGAGCGGATATAGAAATTCTACGTCATTACCTTGAAGATAGTCTTGGTGGTTACGTTGGCGTTGAGTATAGTGAACCTCAAGGACGTATTATATTCAAATAAATATTGTTCTATAGGTCAGAAAGTGAGATGATGCACGATTTGTGGTCAAAAACAAACAATAAAAAACTCACTTACAGTTCTTTGCTGCAAGTGAGGTCATAATGTGAAACTATTTTTATCAGTCGAATAAAGAGTCCATTGTTATGACATTTTGGATACGACCGCTATATTCGTTCTTTGTAAGTCCATAGGTGGTTACCAGCGTTGTATGCAATGCCTTGCGACATTTTGTTTCATTGGCAAAAACATCCAACTTGCGTCGCAGTTCCGCATCATATTTCTTGTCAATGGTGTAGTTGGAGGTGGAATACTTCATTTCGCAAACATTCACAACCCTGTCTGCCCTGTCTATAAGCATATCTATTTGCGCTCTATCTCCTTCTGTCAGTTTGCTTCGCCAAGGAGAAATTTCTGCCTGCACGGCTGCTATGCCCAATGCCTGTTTTATCTTCTCGCGGTGCACAAAGCATACCTCTTCAAAAGCAAAGCCACGCCAAGCGTTCAAGGCCGGCGACATAAGATTGTTTTTCCAGTAGTTTGGCCCGGCATTCTTCTTGTCGATAAAGTAAAGATAGAACAATGTGTACAGGTCGGTGAGTTTGTAATATACCTCACGCAGCGAGTGGTTGTAATATACATAGGACATGATAAAGTCGCTGCTCTCCAATGCTCGGAGCATTTTTGTCAATCCACCGCCGTATGGCAGCCCGGTTTCCTTTGCAATCTCCTCCCTTGTATATCCTTCACGTTTTCGTGATAGTAGTTTTATTATTTTTATATATTTTTCCGGCGATGCAAAAAGCGAGGCGTACAAGCGGTCAAATTCACCTCTCAGTTTCCCTTTTTTGTCAAAGAAGAGGCGGTCTATATTCTGTGTGAGGCTTTCACTCTTATCTATATAAGAAAGGTAATATGGTATTCCGCCCATTGCCATATAACATTGCAATTGCTCGTAACGGTCCATAATGATGCCCTCGTTGTTCATATACTCCTCACACTCACCAAGGGTAAACGGAGAAAGGCGCATTTCGTAGGTTGTACGCCCGTAAAGTCCACCTTTGTTTTGTAGAAGTTTGTCGGAAATCCACGATGTTGCAGAGCCGCACACAATGAGCATAATATGTTTTTGCCCTGCGGCCCAACCATTCCAAAAATGCTCAAAAGCTGTAATGAAACCCGAACGCGGGGTATCCATCCACGGCAGTTCATCTATAAAAACAACCAGCCTTTTATCTTTACCTTTACTCTCGAGTAAAGTGATGAGCATCTCAAAAGCCTCGAACCAATCTTTCGGTTTTTTCTCAACATCTACTGCACCATAGCGTTTCAAAGAGTGATAGAACGCTTGCAGTTGTTTCTCTGCTAAATATTCATCTTCAAGTTCTATTGGCGAAAGTGCAGTGTGGTAAAAATCCAATCTATCCTGAAAAAATTCTCTCACAAGATATGTCTTACCCACTCGCCTTCTTCCGTAAACAACCACGAACTCGGCCTTGTTTGAATTGTAAACCTGCTCCAGTTCCTTTTGCTCTTTTTTGCGACCAATTATACCCTCCATAGTTCTATTATTTTGCCACAAAGATACTAAAAATTTATTTCGTGGCAAGTTTATATCGGTTTATTTTGCCATAAAGACATTGAAAACTTATTTCGTGGCAGGATAAAAAAAGGACCACCTTACCACATAGCTCTCCGCTACGGGTTTGGTGGTTTAATAGTTTGGTACGTTCATCAAAGGGACTAAAGCCTCAATGATTACTTGCACCTCGCTATTCTTCCAATAAAATATAGACGCTCTTCGCCCTTCTATATCTTATCAGGTATATAATTGTTTTTATTGTTTGTTAGTTGCTATGTCCCCTCTTGTTAAAGGTCGGACTATAGCTCTTTCTATTTATAAGGCGGTCAAGGGTTTTGAGACGGAGAAAAAATGCAGGCTTTTAATCGTTTTTTATCTACAATATTCTATCCTTGCAAACGGTATGTTTCTATCATTGCTACTAAAAATTTTTATCTTTGCGGTAAACAGCAATTCGTAACTCTTTTTTTTACTATTTTTATACCCCGAATTTGAACTGTGATGGGCGTGATGCCCTGTGTGCCGTTTTAAAAACTGTTTATGGTATATTGTTTATGAAAAACATAATAAAAACAATTGCTTTGGTGTTGCTTTGTGTACTGTATGCGGCTTGTGCCGGGCAGGGCGGTAATGAGTCCCTTTACTGTGCAGGCGTGTCGCAGCAACTTGCCGAGCATCGTGCGCAGAATATCTCCGATGTACATTATTCGCTATCCTTCTCAATCCCTTATGAAAAGGATAGTGCTGTGGTTGGCTGTGCCGAAATCTCTTTTAAAATAGCAGCCCCGCAGGAAGTTGTCCTCGATTTCAGGGATTTGCAGAATGTGAGCAGTGTGGCGGTGAATGGCACAGCCTTGCAGCCTGTTTTGTGCAACGAACATATAATTCTGCCTGCTACGGCAATGGTGGCAGGCGAGAATAGCGTTTTGCTCTCTTTTGTTGCCGGCAACCAATCGCTTAACAGGAATAACGAGTATCTATATACTCTTTTTGTGCCCGACCGTGCCCGCACGGCCTTCCCCTGCTTCGACCAGCCATCGATGAAGGCTCTTTTTGAGCTTACACTCGAGATTCCTGCTGAGTGGGTGGCCGTGTCCAATACTGCAGTGGTTACCGATAGCGTGGTGGGTGGCCGAAGGCTGGTCTCCTTTGGCCGAACCGAGCCGTTGAGCACCTATCTTTTCTCTTTTGTTGCGGGCAAGTTCAGCCACAGCACGTATAACGATAAAGGACGCACCATCACTGCCTATCACCGCGAGACCGATGCGGCACGTGTGGCGCAGCTGCCTGTGATATTCAATCAGGTGGTGGCATCGCTCGATTGGCTCGAGGAATACACCGGTATTGCCTACCCCTTTGCAAAATACGATTTTGTTATTCTCCCCGGCTTCCAATACGGTGGTATGGAGCACACAGGGGCCACCCTCTACAATGATGCAGCCCTCTTCCTCGGTGCGCACCCGACACCCGACGAGGTGCTCTCCCGTGCCCAAATCATAGCCCACGAAACTGCACATATGTGGTTCGGCGACTTGGTTACAATGGAGTGGTTCGATGATGTGTGGACAAAAGAGGTCTTTGCCAACTACTTCGAGGCGCGTATGACGGAGCCGCTCTTCCCGCAGGTGAATCACCGCCTTGAGCGGTTACGCCGTGTGGTGGTTTCGGCAATGAGCGAGGACCGCACAATGGGCACCACGCCCATAAAGCAGCCGCTTGGCAATTTAAACGATGCCGGGCTTGTCTATAGCAATATAATATATGACAAAGCACCCGTGATGCTCGAAAAACTTGTGGAGATAATGGGTGAAGACGCCTTCCGCGAGGGGGTGCGCGACTATCTACACCGTTTTTCCTATGGCAACGCCACGTGGGAAGGATTGATAGATATCTTCGATTCCAAGTGCAGTGCCGACTTGCGTGCATTCAGCAACGCGTGGGTGCACGAACGTGGTATGCCGCACATATCTTTTTTGCTCGACGGGCAAAATCTTGTCGTGCGCCAGAGCGACCCTCTGGGCCGTGGGCTTGTGTGGCCGCAGCGTTTTAATGTGCGGCTTGTGGGCGACACGGTGTGCGATGTGAGGGTAAGCATTGCCGATACCCTGCAGGTGGTGTCTCTGCCGTGCAAGGCGCAATATATATTGCCCAATAGCGATGGGCGTGGCTATGGTTATTTCCGCCCCTGCGACGGTAGCATAGCATGGTTGCTCTCCAATTGGTGGAAGATAGATGACGAGGTATGTCGTCAGGCGCAGTTGATAAACCTTCACGAGTGCTACCAACTGGGTGTTGTAGAGGCCACGGAATGGATAAATTCTGTTATTGCCGGCCTTGAGGTGGAGAGCGATGCACTTGTGGCATCTACTCTGTGCAGTTATCTTCCGTTGCCATTGAGCGAGTTACGGGATAGTGCTCTGGAGCAGCGTTTGCTTGCTTTGTCGCAGAATCACAGCTTGGCGTCGTGTCGGCTCCAGTTGTTGCGCACCTTGGTGTCGTCGGCCTCTTCGCCTGCAGTGTGCAACTATATATACAATGTGTGGGAGGGTGGTGCACACCCATTGGCAAGCGAGAGCGATTATATGAATATGGCCTACGAGCTTGCTTTGCACTACCCTCAAAAATATCAATATATTGTGGAGAAACAGGCTACCCGAATAAAGAACCCCGACAGAGCACGGCAGTTTGCCTTTATATCGCAGGCTGTGAACCCGTCGGTAGCCGAGCAGGAGCGGTTGTTTAATCATCTGCTCACGCCCGAAGGCCGCCGCACCGAGCCGTGGGCCATAAAAGCTCTCTCGCTCCTGTGCCACCCGTCGCGCGAGAAACAGGCGGTAAAATATATCCGCCCTGCGCTCGATGCCTTGCAGGGGATACAGCGCACCAACGATATATTCTTCCCCACACGCTGGGTAAGGGCTCTGTTGCGTCCCTGCAGGAGTGCTGCTGCCGCTGCCGCCCTCAACGGTTTCTTGAGCGACAACCCAGCCTACCCCCCATTGCTCAAAAGCAAAATATTGCAAGCCGCGTGGCTGCTCTACAGGGCACAAGGCATCACTCCCACCTATTAACCCAATGCTTTTCTATAAGCGGTTGCAGCTCGGCGGGGTCGCCGAGCTTCGCTTTTTTGCACTCTTCCATTATGTAGTCGCGCAGCTCGGTGGGGAAATCTTTGGCCTTTTCCCAATACTCTATGCGCCCCATCCAAGAGCCGTGGAAGGTAGTGTCGCTGGTTAGTGTTAGTTCCCCTTTTCGCCCGCACTCGGTATATTCTCCATTGCGGTATATGTATGTGCAGTACAGGTAGGGCATAATTTTGTACGCACCGCTGCGTAGCTTGCTCACCTGAGCACTATAGTATTTACCATCGTCGCCAAAAATCTTTATAGATGCAAAGTCGTTGTCAAAGTAGCGGTCGCCCACGCTATACGACTTGTATATCCACACCCCTTTGAGTGCGTCGGCCGGTATTGTCTGTGCGTGTGCGCAGGCAATGATATGCGCAAAAATGCATAGCAACAAAAAATGTTTAATAATACCTCTTTTCATAATTGTTTCATTTAACGTTAATAAAGGTGTTTTTTATCTCTGTCATAGTGTTGCAATGAAATTGTCCCACTCCTTTGAACTCCCTTTCTTGCCGAACACTTTGTAGTATAGGCGGCTGCGAGTGCTGCTTATGCTACTTGTCTCTTTGCATAGAATGGTTGCTATCTGTGAAGGTGGAACGCCTATTTTCAGCAGCAGACATACTCGGAACTCGTGTACGGACATATGGCATAAGTGGCGCAAGCGGCTTGTGAAACTCGGATATACAGGTTTCAGCTTTTGCTCAAGTTCATAGAACTCCTCATCTTTCAATATTTCGCCACGTTCAATGCGTCCCAGCAATATTCTATAGTACTCTGAACCAAAGAAATCCTGTTCCACTTGTTGCATTGCCATTGCCACAGGCTGTGGGAGCAGGTTGTTCTGCTCGCGTATCTGCTCCAGTTCCTGCTTTATTACTATGTTCTTTTTGAATGCCTGCCACCCGTAGAGGGCAAGAATGCCGATGAAAAGGAGAGAAATTGTGAGTAGATATATAAGCTCGTTGTTGGTGCGGCGCAGTTCCCGTTCCGATGTGGATAGTACAAAATTGGTGGTGGCACTGTCGCGCTTGTCTATATTGTGTTTTACAATGTTTTTAATCTCATTTCGTCTGTGGTTGCTCATTGTATTTACCTTTACCCACGTCTCCAGTTCCAAATTGTTTTGTACGGTGTAGGTGGTGTCGTTTACGAAACTCATATACATCATAAAACGCCCATTCTCTACAAGTAGCGTGTCGCTGTTGTCGTGTACAAATGTGTATTTTGCCATCTCTTGTGGAATAACAATCATATCGCTCCCTGCCGATAACAGTTCTACGTGGTAAAATGTACTGTCGGGCTCATAAATTTTACATCGGGTGTAGCCTTGCTTGTCGGGGTAGGCATATGTGTATCCTGTGGGGAATGTAACCTTTTGCAAGGCCCACACCCCTGTCATTGTCAGCTCCTGTGTGTTCTTATCGCCACTGCTATTGCAGTTATAAAATAGAGTGGTCGCAAGCAGCAATAGAGTGAAATCTGTTATTTTCATTGCATACGGTTTATGTCTGTGGCAAATTTATATAATAGTGATTGTAAATTCATTGGCTTTGCTTTGCAAAAAGTTTGCATTTCTGAATTATTGCATTTATATGGTCTATTGTTTAAATTTAATAGAACTTATTTGTATAAGTCGCAAAAATTTATCAATTTTACAAAGAAATTCCTTAATATAGCATAAACTACCCGTTTATGTGCAGGGGATTGTAAAAACAAAATCTATTAACTAACTAAATATCAACACTATGATTAAAAGAATTTATACCCTTTTAATTGCGCTTTGCGCATTTGCTGCGGTTAAAGCGCAGGCACCTTCGCCCACCTTCTCAACAGAGGAGGCACCTGTATGGTATTATATCCAGTTCAAGACAGGTGAGGCAATTCTTGGCGACCAGGGCGATGGCAACAACCTTCTCACAATGAAGGGAGCCGAAAGCCCCAACCAGTGGGCACTTATCGGAGATGCCGACAATTTTTATCTAAAGAGCCGTTGGGGTAATTATGTCTATTACACCAACAGCAAGTTTACATCAAGTTCAACCAGTAAAACTCCGTTACGTCTTGTTTCAAGCCCCAATTATAATGGTTACTTTGAGATTCAGCGTACAGCTGCGGCCGGAAATAGCATGAACCAATGGGGTGGTGCCGGTGTCGGTAAAGAGCTTGGCGAGTGGAATGCGGGCGACGTGAATAATCCCATCTCTTTTGTAACAGAGATGCCTGCTCCCGTGCCTGATTATTTCAGCTACGAGGACGCTCCCGAGTATTATTATATACAGTTTGCCAATGGCGAGAATCTTCTCGTAGATAATGGCGATGGCGCGAATATCACGACCGCGCTTGTTAAAAACGAGACAAAAAACCAGTGGATGATGATGGGTAGCCCCTCAATGTTCTATATGAAGAGCCAGGCCGGCAATTGGGTATATTACGACGAGGGCAACAACCTCTTTACCACATCATCTACAAGCCGCACACCCTTGCGCCTTGTTACTACCGGCAATGCTACATATCCCGGTTGCTACGAGATACAGCGCACTGCAGCATCTAATAAGTCAATGAACCAGAATGGTGGTACTGCTGTAGGAGTAACCATTTGTGAATGGAATGCAGGCGACTCCAATAACCCCCTTACAATAAATTCCTGTGTTCCGCCCGTTCCTGCTATGAGTGAAGGCGACGACGAGTATTGGTATGTAATTCACTTCTTGGGGGTCGATCAATATCTCCGCGATGGTGAAGTGGGTACCGTTCCCGGGCACGTAGATCCCATTGTGAAGAAAGAGACACTTTGGAAGTTCACAGGGTCAAAGGACAATATGCAGATTATAAGCAACAGTGGCAAGTATTTAAGTATTGTAGATGATGCACCCGTGCTTTCTGATGAGGCTTATGCTGCAGGTTTCAAATTGGTTGAAACAAACTATTCAACAAACCCCTATAAGTGGGAGATTCACTCAGCCGATGCCAATCTGTCAAAATATAAATTGCAGTTGGGAAAAGCATCGGGTAAGATAAAAGACCTTGCTCTTGCAAGTACCTCTAAAAGTGGTTACTACCCTGTTGTGTTTATGTCGCCCGATGATATAAGAGGCAATTACGACGATTTCTATGTTGCAGGTATCGAGGGCTATACCCCCGAGCACAAACACACATTGTGGTACACCAAACCTGCTACCCTCACCGGTGTTTCAAATACTTGGATGGAATACTCTCTGCCCATTGGTAACGGCCAGTTCGGAGCTTCGCTCTTCGGTGGCGTGCAGACAGATGAAATTCAGTTCAATGAAAAAACTTTATGGAGTGGTGGCCCGTCGCAGTATGGTATATACGAGAACTTTGGTAGCGTGTTCGTAGATGATATGAGCTACGAGTTTGGTTACGGAGCACAGAATGGTGTAACCGATTATTACCGTCAGCTCGACCTTGAAAATGCTACAGGTACCGTATGCTACAAAAACTCCGACAAGAGTGTTGAGTACAAGCGTGAGTATATTGCAAGCTACCCCGACAAAGCAGTTGTGTGGCGTTACACCGCAAGCGAGGAGGGCAAAATAAGTCTCCGTTTCTCAATGGCAAGCGGTGCCCCCGGCATTGTTGCCACAACTACCTACAGCGACGGAACAGCTTCGTTCAGCGGCTCATTACAGACAATCAGCTACGCTGCTCATTTGAAGGTTGTTCCCGATGGTGGTACAATGAAAACAACCTCTAATGGAATTACTGTCGAGAATGCAAATTCAGTACTTGTGGTGCTTGTGGGTATCACCGACTTTGTTGCCGACCAGGTATCGCACGTGTCGGGTCGCAAGGACGACCTTCCTGCCGATGCCGCAGCACAAGCCGATGCTGCAGCTTCACAGGGCTGGGAGTCGCTTTACAGCAAGCACGTTGCCGATTTTGAGCAATACTTTGGCCGTGTGTCGTTTGAAATTGCAGGTACCGAGAACGTAATGCCTACAAATGAAATGGTTGATGCCTACAATGCAGGCTCAATGGCAGGTAACCTAATGCTCGAGCAACTATACTTCCATTATGGCCGTTATTTGGAAATATCTTCATCACGCGGTGTTGATTTGCCCAGTAACCTGCAGGGTATTTGGAATAACCGTTCCGATGCTCCTTGGCACTCCGATATTCACGCCAACATTAATGTGCAGATGAACTATTGGCCTGCAGAGCCCACCAATTTGAGCGAGATGCACGTTCCCTTCCTCAACTATATTATAAATGAAGCATCGCAGCCCGAGTGGCAGAATAGAGCGAATATAGCAGGCGAGAGCCGTGGTTGGACTTGCCTCACCGAGAACAATATCTTTGGCGGTATCAGTGGCTTTGCACCCAACTATGTAATTGCAAATGCTTGGTACGGCACACACTTGTGGCAGCACTACCGTTACACCCTCGACAAGGAGTATCTTGCAAAAGCCTTCCCCGCAATGCTTGGTGCAGCGCAGTTCTGGGCCGACCGTATGGTGCTTGCTGCCGACGGTACATACGAGTGCCCCAATGAGTACTCGCCCGAGCATGGTCCCGGCAGCGAGAATGCCGTTGCCCACGCACAGCAGATTGTTTGGGAGGTACTCGACAACACAATTAAGGCTGCAGATATTCTTGGTGGCGTTGAGGCCGGCGTTATTACCGAAGCCGACTATAGCCTCATTACCGACCGCTTTGCAAAAATGGACAAAGGTATTGCTACAGAAACCTATACAGGCGACTGGGGCGCAACATACAACGATGTTCCCACCGGTGCCAAGCTTATCCGTGAGTGGAAATACAGCACATTCACAGCGTCGAGCGACCGCGGCCACCGTCATATGTCGCACCTGATGGCTCTCTACCCCTTCGGTCAGATTACTCCCTCAAGCGAGTTCTTTGAGCCTGCAATCAACTCAATGAAGTTGCGTGGCGACGAATCTACCGGTTGGTCAATGGGTTGGAAGATTAACCTATGGGCACGTGCTCTTATGGGCGACCGTTCACACGCTATTTTGCGCAAGGCATTGAAGCACTCAACAAGCTATGGTACAAACCAGTATGCAGGTGGTATCTACTACAACCTCTACGACTCACACGCACCCTTCCAAATCGACGGAAACTTCGGTGCTTGCTCGGGTATTGCCGAGATGATGTTGCAAAGCCACAGCGATACATTGCAGATTCTTCCCGCATTGCCTACCGAGTGGGCCGAAGGTAAGTTTGCCGGCCTTAAGGCTGTAGGCGACTTTACAGTAGGTGCAGAATGGGCCGAGGGCAAGGCTACACATATAAGCATAAGCAACAACCAGGGCCAGCCTCTCTTTGTAAACTACCCGGGTCTCGACCAGGCTGCAATATATGTAAATAATGTTGCAGTTGCTCCCGAAAAGCTGAGCGACAATGTATATTCTATTCCCAGCAAGGCTGCCGACAACATTAGCATTTTCTTTGGCGAGGCAGCCACAGGCATTGAAGATACTGTAGCAGATAAAGTAAATAGCAACAGCCCTGTTTATGACCTTGTAGGTCGCAAGATAATTGCACCCATAAAAGGCCATGTATATATTCAGGACAATAAAAAATTCATTGCAGAATAATTCTGCAATGAATGTATAAAAAACTCGCTCCCTGTTGGGGAGCGAGTTTTTTATATACTATTCTATTGTTAACTATTTCAACAACTCCTCTATAAGCTGTTGCATTGCGGGGAGGTCGCTCTCCTTCATACGCGAGCGTATGGTAACCATAGGCTCCACAATATCAATTGCCTTCATCTCCTCAAGCATAGAACGCATTACACGCCCTGCGGTGGGTGCCCACGAGCCATTTTCAAGCAATGCTACCTTGCGACGTTGGAAGTTTTTGCTTTTAAGGTGGTGCAGAAAATCGGCCATAGGGGGGAATACTCCCGCATCGTAAGACGATGCACACAGCACCATGTGGCTGTATCGGAAAGCGTCTTCAACGGCTTCGGCAAGGTCGCAGCGGGCAAGGTCGGTTACGGCTACTTTTGGTGCACCTGCAGCAGTGAGCATTTCGGCAAGTTTACGTGCTGCCACCCCTGTACCACCGTGTATCGACGCATAGGCTACAAACACGCCTTCAGTCTCTGGTTCATACTTGCTCCAAGTGTCATAAAGCCCCACATAATAGCCCAGGTCTTCGGTGAGCACAGGGCCGTGCAAGGGGCATATAATCTCCACAGGGAGTGTTGCCACCTTTTTTAGCAGTGTCTGCACCTGAGCACCATATTTACCACAAATGTTAAAATAGTAACGGCGTGCCTCGCAGGCCCAGGGCTCGTCTGTTGCAAGGGTACCGAATTTCCCAAAAGCATCGGCCGAGAAAAGCACCTTGTCGGTGGTGTCGAACGTTACCATTACCTCGGGCCAGTGCACCATAGGTGCGTGCAGGAATTGCAAAGTGTGCTGGCCTGTGGTGAGTGTGTCGCCCTCCTTCACTGCGATTGAGCGTGCTGCAAAGTCTATGCCTTCAAAAAACTGTGGCATCATTTGTATGGCTTTGGGTGTAGCCACAATGTGCAGTGTTGGATATCTTTTCATAGCCTCAGCTATGAGCGAGCTGTGGTCGGGCTCGGCGTGGTGCACAATAAGGTACGAAGGCTCGCGCCCGTCGAGTGCTGTTGTTAAGTTCTGCCACCATTCATCGGCTTTGCGTGCATCGGCAGTGTCCAGTATTGTTATCTGCTCGTCTTCTATTATATATGAGTTATAGGCCATTCCATTGGGAACAATGTATTGGCTCTCGAAGAGGTCAATGTCGTGGTCATCAACCCCTATGTATTTAATGCTGTCTGTAATGTTTTTTACCATAGTTCTAATATCTATTCAATTGGTTGCGGAAATTATTTACAATCTTCGCACTCTCTTTCTCAATTTTTTTCACATCAACTGTTTTCAGCAGCTTTTCAAGGCTTTTAATAGTTTGTTTGTTGCCTTTTTCTGTGGCCTCGGCAAGCAGAATCTTGTATTTTTCAAATTGCTGTATGCCCTGTACCAATCGTTCCCAGCGCACAGAACTTATACTGTGCGGGTATATCACGTATGTGTCGCCTGCGGGCCAAGCCGTGAAGCGTGAATCCTTTTCGGGCTCCACAGTCCAGCTGTTGTATGCCCAACGTAGGTAGCCGTCGAGGTCCTTTGCAAGTGCTTCAAGAGCTATGAACTCGGCATCGGCAGGGGCAGTGAAGGTGAATAGGTTGGGGTACTCGGCCGAGCAGCAGGTGTAGTAGGTCGATACCTTGCCCTCGCTGCGGCGGCGTGCAAGCAATTCGGGGGTGTATGCCGTGTATGCAAAAATATCAAGGCAATAGTCTGTAATGTCTGCCTCAATCTCGGGGTGGTAGTTGCCCGCCATAGAAATTTTCATTCCAGGTGCATATTTTTTTATAACCTCTATTGCCGCTTGCATTTGCGGCAAGCTGCGCTCGTCCATTGAAATAAAAGTCTTTTCGAACCACCCCTTCTCCTTAAGGTGCTGTGCGAACGCCTGCAACATACCGCCCCAGAATTGCTCGTAGGCCTTCTCACCGGGGGCGCATTGTATGTATTTGTGGCTGTGTGTTGCTTGGTCGTAGTAGCGGAACGATAGCTTCCACGGAATCATAGAGAAACAGGTAATCTCCTTGTCTATGCCGCAGTCCATCATAAATTGCACCCATTTATCAAAGATAGTAAAGTCGTAGTACCAGCTACCGTCGGCTTTGCGCAGCCAGGTTACCATGCTGCCAAAGGGGTCGTGTGTCTGTCCGTTCCAGGGGCGGTCTATGAGTGTGGCGGTTATAGCTTTTTGCCCTGCACCGGCCAATTTAGTCATATATGGGCGCAGTTTTTGGAAATGCTCTGCCGACCAAGGCTCCACACCGTGTACGCGGGCCACAGCGTATGGGTTCTGCCACAGGTCGAGGTGGAATTTCCACTCCTTGGGCGCGGGTAGTGTGCGGTTAATCACCTTCACGGTGTAGTTCATTGTAGTGCTCTCACCGTTGCTGCTTATGGTTACCGTTCCTTTGTATCTGCCGGGTACGGCATCGGCGGGTATGCTCACTGTGAGCCATAGGCCGTTGTATGTGTCGGCTGCAAGCTCCGCAGGGTTGGTGTCGGTTATCTTATCGGCCGAAAAGTTCTCGCCGTGCGCATCTACAGCGTGTTTGCCACAGCCTGTAAAGCGGTCGGTAATAATGTCTTGTACAAAGCCGCCTATAACATTGCCGTTGCTTATAGTGTGTTTGCCACATTTAAGGTCGCCAAAGCTATATTCAACCGTGTGTGCTGCATTTTTGCATGCTATAAGTAATTGAAAATTCACGCGCTCACCACGCCAGGCGGTGGTGCTGTTCACTGCTGTTGTGGAAATGTTGTTTGCACTACTGCGGGGGTAGCGGGTGTCGGTGTTCCCCCACTCTACGGTGATATCTTTGTCTATAATGTTTTTGGGCGTTGTTGCACCTAACGATTGCAGTGCTATTATAGCTATTAAAGCAAGTGAATATAGTCGTGTTGCCATAGTTTGGTTTTTATTCTGTTATTTTGGTAAAGCTCATAGTTCCGGTATAGCCCTCGGCTGTGGCTGTGGCAGTGTATCGCAAATATCCCATTGGGAATTTGAGTGTCAGTTGCAGGCTCTCATCTGTAATGTTGCAAGCAACATCTGTCATTGTGTATCGCTCCATGGGAGTGTACTCGCTGCCACGCATCGATACTGTGGGGATAACAACAGGGCTGTAGTAGCTGTTGTCGTCGGCCTGTGGAATATCGGCAATTCGGATATTCATAGCGGGCATTCCTTGTGCAAATGATATGTTGTTAAGTGTAACGGTTGCTTTGTTCTCTTCTACAGTGGCTGTGCTTGTAGTGTTCTCATATACCTGGGCATCGACAACAGGGACATCGGTTGGTGCTTCGCCATCGGGGTAGGTTGTGGTGGTTGTTCCCTTGTAAGCATTGCCCTCTTTGTTGCCTTTGAATTCAATCTTTCCCAGGTGCATAAATCCTTGGAAGGCAAGCTCTCCCTCGGTTGTTATTCTGCCCGAAAAATTGTTGATGGTATAGTTCTCGTATGGGCCCATTATACCGCCAAACATCACCTCGGGGATAACGGTATGTGCGAGCAACTGTTTGTTGCCACCCTCAACAAAGCAGGGTATATTGGGCAGGTAAATATCCATCGCAGGCATTTTGCTTGCAAATTTTGCCGCTTTCATTATTATGGTTACAGTGGCATCGCTGTTGTCTGTTATTTCACACACGGTACCCTCTACCTGGTAAACATTATCGGGTAGCGGTGGTGTGGGCGTGTTGTTGTCATCGTCGGAACAGGCGGCGAATAATGTAATTGCCATAAAAAGTGATAGTAACTGAAATTTTTTCATAATCCGTTATTTGATAGTTTATAAATTTATGTGGAAAGAGACTCCTGCTTGCAAGGGCTTGCCCTCGGCAAAAAAGTCGTTCCCTATTGAGCGGAAGTAAAATGTATTATATCTTTTGTTAAGCAGGTTCTTGCCCCACAGCGATGCACCAAAATGCCCTTTCTCCCACGACAGCGATGCCTGCCACAGGCTGTAGAACGACTGTGAAAGGCTGTTTGCCTCGTTCCAATATATTCTGCCTATGCCGTTCCAGCCAATGTTAAGTATCAGGTGGTTGGCAATGGTGTGTGGAGCAGGTATTTTGTATGCAATATTCAACGATGCGGTCTCCCGTGGAGCGTATGGAAGGTGATTGCCTTTGTAATTGGTACCCTCGTTTATGAATTTCTCGAATTTTGCATTGGTATAGCCGTATGTGGCATTGATAACAAAATCGCCTATATTGTATTTTGTGGCCAATTCGCAACCATAGCTGCGCGACTCGCCTGCATTGGACATTATTCGGCCTGTGCCTGTAGCGGGGTGAATGGTCAGCTGCTGGTCGGTGCAGGATATGTAGAAGAGCGACGCTGAAATATTTAAATTGTCGTCGAGCAACGAAAGGTTACTGCCAATTTCATAGTTCCAGCTCTCTTCGGGCCTGTATTTGGTTGCCGAAGCATCGGTCTCATCGCTTATGCCCTGCATATTCCTTATCATTTTGTTTTGCAGAATATCGGAAAATATCTGTGTGTTGAAGCCGCCGGCTTTGAATCCTTTGCGTGCCGATGCATATATATTGCCGTGTCGGTGTCGGTAGGTTATAGAGAAGCCGGGTAGTAGTTCAAGTGCGTTTACACTCTCTTTGCCATCGAAAAGTGTCTCTATAGGCTCGTGCAACATAGCTCCCGGTATTGTGTAGTGTACAAGCGAGTGGCTGTAGTAGTCCATGGTCGATTTCTCATAATCTACGCGCAGGCCTGCCTCAAAATCAAAATCTCCTGTAATGTAACCGGCCTGCAGGTATGCTGCTGCGCCAAATGTGGGAATAACAAAGTCATCGGTAATGTCAAAAGTATTCTCGTCAATAAAGAACCACGATGGCAGGCGTTTTGTAATCAACTCTCTTACACCCACTTCGTGAAAATGCACGGGTGCATTCATTTTCATTCTCTTGTAGAATGTAAACACACCGGCTGTCCACCTTAAATCTTCACTGTTTTTTGACTTTATAACAAACTCCTGCGTGATAGAGTGCTCGCGCTGTGCCTGCTCCATAGTAAAGTAATCATCAACAAGAAAGTCGTTGTCCAGGTGCATTTTGTCGTCGGTATATTGGTAGCCTGTAGCCGAAGATATTGTAAAATCGTCAAAAAAACGCTTTATAACCAACCCATCGGATATATTGAAACGGCGGTAGAAGCACTCCTCGTTGTACGCTATTGGGGCGAGTGTGCCGCTTGCAGCATCGTATAGACGATAACCCCAGCCACCCTCGTCAGTGTATCCAACGGTGAGGGTATTGTCTATGCTCCACCTGTCGGCAGGCAACCATTGAACGCGTGCTCGCACAGTGGCATTGTCGCCACCATCGCATTTGTTCCCGGTGTAGTTGTTAGTGAAAAAGCCGTCGCTGTGGTTGTAGTATGTACCCACCGACCAACCGAAACGCCTGCTTGCTGCCTCATAGTGTGCAGCCTTTACGCGTATGTTGTTCTCGTTGCCATACTCTACCGATAGTCTTTTGCCTTGGAAATTAAGGGGCGATAGAGTGGTTATGTTTATTGCCCCCCCCGACGTGTTGCGCCCGAAGAGAGTGCTTTGTGCTCCGCGTATAATCTGCACCTTGTCTATGTCGAACAGCTCAAAATCGTAGTTGTTCTTGTTCATCAGCGGTATCTGGTCAATGTTCATACCCACAACCGGCTGGTCTATGCGTGAGCCGAAACCGCGTACATAAATGGACGACGTCATTCGTGAACCATAGTCGGGTTGATAGAAATTGGGGGCAATGGCGGTGAGCTCTTTTATTGTGTTTATGTGCCTGTTTTCAATGTCGGCACGGCCGATTGTGGTTGCGGAGTATGGCTGCATATTTGTATCATCAGATAGCTTTACCGACGACACGATATCTATGCCTGCAAGCATAACGGTATCTGCCGTCTCTGTAAATGCAGTAATGAATAAAGATATAAATGCAGCAATAAATGTCATACTCTTTGTTTGTGATTCGCGCGAAGATACGAAAAAAATATGGATTATTATCTATATAGATGTTAAAGGGAACTATGCGGAGATGACTAAAACTACATCTTTTTATTCATCTCCTTAATAGATAATGGCAGTTATTACAAAATATCGCATTTATACTTTTTCAACGCCTGTCGCAGGGTGCGCGAGTCGCATTGGCACACTTTGTCAAGCAATGCCCAAAAACTGTCGCTGTGGTTCATCTCCACAGTATGGCACAATTCGTGCAGCAGAACATAATTTATGAGCTCGTCGGGTAGCAGCACTAAATATATGCTGAGGCTTATGTTCCCTTGGCTGCTGCAGCTGCCCCAACGAGAGTGGCTGTCGCGCAGGCTCACGTTGCTGAAATGCAGGCCGTGCTGTGTGGATAGTTTTTGCAAACGCCCGGGCAGAATCTCTTTTGCTCTGTGGCGCAAGCTCTTTTTGATAACCTTGCGCAACCAGGCCTGTCGCTCTGCACTTTGTAGGTTTATGCCGGCAGGGCAGAGCAGGGTGTAGTGCCTCCCATTGTGCTTTATAAAGAATTTATCTCCGCTGTGTGGTTGCAGTTCAAATGTAAAATGTGTGGTGTCTATGCGGTAGGCCACATCAATGGTTTTCAATTGAATGTCGTTCTGTTGTGCAAGCAGTTTCTTGCCGTGTATCTCCAAAGCCCTTTCCAAGTCTTTTTTTGTAGCGAGCGTGGGCATTGTGATGCATATAATATTAGGGCGCGCACGCAATATTATGCGACGCGCCCGTGGGTTGCGGGTAATCTCAATATTACCATATTCGGGGTGTGAGATAAAGCTCTTCTTGAGCATATCAACAGTTTCTTATGCTATGATGTGTGTGCCACTCTGCCCATCAATTGCATCTGCACGGGTTATTACCACCTGCGACACTCCGTTGTCTATAGCATTGAAGGCGTTGTCTATTTTGGGTATCATTCCTCCGCTTACAGTGCCGTCGGCAAGCAGTTCCTTGTAGCTCTCTTTGTTGATAGTGGCGATGAGGCTGTCGGCGTCGTCGGGGTTGCGCATTACTCCGGGGAATTCAAAGCAATATGTAAGTGTTACATCATAAAATTCTGCAAGTCCCTTGGCTGTTTCTGCCGCCATAGTATCGGCATTGGTGTTCAGCAGGTTGCCATTCCCGTCGTGCGTGAGAGGTGCCACAATAGGTACTATGCCTTGCTCAATGAGTCTGCCAAGCATCTGACCGTCGGCATAATCGACATCACCCACAAAACCATAATCAACCTCACCTACAGGGCGTTTGTGTGCTCTTATTATATTGCAGTCGGCACCTGTGAGGCCCAATGCGTTCACTCCGCGTGCTTGCAGGCCTGCAACAATGTTTTTGTTTACCAGGCCACCATATACCATTGTAACCACTTGCAGGGTTTCGGCGTCGGTTATGCGTCTGCCACCAACCATTTTGCTCTCTATACCCAATCTCTCGGCTATCTTTGTTGCCGAGCGGCCACCGCCGTGAATGAGCACCTTTGCTCCTTCAATGGCTGCAAAGCGGTTGAGCAGGGCTGCAAGCGATGCGGGCTCTTCCACAATTTTGCCACCCACTTTTATAACCGTTATCTTTTTCTTCTGTTGCATTGTTATTGTTTTGTGCTTGTCGCAAATCAAGGTTCAAGATATGTGTATCCGTAAAGGCCCGAACGGTAGTTTGCAAGGAATTCCTTGCCCTCCTCGAGAGAAATCTTGCCCTGCTTCACCGACTTTGTTACCCAGGTCTCCAATGTACGTACAAGGCGTTTTGCGTCGAATTGCACATAGTCTAGCACGTCGGCAATGGTTTCACCGTCTATAATCTTGTCTATGTGGTACCCCTCTTTATCTACACTGATGTGCACTGCATTTGTGTCGCCGAACAGGTTGTGCATATCTCCCAGAATCTCTTGATAAGCACCTACGAGGAACACACCAATGTAATAGGGCTCGTTATTCTTTACCTTGTGCACGCACAGTGAATTGGCTTTGCCATTGTAGTTTATAAACTCGGTTATCTTGCCATCGCTGTCGCAGGTCATGTCCTGTATTGTACAGGTGCGGTCGGGGCGTTCGTCGAGCCTGTGTATGGGCATAATGGGGAAGAATTGGTCTATTGCCCAAGTGTCGGGGAGGCTCTGGAAGAGCGAGAAATTTCCGAAATATTTGTCGGCAATGAGCTTAGGTAGTTTACGGAAGTCCTCGGGCACGTGTTTCATAGTCTTTGCTATGGAAAGAATCTCGCGTGTAACCGACCAGAACATACTCTCGATTTGTGCACGTGTCTTTAAATCCACAATTCCGTGACTGAAGAGTTCCAAAGCCTCTTCTCGTATCTGTTGTGCATCGTGGAAGGCCTCGAGCATAGTACGTTGGTCGAGGTCGTCCCATATTTTGTACAGTTCCTTTACAAGGTCGTGGTCATCGTGGCCAACCTCCCAGTTTTCGTCCATCTGCGGCAGGGCAGCGGTCTCCAGAATTTCAAAAATAAGCACAGCGTGGTGTGCCGAAACCGAGCGACCACTCTCGGTGATAATATTGGGGTGGGGTATTCCGTTCTTGTCGGCAGCATCTACCATTGTATAAACAGCATCGTTCACATACTCCTGAATAGAATAGTTTACACTGCTTTCGCTGCTCGAAGAACGTGTGCCATCGTAATCCACTCCCAAGCCGCCACCAATGTCGGTAAATTCTACCTTGAATCCCATTTTGTGCAGTTGTACATAGAACTGCGACGCCTCGCGTAGTGCAGTTTTTATATGGCGGATTTTTGTTACCTGGCTACCTATGTGGAAGTGTATGAGGCGCAAGCAATCTTTTATGTCATACTTTTCAAGCAATTCCAATGCTTCCAGAAGTTCACTCGATGTGAGGCCGAATTTGCTTGCATCGCCACCGCTTTCCTCCCATTTTCCGCTACCCTCCGACGCAAGTTTTATGCGTATGCCTATGTTGGGGCGCACGCCAAGGCGTTTACCAATCTTGGCAATGCGCTTGAGTTCGTTGAGTTTCTCTGCCACAAGAAAAATGCTACGGCCCATTTTCTGCGCCAGCAATGCCATTTCAATGTAACTGTCGTCTTTGTAGCCGTTGCATATAATGAGCGAGTCGCTGTCGGTGTTCATCGCAATAACCTCGTGCAACTCGGGTTTAGAGCCGGCCTCCAGGCCCATATTGTACTTCTTTCCGTGGCTCATAATCTCCTCTACCACGGGGCGCATCTGGTTCACTTTAATTGGGTACACAATGAAATGTGTCCCTTTATAGTTGTACTCCTCCGATGCTATTTTAAAACAGCCCGAAATTTTCTCAATACGGTTGTCCAGAATATCGGGGAAGCGAATAAGAACAGGCGCGGCAACGTCGCGCAATTGCAGTTCGTCCATTAACTGCTTTAAATCGACTTTTACACCATCTTTTTTAGGTGTAACAGCAACGTTTCCCTCTTCATTGATACTGAAGTACGAAGCTCCCCAACCGTTAATGTTGTAAAGCTCCTCCGAGTCTTCAATGCGCCATCTTCTCATTTCTAAGTGGTATTAGCGGTTATTATATCTGTTTACGGTAGGTTGAATTGCTCGCAAAAAGCTTCAACCGATGATTCTATTTGTTTTTTATCCTCCAACTTGTCGGCCTCAAACGAGTATTGAGCCTTTGAATAGAAAGGCTCGCGCTTTGCAAGCTGCTGGGCAATGAACTCACGCAGCTCCTCGTCGTTTTTGTCCTTTATTAGTGGTCGTTGCTTGCGTGCTATGCTCAAGCGTATAAAAAGCCTTTCCACCGGAACTTGCAGGTAAACGGTAATACCCTTGCTGTTCATATAATCGATGTTGTCGAAAAAGCAGGGTGTGCCGCCACCTGTGGATATTATTATATCCTCAAATTCGGCTACCTCGTGTAGCATACGACGTTCAATGTCGCGGAATCCCTCTTCGCCTTTTTCGGCAAAAATCTGCGGGATTGTTTTGCGAAAACGCTCCTCAATATAGCAATCGAGGTCTATAAATGTGAGCCCAAGTTTAGTTGCAAGGGCACGTCCAAGCGTGGTCTTGCCGGCACCCATATATCCGGTGAGCAGAATCCTTGTCATTTTACTTTTTCTTTGTATATCTGCGTCCTTTAGCAACGGGTTTGCCACCCTCCTGTTGCTTTTTCACAATGTCAAAACACTCTTCCAACGAGAGTTCGGCAGGTGTTACATTCTTTGGTAGTTTATAATTGCTTCCATTGTAGGCTATGTATGGGCCGAAACGACCGTTAAGCACTTGCAATGCAGGCTCGCTCTCAAAGGTTTTTATTACACGCTCAGCCTCTGCTTTGCGCTTTTCCAATATTAGATTTGTTGCCTCTTCAAGAGAAATTGTCAAGGGGTCGAAAGTCTTGGGCAGAGTAACGTATGCTGCACCATACTTTATGTATGGGCCGAAACGACCGGCACCTATTGTAACAATCTCTCCCTCGAATTCGCCCAATGTGCGTGGTAGGCTAAAGAGGCTTATAGCCTCCTCCAGTGTGATAGTCTCCAATGTCTGTCCGGGCTTCATTTGTGCAAAACGCGGTTTCTCTTCATCGCTTGCAGAGCCTATCTGCACAATGGGGCCAAAGCGACCTATTTTTACCGATACCGGTTTGCCGCTTGCGGGGTCGGTGCCAAGCACGCGCTCACCCACTTTGTGCTCGCTCTTTGTTTGCACAATATTCTCTATCTGTGGCTCAAAATCGGCATAAAAATCTTTTATTAGATTAACCCACTGCTTTTTGCCATCGGCAATCTCATCGAAATCCTTCTCCACGGTAGCAGTGAAGTTGTAATCCATAATGTCGGGGAAGAACTCGAGTAGGAAATCATTTACTACAATTCCAATGTCGGTGGGCAGTAGCTTGCCTTTTTCGGCACCAACGGTCTCCTTGCTCTCTTTGGTTGTTATTTTGTTGTTCTTCAGTGTTATTATGCTGTAGGTGCGGCTTTCCCCTGCTTTGTTGCCCTTCTCCACGTATCCGCGCTGTTGTATAGTGCTTATAGTGGGCGCGTATGTAGATGGGCGGCCTATCCCAAGTTCCTCGAGTTTGCGCACAAGGCTTGCTTCGGTGTATCGGGGTGGGTGTTGTGTAAAACGCTCTGTAGCTGTAATTTCACAAGGAGATAGTTGCTCTCCTTTGTTCACTGCGGGTATCGATGTTGTGTCGTTGCCACTCTCCTCGTCTGTCGATTCGCGATACACGTGCAAGAATCCGTCGAAAACAGTAACCTCACCTGTCGCAATAAAACTCTCTTCGTGTCCGCTTATAGCAATGTTTACGGTTGTTTTCTCAACAAGAGCATCGGCCATTTGTGATGCAATTGTACGTTTCCAGATAAGTTCATATAGGCGTTTTTCCGGAATTGTACCGTCTATTGTGGTATTGCTCATATATGTGGGGCGAATGGCTTCGTGCGCCTCTTGTGCTCCTTTGGAATTAGTGGAGTAGTTACGGCTTTTTAAATATTCGGCACCATAGGTCTCTGTAACAACATTCTTGCAAGAGCCTATGCATAGCGACGACAAGTTCACAGAGTCGGTACGCATATAAGTTATGAATCCTGCCTCGTACAAACGTTGTGCCACCATCATTGTCTGCGACACGGTGAAACCAAGCTTGCGGGCAGCCTCCTGTTGCAGAGTAGATGTCGTAAACGGTGCTGCCGGGTATTTCTTCAGTGGTTTAGTGCTTACGTCATCTATAACAAATGTTGCGTTCTTACAGGAATTCAGGAATGCCTCGGCCTCCTCTTGTGTTTTGAATCGCTTCGATAGCTCTGTGTTTAATATCTGCTTTTCACCACCTTCGGCCGGCAATTCAAACTGCGCTGTTATGCGGAACCCGGCTTCGCTCACAAACTTGTTAATCTCGCGCTCACGCTCCACAATAAGACGCACGGTGACCGACTGCACGCGGCCTGCCGACAGTGCCGGCTTTACCTTGCGCCATAGCACAGGCGATAGCTTGAAACCTACGATGCGGTCGAGCACGCGGCGTGCCTGCTGGGCATAAACAAGGTTTGTGTCTATGCTACGTGGGTTTTCAATAGCATTTAGAATTGCGTTCTTTGTAATTTCGTGGAACACAATACGCTTGGTCTTTTCGGGCTGTAGTCCCAATACAGTGTATAAATGCCAGCTTATAGCCTCTCCTTCGCGGTCTTCATCGGAAGCAAGCCACACTGTGTCGGCCTTCTTTGCCTCATTTTTAAGAGAACTCACCAACTTCTCCTTCTCGGTTGGAATTTCGTACTCCGGTTCAAATGTATCAGTGTTTATGCTGAACTCTTTTTTCTTCAAATCGCAAATATGTCCATAGCTCGACATTACCTTGTACTCTTTGCCAAGAAATTTTTCTATGGTCTTGGCTTTTGCCGGGGACTCAACAATTACTAAATTCTTCTGCATAATGCTTGCTCTTTTTTCAAATTTGCGGCAAAAGTATTAAAGTTTCTCGTATTATCAGTTCAAAAAATCTAAAAAAAACAAAAAGAAAAAAGCCATTTTTACCTTAAAATAATATATTATTTTATATAGGTGTATTTTTTTCTTCGCTCATCTCTTTTGCAGCCGTGCTTGCATTAAAATTTAGCACTGGCTCCTATAAGTATGTTCACTCCTTGCTCGTAGTAGCCTGCATACTTTACATATTCTTGGTTGAGTAGGTTGTTACCCTCTACAAACACTCCGAAACGTTTCATTAAATTGCAACCTGCACGCAAGTTTAGCTCGTTCTTGTTTTTTGAAGGTTGGTCGTTGCCATATGTGGCAAAGTTATATGCAAGATTAATGAGGATATGTTTAAAAATGCGGCTTTCTGCATTCAGGTTCAGTTCAAATTCGGGCTTTGTGCCAATCCACTCTTTCTTATCACATTTCCAATAGTTATAACGTGTGTTGGCAAAAAGTTTAAGCCACCCGGCATAGTCGTATGTGGCATTTGCACCAATGAATATTTTTGAAGTGTTTTCTTGCCCTATTGCACTAATTACCTCGAAACTATCGTCGAATCGGTCAACAACATCGACCGAATAATTCAAGAAGTCGTCTTTTGTGTAAGTGTAGCCGGTGAAAACATTAGCAGCCAGGCTTTTATGTGCAAAACGTGCGCCTATGGTAGCATCTGCTATGGTATATGCAGGTTTTTCCACAATATTTATCCAGTATGGGGTAACATTCTCCATCGCCTCAAATGTTCCGGCGGTGCGTCCGCCTTTTATTGTGGTGTACAATGAAATTTTCTTGTTTATAGGAAATTCAACCTCAAGGTCGGGGGCAATAGCAAACATGCTGCCATTATCACTCAAAATATTTACAAAAGCTCCAATATGTATTTGGGCTTTTTCGAAGATAATATCGGTGTATGGGTTTAAGGTTGCCGAAAAGAAGCCCTCAAATGTGGAAGAGCCGCTGTATGTGTAATTGTCAAGCTCTATACCCAGGTTGATATTATCAATTCTTTCATCGTCAAGCTCGTGTTTCAACAATCCGTTTAAGTATAAATTGTTTTGTGAGTAGCTGCCCGGCATACCCTCCGAATATTTGTAGTGGTTGCGCTTTATACCTGCATTAAAATTATATGCAAACGGGCCGGCTAGCTGCGAAGCTCCGTTCACGTGAATATCATATTTCTTGTTGTTCTGTTTATTGGGAAGCAGGCCTCTCTGGTAATTAAATACATTGTTCTCAAAATATCCACCTACACCCAATATCAGTTTGTCGAAACTGTGTGAATAATCTGTGCTCACCCACGAACTGAACATGCGAGAATCCCATTTTTTTACAGGTCCATCGACCTCGCAGCTGAATCCCTCGATAGATGCCATAGCCTTGATGTTGTCTCTTTTTGTTATTTCGTGCTGGTAAGAAATCTTCCCATCAATATTGTCGCCAATACCATAAGCCAGCCGTGTATATCCCGGGAAGTCAATCTCTTGTCCGATTAACTTTTCGGCCATCTTCTTTTTAATGACAAGGCCTCTGAATGGAGTTCTCTTTAATGAAAACTCAAGTGCCAGTGGCGCGTTGCTTGCAGTTGTTTCTGTTTGCGGAGTAAAGCCTTTCTTTGTTGCTTTTGTAACAACCGGTGCATAATCATTCTCTACATTTATAACAGCATTCAAGGAATCTTTTTGCGCAAAAAGAGTACTCGTAAATGCTAATGCCAATGTTATAATAATGCTCTTCTTCATATTTCGGTTTTTATTGATTTTCGGTTTCAAGTTTTTTTAATCTCTGCTCGATAAGTTGTTTTATATCATCGTCTCCATCGTAATTGTTCTGCAACGACAATAAATATTGCTTCGCTTCCATTTTGCGTTCTTGTGCTACGTAGAGGTCGGCGAGGAGTATGAAACTACGGGCAAGCCAGTAGGAGTGAGGAGTGCTTGTTTCTATGTAGTCCATAATCTCTTCCTCGCAATCTTTTTCGCGTTTTTGGTCGAACATAAGTTGCGCAAGCAAGTACTTTGCTTCGGCTCCTTGAATGGTGCGTGTGTCTTTTGCAAGCTCGGCAAGGTCTTTTTCTGCTCTATTATTGTCGGTGGCAAGCAGAGCCTTTGCACGGTAGTATAAAACTTCTCTTTTGCGTTCCGGGGTGAGGTCGCTGTTTAAGCTTTCGTCTGCAACCGCTATTATTGTGCTGTTGTCGTTCAGTTTATATGCACAATGTAGCAGGTTTATGCGGCAAGCAATACGCCTCTCTTCGTTGTTGCTCTTCTCTATAAGTCTCATATACAACTCTTTTGCTTTGCTCCAGTCTTCTTTCTTGTAGCATATCTCAGAGCTGTATGCCATAGCCTCTTCGCTGTATTTGTTATCGGGCAGGGCTGTAACCTCCTCAAAATGAACTGCCGCTTCATTGTAGTTGTTGTCGTTGTAGTTTATAACTCCAAGGTAATAGTGGCAATCGGTGGCAAAAGCTCCGTTCGGGAATTTATCAATATAGTTTTTGAATTTCTCTTTTGCTTCATTTGTGTTGCCACGGCCATAAATCTTTTCGGCGGCAATGAATGTGAGGGTGTCTATCTCATTGCTTTCAATAGCTTTCAACCCTTTGGCGTTTGCAACAAAGCGGGTATATTCATCTATGTCGCCTGTTTCCACATAGAGGTTTTTAAGGTCCTGTGCTGCAATTTGTGCCTCCTCACTGTTGGGGTAACGTGTTATAATGTTCTTGTAGGTCTCTATGGCTTTATTCTGGTTGCCGTTGCTGTTGTGCAACATAGCTTGTTCCACTGCGGCACGCCTTGCAAGGTCGCTTTTGGGGTAGTTAATAATAATCTGCTCATACGATTTAATGGCGTTTTCACTCTCTTCTATTTCAATATAGGCACGTGCCATCTCGTAGTATCCTTGTCGTGCGTAACTGCTGCCGGGGTATTTTGTTACAAGCTCGTTAAGTGCTGTTATTTTGCCTTTGTAATCTTTCTTAAGACCTTTTGCAAGAGCACTGCGGTAGAGGGCGTAATCGACATTTCCTTTGTGTGTGTCAATTGCTTTATGGTAGTATTCATCGGCTTTTTCATAGTCGCGCTTGTAGAAATAACAATCGGCAAGGCGGTTGTAGGCATCGCTCTGCAATTCTGTATCTTTGTTGCCCGATAGTTTTATGAAACGTTGAAATTCTGTTTCGGCATTGCTCATTTGCCCGGTTTGGAAATAGGTGTATGCAAGGCTGTAGGTCGCTTTGCTGCTGTTTAAGCCGTCAAGAGCTATAACTCCTTTGTAGTTCTTTGCAGCTGTTGTATAGTCGTTTTTGTTGTAATACGCTTCACCTCTCCAATACAGTGCATCGCTGTGCGTCTCTTTGTTGTATTTTGCGAGGGTTATTGAACGGTTAAAGTAGCTGATAGCTTTGTCCATATTTCCATTGATATACTCCTGAACTCCTAAACGGTAAAGTACCTTTTGTTTTGCTTCGTATATCATGGGCGATGGTGTCGCTATCTTTTCAATAGATTGCAATGCAACATCGTAGTTACGGGTGTTCATATATACCTCAACAAGGTATTTGTTTACTTGGTCGCAGTGTGGCGATTGCGGGTATTCGTTCAAGAAACGCTCAAAAACCTTTACACTCTCGGCAAAAGGTGAATAACGGGTGTGGTGAATGCATAATGCATAATTGTAGAGTGCTTCTTCGCGTAATTTGTTGTCGCAGTCCATGTTCGATGCTTGCTCAAAAGCCATTCGTGCCGAAGCGGTGTTGCCCTCTTTTAAATAAATCATGCCTAGATGCAGCAGCGAGTTTTGTGCGATGATATCATTCCCGTTTATGCATTTTTCAAAAAGTGTCTTAGCCTTGTCTGCCTGCTCGGTCTCAAAATAACTCATTGCAAGATGGTAGTGTGCAATGGTTTGTTGTTTTTCGGCAGGAGTGTTGTTTATGTATGTCTCCAATGGTGTTATTGCTTCGGAGTATTTCCCTTGTCCAAACAATGCTGCACCATATATGTGGTTCATGGCAATCCCTTGTTGCTTTTCGCTATGGTCGGCAATAAATGCCTCGGCAACATTTTGTGCTTGCCTGTATTTCTCTTGTTTTACATATATACCTGCGATATAATATGGGACCTCAAGGTAATATTTATCGCTCATTTCAACCTTCTTGAACCCTTCGTACGCTTGTTGGAGTTCATTGTTGTGATATTGCATTGTTGCAAGGTGAAATTGAGCGTCTTCGGCATATTCTTTGCCTGTGAGGCATAGCGTGGTAAGGCGGTTACGTGCAATCTCCTCTTCTCCACACTCCTGAAGCGTAAGTGCGTAATTCAATTCTGCACGCTCGCATACGTTTGTGTCAAGGCGGTTGAAATCTACTTCTTTGAACCATTTGTTGGCAAGTTCGAAGTTTTGGCTATAGAAGTAAGATTCTGCAATAAATGCGGCAATAATGTCTCTGCGGTTTGTTTCCGGGTAGTCGGCAAGGTACTGCAATAGCAATGCACGGCCCTCAAGGTGATTGGTCTCGTGTGTTGCTGTTGCACGCAAGTACTCAATTTCTTGCCGCTCTAAAAGACTCAGCGTTTTTGTATCTATATTGTTTAGAATGTTAAGAGTAGCGCGGTATTCTCCTTCGGAGTGTAGGCGACGTCCTTCACCTATCAAGTGGTTAAAATCGCTTTGCGCATATAGCATAGTTGTTGCTGTAATCAGCAGAATTAAAAAAATGCTTCTTCTCATTTTGTGTCGTTTTTGTAATTTATTTTCAAGAAAGAAATACGTTTAAAATTTTAAACAACTTTTTAGTCTTTCAATACCTTTGCGTATAGATTGTAACCCGAACTCCTCGGCTGCAATTTCCTTTATTGGTATCCAGCGGAGTTCCTCGACATCGTCGGCCGGTGTAAGTGCGCCACAATCTGCTTTACACAAGAAAAAAAGGTCCATTGTGTGCTCCTCGAATCCCGAATAGGTGTATTTGTTGGGCAGGGAAAAGAGGTAATGTATCTCTTTAACCACAAGCCCGGTCTCCTCGGCCACCTCGCGTGCCACCCCCTCTTCGGCTGTCTCAAAACTGTCGGTGAAACCGCCGGGCAGGTCGAGCGTGCCTTTTGCCGGCTCTTTTGCACGCTTTGCCACCAATAGTTCGTTCTTCTCGTTTACAATTACCGCAACTGTTGCTGCGATGGGGTTAAAATAGAGCACAAAACCGCAGCTGCCACATTTTTTCGACTTAAAATCGTTTATGCCGAATTTATTGCTGCCGCAACGTGGGCAGTAACCGAAAAGATGTAAAGGGTGTTCTGTGTATTGCTCTATTGGCATTTTGCTTGGCAGTTTGTTATGTTTATTAACAAATACGGGTACGCGCCTTTGCGCGTGCACATTTCAGTGCAAAAATAGCCAAAATGTGCGATAGGGCAAAGCGTTTAGCCACTTTTCATTACACATATTATGGGTATTAAGTTCAATAATTGCGGTTTGCCACTCTTAATAAACCGTTTTGAAGATGTTTTTTGTGAATAAAGTGCTAACTTTGCACCGCAAATATACACTTGCAGGTGGCGTGTTACAGCCCTTGCAGTGCTGTAAACCAATGAAAAAATGAGACCCAGGCAATTTTTGAGAGATTGGTCGCTTCCCATCGCTATGATAAGCGGGGTGGTAATGTATCTGCTATATGTGAATATTCCCCTGCTCGACGGCACTCACCAATTGGCTGCCGAGTTCATCGGGGTGGTGCAGCCGTTGCTCATTTTTTCAATGCTTTTTGTAACCTTCTGCAAAGTGCGTTACACAGAGCTCAAACCTTGCAAGTGGCATCTCATTTTGCTTGCCTTTCAGTTGCTCACTTTTGCCGGAATCGCCCTTTTCATCGCGGGTTTTCGTGGTATATCACCCGCTGTGAAAGTTCTGCTCGAAGCTGCTATGCTATGCCTGCTTTGCCCCACGGCGACGGCTGCGGCTGTCATTACTGCCAAGCTTGGTGGCAGCGCGGCATCGCTCATCACATACACAATGCTTATAAATGTATCGGTGGCAGTAGTTGCCCCCTTTCTCATAACATTGTCGCACCCTGTCGAGGGGCTGTCGTTTCTCTCCTCTTTTTTGCTTATAATGGGCAAGGTCTTCCCTTTATTGCTATTCCCGCTGCTGTGCGCCGAGCTGTTGCGCAAGTTTATGCCACGTTTGCACAGCCTGTTTGTTACAAGTGGTCGCAACTTGCCTTTCTATTTGTGGTTGGTGGCTTTGTCGCTCGCAATAGCTATGACTGCGCGGGCCATAGCGCATAGTAATCTGTCGTGGCTTGTTATGGCGGGCATTGCGGTGGTGTCGCTTGCCTGCTGCCTTGCGCAGTTCGCCATTGGGCGTGCGGTGGCAATGCGTTACGGTGAGAGAATAACGGGCGGGCAGGCTTTAGGGCAAAAGAATACCGTGTTTGCTATTTGGTTTGCATACACATTTTTAACCCCTGTAACAGCCATTGCGGGCGGTTTCTACTCGCTGTGGCACAATATTGTAAACACGCGGCAGTTGTACAGGCATAATCATAATAAATAGTACACACATACAAAAAATGGTCCACAGCTGTGGACCATTTTTTGTATGTGTTGTTTAGTTTATCTCTTGGTGAACTTGAAGTTCTTGAAATATACCTGCTGCTCGGCACCGCTTATGTTGGTGATGCGCAGTGCGCTTGCGGTCATACCGGCAAGTTCGTTGCCTGTGTGTATGACGGGGTCGTTGTCGGCATAGTGCAGCAGCGATACCTCGCGCCAGTTGCCATCTACAAGCAGTTCGAGTTTGAAGTTCTTGGCAACGCCGTTCACACCAAAGTTAAAGTCCATGCCCTGGAATGTGATGGGGCGGTCGCTCTCGACAACAAACTCGCCACCGGCCTGCCAGTTTATAACCTCCAATGCCGATGCCACTGTAATGTCGCTGCCACGCACGCTCACGGGGAGGAGTGCAAGCTGCTTCACGGTCGATTTCACCTTGAAGGGGTTGTAGTCGGCTGCGGTGTCCAGTGCCTTACCGTTGAGTTTGTTGTAGCTCTCGGTAGCCTGTGTGAAGAGTGTCTGTATAGTGGGGAGCAACACCTTTGTACCAAGCTTTATACCTGTCTGATAGGGGTGCAGCATAGCCTTGTTGTTCTCGTTGTCATACATCTGCTTCTGTATTGAGCGTGCCTGAGCATAGAGGTTCTCAAAGTTAAGGAATGTGTATTCTTTCGTCTTCTTCTCGGCAACCTTCTTCATTTGGCACACTACATTGCCATAGTCGGCAAGCAGCTTGCCCTGCAGCAGCCAAGGGCGCAGCTCGTGTATGAGTTGGGGGTTGGTGTCATCTACGAGCAACAGGTCGCAGGCGAGCTTCAGCTCGTTGCACCTCTGGTTCAAGGCCTCCAATGCAGCGGCATCGCCCTCGATGGCTGCTTTTGCAGTGGGTTGCAGCTCCTCGCCCTCCTCGCGACGGAATCCGTGGCCATTGGGGCCGAGGTCCTTGTTGTAAAGGGCAAATATCTCCAATGCTTTGTAGTTGCTTGGCAATATGCGGCGAAGGCTCTTGCTCCAGTTCTGCTCAAATTCGTAAGCGTCCATATTCCAGCAGTAGTCGGCAATGCCGTAGAGTGATATTTTAGATGTCTCGGCATACTCCATAGGGTTGCTTACAAAGCCCGATACAAGGGGTGCAATGTCCTTGCCGTTGCCATAGAGGGGGCCCATAAGCATATGGTCGCGCACAAAGTCGTTCACGGGGAAATTGAGCCATATATACGCTTTGCGTTGTATGCGCTCGTTAATCCATTCCATCGTGGCCTTGTCGATGCAGGCAACAACCGAGTTACCGGTCCACATAATCTCGATACCCTTGTTCAGAGTGCTGCCGAGGGTGCGTAGGTAGCCCTTTTCCTCGTTGGCCCAGCCACGGTTGTACTCTGTGGGGCACATAATAAGGGGTGCCACATCTTTTTTCTTCTTAATGAAATTATTATCCACGTAGTTGAGCAGATCGGCCTGCTTGTCGGCCTTTGTGCCCTCGCCCCAAATATCATCGAAGAATACCGCGAATGCGCGCACGCCAAGGTCGTACATCTTCTCGAGCTTGGCTACAAGTGCATCGCGGTCCTCGTTGTTCCACTTTATATCCACACCGGGGTGAATGGCCCAGTAGAAGTTTACATAGTTCTTCTTGGCAACCTCCACAAGTTCGGCAATGCGGTTAGCCTCAGCCTCGGGGTAGGGAACACGCCATTTGTCGCGATGCCAGGGGTCGTCCTTGGGGCCATAGATATATACGTTCATCTTGTTCTTGCCATAAAAATCGAGCTGGCTCAAACGTGCTTCGTGGCTCCAAGGAGTGCCGTAGAAGCCCTCTACAGTTCCACGGAAGGGTACATCGGGCCAGTCGGCAACGGCTGCCTCCTCGTATATGCCGTTCTCCATTTCGCGTATGAGCGATTGTATTCCATAGAATAGTCCGCGCTCGTCGCTACCTGCAACAACCACACCCCCTTGCGATACCTTAAGGTAGTAACCTTCGGCTTGCTTGGGAATGAATTTCTTGTACTTTCTTACCTCCTTGTCGCCCTTTACACCAAGAGTTACGGTGTACTGCTGGCCTTCTGCAATCTGCGGCTTCGCCTGTTTTATAGCCTCGCCTATGTAGCCGTTTATATACTTGTCGGCAGCCACCACGCTCCACTGTGCGGGAACATCGTACCACGCCTCGGCAGGAGCCCACAAAATCTTTTTGTATCGGGGATTCTGTGACCAGTAACCGGCCTGTACTGTGCATAATGCGGCTATAAGCAAAATGCCTAATGCAAAAATTTTCTTGTTCATAGTCGTAAATGTATTTAAATTAAAAATTATATTTCAACATAGCGCAAATACGGTGGTTGGTAACACTGTGAGTGCCATCTACCTTGTAGCGGCTGTCGGCAGTTCCGTAGCCCACAGTGGTGGGGTTGTACTCCAAGCCTATCTGCATAGCGTTGTGTGTGTATAAAATGCTAGGTGCCACTCGCCATATATATGCAGCGTTTTTCTCGCCACGCATATATATGCTGCCCACAATGTCGTCCTCGCAGCCGAGGTTCTTTACAAGGCCTAAAAAGAGACAATATGTGAGGTGTCCTTTCTTTAGTTTCTGCCTGTATGTGATATCGGTCCAGCCGGCAACGCTGCGCAGGGGGCTGTACTCTTGCTCGCCGTTCTCTTTTATTTTTGTGATTCCATAGCCGCTTATCATAGAGAGATGTGCTGCATTCTCAGCATATGTAATGCGCCCTTTTATGCCCCAATTACCACTTTTGTACGATGCAAAAGCTGTAGGCGACACCGATACAATGTTTTCATCTACTTTTAGCTTGCCGGCGGGGGTAGTGGCTTCTGTGCGGGGTTTCAATGTGAGCAGGTCAATTCCCACGCCTGCCTGCCACTTGTCGCCCTTGTACATAGCTTGTAAGTAAATCTCGGGCACCACAGCATCGCGTGCATATGTGAAACTGCTGCCGGCAGGGCCACTCGAAGTGTATTGGTATTGGTATAGAATGGTTCCTGTGAGAGTGTAGTTGCTTCTATAGTAGTTGTAACGCACCTGTGGGCTGCGGCTGAAGGGTGTAAATGGTGCGCCTGTCTCAAGTGTAAAGACGTCGGGCATCATATCTCCCATCATCGGGTGCCAAGCCTGTCCTACAAGAATATCCTGCTTCTCCCAAGCCATTTTTGCGTATGCCTGGCGTATGCGAAGCACTGTGTTGCTTGTGCCAAAGCCTGCAAAGTCGGCTTCAATTTTAGCCGATGTCTTTGCGCCCAGGAATTCGGGGCCTGTGATGTTCAGGCCTAGTCGGGTGGTTATGCTCAGCAACATCATATTGGGCTTTTTGTTGAGGTCATCGCCATTTATGTCCATTACACCATCTTTAGGCATATAATAGAACTGTTCGCTGTTCGATGTCAAGCTCTCGCGTGTGTCGAAGCAGGCGTAGTTTCTTATAAAACCATAGGGCTTTATGGTTATTGCTTTCTCTTGTGCGTGGCTGCAAAGCGCAAAGGCGGCAAAAGCAGCAGTTAAAAATAACTTTTTCATAGTGTTTTATGTATTAAGGGTGCACGGGCACCGGCGGGTTTATCCAAAAAAACCGATTTTTCCCACGTAGATAATTAGCGAATATCCTATAACGAGAGAAATTATACCGATAAGAATTCCTAAGCGCAGCATCTGCGACGACTTTATAAGCCCTGTAGAGTGGGCAATGGCATTGGGTGGTGTGCTTATGGGCAACGACATTGCAAACGATGCCGAAAGAGCCACGCCAATGAGCAATGTGCCTATGCCACCATACTCGCCAAGCGAGGGGCCAAGCCCGCGGCCCACAGCTGCCAGAATAGGTACCATAAGCGCAGTTGCCGCTGAGTTTGAAATAAATGTCGATAACACCCAGCAGATAACACCACTGCCAATCATCACGGCAAGCACGGGCCAGTTGTTGAACGGAATAGCTTCAACCAATGTGCTAGCAAGGCCGGTCTTGTCCATTGCCACACCCAATGCAAAACCACCGGCCACCATCCACAGGCAGGCCCAGTCAATATCTTTAAGGTCCTTCGACTTTATAATGCGGGTAATTGAGAACGCACCCACGGGTATGAGAGCCACAACGTATGAGTTTATTCCCACAAGTTTTTCAAATATCCACAAAAGAATGGTAATTGCAAGTGTGGCATAAATAACATATGTTCTCCACCCCTTTTTTGCACCGCCGTCTATGCGCAGGTGTATCTCCTTGGCAGTGAACGGGTGGAATATCCTCAACAATATCCAGGCAATAATCAAAATTACAAGCATAAGCGGTGTCATCACCATCATCCAATCACCGAATCCTATACCCAGGTTAAGCCCGGCGGTGTCGTTCAAATAGCCGAGTGCTATTCCGTTGGGCGGTGTGCCTATAGGTGTTGCTATTCCGCCAATATTGGCTCCAATGGGTATTGCAAGTGCAAGCGCGGCACACCCTTTTTCCTCTTTGGGCAGCGACTTAAGCACCGGTGCCAGGAATGTGAGCATCATAGCCGCCGTGGCGGTATTGCTCACAAACATTGAGAAGATTGCGGTAACAAGCATAAAGCCGAACAGCACTATGTAGGGCTTTGTGCCAAACGGTTTGAGCATCGCACGTGCGAGGGTTATGTCCACCCCGCTTTTCGATGCCACCAATGCCAGCACAAAACCTCCTAGGAAGAGCATCACAGTTTGGTCGGCAAACGTTCCCATAATAGCTTTGTAGCTCACAAGCTGGCTGCGGCTCACCTCGTCGAGCCCGCTTATAAGCGGTGTTATTGCACTGTTCGATATTGTGAGCAGCGAAATCACTATGATAAGCAACGAAGTTGTCCATGCGGGTACAGCCTCTTCAATCCACATAAGAGCAGCCCATATAAAAATGGCAATCACTCTCTGCTGTACCACGGTAAGCCCCTCTATTCCAAAACTTTCGGTGGGTAGTATTGCTAAAATAAGGCCGAGCAACGATACAAGCCCCACCTTTATATACCTATTATACCTTTTGAAAAACCTCTGTACTCTGTTTTGTCGCTGTTCTGTTTCCATTTCCTCCTTTGTTATTTCGCCCGCACGCGGGTAACGTTTGCTAAATTACTTGAAAGAATCCAAAGAATCAAAAAAACAGCAGCACTTTTATGCTTTATGCTCGCAATTTCTCAAATTTAATTGTTCTAACGATAAACCGATGTTATAATTATGGCAACAATTCGTTTAACAAAAGAGAGTTTCGAAAAGCGCGTGGCACAATTGGGCACAGCTCTTTCACAATTTAAGTTTACAGGGCACAAGCCTGCCGTAGTCGATTTTTATGCCGATTGGTGCGGCCCATGTAATATGGTGGCCCCTTTCTTGGAAGATTTGTCAAAAGAGTTTTATGAAAAGGTCGATTTCTACAAAGTTAATGTTGATGAGGAGAATGAGCTTTCGGCCTATTTTGGCATACGCTCAATCCCCACAATACTATTCATCACTGCCGATGGGGCAATGACCCGCCACACAGGAGCATTGCTGCGTGAGCAATTGAAAAATGAAATAAACAAGTTACTTTAGCTATTGCAGCCCCCAAAAGGGTGCGCTGAAGCTACATTCTACTTCGCACTCCACCTCGTCGGGCAGTTGAGTGAAGAAGTCGAGGCCGGTGATCTCTTCAACATCATCTATGCTCATTGCATACTCTTTGAGCCTCTTTTTTTCAGCTTCGTTTTTACATATAAAACCTATTGCACGGTACTTTTCATTATAGTCCGTAAGCAATACTTTGAAGAAAGCATCGGGGATTTTTACCCTGTTCTCCCCGATGCTTTTTTGTCCTGTACCATTGAATATGGGGCCTGAAATAACAATTACACTACCGTAAAGTTCAGCTCTGTTGCGTGTGAGCTCCTCCAGCTTTTTCCACACGCCCCGGTTCAGTTTTTGGTTTTGCGGCGACACATTGGTGAGGTAAAAACTCTCCTCCATAGCCTGTTTGCTCCACTTCATATCAGCGGCAGGTGCCATGTGCCCGCGGTCCCACCCCGAGTTCTTGTAGTCGTAGTCAATGGCTTGCGCTCCCTTTACCATAGGGTCGCAAGTGAAATTCGCCTCGCGCCCCACAACGCCTTGTACCTCTTCGTCGGTGAGTTCGTATCCCACCCAATTGGGGTTCTTGGTGCTGCTGTTGTACGAAACTATGTAGCCAATGTGTTCTATAATCTGGCTCTTCGCGGGTGTGGTGGTGAAAGCAGGCACGGCAAGTTCGCAACTATATTTTGTGCTTTCACCGGCTGCGGGTGTAATGAATTTGCTTGTTACAATGCCCGCAATAACAAACAACACAATCCACAGCAGCCTATTGGGGGCAGCTCTCCTCTTTTTTCTCTTTTTTGTCATTCAACTATTTTTACGCTCTCTTTAGCTTGCCGTTTTTTAGTGTAACCTTGTAGCTCTTGCCACTCTTTGTGTTAAAAGAGAGTGTGCTGTTGCCGTATCTGAGATTGCAACGCTCACCGTTCTTCGATTTTATGACAATCTCCGTAGGTGCGCCATCTTTCCAGGTGATATCTACATCAAATCCTCCTTTTGCGCAGAGCCCTTTTACATCGCCCTCGCTCCAGGTGTCGGGTAGTGCCGGTAGAATATGTATAAAGCCCATGTGGCTTTGCAGGAGCATTTCAGCTATGCCGGCTGTGCCGCCAAAGTTTCCATCAATCTGGAATGGTGCGTGTGTGTCCCATAGGTTGTCGAGTGTCCCGTTCTTTAAAAGGTTCCCAAAAAGAGTGTATGCGTGGTTGCCGTCGTGCAGGCGGGCCCATTGGTTCAGTTTCCAGCCCATGCTCCAGCCTGTTGCGCCATCGCCTCGGTGCACAAGCACCACTTTAGATGCTTCTGCAAGCTCGGGTGTTGTTACGGGTGAAATAGTATGGCCCGGGTGCAAGCCGAACAGGTGGTTCACGTGGCGGTGCTGGTCTTTGGGGTCGTCAATGTCTTTGCTCCACTCCATAAGCTGCCCGTAGCGGCCGGTTTGGTAGGGGACGAGGTTATTGAGCACGTTCTTCCACTCCTTGCGCAGCTGTTTGTCTGTCCCCAGAGTTTCTGCCGCTTTTATTGCATCAAGCAGAATCTCTCGCACCACAGCGTGTACAAATGTGGCACCTTGGTCTATGGGGCCGTGCTCGGGCGAGGTTGATGGGGCTGCCGTGTAGCTGCCGTCGTCGCGTTTCCATAGGTAATCCATGGTGAATAGTGCGCTGCTTTTTATAATATCGTAACCAGTCTCCTTAAGGAACTTCTTGTCGCGTGTATAGTCGTAGTAATCCCACACGTGTGTGGCGAGCCATGGTCCTGCCATTGGGTTGAAGTTCCACGACATATCCTGGCTTATAAGCGGGGCAGTGAAGCCGAATATGTTACCCGAAATTCCCGCAGTCCAGCCACGTGCACCAAAGTAGGCTTTTGCCGAAACCTCGCCTGGTTTTATGAGTGTCTTTATGAAATCCACAAGCGGTAGCACGCACTCGTCAAGGTTTGTTGCACAGGCAGGCCAGTAGTTCATTTGCAGGTTAATATTGTTGTGGTAATCTACACGCCAGGGGCCATCGACATTGTTATGCCACATACCCTGCAGGTTTGCAGGCAGGTTGCCGGGGCGAGAGTTGGCGATGAGCAGGTAACGGCCGAATTGGAAATATAGCTCCTCCAAGCCAAAGTCGGGCTTGCCGGTGCGGTAGCTTTTTAGGCGTTGCGGTGTGGGCAGGGCTGCCACGCCGGGGTACTCCAGTGTGGTGGGTGCGTTTGGGTTTATATCCAGCTTCACACGGTTGAAAAGGCTTGAATAGTCGGCATAGTGCTCTTTGTAAAGTTCATCGTAGCCCTTTGCAACGGCGTTCTTCAACCATTCGTCGGTTGTTGTGTCGGGGTTTACACCTACGTAAGCTTTGGGGTCGTTGAAATCGGGGTTGAAGTTTATCTTGTAATCGGTGTCGGCAGTAACATAGAACACTACCTCGTCTGCTCCGGTAATGTAAATTTTACCGTCATTAACAACCTGCTTGCCGCCCTTGGCTACAGCCTTTATGCGCAGTGTGTATTGCATACTGTTGTTGTCGAGCTTTGCTTTCCACACAAGGGCATCGTCGCCTTCGGCTTCAAGCTTGCCCTCCGACACCGGGTTGGGGGCGTATGAGAATGTAAGGTTCTGCTTGCCGGCTTCGCTTGCGCTAAACTTCATTACCAATGCATTGGCGGGGTACGAAACAAAGTATTTCCTTTCGTAATCAATGCCATCTTTTTGGTACTGCACCACAGCTAAGGCCGAGTCTATCGATAGCACGCGCTTGTAGTCGCCCAGGCCCACCATGCTATGGCCTGTTTCAATGTAGAACTCGCCCATTGTGGTGAAGTTTCCAAAGCGGAACGGCTTCTCACCGTAATACTCATAGGCTGCGGTGCTGTTGAAATTCTCGCGTGTGAGGCGTGCCGCCTTCTCGTCGTCGCCATCGATGAAGGCCTGTCTTATATCGTCGAGCAGGTGTGCCGACTGCTTGTTTACATTCCAATAGTAACTTGCACCGCCCTCGGTGTTGGGGCCACCGCGCCACAATGTCTTCTCGTTTAATGTTATACGCTCGGCCTCTAATGAACCCATAATGTTGGCACCTATGCTACCGTTACCTATAGGCAGCGACTGCGACTCCCACTCCTGGTCGGGGTTGTGCGCACCCTCGCCGGCCCATTCGGGCTTGCCTTTGCCCTTCCATAGGTCGGGGCGGCCACCGTGCCACACGGCACGCCCTTTAAGGGTTGTCGGTTGGTCGAACCACACGCACAAACCACTTGTGTAATTGGTTTGTGCTTGCAACGAAAGAGCCAATGCAAGGCTCGCAATGCAGGAAAATAGTTTTTTCATTGTTTTACTTATGTTTGTTTATTTATTCTCAATATTAGACAAGCAGTGTTATGACCACCTGAATTATAATCACTCGCAGGAATATACACACAGGATATACCGTGGCGTATGCTACAGCGGGGTTGTCGCCCTCAATGGTGTCGTTGGCATAGTTCAGTGCCATAGGGTTTGCCATGGAACCACACAATAGGCCGCAAGTGGAACCAAAATCAATTTTTTGCAGGCGCATTGCAATATACCCCACAACAACCACAGGCAAGAATGTTATTAGAAAGCCCAGCCCCAGCCACAAAGCACCCTCGGGGCGCACTATGGTCTCAAAGAAGTGTGCGCCGGCATCTAATCCCAGGCAGGCAAGGTATAGGTTGAGCCCCAATGCACGCAGCATCATATTCGCGCTTTGGGTGGTGTATGTAATCATATGAAGGCGTGGCCCGAATGTTCCCACCAGAATACCCATGAGAATGGGGCCGCCGGCAAGTCCCAACTTCACCGGTAAAGATATTCCCGGCACGGCAAAAGGTATGCTTCCTGCTGCAAGTCCCAATATTATACCTATGAACACCGCGACAAGGTTGGGCTCGTCGAGGTTTTTTACAGCGTTCCCAAGAATCTTTTCAACATTGTGTATGCTGGCAGCCTCGCCCACTACCGTAAGGCGGTCGCCCATTTGCAGCCTTAAGTCGGGGGTGGCAAGCAACTCCACTCCCGAACGATAGACTCGGCTTATGTTTATGCCATAGTTGTTCCTCAAACGCAATGAGGAGAGTTTCTTGCCGTTTATTTCGGGGCGTGTAACCAATATACCTTGCGAAATGAGCTCGCTGTCTATTTTGTTCCAGTCGATGTTCTCTGTGTTCCAGTCGCGCTCCTCTTGCTCGCCGAAAATCATACGCAGAGCTTCGGCCTCTTCGGGCTTTGTAATCACAAGCAGAATGTCGTCTTTTTCAATTTTCTTGTCGCCTGTAGGAATCATTACGTGCCCGCCACGCCACAAGCGCGAAATAACAAATTTGTGCAAGCTGTTGGTGGCTATCTCGCTCACCGTTTTGTCGAAAATAGCGGGGTTTGTTACGTGGTAGCTTGCAACAAAGATATTTCTTTTGTGCTCTCCATCGGGGCCGGCAAGGTCGCTTTTACGCACAAAAACCCGTCTCATAAAAACTATTGCAAGAATAACACCCACCACTCCAAGCGGGTAGGTGAGGGCACAACTAAGTGCGGCACCGCTGCTCTCAATATTCATCTGCTCAAGAGTTTGTTGAGCTGCGGCAAGCGCAGGTGTGTTGGTAGTGGCTCCGCACAGTATTCCCGACATATCGGCTATAGAGACATTGCAAGCATAGCTGGCCGCTATGGCAAGTGCCGTGCCGCCAAGCACCACGCCCAACGACGGTATAAGCAGTTTCGCACCCTCTGTGCGCATTGAGCTGAAGAATCCCGGGCCCACCTGCAGGCCAAGTGCATATACAAAAAGCACAAGGCCGAACGATTCGGCATAGAAAAGCATCTGCGCATCTATCGTAAGCCCAAAGTGGCCTGCCATAATGCCTATGAAAAAGACAAATGTAACCCCCAAGGATATGCCCATTATGCGCATTTTCCCCAGGATTATGCCCACTGCCGATATCAGCGACAGCACGATTATCGCTTGCAGTGCCGAGTGCTCTATGAAGAGTGTGTCGAAGAATCCCATTTTTTTTGCAGTCTTGTTGCGAAGATATACAAAAAATGTGTTTTACAAGGTATTTATTACAAGAAAACCTTGTATTTATAGTTTTAATATGGGTTTTGTGGCTTGTTGGTGGTGCGCAAAGGGCAATGAGGGCCTGCGCCCTTACTATTCTCGCAACCTTGCTGTAAATCCGATGGCCTCCACGGCCTTCACGGCTTCGTCGCTATTGAACGTGCCGGTTATCGTAACCTCGCCTGTTACAAGTTCCACCTCCACGCTCTCCACGCCGGGTACGCTTTTCAATGCCTTCTCTACGCTTGCTTTGCAGTGATTGCACGACATTCCCTCTACGCAAAGCATAGTGCTGCTTTTCTCACTCTTGCAGCTACACTCCTCGCCCTCACAGTGCCCGCAATCGCAATTGTGGTGGTGGCTATGGTTGTGTCGGCGTATAAATGCATTTACCAACAGTGCCAGCAGCAGTACCGAACAAATAATGTTAAATACAGGCAGCCCGTGGTGGCAATGCTCGTGAAAAGTTGCCAACGGCTGCATGAACCACTCGCGTGGCAACAGGTAATCTATACCCAAGCCAAAAACCATTGAACCGGCAATTATAGAGCCTATGTATATAAGCAACGTGCGACGGCCCATAACTTTATTGACAATGAGCATTGAAGCTGTGTTTACAGCCGGGCCTGCCATAAGCAGAACAAGTGCCGTGCCGGGTGATAGCCCTTTGAGCATAAGAGCAACGGCTATAGGTATTGAACCTGTAGCGCACAGGTACATAGGAATGGCGAGCGACAGGACAAGCATCATGCTGAGCAGTGAACTTTGCGAGAAAAATTCAAAAAATGAATCGGGCACAAAAACCGTAATAATTCCGGCAATAACCAGTCCCATTACAAGCCAACGCCCAATGTCCTGCATCATATCTACAAATGCATATTTTATACCACCGGCAATCTTCTGCAGGAAACCTCTTTTAGGCTCTTCAACAGTATTGCTCTCGTGTTGTTCTGTGTTGTAATTTTTCTCCTTTTCATCGGCAAAAGTTATGCCTAATATACCGCCGAGCAGTGCTGTGAGTATGGCTGCTGTGGGGCGTATGATTGCAAACGGTAACCCCATAATGGAATAGGTCGCAATTATGGAATCTATGCCTGTTTGCGGGGTGGAAATAAGGAATGCGATTGTAGCCCCTTTCGATGCTCCTTCCCTTCTAAGCGACATTGCCGTGGGAATAACTCCGCAAGAGCACAGTGGCAGTGGTATGCTTAAAATAATAGCATTTATTACAGAACGCAAGGAATTCCCTCCTAAATATTTGCTACACAGGTTATTGGGTATGAATGCGTGCATAAGGCCTGCGAATAAAAATCCAAGCAGTACGTATGGCGACATCTGGTTTATAAGGTCGAAAATCTCTCTCATTTTTAATCGTTACTTTTTATTTCCGCTGCGAATATAATGTAAAAATCTTGCAAATAGTTTGTATTTCTTTTCTCTTTGGCTTAAAAAAAATAAAAAACAGCTATTTTTGCAAAGTGTAAGAAATGCTTTTATGAATTACGAAGAACTATTGCAACAATACAATATAAGGCCCACTGCAGTGCGCCTGCTCATTCTTAAAGGTATTGCCGACTTCGCTGCCCCCTTCTCTTTGGAAGATTTATACATTTTCCTCGATACAATAGACCGCAGCACGGTATTCCGCACCCTTGTAGTGTTTGAGGAGCAGCATCTACTGCACAGCTTCGAAGACGGTAGCGGCAAGAAGAAGTATTGCTTTCATCACTCGGCGTCGGCAGTAAGCACAGGAACGGCTCACGACGCTTGCCGCCACGTTCACGCAACTTGTCGTGTGTGCGGGCGCACAATGTGTGTTACCACGCAAGAAATACCCATAGTTCCTCTCCCCGAAGGTTTTGAGGTTGAAAACGTAAATTATGTTGTTACAGGTGTGTGTGCCTCTTGCAAGCAGCGTTGATAAATTTGCTATTCTCTTTTTGTTTTTTATTTATTTGCAATTGTTGTGTTTTTTTGCTATCTTTACAGTGATTAATAAAATAGCGCATTAGCTTGCTTTATCTTACTGATGGGAGTCTCGGCTCCGGCAAGGTCTTTTCCTTGTCAAACTTGGCGGTTTATTGTAAGAAAGAAAAGTGGAGTGGTACACAACTGTTTCCTCGTTGCACGGGCAACGTGGCTTTTGTGCGTATATGAAAGTTTTGTTGAAACGCCAAGTTCGGCTCTATGTAAAACATCGGGCCTGTTTTAGTCAAGTGGATAACGCATTGCGTTGTTTGCTTTTTTGTTTGCAATAATCTTGGTAACAGTTTTTGATAAATCTATTATTAACCATAAACAAAAGCTATGAATTTAATCAGTAAAAAGCTTTTCACAGCGGTTATGGCATTGTTGCTTACGTGCGCAGGCGCGTACTCGCAAGCCGTAATGTTCCCGCAGGAAAAGCAGCCGGGAACGGCAAGTCTTAGCGAAGAGAACGGTATTTATACAATGTCTAACGACCTCTTTGCTGCACAGTTCAAAAAAGAGAATGGCACGCTGTTGTTTAACGGTTGTACCGAGCTTGGCCTACTTGCGGGCACAGAGCTCTTCACCGTTCAACTTGCCGATGGTACCGAAATCCCTGCATCGGCCTTTACACTTGGCGAGGTGGAAATGCAATCGCTCGCGGGCAATCCAGCAGCTGTAAAGGGCTCAAAGCGCTTTGCAGGGCAGCAGTTGGTGGCGCAGTTTACTCACGAAAACGGCCTTGCCATTGAGTGGCGTGCTGTGTTACGCGATGGTTCGCACTATATGCGCACCGAGGTTGATGTAACCACAACCACCGATATTGCGATGTATGCAATTACTCCAATGATTTACACCGTGGAGAATGTCGATGGCGAGAAGGCTCCCGCTGTAGTGGGTAACACCCGTGGTGCTGTTATTGCCAGCGATAAAATCTTTGCCGGTCTCGAAACTCCTATGGGTATTCAGACAGCAGGCGAGGCAACTGACCTTGAGTCGTTCGTGTTCAAAGCTTGGAACGGTGCCGAGGCTTGGGCCTGGGCTCCCGAGGATAGTGAAATACCTGCCGACATAAAGAGCTTGACACAATATGCGCAGGGCACGGTCTTTGGCTCTCGCGGTTATCTTGTGTTCCGCCAGACTGGCGACTACACCATCACACTCGACTACACAAGTGGCAGCAACCGTTTGCAGATATTGGGTGTGGATATTCTCGATGTGAATGGTACGGTGGTTGACAGTGACTATCACTTTGGCTTCACAGGTGGTAGCGACAGCAACCGCGACTATACCGTTACAATTGGCGAGGTGGGCGCATATATGGTTCGCATTTTCGTAAGCAACAACGGTAGTGGCGAGGGCTTTGGCAGTGTGGGTACTATAGCCTACAGCAAAAAGGTTGCACAGCCCGCACTTATATACGACCTTGCATCTACCGAAACTCCTTATGTGGAGCCCGAGGTGGTTGAGGCCGAGGATTACGAAGATGATGGTATAGTGGAGACAACCCCGGAAACAGAAGAGACAACCGAAGTAAGTCTCACTTGGGCTGCTAATCTGCCCAATTTCTCGGTAGAAGCTGATGCTCCCGAAGGCCTTGATGCTTGGGGCGAAACAGAAGCTACAATGGTAGTGTATAGTCGCAAACAAGAATATGCAATGGGAGCAGGAGAACTTTCGGTAAATTTCAAATATTCAGGCGGTTATTACGCACTCGATGTGTTGGGAGTTGATATCCTCAATGCCGATGGTGCCGTAGTTGCCAGTGATTATCATTATGGTGCTGCAGGTACACAAAACTACACGCTTACTGTTCCTTCAAGCGACACTTACACTCTTCGTATTCTTGTCGACAAGCAAGGCAAGGAGAGCAGTTATGACACAAGAGGTAATATAACAATAACCTATCCTACATATAGTGAACCAGTGGAAATTGCGGGGTCTTTGAATGCCGAGAATCCCTCATTGAGTGATACTTGGGTAAGTGATTGGACCGGTTTCAGTAACTGGGAAGGAACTCTGCCTTCAAGTACAACACTCACAGGTACTGCAAAATACAAGGATACAGGTTTCTATAATATAGGCCTTGGTCGTCTCGATGTGCTTTTCGATTACACAAACGGTAACCACGGTCTTTATGTGCTTGGCGTGCAGTTGGTGAATGCCGATGGCAACGTTGTGGCACAGGAGTTCAAGAATGGCTTCACCGGTTCAAGCAGCACGGTGACATATAATGTATATGCTCCCGCAGACGGTGTGTATAAATTGCGTTATATAGCTGACCATCGTAACGGAGGTACCGATACCAATGGCGATATAACAGTCGCATTTACAGCTATCAGCGGCATCACAGCTGCCCAGCAACAGACAAAGGCGTGGACATCTGATTGGGCCGGCTTCGCAGTGTGGACCGACGCTCCTGCCGATTTGAAGGCTTGGAATAATAGCACACAAACAGAAACCGCCCCTGCAAGTGTACAATATATCGACCAGACCTATAAAATTAAATGCGGTTCGCTCTCTGTATTGTACGACTACACCGGCGGTAGCCACGGTATGCATCCTATGGGAGTTGTTGTTTACGACCTCAAGGGTAATGTTGTTTCGGCCGATTACCACGCCGGCTTCACAGGTGGCAGCGATATCAACAATACCTACACGGTGAAAGTGCCCGAAACAGGTTTCTACACTGTGAGATTTGTTGTGGACAAGAACAGTGGCGGTACACAAACCAACGGTACCATCACCCTCTCGTTGCGCGAGATAGCTTCTCTTGGCTCTATAGTCGAAGACGAAACCATAGAGCACACCTGGACTCCCGAAAGCTGGGTGAAGATTGCCAACGACGATGTTCCCAACCGCGTGAACGAGGCCGGTTGCACCGACGAGAATGCTTATATAATGGAGCAGATGATAACAATAAAGTCGGCCGGCGTGTTGAGCGTTAATTTCGCCTACGCTTCAGGTGCCAATAAACTTTATCTTGCCGGTGTGGATTTGATTGATGCGGTCGGCCAGATTGCTGTAGATGACTACCACGCAGGTGAAACCGGTTCCAGCAGCTCCAATAACACATATAAACTCAACGTGTTTGCCCCCGGTACATACACAATGCGTTATTTCGTGAACAAGGCCGAACCATTTACCGCATCGGGTAACATTACACTCTCGTTGAAGGTCGATTACACATTGCATCTTGTTGCTCCCGAAACTACACCCATCAAGGGTATGTGGCGCCGCCAGACGACGCTTGCGGCCGATACCGAGTGGAATGTAAGTGCCGTTGTGGGCCTTATTGCCCCGGGCCAGGCCCGTCGTTCGTTCCTTGCATACAGCGAGCGTGAGCGTGCTGTGCCTTGGCGTGCGGTTCCCGTATATATATCTTGGTACGAAATAAACATTAACCGCAACAACGCGGCTCCCGGTGAAGAGCATACCAACACCGATGAAACAAAGTGTCTGCCCATTGTAGAGGAGTGGAAGAAACAGTTGTACGATGTTTACGGCGAGGCTCCCTATGCATTCGTATGGGACGATGGTTGGGACACATACGGAGAGTGGCAGTTCCACAGCGGCTTCCCCAACGGATTTACAAATATGGACAACGTAGGTCGCGAGATGGGTGCAGGCCAAGGTGCCTGGTTAGGCCCTGTTGGTGGTTATGGAACAAGCGGTGGTTATCGCCGTGCTTATTGGACAAGTACAAGGAGCGGCGGTATGCAGTTGAGTAACCCCGACTATTACGAGGTGTTTGTAAATGCAGTAACCAATCTGCTTCATGGATATGGTTACGACTTCCGCTTCTTTAAGTTCGACGGTATCAGTGCGCAGTTCTCTTCTGTGGGCCCCGATGCCGGTGCTACAGGCGAAGAGAATGCCGAGGCTATTATTATGGCCGAGAAAGTGCTCCGCAGCATTAAAGAAGATGTGTTCCTCAATACCACTGTAGGTACTTGGGCATCACCCTTCTGGTTCCAATATACCGATGCAGTATGGCGTCAGGAGAAAGACGACGGTACAATAGGTAATAACAGCAATAGCCGCGAAAGCTGGATAACATACCGCGACCGTTTGGTATATCAGAACTATGTTCAGAACTCGCCTTTGTGCCCCATCAACACATTGATGACTCACGGATTCATCTTCACCGAATATGGCGGCCCTGCCTCTTTCGACCGCTCTTGGAGAGCTGTTGTAAACGAGTTGCGTTGTGCCTTTGCTTGCGGTTCGGGTATGGTTGAGCTTTACAACGACTACAAACTCACCAACGAACTTGTCAACCCCGCCACAGGCAATGCCGGTGAACTTTGGGGCGAAATTGCCGCTTGTATGAAGTGGCAGCGCGAGAACTCTGATGTATTGCCCGATATTCACTGGGTGGGTGGCAACCCCTGGACAGGTGCCAAGGCCGAAATTTATGGCTGGGCAGCTTGGAACGCGCAAAAGGCTGTGATGACACTGCGTAACGGTGCCAACGATGCGCAGAGCATCAAACTCACATTGCGCGAGGCACTCGATATTCCCGCTTATGTAAAAGAGGGTAGCACCATCACCTTGAGCCACGCATTTGACGACCAGTCGTCGATAGAGGGCTTCAGCGGTGTGGATATGAACACTCCCATCGACATAGATGCAGAGCTCACAATCACATTGCCCGGTTCATCGGTGTTTGTATTCAATGGTGTTGACGACAGCTTCAGTGGCATTGAAACAGGTAAATTCTACCGTTTCAAGGATACAGCAGGCAACTACATTACATCGACCGCAGCAGGCGAAACTCTTGCAGTGAGCGCCACAGCCGATGCCTCTACAATCTTCTGGTTGAACGAGGAGAGTGAGCTCCTTGCCTTCTCTAACGGTAAGTACTTGAATACATTCGAGGGTGGCAATGGCGGCTTCGAGGCTGTTGGTCACGCGGGCAACGCCGTGACATTTACAAAGGGTGCCGTAGATGGCAGCATCAAGATTGCTGTAGCCGATGGCCGTTACTTGCAGAGCAACGGAACAACCGTTTCAACAACAGCATCGGGCTACTATTGGTTTGCCGAGGAGGTTGAGGCACTTCCCGTAACAGTGGGTTCAGTGGGCTATTCTACATTGAATGCTCCCGTAGCCCTTGCCATTCCCGAGAATCTTTTGGCATACACCGCAGAAATCAATGGCGATTATATCGACCTTGTTGCTGTAGATGGTACCATACCGGCCAACACGGCGGTGATAGTTAAAGCGGCTGCCGGTACATATAACTTTGCTCTTGCTGCCGAGGTTGCCCCTGTGAGCGACAATGCACTGCTTGGTACATTGGAGACTATTGAGGCAAGCACTGTATCTGCTCCCTATACATTGCAGACAAACAGAGACGATGAGGGTAATGTCATAGGTGTGGTGATGCGCAGATATACAGGTGATAACCTTGCAGGCTTCAAGATGTATATGAACATCCCCGACTCTGAGGCTGCCGCGTTCAGCTTCCGCTTCCCGGGAACAACCGATATTATAGAGGTTGTGGCTCCCGTTGAAGGTGATGGTCGAGTATATGACCTCTTTGGCCGCCCGGTAGAGAACCCTGCAAAGGGCGTGTATATTGTAGACGATAAAAAAGTGGTATTTTAATTAAAGGAAAACTATGAATATGAAAAAAGAATATTTTGCACCCGCGGCGGTGTATATGACAGTTGAGTGCGATACCATTATTGCTACAAGCCCTGTTTCAATCAGCATAGACAAGACACAAGAAGGTGACGAGCAGTTGAGCAATAAGCAACAAGGCAATTGGGGCAATTTGTGGAATAAATAAATATTAGGACACAACGTCTATTGAAATAATTGGGCTCGGCAACGTTGCCGAGCCCAATTATCGTTTATTTAAGTGCAAATTGAACTATTTTTGTTGCAAGTATGGCCAAATAAAGAATAAAAGTGCTACCTTTGTACCTTGGAATGTCGCGCGTGCGGCAGAATGAAACAGATTAAATAATTAAAAACAAAAATATTATGGCAAACAAAGCATTATTGGTAATCCTCGATGGTTGGGGAATTGGTAACCACGGTAAGGGTGATGTTATTTTTAATACCCCCACACCTTACTGGGATCATTTAGTGTCGGTATATCCCAATTCTAAATTGCAGGCGAGTGGCGAAAATGTAGGTCTCCCCGCAGGTCAGATGGGTAACAGCGAGGTGGGCCACCTTAACATTGGCGGTGGTCGTGTTGTGTATCAGGATTTGTTGAAGATTAACCGTGCGATTGCCGACGGCTCTATAGCCAAAAATCCTGAATTGGTGGCTGCTGTAGAGTATGCCAAGAATAACGGTAAGAAACTCCATTTTATGGGCCTCACCTCAAACGGTGGCGTTCACAGCTCACTGGAGCACCTCGAGGCTATGTATAAGTTTGCTGCAGAGCAAGGTGTGGAAAACGCTTTTGTTCACTGCTTTATGGACGGCCGCGACACCGACCCTAAGAGCGGTGCCGGCTTCATTGCCGACCTCACAGCCAAGAACCTTAAACTCGCTACTATCGTGGGCCGCTACTATGCAATGGACCGCGACAAGCGTTGGGAGCGTGTTAAAATAGCATACGACCTCATTGTGAACGGCGAGGGCAAGCCTGCAACAGATATGGTTGCTGCCGTTGAGGAGTCTTATGCCGAGGGCGTTACCGATGAGTTTATCAAGCCTATAGTAAACAGCGCATTCGATGGTCGCATAGGTGAGGGTGATGCTGTAATCTTCTTCAACTACCGCAATGACCGTGCAAAAGAGCTCACCGTAGTGCTCACACAAGAGGATATGCCTGCCGAGGGTATGCACACAATACCCGGCTTGCAGTACTATTGTATGACTCCCTATGATGCAAAGTTCACAGGTGTGCACATATTGTTCGACAAAGAGAACGTAGATAACACCCTTGGTGAGTTTGTATCTAAGCAGGGTATGAAGCAGCTTCACATTGCCGAGACCGAGAAATATGCCCACGTAACCTTCTTCTTCAACGGAGGCCGCGAGGCACCCTACGAGGGCGAGGAGCGCATTCTTGTTCCCTCTCCCAAAGTGGCTACATACGACTTGCAGCCCGAAATGAGTGCGTATGAGGTGAAAGATAAGTTGGTGGCCGAAATTAATTCGGAGAAATTTGATTTCATTGTTGTGAACTTTGCCAACGGTGATATGGTGGGCCACACAGGTGTTTATAGTGCAATAGAGAAGGCTGTTCTGGCAGTAGATGCGTGCCTTAAAGATGTAATTGAGGCTGCACGTGAGCACGGTTACGAGTCTATAATCATTGCCGACCATGGTAATGCCGACAACGCAGTGAATGCCGACGGCTCTCCCAACACTGCTCACTCACTCAACCCCGTTCCTTGTGTATATGTAACAAACAAGGAGAATGCCACCATTAAAGATGGTATTTTGGCCGACGTTGCACCCACAATACTCAAGATTATGGGCCTGGAGGCACCCGCCGAAATGACAGGTGAGTCTTTGATTTAATTATAATAGGTATGGCATAGCGGCTGCGCCCGGCGCAGCCGCTATGCTTTTTTGTGCGATGTAAAGAATATTATGTTGCCGTGGGGCACACCCGTGTGCGCCCAAAGAAATAAGATATAAAAACAAACAATTATGGTACAAATAGGTGATGCTATAGTGTCGTTCGACCTGTTTCAAGAATACTTTTGCTGCAATCCCTCGCACTGCAAGGGAATATGCTGTGTTGAGGGCGATGCCGGTGCCCCGGTCTTGTTCGACGAGGTGGAGAAATTAGAAGAGGCATTGGAGGTGGTAGCTCCCGAAATGTCGCCCGCAGCCCGCGCCATAGCCGACGAGCAAGGCGTGGTATATACCGACCGCGACGGCGACCTCGTAACCTCCATAGTCGATGGCAAGGACTGCATCTTTGCATCGCGCGACGAAAAGGGCTGCTGCATCTGCCTCATAGAGAAGGCATACAACGAAGGGCGCATAGGGTGGCGCAAACCCATATCGTGCTACCTGTATCCTGTGCGCTTGCGCAAGGTGGGCGACCTCACTGCCGTTAATTTCCACAAGTGGGAGGTGTGCCGCAGTGCCGTGGTGGCGGGCCGTCGCAAAGGCATAAAAGCATACGAGTTTCTTAAAGGCCCCCTCATTGAGCGTTTCGGCGAGGAGTGGTACTCAGAGCTGCTCGTAGTGGCAAAGGAGCTGGAGAAGCAAGGCTTTTTTAATCGATAAAGCATTTGCAGGAAATAGCATGGAATATCATTTCGGCGACGAATGTCTCCTGCAATGGTAATTCAAAAAGAAACCGACAACCTACACGACGCCACTTTGTGTTACTCGACGGTCGTTGCTGTTAAAATTTTTCTATTTTCCTTTGCTATTGTGCTGAAAAAGACTACATTTGCAATGTAGTTGGTGCAGTTTTTTCGTTGCGCCGCATTTTTATAGTGGTAAGGTTGTTGCTTTGCCAAGTTATTTTGTTGTTATGCAATAAGTTAATCAATTAAATAATTTACTATGAAAAAATTTTTACTTTCAATTCTATGCTGCCTGATGGCTGTATTTGCTGTGCAGGCGCAAGTTTGGACTAAAGTTACAGATGCTTCTACGTTGAAGGCTGGCGACCAAGTGGTAATCGCTTGCGATTCTAAAGGAGTGGTTGCTGCGAACATTACTAGTCAGTATCTTTCAAAAGTAGCAGCGACATTTGCCGATAATACAATATCTTCGTTGCCGGCAGATGCTGTAGTTTTTACCCTTGGTGGAACAACAGATGCTTGGACACTGGCAAATGAAAGTGCTCAATTATTAGGAGCGACTGCTGTGAAAAAAGTTGCTTGGGGCAGCGGAACTACAACATGGTCTATCTCTATTGATGTAGATGGAAATGCAACAATACAGAATGGAACATCTACTTATGGTCGATTCTTGTATAATAATAGTAGCCCGCGTTTTACCACCTATACTTCAAATGCTTCAGCTTCAATGCTGTTGCCTCAGTTGTATCGCTTGGAAACCTCAACAGGTGGCGAAACACCCGACACTCCTGTAGTTGAGGCTCCTGCTGCGCCTACACTTCCTGCTGCTTGCAGCTTTGACGATGCAATGACTGTTGAGATTACAGGCGTTGCAGAAGGCGCTACCGCGTATTATTCATTGAACAGTGAAACTGATTGGGTTGAGGGTACATCTGTTGAAATCACAGAAACAACAACCGTTTATGCAAAGGTTGTTAAAGATGGACTTTCAAGCGCAGTTGTTTCTGCTATATATACAAAGAACACTCCCGTTACACCTCCTGCCGAGGGTGAGGTTGTCGATGTACTCACTCGTGAAACAACAGGTGTTACAGGTACAAGCTATACTGCTTGGTCGGGCAAGAGTGTTGTAACATCTTCGGCTGTGTATGCAGGCCAGTCTGCCGGTGGCAATGAGTCTATTCAGTTGCGTAGCAATAATAGCAATTCGGGTATTGTTACCACTACTTCTGGCGGCAAGGCTACAAAGGTTGCTGTAGTTTGGAATAGCAATACTTCTAACGGCCGTACATTGAATGTGTATGGTAAGAACGAACCTTATAGTGCAGCTACAGAATTGTATAGCACCTCTACTCAGGGTACATTGCTTGGTACAATTGTGTGTGGTACTTCTACAGAGCTTGTTATTGAAGGCGATTACGAATACATCGGCTTGCGTTCGGCAAGCAATGCTATGTATCTTACAAGCGTAAGCATTACTTGGGACGAAAGTGCAGGTGTTACCCCTGTTCCTCCCACCTCTCCCATTCTCCCCGCCGCAACCACTTTTAAGGGTAGTATGATGGTTGAAATCACCGGTATTGCAGCAGATGCTACTGTTTATTATACAACCGATGAGAGCGACCCTGTAAAATCTGCTACCCGCGTTGAATATACTGAGCCTTTTGAGATTACAGCTACAACAACCGTTAAGGCTGTTGTATTGAACGAGTTTGGTGCAAGTGAGCCTGCAACGGCTACATATACTCTGTTTGTTGTTGAGGAAACTGCAGGCTATTATATGAAGGTTATTGCCGAGCCCGCCGATTGGAGTGGCAAGTATCTTATTGTTTACGAAGATGGTACCGATGCTTATGTTTTCAATGGCAAGGACGAGGAGAATGGCTATGTTTCTGCTACAACAGATGGTGATGTAATCAACGCAAACAGCGAGATTGATGCCGTTGCTGTTACTGTTGCTGCAATGGAAGGTGGCTACTCGATAAGCACTGTTGGTGGCTATATATATAAGACAGCATATAGCAATGGTATGGATTTTGGAGATGAGGCCGCAGTTGCAAACACATTCGCAATTTCTGAAGAAGGCGTAGTTGTTTCTTCGGGAAGCGGTGAAAGCAAAACAACATTGCGTTTCAATGATGCAAGCAACCAAAAGCGTTTCCGCTATTATAAGAGCGGTCAGCAGCCTGTTCAGCTCTATAAGTATGTCGAGGAGCTTCCTTTAAGCCACACTCTCACAGTATCAGAGGCCGGCTGGGCAACACTTTTCCTCGGTTTTAATGCAAGAATCCCCTCGGCTGTAGAGGCATATACAGTAACTACTGTAAACGATGGCTGGGTTTCTTTGACTCAGGTTACAGGCGTTCTTCCTTCTAATCAGGGTGTTATCGTTAAGGCTGCTGCAGGTGATTATAAACTCTACTATGAGACAACTGCAACTGCAGATGTTGAGGGTAATCTCTTGGCTGGTTCACTCTTTAACACGAATGTCGAAGAAGAGGCGTATGTTCTTGCCAATGGTGAGGACGGCGTAGGTCTCTACAAGGCTAAAATGACAGATGGTGCTTGGTTGAACAATGCCAACAAAGCATACTTGCCCGCAAGCGCAGTGGCTAATAAGGCAATTACATTCTATGGCTTCGAATGGAATGGCACAACAGGCGTCGAGGGTGTAGTAGCAGAGGGCGCAGAGAATAGCGCAATCTACGACATCACAGGCCGCCGTGTTAAGGCTATCGCAGCCCCCGGTATCTACATTGTAAATGGTAAAAAGGTACTTGTTAAATAAAAGCCAATAAAACCATTCAATAAATAAAAAAGTTAAACCCATACTTGCCACGGCAAGTATGGGTTTAACTTTTTTCAATTTTATGATATTCTTTATAAATTTGCGAGATTGCAAATTAAAGAGTATATTTACACGTTATAATATTCAAGGAAACCACAATGCCGGTAGAAATTGTAAAAGTAGAAAACAACAGTATGCTGAAACGCTTTGTGCGCTTCAACTACGAGCTATATAAAAACAACCCCTATTCGGTACCCGACCTCTACGAGGACACTATGAACACTCTGCGCAAAGACCGCAATGCTGCGTTCGAGTTCTGTGATGCCGATTATTTCCTTGCTCTCCGCGGTAAGGAGGTGGTGGGGCGTGTGGCAGCAATAATAAACCACCGTGCCAACGAAAAATGGGGGCAGAAGGCTGCCCGTTTCGGTTGGATTGATTTCATTGACGACCGCGAGGTGTCGGCAGCTCTCATAGGGGCAGTGGAGCAGTGGGCGCGTGAGCGTGGAATGACCGAGTTGCACGGCCCGCTTGGCTTTACCGACCTCGACCCCGAAGGTATGCTTGTAGAGGGCTTTGACCGCCTGGGCACTATGGCGGCCATTTATAATTTCCCTTATTACAAGGAGCATATAGAGGCTCTTGGTTTTGAAAAAGATGTCGATTGGGTGGAGTTTCTTATAAAGGTGCCCGAAAAGAATTGGGAAAAGGCCGAAAGACTCTCTGCAATAGTGGCAAAGCGATATAACTTGCGCGTGGTGCAGTGCAAGTCGCGCAGTGAGCTTGCAAAGCGTTACGGCAATGCCCTTTTTGAGCTTGTGAACGAGTGCTATGCTCCGCTGTACGGTTTTTCGCCTTTGAGCAGTAAACAAATTGAGCAGCTCATAAAGCAGTACATACCGGTGGTGGATTTACGCCTTATCTCTCTTGTGGTAGATGAAAACGACAATCTTGTTGCCATTGCGGTGAGCATAGTTTCCCTCTCGAAAGCCTTGCAGAAAGCCAAGGGCAAGCTATTCCCGTTTGGCTGGTTCCACCTGCTGAAGGCCCTATTCTTTAGCCGTCCCAAGCGGTTGGATTTCTTGCTTGTGGCAATAAAACCGGAGTACCAGAGCAAGGGAGCAATGGCTGTAATATTCAACGACCTTATGCCACGTTATATATCTATGGGCTTCGAAGATGTTGAAACCAACCCCGAACTTGAAACAAACAATAAAGTGCAGGCGCAGTGGGATAGCTTTGAGAAAGAGCAACACAAACGCCGCCGTGCATACAAGAAATCATTATAAACAATGAGTGAGGATAAAGACCTAATATTCGACGAAAGCGCACCTGTGGAGCAAGTGGCATATACCGACGACAATATACGCCATTTGAGTGATATGGAGCATATACGTACCCGCCCGGGTATGTACATTGGTAAGTTGGGCGACGGCTCGCAGAGCGACGATGGTATATATGTGCTCTTAAAAGAGGTGGTGGATAACTGTATCGATGAATTTAAAATGGGCGCAGGCAAGCGCATTGAAATTGATATAGAAGATAACCACTCGGTTGTGGTGCGCGACTATGGTCGTGGAATACCACAGGGCAAGATGATTGACGCTGTGAGCAAGCTGAACACCGGTGCCAAGTACGACAGCAAGGCATTTAAAAAATCGGTAGGTTTGAACGGTGTAGGCCTCAAGGCGGTCAATGCGTTGAGCACTCGTTTCGAGGTGCGCAGCTACCGCGACGGTGTTGTGCGCTCGGCAATTTTTGAGGCCGGTAATCTCATAAGTGATACCACCGAGAATACCGGCGATGAAAATGGAACATACATAGCATTCACCCCCGATGCAAAGCTCTTTCGCAGCTATGAGTTCCGCCCCGCGTTCATAGAAACATTGTTGCGCAACTATACATATCTTAATACCGGCCTTGCAATAATGTTCAACGGCAAGCGTATATTGTCGCGCAATGGCCTTGCCGATCTGCTTACCGATAGTATGACAGCCGAGAGTCTTTACCCTATAATACACCTGAAGGGTGAGGATATAGAAATTGCTTTTACTCACGCACAGCAGTACGGCGAGGAGTATTATTCTTTTGTAAACGGTCAGCACACCTCACAAGGTGGTACTCACCAAAGTGCCTTTAAAGAGATGGTGGCTTCTACTATACACGACTTTTTCTCGGCCAAGAATTTTGAGTACTGCGATATTCGTAACGGTATAGTGGCTGCCATAGCCATAAACATACAGGAGCCGGTGTTCGAGAGCCAGACAAAAGTGCGCCTGGGCTCCACCACAATTGCTCCCGAAGAGGGCAGTATGAGTGTTAAGAAGTTTATAGGCGACTTTGTGAAAGAGGAACTCGACAACTTCCTGCATAAAAACCCCGATATAAGCGACGTGATGCTTGTGAAAATTCAGGCATCGGAAAAGGAACGTAAGGAGCTTGCAGGCCTCACCAAGCAGGTACGCGAGAAGGCCAAGAAGGTAAATATGCACAACCGAAAGCTGCGCGACTGTCGCATACACTACAACGACAGCAAGGGCGACCGCATGGACGAAAGTTGTATATTCATTACCGAGGGCGACTCTGCTAGCGGCTCCATCACCAAGAGCCGCGACGCCAACACTCAAGCAGTCTTCAGCTTGCGTGGTAAGCCGCTTAACTGTTTCGGCCTCAGCCGTGCTGTGGTATATCAGAACGAGGAGTTCAACCTGTTGCAGGCGGCACTTAACATAGAAGATGGGCTCGAGGGCTTGCGCTACAACAAAGTGATTGTAGCAACCGATGCCGATGTCGATGGTATGCACATACGCCTGCTTATGATAACCTTCTTCCTGCAATTCTTCCCTGAACTCATTAAAAAGGGACACGTTTATATATTGCAGACGCCGTTGTTCCGCGTGCGTAACAAGCGCAAGCAGCTGCGCGGCAAGAAGGGTCTTGAAGAGGCAGGGCAGCGCAAAAGCGACTATGAGACAATCTATTGCTATTCCGATGAGGAGCGTGTTGCAGCCATAGAGAAACTCTCGCCCAACCCGGAAATAACCCGTTTTAAGGGACTTGGAGAAATCTCACCCGACGAGTTTCGCAATTTTATAGGCCCCGATATGCGCTTGGAACGCGTCTCTATGCACAAAGACGATAAAGTAGATGAGTTGCTCTGTTATTATATGGGCAAGAATACTATGGAGCGTCAGAATTTTATAATTGATAATCTTGTAGTCGAGGAGGACAAAACCAACAATGAATAACTCCCGTAAAATCGCCCTTTTTGCAGGGTCGTTCAACCCTTTTACACGTGGTCATCACGCAATAGTGCTGCGTGCACTTGCTATTTTTGATGAAGTAGTGGTAGCCGTTGGTTGCAACATGGAAAAGGGTGGCACAGGCATTGCACAAGAGCGTGTCGCAGTTATAGAGAAAGTTTATGCCGGTGAGCCACGTGTGCAGGTTGTCGCATATAGTGGCCTTACAATGGATTATGCACGCAGCATTGGTGCAACGGCTCTGCTACGCGGTGTGCGCAGTGTGAAAGATTTTGAGTATGAACGCGACCTTGCCGATGTTAATATGCGCCTTGGTGGCATTGAGACAGTTATTCTTATGAGTGAGCCCGAGTGTGCAGCCATAAGCAGCAGCCTAGTACGTGAGTTAATGTCGTATGGAAAAGATGTTAAAGATTTACTACCATAAACTATGAAAAAAACACTATTATTTATACTTGTATTAGCAATGTTCCTGCCTGTTACTGCGCAGGAAAAGATACCGGCATCGCTTTATAAGCTTCTTACGGCGGCCAATGCAATAGACCGTTGGTATGTAGATAGCGTAGATGACACAAAACTGGTGGAAGAGGGTATAAAGGCTATGCTCAAGCAGCTAGACCCGCATTCTACATATACCGACCCCAAAGAGACAAGAACGATGCTCGAAGAGATGGAGGGGCACTTTGCCGGCATAGGTGTTCAGTTTAATATGCTCGATGATACTTTGTTCGTTATACGCACCACTGCTGCAGGCCCATCGGAGCGTGCCGGAATATTGGCCGGGGACCGTGTCGTTATGGTCAATGATACAACAATAGCCGGTGTCAAGATAGAGCGTTCCGACATAATGTCGCGTCTTAGAGGTCCTGTCGGCAGTGAGGTTAAATTAAGTGTCAAGCGTTCCGGCGTAGAAGGGCTGCTTACATTTAATCTTGTGCGTGCAGAAATATCCACTGAGAGTGTTGATGTGGCGTACATGGTGGATAAAACAGTAGGGTATATACGCGTTAAATCTTTTGGAGCAACAACCCACAAAGAATTTGTAACAGCTCTCGATTCGCTAAAGCACTGTGGTATGGAGTCGCTTGTACTCGACCTGCAGGGCAACGGTGGTGGCTATCTGTCGGCTGCAGTTGATATTGCCAATGAGTTTCTCAACGAAACCAATCTTGTAGTATATACCGATGGGCGTGTATCTTCCCGTTACGATCATCTTGCCCGCGGAGGTGGCCGTTTTACCAAAGGCAATATAGTGGTGCTTGTAGATGAGACGTCGGCCTCTGCTGCCGAGATTCTTGCAGGTGCCATACAAGACTGGGACCGTGGGGCAGTGGTGGGCCGTCGCACATTCGGCAAAGGATTGGTACAACGCCCCTTTATTATGCCCGACAATTCAATGATACGTCTTACAATAGCGCGTTATTACACCCCTACAGGGCGTTGCATACAAAAGCCTTATGGCGATTCCATAAACTACAAAGACGACCTGATGAACCGCTATAACAGTGGTGAGTTGAGCAATGCCGACAGCATACATTTCCCCGATTCTTTGAAGACTTATACCAAACGACTGGGGCGTGTTGTGTATGGCGGTGGCGGTATAATGCCCGATTTCTTTGTCCCGCTCGACACTACACGCTTTACAAAGTATCATCGCGACCTCACGCGCAAAGGTACGTTGGTAATGGCCGCGCTTCGTTATATCGATGTCTATCGCGCAGAACTTAAAAATAAATATCCCACAGTGGAGAGTTTTGATAAAGACTTTAAGGTAGATGAGTTACTTACATCGATGATTCATAAACAGGCAGAACTCGATAGTGTGGAACTTGCAGGTGGTGAAGAGGAGTTCCAAGCATCGCTCGAGGAGATTTCTTTCCAATTAAAATGGATAATTGCTCGTGATATTTGGGACACGCGCGAGGCTGTCAAGATATATAACAAGAGGGGCGAGATATTCCAAAAAGCGTATGCGATAATAAAGAAACGCAATATGGATAAAGTGCTTAAGAAGGAAAAATAGAATAATACAAAAAAATAATCCGTTAAACGGATTATTTTTTTGTATCTCCACAAGTACTTATGCTGTGGCAGCTATGCCTTTTGGCACACTATAAGCACCTTGTGCTCGTCGGCAAGGGTGGTGGCAAAAATGTAGTTGCTCCCTCCGTCGGAAAGCTTCAGACGCTTGCGCAGCTGCTGTACGCTATCGGGAAAATTGCGTACGGTAATGTTGGCCTTTTTCATTTGTGCCACTTTCTTAATGTCGTTTTTTGTGAAGCCCAGAACCTCTACCACCTTAAATTTGCGCCCCGGGAACTGCTCGATGAGTGTGTCGGCGGTGTAAAGGTGGCTGTTGGGGTGCAGTTTATTTGTGCCTGTTGCTGTGGCAAGAACTTTGTGGCACGCTCCTTTTTGTATAGCGGTGTTGGGCTCGTAAAGGAATGTCCCCACCTGTGCCGTGTAGTTCGCCACAGCTTTCTCTTCTTCGTTGGTGGCGAAAGTGAATTGTTCCGTGCTGTTGTTTGTTATGTTTATGCAGTGTGTAGTAATTGCGGTCGCTCCACCGGGTTGCAGTATAAATAGCAGCTCCTTGCACTCATTGTTTACTGCTATTATATGCACTTCTGCTACATTTCTTAGTTGGCGGCAAGCTGCCGTTATGTCGAGCATTGGTGAGCATTTTATCATTGCTCTCTTGCTCTTTGTCATAAGTTTCTCTTCAATAGCTGTTATGTCGGGCTCGCAGTCGGCGAGGGCTACCACTTTCTGCCCTGTACCGTCGCGACGTGCAGGGTCGGCAAAAATCCAATCCTGCGTGGGCAGGGTGGCGAGCAGCTCCTCGCTGTCGCCGTTTATTATATCAATGTGATGCAACCCCAGTAGTTTGAAATTTTCACGGGCAATGTCGCAGAGCCGGGCGTTGCGCTCAATGTATGTAGCATGCTCGAAACCGCGTGCAATGTAGCTGCAATCTATGCCGAAACCACCGGTGAGGTCGGCAAAGTATTCACCGTTTACCAGCGATGCCTTGTAGAGTGCTGTGGCTTGCGACGAGCATTGTTCCATTGATATGCGTGGCGGGTACAGCAGCCCCTCGGTGGCTGCCCACTGCGGCAGTTTATTCTGCGCCAGCTGCCACCCCTCTATCTGTGTTATTGCCTGGCGCATATCCACGGTGGGGTAGCGGGCGGCTTGCAACGCAAGTGTGCGTGTGTCGCTTGTGCGGTGCTCGGTTATAAATTGTTTTGTTGCTTCGTTCACGGTGCTTCCTTTTTGCTATTTGTTGCCGAAGATAGTGTAAACACACTGTAAAACAAAATGTGTTTGCCTGTTTTTTGTTACTATGGCACACGTGCGGCAATAAAAAAGTTGGTGGCAGAATTCTGCCACCAACCATAATATAAACCTAAATTCTCAATATTAGAGTTTGGGACCTGCAGCAACAAGAGCCTTACCGGCCTCGTTACCTGTGTACTTGGTGAAGTTCTTGATGAAGCGGCCTGCCAAGTCAACAGCCTTCTCCTCCCACTGTGCTGCATCAGCATAAGTGTCGCGGGGATCCAAGATTGCGGGATCAACACCGGGCAACTCTGTGGGCACCACAAAGTCGAAGTGAGGAATTGTTTTTGTAGGTGCGTTGTCGATAGAACCGTCGAGGATTGCATCGATGATACCGCGTGTATCCTTAATAGAGATACGTTTGCCGGTACCGTTCCAACCGGTGTTCACCAAGTAAGCCTTTGCACCGTTCTTCTCCATCTTCTTAACGAGCTCCTCACCATATTTTGTGGGGTGCAAGCTCAGGAATGCAGCACCGAAGCAAGCTGAGAATGTGGGAGTGGGCTCTGTGATACCACGCTCTGTACCTGCAAGCTTAGCGGTGAAGCCGCTGAGGAAGTAGTACTGTGTCTGCTCGGGTGAGAGGATAGAAACGGGAGGCAATACACCGAATGCGTCGGCTGACAAGAAGATTACCTTCTTGGCAGGAGCTGCCATTGAACCGGGCTTAATGTTCTGAATGTGGTTGATGGGGTAAGATACACGAGTGTTCTCGGTTACGCTCTTGTCGGCGAAGTTAATCTTGCCATTAGCATCAACAGTTACGTTTTCCAAGAGTGCGTCGCGCTTGATAGCATTGTAGATATCGGGCTCGCTTTCTTTGTCGAGGTTGATAACCTTTGCGTAGCAACCGCCCTCGAAGTTAAACACTGACTCATCGTCCCAGCCGTGCTCGTCATCACCGATAAGCATACGTTTGGGGTCGGTAGAAAGAGTGGTCTTTCCTGTACCTGAGAGGCCGAAGAAGATAGCTGTCTCGCCCTTCTCGTTTGTGTTAGCCGAGCAGTGCATTGAAGCAATACCCTGCAAGGGAAGGTAGTAGTTCATCATTGAGAACATACCTTTCTTCATCTCACCACCGTACCAAGTGTTGAGGATTACCTGCTCGCGTGTTGTGAGGTTGAACACAACAGCTGTCTCTGAGTTCAAGCCGAGCTCTTTGTAGTTCTCAACAGCGGCCTTAGAAGCATTGTAAACAATGAAGTCGGGCTCGCCGAATGCTGCCTGCTCCTCGGCTGTGGGGCGGATAAACATATTTGTTACGAAGTGTGCCTGCCAAGCTACCTCCATAATGAAACGTACTTTCAAACGAGTTGTGGGGTTAGCACCGCAGAATGCATCTACTACATAGAGTTTTTTGTTAGAAAGCTCCTTTGTGGCAATCTCCTTGAGCACGTTCCAAGTCTCTGTTGTAACAGGCTTGTTGTCGTTCTTGTACTCCTCAGATGTCCACCATACAGTGTTCTCAGATGTAGCATCTTTAACGATGAACTTATCTTTGGGAGAACGGCCGGTGTAAACACCTGTCATCACATTTACTGCGCCAAGTTCTGTAACCTGGCCAACCTCATAACCTTCAAGACCGGGCATTGTCTCCTCGGCAAAAAGCTGCTCGTAAGAGGGATTGTGGATAATCTCTGTAGCACCGGTAATACCATACTTGGTAAGATCTATTGTTGCCATAATTTGAAAAAATAAATTATTTGTTAATAATCTTAATTAAATTCACAGGGAGGTGGCAGTTGTGCAAAATTTAACATTTTTGCCAAACTTGCCAAAGTTCTCCAAGTGCAAATATATATCTTTTTGCTTAAACTCTCAAAACAATTAAAGAAAAATTTCTTTAATTACTGCAAAAAAGGTGCGGTGGCTGTGTTTTTGGAATTTTTTTGAGATTTTTTGGTGTCATCTTGCACTCGTGCTTTGTGCTTTTTTGTATTTCTTTCATTGTAAAATAGTGCGTTTTTGTCGCATTTGTCTTGTAAAAAGGTTTAAATTTTGACAATTTGTTTTTTGCGTTTTTTCTTGTTGAAAGAGAGAAAAATTCCTATTTTAGAATAAATATAAGTAAATGAAAAACGAAAATATCTCTTTTTGGAATAATTAATGTATATTAGCAGTTCAAAATGCTCCTGTTTTTTTTGTGTGAAAGTGTAAAAATAACAACTACATTAAGGTATGAAGATAGTAGATTTATCTAAACAGAATACGATTTTAAATCGTTTCTTAACTGAAATCAGAGACAAAGAAATTCAAAAAGACCAAATGCGTTTCCGCCGTAATATAGAGCGCATTGGTGAAATTATGGCCTATGAAATAAGCAAAGAACTTCATTATGAACCCAAGGCTGTAGCAACGCAGTTGGGTGAGGCTGTTCACAATTTGCCCGCAGACAAAGTGGTGTTATCAACCATTTTACGTGCAGGCTTGCCGCTGCACACAGGTTTTCATAACTATTTCGACTCTGCTGAGAATGCTTTTGTATCGGCCTATCGCAAATATACCGATGAGACGCACTTTGATGTGGAGGTTGAGTATCTTGCATCGCCTCGCCTTGAGGGAAAAACGGTGTTGCTTGTCGATACAATGCTTGCGACAGGTTGTAGCGCGTTGCTCGCATATAAAGCCTTGCTAACAAAGGGTACCCCTGCCAAGTTGGTCCTGGCTTCGGTGATTGCAAGCCGGGAGGCTGTCGATTTTGTTAAAGAACATTTCCCCGAAGATACTATTCTTTATTGTGCAGTTATAGACCCGGTGCTCAATAACCACTATTATATAGTACCGGGCTTGGGTGATGCGGGAGACCTTTGTTTTGGAGAAAAAGATTAATTAAGGAGTATAAAAATGTAGCGACCTCAAAATTTTGAGGTCGCTACATTTTTATGTATGCTTTAGATTATTACTTGTTCATGGCCTCTTCTATGGCTTTCTTAATGCCTTCACCGCGAAGGTTGCGCTTTAGAATAGTGCCGTCGGGACCGAAAAGTATTATGTGAGGTATGCCTTTGATATTATATGCATAGCTTGCGTCATCGTTATTCTTTGGAAGGTATATTTGCGGGTATTTAATATTTTCGCTTGCAACAGCCTCTTTAAATGCCTTCTCGTTGTCCCAAACATTTATTCCTAACACTACAAGATTATTGCCGAATTCTTTACTTATAGCAATTAGATTGGGAATCTCTTCACGGCAGGGGCTACACCAGCTTGCCCAGAAATCGGCTACTACATACTTTCCTTTGCCTACGTAGTCTGATAGGTTGCAGTCGTTTCCATCAATGTCTTTTCCTTTAAAATCGACAAACATTTTACCCTCTTTAGTTTGGTCTATCCTCTCAAGCTCCTCGCGTATAACATCAATGACTGTTATTTTATCCGAATACTTTAATGCTTGTTTTATAGAATCGAATAATGCTAAATCGCTGCACGCTTTTTTCCCTTTTGTGGCAAACAGGTATGCACCAAGTATATTGTCTTTGTTGTCAATGATGTTTACTTTATGCATATTGTTGAGCTCCTTAATAATATTATTGCCAAGGATATCTAATTTGTCTTCTGAAATTTCGCCAGCCTTCACTTTCTCTACAACCTGGTTGTATATAATCTGAAACTCTGCACCTCTTTTATTAATCTCTTCTTCTAATTGTGCAGCTTTATCGTTTAAACCACCATTGTCTGTAATTTTTACATGTTTTCCGGTTAAATCTATTGATATATTGCTGCCGGGCTCCACTAAAAACTCTTTGTTATAGTGATTTATCTGTATTCTGAACACTCCCGGTTCTGTAGTATTTCCGTTAAATTTAATAGTGTTGTTTTTTATAATGCAAGAATCAATAGTCTCGTTAGTGTTATAATCAACAAGATATGCAATGTCGCCTTCGTTGTTGCTGTTAGTTGTTACATCAATGTTATAGCCATTGTTACATGCAGCAAGCGCAAGTGCGCCGAATAGATAAAGTGCGATTTTTTTCATTTTGGGAAATATTTAATATGTTATTTATCTGTGTTTTGCAATTTACCGCAAAGATACGAAGAACTTGCGTAAAAATGGCAGGATGAGGGTGAAATTTGATAAGTGGTTGGTACATATACCATTTTTGTGTTACCTCACCATATTGTTAATTTCGGCAGAAGGAGCCGTATATGGTGGGTATTAGAGAAAGAATTGCTACCTATCCGTTGCCTTTTTATAGAAGGGAAAGTTGGTAGAAACAGCATCTTTAATCTCTTGCACATACCCTACAACAGCCACAAAGAACGCTTGTTTTATCTATCATTGCACTGACAAAGGTAATCATTTTTTCTCGTTGGAAGAAAAATACGGGAATGAGATT
>JAFUOP010000017.1 GCA_017481875.1 Bacteroidaceae bacterium
GTCCTCTCAGGCCATTCTTGACCACATTGGAGGAACCACAAAAAAAGCATTTTTTTTAGCATATCAATGATAATCTTTGCAAAGATATGTATATCAAACGATTACAAAGGTTTTATCCTACTTTTTGCCCACCCTGCCAAAGTTTTTCTTCTTTAGATTAGCTAAACTTTTTGCTTAGCCCCCCAGACTTTGCTGGTGAGCCTTGGCATCCGCCCATCCCAACGCTGCCGCGGGCGTCCTTGCACCTTAAAACAAAAAGATGCGTTCAAGCGAGCTTGACGCATCTTTTTGTTTTAAGGTGCGGAAAGAGTGGGATTCAAACCCACGGTACACTAAAAAGCGTACGCCGGATTTCGAGTCCGGTCCATTCGATCACTCTGGCATCTTTCCGAGCGCAAAATTACAACAATTCATTTGTTATGCAAAAAAATGATTCTTTTTTTTGAAAAAAAATTGAAGATATCCCACTAAATATATAAAAAAACCTCCACGGGGTACGCGGAGGAATAGGTCTGTGACCTTCGGCATTTAGCCTTATTGTGGTAAGATGTAGAAATACTTACACTACAAAAGTAGTGCATTATTTGTTTTTTTACAAATAATTATATTAAATTCACAAAAAATTATTCAGCTATGGCAAAAATATTAGGAATAGACCTCGGCACAAACTCTATTGGCTGGGCTATAACAATACAGAATGAAGATAAAAATAGTTACGAACTTATTGACAAAGGTGTTTCTATCTTTCAAGAAGGTGTAGCGCGAAATAAGAACAATGAAGTACCTATGGTTCAAGAACGTACCGATGCCCGTGCGTTACGCCGTCACTATTTCCGCCGTCGTTTGCGCAAAATAGAAATACTAAAAGTTCTAATCAAGCACGACTTCTGCCCTGTTTTAACTACTGAGCAACTGAATAATTGGAGATACAAGAAACAATATCCGCTTGACGAGAAGTTCTTGCAATGGCTACGCACTTGCGAAGAAGAAAATAAAAATCCTTATCACGACAGATACATCGCACTGACTCGCGTGCTCGACCTTCAAAAACAGGAGGAGCGTTATACTCTTGGCCGCGCCTTCTATCACATTGCTCAAAGAAGAGGCTTTTTGAGCAATAGAAAAGACTCTTCTAATGATGACGAAAGTGGCAAAGTAAAAACCGCGATTAAAGGCCTTGACGAAGCTATTGCGAAATCCGGTTGCGAATACCTTGGAGAATTTTACTATAAACTTTATCAAAAAGGCGACTGTATAAGGAACAGGAATATGGGTGATGGTTATGGATATGCCGACCGCAACAGACACTATCACAAAGAGTTCGAGGCAATATGTAAAAAACAGAATTTGCCGGCAGATGTGCAAACAACTCTCGATAGAGCAATATTTTTCCAACGACCTCTAAAATCGCAAAAAGGGCTTGTGGGAAACTGCACATTTGAAAAGAGAAAGGCGCGTTGTCCTCTCTCCCACCCACGCTTTGAAGAGTTCAGGATGTTGCAGATTATTAACAACATAAAGATAAAAGGCCCAAATGATGAAGAATTGCGCCCTCTCACTGCCGAAGAGCGCAAAGAGGCTATGAACCTGTTTATGCGCAAGAGTAAGACGCATTTCGACTTTGAGGATATTGCAAAGAAACTGGTTGGAGGAAAAAAGTACATTTACAGCTACTACAAGGATGGGAAGGAGAGCGACTACGTTTTCAATTACAAGATGACAACATCGATAAGCGGTTGCCCCACCACCGCCGAGTTAAAAAACCTGTTCGGAGTTGAGTGGCTACAAACAATTTGCAGCACTTATTTAAAAGGAGAGGGCAAGAGCGAGGAGCAAATTCTAAACGATGTATGGCACGCGCTATTCTCATTCGATAATGACGATAAATTGCGCGAGTGGGCAAAAAGTAATCTGCAATTAAACGAAGAAGATGCCGAAAAGTTTACGAATATAAGAATTGCACAAGGATATGCATCGTTGAGTCTCAATGCAATAAACAAGATGCTACCCTATTTACGTGCCGGTTATAGATACGACGAGGCTGTATTTCTTGCAAACCTGCGTTGCGTTGTAGGAGAATATATATGGAACGACGATTGCAAGAGAGAAAATATCATAAACGACATTTGTTCGGCCATCGACGACTACCCTATCACCAAACGAAAAGAGAGCAAGAAAGAGTTTATCGCCAATATTCTACTTAACGAATATGGAATTGAATACTCCCACAGCGACAAATTGTACCATCCGTCACAGGTTGAAGCCTACAAAGATGCAGAATGTAACAAAGACGGCATTTTACAATTAGGCTCCCCACGTACATCATCGGTGCGCAATCCTATGGCTATGCGCGCACTTTTTAGACTGCGTGCACTGATAAACACCTTGTTGCGCGAAGGTAAAATAGACAAGGACACAAGAGTAAATATAGAAATGGCACGTGAGCTTAATGATGCCAATAAGCGTGCTGCCATAAAGAAATATCAAGAGGAACAGGAAAAGAAACACCGAGAATATGCCGATAGAATAAAGGAAGAATATCGCGATGAAACGGGCAAAGAGATTGAGCCCACCGAGGATGATATACTCAAATATCAACTATGGGAAGAGCAGAATCGTAACTGCCTTTACACACAAAATACTATCGGAATTGCCGAATTTATAGGCGGCAACACTACATACGATATTGAGCATACGGTTCCCCGTTCACGCGGTGGCGACAATTCGCAAGCCAATAAAACGCTGTGTGACAGCCGCTTCAATCGCGAGGTGAAACAAGCGAAACTTCCAAGCGAGTTAAGCAATTCGTATAGAATTCTCGCAGTTATTGAGGGACTTAAATGGAAAGAGAAGATTGAAAGCCTTGAAAAGCAGATAGCAGCACAAACGAAAAAAGCAAAAAGTGCTACAACCAAAGAGAGCAAGGATAAAGCCATACAGCAACGCCACTACTTGAAAATGCATCTTGACTATTGGCGCGACAAGGTCAGCCGTTTCACAATGACCGAAATTACCGATGGCTTCACCAAACAACAAGGAGTAGACATTGGCATCATAGGCCGATACGCAAGAATGTATCTGCAAACAACATTCAGCAAGGTACACACGATTAAAGGCTCCACCACTGCCGATTTTCGTAAAATGTGGGGATTGCAGGAAGAGTACAGCAAAAAGGAGCGCGTAAACCACATTCATCACTGCATAGATGCCATAACTATTGCCTGTATAGGACACGGGGCATACACCTTGTGGAAACAATACAACGAGGATATTGAACGATACTATTTCGACAAAAGGGAAAAGCCTGTTATCGAAAAGCCGTGGAGCACTTTTACCGAGGATGTAAAAGCCATTGCAGGAGAAGTACTTGTATCGCACCACACTCCCGACAATATGCCCAAGCCCGGACGCAAGAAACTGCGCATAAGAGGGAAAATACAATTTAACAGTGCCGGCAAAGTTAAATATGTGCAAGGCGATGGAGCTCGTCGTTCGTTACACCAGCAAACTTTCTATGGAGCTATTATGCGTGACGACGAGATAAAATATGTTGTACGCAAACCTATCTCCTTACTAGAAAGTTCTGATATTGGTAAAATTGTAGATGACGCAGTGAGAAAGTGTGTAGAAAATGCATACAAACGCGATGGAATGGCAGCCCTGCAAGAACCAATATGTTTCAACAAAGAAAAGGGTGTATATATAAAGAAGGTAAGGATATACACCCCAAGTGTGAAGCAACCGATACATTTGAAGAAACAACAATTTGAGTCGAAACACGAATACAAACAAGATTATTATGTCGTTAACGACGGAAACTATTGTATAGCAATATATGAGGGATGCGACGAGAAAGGACGCACCAAACGCGGCTTTGAGATTGTGAGCAACATAGAAGCAAGCAAGTTCTTCAACAAGAAAGGCAACCAACAATATATCGTTCCACAATCGGACGACAAGGATTACCCGTTGAAATATATTATAAAATGTGGCACTTTGGTACTTTTCTATGAAAAATCGCCCAACGAGCTATATGATTGTAGCAAAAAAGAACTTGCAAAAAGATTGTATAAAGTGAAAGGTATAAACGGCGACGGACGCATAGTTTTTATTTTCCATCAAGAAGCAAGAAAAGACGAACTTGTGAGCAAAGAATGTGGAATGGGATATTCTAAATACGACATCAATGAACCAAAAGCAAAATTGAGATTAAGTTTATCCAATTTCAACGCCATTGTCGAAGGATACGACTTTAACCTTACAACAACAGGAGAGATAAAATTTAAACATTAACATACTATGCTCAAACGCGCGCTCTTCTTCACCACCCCCTACTCGTTGAGTTTAAAGAACAATCAAATGATTATAAAAACTCGCGAGATGCCCGACATACAGAAAAGCATACCTGTCGAGGATATTGGTTTTGTAATTCTGGAACACCAGCAGACAAGCATCACACTCCCTTTGCTCAATGCGCTGTCGGACAACAACGTTTCTGTCATATTCTGCGGTAGCAATTGTATGCCAAACGCAATGCTTATGAACCTCGACTCGAACAAGACACAAGGCGAGAGTTTCCGCTCACAAATAGATGCGAGCGAACCATTGAAAAAGAGCCTGTGGAAACAGACGGTCGAAGCAAAAATACGTAACCAAGCAGCACTGCTCGATAAACTGGGGAAAGAAGGTAACAAGTTAAAACCTTATTACACCAACGTAAAAAGTGGAGATAACGAAAATCGCGAAGGAGCAGCAGCACGCATCTATTGGAACGAATTATTCGGTAGCGATTTCGTACGCACGCGCGAAGGAGTTGCCCCCAACAACCTATTAAACTATGGCTACACCCTGTTGCGTGCAGCAATGGCACGCGCCCTAATGGGATCGGGGTTGTTACCGGCAATTGGCATATTCCATCGTAACCGTTACAATGCCTTTCCACTTGCCGATGATATAATGGAGCCCTATCGCCCCTATATCGACGAAATAATATTCAATCTACACGAGAATGGCAATAATGAACTTACCAAGAATGTAAAGGCCGAAATTGTGCGATTATTATTTACCGACACACATTTTGACAAAATAACACGACCATTGGAGGTTGCGCTCACAAGCACAAGCGCATCACTGGTAAAATGCTTCAATGGAAGCATAAAAAAGATTATATACCCGCAGTTAAAGTAAACCAATGAGCGAAACACGCTTAAACGCCTATCACGTTATGTGGCTGTTTGTATTCTTCGACCTGCCCACAGGCACCAAGACCGAAAGACGCAATGCCGCTCTATTTCGCAAGGGACTCGAAAAAGACGGCTTCACAATGATGCAATACTCGGTCTACACGCGCCATTGTGGTTCAAAAGAGAGTATGAACGCACATATTGGGAGAGTAAAAAAACTTATACCCGCAGCCGGGCACATAAACGTACTTGGCGTAACCGACAAACAATTTAGCGAAATGCATAATTTCTGGGGTAAAATAGAAAAAGCCAAACCCGAAGCGGTGCAACAATTGGAATTATTTTAATATTTCATCGATTTGATATAATCGTTTGAAGAATAAACACTTGAAGTTATTTTGAAAAGAGCGTAGTAACGATTTGGGAATCGTGCGAATTTCTGCGGTTTGCAGTAGCAATACTCTCAAATAACTCTTGTTGTACAAAGGTATAATAAATTTCTCAAATGCGTTTATTATACCTTTGTTTTTTTATCATTGGCTTAAACTTTCAAACTTTCTTTATCGAGCAGGAACTCATAAATATTCATAAACACAACGCCGTTCTCGTCTTGATACCGCTTTATTGGGTCTTCGGTGATTACAAACTTCTGAAAGCTGTCCGATATGTGCGTCAGCGAACGTAGTTCCTGTTCCCGTTTTTCTTCATTAGGCAACCTCAATGCTGATTGTA
>JAFUOP010000018.1 GCA_017481875.1 Bacteroidaceae bacterium
CCATACTTGCAACGAATGTAATTAATGGAATAACCTTCTTCAAGCATATGCATATATTTTAGCAATGCCGAATAATCGTGTTTCTTACGCATAAAATAAACCCCAAAAGTTTTTTGTCTAACTTTTGGGGTTCACTTCACAGGCGCGTCCTTTAATTTTTGCAATAAATCTTATCTCCTACTCCATTACACCTCCAAAGCACCTATAAGCTCGTCGATAGAACTCATTTTGTGGCGCACAAGGTAATCCTCTATATAATCAACAATTTCACTTGTAACAGCAGGATTCATAAAATTGGCTGTACCCACCTCTATGGCCGATGCACCGGCAAGCAAGAACTCTACGGCGTCGCTTCCTGTGGTTATGCCACCAATGCCCACTACGGGAATCTTCACAGCCTTTGCTACCTGCCACACCATGCGCAAAGCTATTGGTTTAACGGCAGGGCCACTCATACCGCCCGTAATTGTAGAGAGCAAAGGACGGCGTTTCTCGCTATCTATAGCCATACCTAAAAGGGTGTTTATGAGCGACACACTATCGGCACCTGCACCCTCAACAGCACGAGCAATCTCTGTAATGTCGGTTACATTAGGCGAGAGTTTAACGATAAGTGTTTTTGGATAGGCTTTGCGCACAGCCGACACAACCTCAGCTGCCGATGCGGGTTGCACGCCAAAGGCCATACCGCCCTGCTTTACATTGGGGCAGGAGATGTTGAGCTCGATAGCCGGAATTTTGTCAAGCGCGGCAACCTTTTCGGCACAAGCAACATAATCTTCAATGCAGGCACCCGACACGTTTACAATCACATTCGTATCGAGGTCTTTCAATTGGGGGTAAATATTGCTTGCAAAGTAATCTACGCCTTTATTTTGCAAACCCACCGCATTGAGCATACCCATAGGGGTTTCTGCGCTGCGTGGATAAGGGTTACCCTCTCTATGGTTAAGCGTTGTGCCTTTTACTATGAAACCACCAAGTTTATTTAAATCGACAAAATCGGCAAATTCTAAGCCGTAGCCGAATGTACCCGACGCTGTGAGTACCGGATTTTTTAAATTCAATCCGCCTATTTTTATATCTGTCTTTACCATTTTAGTTCATCTATTGAGAATACCGGACCATCTGTACAAACACACTTGTGCCCCTCTTTTGTATCTTCTACACAGCAGAGACACGCGCCCAAGCCACAGGCCATTTTGTTTTCGAGAGAGACCTCGCAAGGGATATTATTCTCACTGGCATATTTTGCAACAGAAAGCATCATAGGCTTGGGGCCACAAGTGTATATCTGTGTAAATTTCTCACCTAGCACCGTGTGATTGGTTACGTACCCCTTTTGCCCCAGCGTGCCATCTTCTGTGGTATATTCTACACGCCCCAGAGCCTCGTAGGCCTCACGACGATAGAGATCTTTGGCCGAGCGTGCGCCTATGAGCAAGGTAAAATTGTAACCTCCGCGCTTCAACTCCTCGGCAAGATAATATAGTGGTGCAGAGCCTACACCACCACCCACCAGCAGCAGATTTGCATTTTTATCTGAGGGAAGAGTAAAACCATTGCCAAGAGGCAGCAGAGTGTTTACCTTATCTCCCACCTTAAGCCCACCAAGCCAGCGAGTGCCATCGCCAACCAACTGAACAAGGAAACCAATCTCATTCTTTTCAGAAGAAAAACTATGAATTGAAATAGGACGGCGCAACATAACTGTAGGCGTGCCATCGATGCGCAACTCGGCAAACTGCCCCGGAAGAGCCGCGGGAAGAGGCTGTTCTGCAGTCATAACCAGCAAAATGCAATTGGCATTAAGCTGCTCCACCTCTTTAATTGTCAAATCGACAAGAACCTTTTTCATAATAATATCTGGATTATACACATTTCAAATATCCAATATGCTTAAACACATATTTAATTGCAGCGAAGATAACATAAAATAGCACACCGAACAAATAAGGGAGTGTTTTAATTTATCTTGCACCTGTTATTATGAATAAAGAACAAGCTATTTAAGTAGAATAAAGCTACTGAAGAACACCTAATTAATAATATAGACAATTGTAGAGTGGCTCCTACTGCTTTTCGGGAACCATCGTTTCGTATGTTCCATCGGTATAAAAAATACGAATCTCCTTAATCTTGCGCAATGCAGGAGTAGCTTCAACCTGAGATGCTGTGCGTGAAGAAGAACGACGAGCCGCTCTTTCCGCTTGAAGCGGGCGAGAAACAACCTCTTTTTGCAACTTTTTAAATTCCGGTTCCGGAGCACCAACCTTTGACAGCTCGGTTTGAGGCTGTTGAAAGAGATCGGACGAGGCCAATGGCAATAACGTGTCTGCTGCAGGTCGCGACACTGCAGAGGAGGGCGCATCACCTTTACCGGTCATTAACCAAGCCATATCAAGCCCTGGAAAAGAGTCGTAAATCTTAAGCAATACTTCCAAACTGGCTTTATTGCGACCGCTAAGAATATGCGACACAGACGCTCTCTGTATTCCGGCTCTATCTGCAAACTGCGATGGAGTAAGATTGTAGCTTTTCATTATAAACTCCAGCCTCTCTTTTTCGTTCATAATTTTATGCATTTTTTGAATTTACAAAACAAAATTCCAACTACGGATTACAAAAGTAATAATAAAATACCAACAAAACAACAGCGATTTAAATAAAGAATAAAGCCACATACAAATGTATACATATACCATAGTTTACAATATTACAATATTACAATTTACAAATAAAAACAGTAATAAACAGGCTTGTGTAAAATCAACCTGCACCAAGGATAGACAATTGCAATTCGAAAAGAGAACACTAATTACAACAAACTTTATATTTTTAGAGTAAATCACTGATTATTCAACAATTATAAGCGGTATAGACCACAATATATGCAGTTTCAAGCACAAATGCACATATTCACGTCTTAAAAACCGAATACCAACTACAACCAACAGCAATTAACGTATTGATTATTAACAAACTACGCCTTAATATAATGAATTGTATATTTTTTGCATATTGGCATTTTGTGTTATCAACAGCTATCTCAACACAACTGTTAAAAGCGACAATTAAATTACGACAACAACCCAAACATCTGTAACCTTCCACTCTGTTTAAACTCAAAACATTTGTAAACACGCAGTCAAAACAAGCTGCACGGTGTGCATTTGTAAACACAAATGGCAAAAACAAAAGATAGCAAAAGCGTCATTAATTTACAGTTGTATGTATAAATATTAAATTACCTTTTACAAGCACTGCCCTATTACCTTTATAAACGAAGAATCACTGAATTAATCGCAAAAACCGGAGAATAATACGTAATTTAAAGAAATAATCGATTCTCATGGACTTAAAATCGCACAAACACACTGAATTTCAGCGAATTAGCATAACATTTCACAGTGATAAAAATGTATAAACCAGGAAATCCGCGCTCAATTTCATATAAATACAAATGTTAAGCAGCAGAAACCATCAATAGAAGATAATGACAATTATTTATATATTGCAAAACGTGAGCATTAAGCGATACTCTATCGGCCATTTAAAATTGTAAGGCAAGAAAAGTTTTATTTGAGAGTGTTGCTTTGGAGCAATTAAAAAAAATCGAGCGTGCATCTCATAAAGTACAGGAGTTTGCCCTTTAGATATAAGTGTAGAACACTCTACCGTTCAGATGAACCGAAAGCGTAGAATATGAATAAAGTACTTAGCAGAACAAGACGTTACTTTATATTAGATACAAAACAAGGGCTGCTATTAATAGCAGCCCTTGTTTTACAAACTTATGTATATTTGTTAGAGATTGATTTTCTTTACATTGTTACCACTTTTGATTATATATACACCCAAAGGCAGAACCGGGAGGTTGTCTTTGCTACCGGAATATAACAGAATACCGTTTAATGTATATATTTCACAAATAGCATTATTATCGACAATTACACTATCGATAGATGTTGTTGAAGGCATTACTACGCTCTCATAAGCAGAGAAGTCGGAAGAGCCATAGGGTGTACTTGCAGAGACTCTATATTGATACACAGCGCCGCTTTCAAGCCCGGTAAATATGTGCGAGGTCTCTGTTGTTGTTACTTTATCTACTGCAACTGTAGAATATGAAGAATTATATGAAACAACTATATTATCAATCTGCACACGCTTTTTATTAGCGCATTTAATTGTGTTGAATTCAATATAAAAATCACCTGTTACATCAAACGCAAGCTCTTTTTCTTCCCAATCTTCGTTTGCTGAGAAATCGACACTGCTAACAGCTACCCCATTCTCGTTCACCAACGAAACTGTAAGAACCGGTTCTGTATCATTAGGATTATATTTTGCTAATGAGAATGAGATATTGACTGTTCCGTTATAATTGAGTTTAGGAGTTTTAAGTGTTCCCACCGATGAACTTGTACCTACACGAATAACACCAGCTTCTCCATACAATTTGGTACCTGTCCAGCCACTGACTGATGTGTAATCATCAATTACCAATATAGCTTCATTTGCTTTTTCGCATGCCATAAAGTCCTCGCTTAACAACACAATGGCATCGCCCTCGCCTTCAGCAAGCTGAACAACTTTCTCAAGTTCCACGGTATATTCTGTTGCATCTTCAACAGCTTCCCAGTTTGCAGTGAAGCAACTGTCAGTAATCTCTGTTGCAGGCAAAACCACAGGTGTATCTACAATTGCCATAAACAAGAAAGATACAACGCCATCGGCATAATTGATATTTGTTACCGGCTTACCAAGGAAACCACCGGTAAACAATTCCGCTGCAGGCAATGAGGTATCGGTAAAAGCGGTATTACCGGTTGTGCCGGGCCATACATCTGCTCTATAGCTTGCATTTGCCTCAGCACCATTACTGCCATCGAATTCCAATATCTCATTATCGGCAGGAATCAGTGAGAGACGTAGATGGCTCTTGGTGTTATTTACCACATTTCTGTCCCAAGCCGATTGGTCATAATCGACGTGAGATATCAACATACCGGAGTTAAAGAGGTATTGATCCCACCCCTCTTGTTTACGACATTCTAATATATAATATTCGTTGCTATTAGCGTCGTTTACAATTTTATAGGCACTGCCACCACTTGTAAGGGCGGTCATTGAGTATTCACCTTTTTTGTTTAGCTCTTCTATTTTACGCCAGCCCATGAAATCGCGCTCATAGGCACTATACCCGGTGGGTATATAACCTTCGGCAGTGTAGCTTCCACTGTCCATAATATCCCAATAGCCGAATGTGGAAAGGCCTGTACCGCTGCTCGATGTGTCGTAGAGGTCGGGCAGACCAAGGCAGTGAGAGAACTCGTGACACATTGTACCAATACCCGAAAGATATTTGCCGCCATAAGCCTCGGAAAATTCCTCGCTCACTGCAAGTTCATTGGAACAAGCAAATACGTCGAACTTTACATTGTCGTGAGTTTTCACACCGGCGGTGGCAGACAGTTCCCACTGCTGCGGCCATATAGAGTTTTCATCATTTCCGGTTACGTTTTCTCCATAACCTGCGTATATGCAATAGACAAACTCCACTTTACCGTCGCCATCGTTATCGAAAATGGAGAAATCGAAATTGGGATCGGCAGCGGCAAGGCCATCGGCAATCATATGCCCGGGGCGACGATCACTTCCACTCGCATTATTACCACCATAGTACTCCATATTATTGGGAAGAGTAACTACATCTGTTACTATAAAGTTGGGGATAAATTGCCCGCCCGACTGCGCTATAAAGTAGTCTTTTGCACTACCAATACTTTTGGCTATGGGGTTTTCATATCCTTCATAATTCTCTTTGTTAAGGAAATCGCCCACCTCTTCTTTTGTAAAGGTAAACTTTACATCGCTATACTCTACCAACAAAACAGGCACGTTCACCACGCCCTTCGGTGCTACTGTTGCTGCTCTCGAAGGTGCGCTTCTACGAGCTGCAAGTGCACGGGTGGCAAGCATTTCATCTATTCCGTAGAATTTATTAACGTCAATTATTTGCAGTTCTTCAAAGCTGCGTTCACTGGTATTATGGGCTGTACACCCCGTAGACAGGAAACCTTCTTCAAGAGAGAAAGTTGCATAGCAATAATCGCCGTTATCACCCTTTACCACAGGAATTCCATCTATTGTAGTATAGTAATGGAATGTTTCATCACCATTAACAACAATGTAAATAGTTGTACCATCAGATTGTCGGTGCGTCGATGGTACACGACGCGCAGGTGCAGCAAAAGCATACACGATAAATCCTAATAGCGCAAACAGCAAACAGATTTTCTTCATATTATTAAATTTTATTTCATTTACAATGCATTGAATATAAATCTTACAAATTTAATAATTAAATTTTAATTATATACTGTTTTTTTCATTTTAACAAAATTACGTTGATTTGTATATAATATATTTGCAGAAATATAAAAAAGATGAATAAAAAGTGTATTTGGTTTGGCTGCACGCGTTGTAAAATCACAATGTAAACTTTGCGTTCCACTCGTTTACAAGAGCTTGGAACTACACCTTTTTATTCATCTCCAACCAAAAGAGGCAGCTAATTAAATTAGCAGCCTCTTTAACAGGAGTGATGTTTTTACATTATTTGTACTTATAGAACATCTTAACAGGCTTATAAGAGATATTATCCCATTTATTAAGCACGGTACCTTTGTCGGTGTCAAACGCCCATACACTACCGTTCTTACCTTCCTGATTGGGTTCGTAGAATGCCACATATGTAGTATTTTGGTCGGCACTCATCTCAAAACCGGTGATAATGGCATCGTTGCTGCCTACTGCCAGATGCGTGGGTGCGCTTGAGAGCTGTTGAGATGTTGTGTAATTCCACTTACGCACCTTGTTTCCTTCGGCAAAGAACATTGTCAGGTATGTCTTGCTTGCTATGCAGGGTGTTTCTTCACTAATGGGAAGAGCTCCAAAGCCTATCATTGAGAAACCACCGTTATCAAGCGTTATATATCCACCAGTGTCATTGGTTCCCCACAAATCGCTCTGCAGAACAACTCTGTGGTTCATTGCACCGCTACTGGTAATTATTATAACCTCATATCCGTCGAGTCTTTGCTGCTCTTTTGTTGACCTTACCGAAACCATCGTTACAAAATTTCTATTAGCAAAATAGTTTAGAGTAGCAAAATCGGGATTTGTACGCGATAGATGTCGCTCTGCACTCATATAAAAGGGGCCATAACCTCCATACAACAGTGCAAGAGCATTAGCATCTTTGTCCCACAACAGCATATCGTAATAATAACTTCCATCGTCGAAATGTGTAGCTTGTGAATATGTATATGCTAATTTTGTCGATGGTTCCACTGCCGCCTCCGAAACTGAGAAGCTATAGACTTTTCCATCTTCTGATAGCATGAAGAAAGGCAACACATAACCCTCGTAAGTAGATGGCAAAAGTATTTTTGTAGGTTTAAAGCCTTCATACTCAGGAACTGTGAACATATTCTCCACTACGAATGTCTTTTCGTTCAAGTAGTATATTGCAGGCTTGTCGTTGCTTTCGCCACCACCCTTGCAAACCATAAACAGGGTAGCACCTGAATGTAGCAAGTCGCTTGGATTATTGGCAAAGTATATATCATCGTTGTTTAATGTTAGCAACTCCTCGGTTGTAAAAGCCCCTACTTCACCGGAATTGGCCGGTGTCTGCATAAACGACAGCATAGGGCGGCCATCGTTGTCGGCACTGAGTACAGTTATACCCTCTTCGTATGGAGAATTTACATATAATTTAAATGGGAAGAATGTCTTGCCATCTTCGTTTTCTACAATAAAACGACAATTGTACGTACCGAGTTTTTCACCATGGAACACAAAATCTTTTTCATTAGAATATGTCTTCAAGTCAACCTCCCAAGTGTAGCTCAAAGGTTTTTCGGTATTGCTTTGTAAAAGCACGGGAGATATAGTAAGTGTCTCGTTCTTTTGTATATTATATACAGTTTGTATGCTACCCTCCTTTATAGTTATTTCGGAAAGAGTTGAAAGGTCGGCTATAGATGTTTCATCATCGAAGCAAGAGACCAACACCGCAGCAACAAATAGACTTGTTAGAATATTAAATATTTTCATAGTCATTTATTTTGCATTATTAATTCAATGGATCATCGTCGGCATCATAGGGATTGGGAACATCAAAAGGATAATCGGGATACTCTGAGAGTATCAAATCTCTATTTGCCGGGTCGTTGGTAAAGTTATATAAAGGTAAGATGATGTATTTTCTAAAAATAACACTATATGCGTTAAAATCGCCATAGGGTATATTTTCGAGGTTTTCTCCAAAAGATTTCGCTATTTTAGCATATGTCTCGGGCAAAATATCCTCTAATGCGTGAAAATACTCTATGATTTTAATAAATGTGAAGGGGTGCCATGAACCAAACGCTGTAGGCCATTTTTTAGTTCCGTGAGCAGTGTACCATGAGGGTTGCTCTATAGCATTGTCAAAGCGAAGAATGCGCACTTGGCTCAAAGAGTCGAGTGTTGGTGCAAAATACCCGTTATCGACAAGCTGCAAGCAGAGTTTGTAGCGTGTATAACCTGTTGAGTAGGTACCTTCGAGGTTCTCACGTATAAATGTAACCGGTATATAGCCATTGATTGAATCGGGCAGAATAACAGCCTCGCCAAATTCGTAATGCACCCCCTCTACAGCAGTTGTTGAATCGGGGTTCACTACATAACCAATGGGGCGAACATTTTCACTTATGCCTGCCATTATTCTCACCGGAACATTATAAGTATATCTCTTTATCTCTACCGGAGTTACGCTAAAAGAGTATTCCAGAGTATCTTTAGTAAAGTATATACCCGGGTTCTCGGTGTCGAAAACCAAATACTCCTCATCGCACGAAGAGAACAGCATTGCTAGTGGCAACATTAGTGTTGCAACAGCCATTTTATATATAAATCTAATATTCATAGTAGTAATGTATATATAAATTATTAATTACGATTCTCTTTCTCAATATCGGGTATGGGCACAACGTACATCTTTTTGCTTGCGGTGTGCACTGTTTCACCATCGTGAGAAAGTATCGATAGATTCTGACGTTTCATGTTGAAGAATGTCTGTCCCTCACCTATATACTCTTTATAACGCTCTTCGTTTATGCGTTCTATGGTGAGGTTAGTATCTGCAGGTTCAACACCTTCACCGCCTTCTTCCTCGCTTTCTTCACCATTATCTATGGTGATGCCGAGAGGGTCGAGTCCTCGGTGTGTACGCACCTCATTGTAATAATTCAAAGCTCTATCGTAATCAACATCGAGCAAGCACTCTGCTGCTATATAATACATTTCGGGGATACGTATCATATTTATTCCCAGAATAAGATCGGAGGGGCGTTGCCCGGTGTTGTTGCTCTGCTCATACACATCGGTGAACTTGCACAAACGATATTTGGGAGTTCCACCCTGATCTACTGTTGAGAAATATGCCGATACACGGAAATCTATTCCCGATGCATCTTTCTCATACAACTCCATAAAGTCGTTGCGCAAGTCGAGCGAGTAATACGATGTCGTTTGTTGCAACTTTGCATTTACTTGTGTAAAGAAATCGGCAAAATAAACACCCCAAAGAGTCTCTTTGCGAGAAAGCACACCCGCCAGGTCGTTCACAACCTCGGTTTTCTCTTTGAGAATATATTTACGAGAGTCTATAACCTCAACAGCATACTCGAGTGCCTTTTCTTTGTTGCCCATAGTGAGATATACACGAGCAAGAAGTGCCTTCACGGCATATTTATTAAGGTGTATCTGACGGTCGAGCATAAAATTACTTGTACCCTCATATTTATCTTCGTTTTCTAACAGAAGTTCAGCCTCGTGCAAGTCGGCAAGAATATGTTCATAGTTCTTTGCAAGCGACTCAAAATCGGGTGTATTAAGAGAGAACTCCGTTGCATAAGGAATACCATCGGCTGCCGGGTTCACAGTGTATTGCTCGGCATATAAACGCACCAAGTCGAAATGCATAAATGCACGCAATGCAAGTGCCTCGCCACGATATATTGTATATGGATACTCTGTAGCATTTTCCACAAGAGGAGAATTAATTATGCTATTCACATTTCTGATATTCTCGTACATTGAAATCCATACAGCCTCAAAGATATTCTCTACTCCCGAATATGTATATTCATAATTACCAAGAGCATTTATTGTCATGGCTGTACTCATATTACCATAGCACCAAAGTGTCTGCGACATAATTTCGAGACTGGAGAATGACAATTCCTGGCCATAGAGCGAGGTTGAGCGCAGTTGTGAGTATGCACCATAGAGTGCATCTTCAATACCATCGGTTGTGCCCAACTGCTGGTCGCGATTTACCTGGCCTTCGGGTGTAATATCGAGAAAACTGTCACACGATGTAAATGTGAGCCCTAGTGCAGCACACAAACAAAGTATAATATATTTCATTTTCTTCATAATCATCAAATTCTTAGAGTGTTACATTCAAATAGAACTCAAATCCCTGGCTATAGAGATAGTCGGTACCACGTTCGATTTTCACCGATGACAAGCGCAAAATATCGGTAAAGTTTATACCGGTACGCAAATTGCGCAAGTGCAATTTCTCGCACACTTTGTCGCTGAACTCATAGCTAAGGTTCAAAGAACCAAGTGAAAGAGTATTCTCCTCCTCGGCAAAGCGATCGGTTTTTTTAGGAGTAGAAGTGTCGGCAATATCTTTGTAGATAGCAACATCTCCGGGTTGTTTCCAACGATCGTCGAACACGCGTTGGTCGGCATTGTAGCGGGGGTCGGCACCCTCAACTTTTGTTGAACGGGTTGTGTTATACACCCAAGCACCTACACGGAGATTAAAGAGTGCATAGAGGCTGAAACCTTTCCAATATACGTTGGTAGAGATAGTTCCTGTATATTTGGGCTCGGTATCACCAATAAGAACTTTGTCAGCGGGGTCGTACACGAATGTGCGCTCACCATTACGCTTGATATATACCTCTTTACCTGTTGCAGGGTCGATACCACCTGAACGCACAAGTTTAAGAGCGGTTACACTCTCGCCCTCGGCATACTGGGGCAGAGGATAGTCGTACATATTTGAATTTGCCTCGTTGTTTTTATTTATCTCCTCGAGTGCTTTGTTGATTTTGGTAATCTTATTACGGTTCATATAACCGGTAGTTCCAAGTTTCCAATAGAAATCGTTGTTACGGAATATGTAACCATCGAGCTGGAACTCTATACCACGGTTCTGCATCTCACCAAGGTTACCTTTAGCAGATGTTACACCTGTAGAAGGAGCCTTGGTCTTGTCGAGCAACAAATCGGTCGTGTTGCGGATATATGCATCGACAACAAGATTCAAGCGACGGTCGAACATACTAAAGTCGAGACCTATATTATAGTTCATTGTGCGCTCCCAAGAGAGATCTACATTACCAATTGTCATAGGAATAGCACCAATACCGTTTTTGTACTCGTATGTATTGTAATATTGATACATTGTCATAGCCTGGAAGGGACTGAAACTTACCTTACCTGTGTAACCAAGGCTTCCGCGGAACTTAAAGATGTCAAAATGTTCCTTTACACTCTTCATAAACGACTCGTTCAAGAGGTTCCAACCAAGACCACCCGACCAGAAGTGTCCGTAGCGGTTGTTGGCACCAAACTGTGACGAACCGGTTGTACGCCAAGTGGCATCTACAAAGTAGCGGTTGCGGAAAGAGAAGTTACCTGTGGTGAACACACCCACATCGGCAGTCTCTGAGGGTGAGCTGTAAGGAGAGCCTGTAGGATAACCAGCTGCGCTGCCAATTGACGAAAGTTTGTCGTTAAAGAAGCCTATTGCTTGAGTTGTTTCTGTTGTGTTGTCGGAGTGATTGATCTCCCAACCAACAGAGAGGCTTACAAGCGATTCGTCTTTGAAGAACTTGTTGAATGTTCCCACAACATTACCATTATAGCTTGCACCTTCGGTTACTGTTTTTGTATATTGTCCTTTCTTTGTGAGGTCGGTCTCGTTTTTATATACAAGCGACTTGGGCGATGTAAATATGTCGGCAGCACTTGAATTTGTAGATACGTTGAAGTGTCCTGTAAGCAAGAACATTTTGCTAATATCCCAACGGAAATCGGTAGTATTGCTGAATGAACGTGAGCCGCTCTTTGAAAAACTACCCAACGAAGCCTCGTACAAGGGGTTGTTTATATCCCAAGAAAGGTTAGTATTCACTGTGCCATCGTCGTTGTACATTCTGTCATAGGGGTTCATCTTCACATACTGAGAGAATGAACCGTATGGAGTGTTTTTAACATCAATTTCCTGATAAGTAGTTCTGTTAGAAATTGTTATTGCATTATTTATAAAGTAATCGAGCTTAAATCCAATGCTGTAACGCTTGCGGTAGTCGTCTTTCATAACACCCTTGGTGTCGCCCAAACGACCTGTAAGTTCGTAACGCATATTGCTTGCACCACCGTAAACGCGCAATGAGTGGTCGTGCGACAGTGCTGTACGTGCAGGTTGCGACAACCAATCGGAGTTCTGGCCGGCCATCACTGTTTTATATCTTTCGTTGTACAATTGGTCATACTCGTACTGCAAAGGCAAGCCTGTGGCAGGGTTTATACCACTACCGGCTGTGTAAAGACCTGCAAGACGCTCGTATTCAAGCTTTTCGGCAGCATTGAGCACGTCGTAATCGTCGAGCATAGGGAACTGCAAGTTTCCTGTAAAGTTGTACTGCACACGCAACTTGCTCTCCAAAATAGGTTTACGCGTAATAACAATAACACCGTTAGCAGCCTTTGAACCATAAAGAGCTGTTGCCGATGCATCTTTGAGCACGGTAATCTTTTCAATCTCGTTGATATCGAGGTCGTAAAGTTCCTGCATAGAAATTTCTGTACCATCGAGTATAATGGTGGGTTGGTTCACTTGCTGTCCTTGGTTTGAGAACGAGCTCATACCACGCAATACAAGCTCGGGAAGGTTATTGGGGTTAGACCCCTGGCTGGTGTTCTGCACCATAGACATACCTGGTGTGAGGGCAGCAAGAGCACCTATAATGTTAGTTCCGGAAACCTGTTTAAGCTCCAGTGCGCTTATCTCGGTTGCCGAACCCGTAAATGTTTCCTTGTTTTTAGTTACAAAACCCGTGATAACCACATCACCCAATGAGTGTGAGTCCTCTGCGAGTTCAATCTTCATACCTGCTAATTTACGAGATGAAGATGAAAATCTGATGGTATTGTATCCCATGAATGATACTTGCACATCAAAGTTTTTCTCTGTAGTTGTAATACTGAAAGCACCATCGACATCGGTAACTGTTCCGTTAATCATCTTACCACCCTTCCAAAGAGCAACAGATGCACCAGCAAGTACCGAGCCTGTTTTCTTCTCAACAACAACACCATATATTCTGGTGCTTTTTTCATCGGACATCTTACCTGCAGTAACCACTTCGCTTCCTGCAGCATATGCAACTTGGGTTGTGAGCATAAGCACAGAGAGAACGAGGCAGAACAATAAATTGCCGGCAGATTTCATTTTCTTGTGTGTTTTGTCCATTATATAATTGATATTTATTATTTTATCTGAAACTGCATTATCAGTTTCTTTGGAGCTGAATTTAATATCTCCTTTGAAGCATTTAAACCCCTTCGATTCTTATTACCTTTAATTATATATATTATATAAGGTATACAGAATTTCACAAAGAACCTCCATGCGGAGGTTCCCTGTGAAATTCTGTATTTAATTACTTAACAACTTTTTTACCGTTTACAATGTATATACCGGGAGCGGTAATTGCATCGTACTTGCGGCCCATAAGGTCATAGATACCCTCAACAACGGGAGCAACCTCCTCTACTACAGAGTTGATACCTGTTGTGTCACCTCTTGTAAGAACCACATTGGTATATTTTGCTGCATTAGTCTCTACGGCAGGAGCGCTCCAATCATCGGGATTATTGTCATATGTTGTAATGATGAAGTCGTCCATTGAAATTGAGCCATCCTCATTTACTACAAAATTCAAGGCACTTGTTGTACCGTTGATGTCATAGATCTTAAAGTAGTTGGGATATTTACCACCGGCATAGATACCTGCGGGCATTGTTGCAGACTGTGTATCCTCGGCTACTGTCAATGCGTTACCACCATAGTTATTTGCGGTAAGGTTATCATATCCGAAGAATTCGGCAACCATACTACTGTATGTTGCACCATAGAGTTCAACATCGCCAAAACGAACAAGGAATGTCGAAGGATACTCGGTACCGTTAAGAGACTCCACATCGGCTGTGAGAGTAAATGTGTCGAACCAATCGAATTTCTTAACCTCTTTAACAGCTGTCATATTCTGATAGAAGATTACAGGCTGGAATGTTGAAGGATCGGCACCCCAAGCTGTTTTCTGAATAAACATAGGAGATATTGAAATGGTACCGTCCTCGTTCAATGTCAATGTTATAGTACCGGTTGTATTATTACCATCAAAAATCTGCAGATACTCGCCATTGCCAAGGCTCTGCAAGAGGAACATACCATAGAACTGAGCAAGGTCGATGGTTGCCGATTTATTATCATCGGCAGGTTTGATTATAGTATAGCCATTGTTGGGAGAATATACATCGCAGCCTGCGATTTCTGTTACATAGAATGAACCGGGCATTTTCTCCTCGATAACAATATTGAATTCTGTGGGCCACTCACCGAATTGAGCTGCCAACTCTTTATTAGCAACAATTGTGTCCGATGAAACATTGTATGTACCAACCCAGGTGAAGCCCTGTGTTGCCTCGCTCTCGCGAACAAGAAAACCAGAAGACAATTTCTGGAGAATGGGGAAAGAGTACTTAACTTCGATTCTAACCTCACCTGTCTCCTCGTCGGTTACTTCAGTCTCTACCGGTACACTATCCTGACGAACATAAATAGCATCCCAAAGCATCAATGCTTTTTCTGATACATAGTTAAATGTAAGGGCACCTTTTTTACCGGCTGCGGGACTTTGAACACCAAGGAAATGTTTCTTCTCTACATCAAACCACACATCTTCATAGTTGATTGTAAGTCTCATACCGTCAAATGTTGCAGACAAGAAGAAAGGCTCATAACCATCGAATGTAACGGTTGCGTCGTAAGATGCGTTGCTCTCATCGGTAGCAGCAAGTGAAACACTGAAATTGTAAGTGAATGTAGAGTCGTTTCTTACATAATTCATATCAGGCTCAAAGTTGTACTCACCTGCAATGTTAGGAATTTCAACATTCTCAGCCTCTGTTTGCACCATTTTACAGTTTGTAAACTTGGCAACAATTTCTGCAGTTTCTGCAGAATGGTCAAGATTTGCTACAATTGTAAAATCGGGAATTGTGAGAGTTTTTGTTGCGTCATCATAAGTCCACTCCAACTCGCCGTAGAAATTTTCTGTTGCATAGGGATAACCACCCTCGGCAAATGACATAGACAATCCCGAACCCCACACATTGGGAGCATTCAGGATATGCAAGATTTGTGTAGCTGCATCAAACTTTTGGGGATAGAATGTACCACTACCACCTGCAAAGCCAGAAATCTCAGCCTCGAAGTAGCCATTGGACTCTTTTGTGATTACAACCTCGCTCTCAGCAGCAAAACGGCCTTCATAATCAGCAGCCAATGCTGTAGTCTCTACTGTAGCGGTAAATGCCCATTTACCATACAAATCGGTCATACCCTCTGCCTGTGCATTAGCTTTTACGGCCAATGTCATAAAGCAAAGAAGCATAACAAAGCTTAAAAAGTAATTTTTCTTCATACGCTTTTTTTTAGTTAATAATTAAAGGTTATATAGAAATCTCTATTTCTTTTTTTAATTCTTCTCACATACGCCCTCAAAAGCATCACAGCACTACCCTACAGATTACCAAAGAGGAAGAACCTATTTACAGATTCCTCCACTCGAGTTTGTGTAAAACTTTTGTTTTATTCAAGCCCTTCAAGCAATATCTTGACACCTACACCCATGCTCGGGCGAGGAGCATCGTGCATAAACAGACGCCCCTCCTTGTCGTATATCACAAAGAAGGGAACTCCTTTGGGGTTAAGTGCCTGATAAAGAGCATTTTCTTTGTCAAGCAATTGATGCCCGTGCAGGCCTAATTCCTGCATTTTTTTAATCCAATCACCCTCTTTTTTATCTATAGATATTGAAACAAAAACCACATTTGGGTTTTTAATCTCTTTTTCAAGTTGCTGCAGGTGCGGTATCTCCTTAATACAAGGAACACACCACGATGCCCACATATCTATATATACATATTTTCCTTTGAACTCCGAAAAATCGACCACTTTGCCTGTGGTGTCGCGCAAAACGACATCAGATGGGAAGGCTGCGCCTTTTATTGTAGCACGGCGTTTCTCATACTCTTTAATATAGTTGTTATCCAAGCTGTATTTATCTACAACCTCCTTAAGCTGCACCAGGCCACCATTAAAATCGTGGCAAAAATCGTGGCGAGCCATAAATTTAGATATAAGAGATGCAGAAATAGAATTCAGTACATCTTTATTGGTATATTTTGAATAGAGGCAATCGAACTTGGCCACAAGCACTGTGTCTTTGGGCAGTTCCTCGGCAACAATCATATTTGTCTCTTGGAAGAGTGTCGCCATTGAGCAGTCGAACAAGTTACCATAGTCGCCAAGAACGTCGCGACCACTGAAAAGCAGGTTGTGCTTGGCTCGTTTAGCTGCCCTAACTGCGCTGTGCATGCCGTTGTAGGCCGATGTATATGCCCAAAGCTTTATATATTCCTCCACCACCGGTGCACAATTTTCAGCAGCAATAATTGAGTCGGCCGATGTTATATAGTTCCTCAACAGCTTATACATTGTACTATCTTCGGTTGCAGGAGTGTGCCAAAAAAGGCGACCATTGGCCGAGGATATTTTTGTATAACTGCTAAGAACCGTGTTCTCGTGACTATCTTCAACATTTATGGTACCGCCGGATATATCTACCGATACTTGCTCATCTTTTTGTTCGTCGGGGTAATAAACAACAGTGGAATGCTGTGCACCATTCCCTACAAGAACTATGCGATACAGCCCATTGGAAGATGCCTGCACACTAGCTGAGAATGTATTGTCAGCAACAAGTTTAAGCGATTTGGATTTATATTCGGCCCCCTGACGCATGGGACTCATATAAACTTTTAATTCTTTGTCTGTTTCTCCGGCTATTTTTACAGTAAAATTCTTACCATAAACCTGTGAAAAAAGTAGCGAAAAGAAAAGAATTATTGTTATCTTTAAGAAGTTGTTGCTCAACATTTTTATTTCAATTACCAAATTTTGTGCAAAATTACAAAATAATTCGACAGATTGCTAATATTTTGGAGAAAATTCATCAACAAGCCCCTGTTTTCTGTCGTTTTGCACACATTTTATTGCCTTTCCATAGTACAAGCAAGGGTGTATGTGCAATTTTATGCACAAATTATACCTTACTCCCTTCAGCTTTACCCACAAGGTATATTCCGCAACAAATTAAAAGCATTGCAAATAATAGAAAAAAGTCAAAGCGGTCTTGCCCCAGGGATAACGACACAATGGTTGCTACCAGCAAAGATAGATAACCGTAAATAGCGACAAGAGTTATTTTAAGATACTTTATCCCTATGGGAACAAGCAGATAATTTATTACAGTGGGAAAAACAAGCACAAATGCAAAAACAGCTATTGCCTTGGGATTGAAATGTGTTGTAAACATAGGTGCTGAAATATCTGAAAAGAAAGAGAAAAACAAAGCAGACAATGTCGCTCCTAAAAATGTGTAACGCAGCATCACTAGATTTCTTATTTTCCTTAGCAGAGCCGACGAGCTTATGAGATATATTGAATAAAATACAGAGCTTACAACAGCAATTGTGTTACCCAAAGAGCGATTGGGCGCAAGATCGTGCACAGGCGATGCAAGAGAAGCCACAACCACTCCCATAAAGCCCAACACAATACCTAATATTTTACCGGTGCTTACCCTTTCGTTGCGCATAAAAACCGAGAAAACAAATACCCAGATAGGCTGCGTGGCATTAAAAATAGCAAAATTTACAGGCGTCGTATAGCTCATTCCCACAGCATACAACGACATATAGCCAAAAACCGCAACAGCACCTAATATCATCAACTTAATTCTGTCCCGCACATTAGAATTATCGGGTTTATCGAATATGGCAAGTAACCAGAAAAAAGCTGTACCAAACAACAACCTAAAAGTAACAAACCCCATTGGTGTTATCCACAAAGGGAGCAGATATTTTGTACAGTTTACATTAAGACCGGCAGTAATACGCGAAGCTATTATCGCAACAGTACCTTTTAAAGAATTATTCATCTATTTACGCAATTTACTTACTTGTATAAGAAAGAGAATTATTGTAGCAATTATTCCAAAACAAGAGTTAAAAGCAAATGCAAAACGCTCACTCTTAATACCCGACAAATCTTGGAAGAAATCGACCACTGAAGGGCAAACAACAATTGCCACATAATTCATTGTCATTACAAGAGCCATTGCATATGTAGCTTTGTCGGCACTTGCAACCGTAGCAGTGCGGTCATATACACAAGGTTGCGCTATGCCATACCCAACACCGGCCAACAATACTCCTAATATTATCAAAGGGAGCTTGCTTCCAAAGAAAATTATTGACAAGCCCACAGAAATGAGCAACAAGCAAAAAACAAATTCTCTGCCTTTCAACACAGCGAGTATTTTATTGATAAAAAGGCCTGGAATCATAATAAAAAGGAAGAAGAGTGAAATAACAACACCTGCAGTACCTGTGCTATACCCATACTCCGAAAAAAGGAATGGCAGGTTTACACTTATTACCATAACCAAGAATGTTATGAGGAAATAATACATCATAAGCTTTACCAGCGAATGGTAATTAATTCCAGAAGAAGGCAAAGCACTCTCGGCAATGTTATTTTCCCCCACAGCAGCGGCACCTTTTTCTGCACGTTTTATATTATTTACAAGAAACAGTGAAACTATTGGCAGCATATACACCAAAAATGGCAAACGCCACTGAATTTCAGCAAGATACCCGGTTACAGCTGTAGCAGCTACAAGAGATAGATTGTTTATTGCAGAGCTATACCCAAACTGCCGAGTACGTTTCTCTCCAACAAAAAAGCGTGTGATGAGAGATGTAGATAAAGGAGTAATAACACCCGCGCCCACACCTAAAAGAAGGCTCACAACAATAAGTTCACCAATAGTTTCACAAAAGAAATACAGCAACCCGCTTATCAAAAAAACAGAAAGCCCAAAATAGAGCAATCGCACATAGCCTATATTATCACTCAACCAACCGGCCAGTAATATAAACGGTATAATGAGCAACGATGGCAACGATGTGAGCATTTGTATATCGAACTCGGTTGCATGTTTAAAAATACTTGACAAATCACCCAATATAGGAGATATTGCAAGCCCCGGGAGTGAAGTGAGTGCAGAGACCGACCAAATTCCTAAAAGAGCCCATAATGTTATCTCTCCTCTTCCTGTTTCTATCCTCATATCTGCAAATTTTCATTTTTTATCGCAACAAGCTACATTACTGTTTTGTTCAACCAGGCAAAACAAGCGGGTTGCACAAAATATAAAAAAAGTAAAAGAGCGAACAGTAGGCAAGCAACACTTGTTTACTAACCGTGAAAGAACTTTTTACTCACCTAAACTTTAGAAAAATGAAACAGAAAGAAGATTACCAAGAGACCGGTGTAACAACGTCGGTATTCGGTTCACAGGAGATGTTGAAGTCGGCACCCACCGACAAAATTCCACAAAAGCCCACAACGCCCGAGATTGCTTATCAGATGGTGAAAGACGAGACTTATGCGCAAACACAACCGCGCCTTAACCTCGCAACATTCGTTACAACTTATATGGACTCTTATGCCACTAAGTTAATGAACGATGCCATTGCTATAAACTACATAGACGAGACTGAATATCCACGCATCGCCGTTATGTGTGCAAAATGCATAAATATAATTGCAAACTTGTGGAACACACCCGAAAAAGCCAAATGGAAAGCCGGTGCGCTCGGCATAGGTTCAAGCGAGGCCTGTATGCTTGGAGGCGTGGCGGCTTGGCAACGCTGGAAAAAACGTCGCCAGGCCGAAGGAAAGCCTTGCGACAAGCCCAATTTTGTGATTTCGGCAGGGTACCAGGTTGTGTGGGAAAAATTTGCACAGCTGTGGCAGATTGAGATGCGCACCGTGCCCCTCACTGCAGAAAAACTCACATTGTGCCCGCAAGAGGCAATAGCAATGTGCGACGAGAACACTATCTGCGTGGTACCCATTCAAGGAGTAACCTGGACAGGCCTTAACGACGATGTGAAAGCTTTAAACGATGCACTCGACGAGTACAATAAAAAGACCGGATATGAAATTCCTATTCACGTAGATGCAGCATCGGGTGGTTTCATTCTTCCTTTCCTGGAGCCCGAAAAGGAGTGGGACTTCCGCCTGAAATGGGTACTCTCCATAAGCACCAGCGGGCATAAATACGGCCTTGTTTATCCCGGAGTAGGCTGGGTTGTTTGGAAAGACAAGAAATACCTGCCCGACTCAATGTCATTCAGTGTAAACTACCTTGGTGCCGATGTTACACAGGTGGGTTTGAATTTTTCGCGCCCTGCAGCACAAATTTTGGGACAATATTACCAATTTATAAGGCTCGGCTTCGAAGGCTACAAGGCAATACAGCACAATTCCATGGAGATTACAAAATACCTGCATAGCGAGATAGGCAAGATGAAGCCCTTCCGTAACTACAGCGACGAGGTTACAAACCCATTGTTTATATGGGAAATGAAAGAGGAATATATTAAAAAGGCAAAATGGACTTTGTACGACCTGCAGGACAAGCTGAAACAGAACGGTTGGATGGTGCCGGCCTACACCCTGCCGGCTAAACTCGAAAAGACTATTGTAATGCGTCTTGTTGTGCGCAACGGATTCAGCCGCGACATGGCCGACCAGCTATTATCGGACATTACAGCCGCAGTTGCCGAGCTCGACAAATTGCAATACCCCACTCCCTCGCGCATTGCAATAGAGAGTAACATAAAGGTAAAAGGAACCGTATATACTCATACTGGAAAATAATAAGAATAAAGATGGAGAGAAGGATTACAAAAGAGGAACTGCGTGCTGCGGTAAATGAGGCTTACGAGCATTACAGGAATGAAAAAAGCGGGCGTAACGCTCATTACATTCCCTATCTTGCACATATCGACAGTGAGTTGTTTGCAATAGCAGTATGCTTGCCCGATGGCGAAATTATTGAGGCCGGCGACAGCAGCTACCGCTTTGGTATTGAGTCTGTTTCCAAAGTAGCAACAGCATTATTAGTGCTAAAGGATTATGGTGCAAATACCATAATGGATATGATTGGTGCCGACGCCACCGGACTGCCTTTCAACTCAATAATGGCTCTACTGCTGGAAAAGGACCACCCTTCTACTCCATTGGTAAATGCAGGAGCCATTGCCGCTGTCAGCATGGTGCGCCCCGTGGGCGATGAACGCCTAAAATGGGAGAATATACAACACAATATAGATGAATTGTGTGGCAGCCATCTCCCACTTATAGACGAGCTTTATAAATCGGAGAGCGTGAGCAACCACAACAACCGTGCAATAGCTTGGCTTCTGAAGAGCTATAACCGCATATATGATGAGCCTGAAATGTCGCTCGACCTGTACACGCGCCAATGCTCTTTGGGAGTTACAACAAGCCAACTCGCGGTTTTTGCGGGCACCATTGCCGGCAGCGGTGTGAATCCTGTAACCAAGAGGGAGGTATTCCCACAGCAACTGACAAACAAGATTGTTTCTATGATAGCTACCGTCGGGTTTTACGAAAAGACAGGCGATTGGTTGTTCAGCACGGGAATTCCTGCAAAAACAGGCGTGGGCGGCGGTATCTTGGGTGTTCTCCCCGGAACCTTTGGTATTGCCGCTTTTTCGCCGCCAATAGATGCTGCGGGAAATTCCGTGAGAGCACAAAAGGCCATCGCACATATTATGAAACGATTGAAGCTTAACGTTTTCAGTGGCGACAGAGTAACTATTGCGGAAGCGCAAACCGTTGAGTGTTGAAAAATTTACAGGGCAATTATAATTGCCCTGTAAATTTTATAATAGCATTCAATACGTTTCTACATTCATCACTCCGGTGGAATCTTTGCGTAGCAATTCTATTTCAGATTCAGTGAGCGTAATAGTTTCAGGCTCGGACAATACAAAAGTTTTTATTGTAGAGGTGTCGGGGGGCTCTTGTTCATATGCCACACCAAGTTCCTCGTCTGCAATAGTTTGCCTCTGCGGCAAACAAAGCATAAAGAGAAACACCACCACTGCTGCAATTGCTGCAAAGCCGCAGATGTACACTGCTACTCTTTTATTATTGCTTGCCGGTTTCACGTGTTGCTTCGCTATGGTTGTAGCAACAGGAGAGGCATCACCGAGCGCATCGAGCATAGCAATGAGGCGTTCACTAGCACCTATGGGCAACGTATAATCGTTTGCATCGGTGCAGAGCGCGATGATTGTCTCTTTGTCGCGTTGCATCTCTGCCGGCACGTCGTTGCTGCACAAATAGAGATACAACTCCTGCTCCTCATCGTAAGTGAGAGTACCATTGAAAAACTTATCTATTTTGCTTTTCAGTTCCATAATTAGTGCATCTTATTTGTTATAATACTCTCTGAATTTTTTACGCAGACGAGTTATTATGACCCTTACATTTACTGCCGAAAGGCCCGTAAGCGACTCTATTTCTGCGTAACTATGGCCACTCATACGCAACTTTACAACCTTGCGTTGTTGTGGTGGTAACCCGCTTAAATATATTTGTATGCTCCGTTGCTCGTCTTTTATTTCAAACAATGTCTTTGCATCATCGGGCACCTGTATGTCATCGACTATGCTACCGGCAGAATCGATAACACAGCGAAGACGGTCTATGCATATATTACGCATAGCAATTCGGCAATAGCCTTCGGGCGACATAAGAGATTGGAGTTCAGCGCGTTTTTCCCACAAACGCAGATATAGATTCTGTACGGCATCTTCGGCTTCGAAGCGGTCGCCAAGAATGCGCATTGCATCGCGAAAAAGTAGCGATTGCAATGGTAGGAATCTACGTTTGAATTCGTCGTGTGTCATTAAGGTTGTTATGCTATCAACTGTATGACGGAGATTTTACATATTTGTTACAACGAAGATATTTTTTTTTGAAGAAAACTCACCTTGCCCTCAATTGCCAAAAGGCAACCGCAGCTGCAGCAGCCACGTTCAAGGAATCAACCCCGTGGGCCATAGGAATGCGCACCACGTAATCGGCTGTTGATATCACGTGGAGCGAAAGACCGTCGCCCTCGTTACCCATTATTATTGCGAGTTTTTCCTCGTTTACAAGCTGTTCATTGTCAATAGATACAGAATTATCGGTGAGAGCCATTGCAGCAGTGCAGAAACCAAGCTCTTTGAGTGAACTCACAGGTGCCCGCAACCAAGCCCAGGGAACAAGGAATACCGAGCCCATCGACACACGCACTGCACGACGATTAAGAGGGTCGCACGATTGCGGTGTGAGCAGCACCGCGTCGATGCCCAACGCTGCTGCCGAACGGAAGATTGCTCCTATATTCGTGGTATCTACCACTCCATCGACAACCACTATTCTGCGTGCGCCATTGCACACGTCGCGCACCGTGGGCAGTACAGGGCGTTGCATTGCGCACAGCACGCCACGGGTGAGTGTGTAACCCGTGAGCGTGGCAAGCAAGCTACGTTCACCGGTGTAAACCGGAATGTTACCACAGCGGGCTATAATGGCGGCTGCATCACCTGCAATGTGTTTACGCTCGCACAGGAGCGACAGCGGGCGACAGCCTGCATCGAGTGCACGTTCTATCACCTTGGGGCTTTCGGCAATGAATATATCGGCATTATTGCGCAGTTGCGCTTCGGTGAGGGCACTGTATGGCTCCAAGCCGGCAGTTGCAAGCGAGTTTATCTCTATTATGGGCATAGTTGTTGGACAATAAGAGGCTGTTTAACTTTCTAAAAAAAGAAATTACTCTTGTATAGTTGCAAAAATAGTGCAATTCCCATAATATTTTCTCCCCTTGACACAGTTTTTCAAATAAATAGTTTATCTTCGCCCAAATGTAAAACTAAAACCGCATTAACGATGAAAAAGATTTTTGTACCTAAAATAGTACCTGCAACAAATGATGTGAATGACATTGAAAAGGTGTTCGACTCGGTTGAAGGACACGCTGTAGATTGCTGCAATTGGCCTGCAGAATTCCCCTATACCCCCAAAGTTGAGGCCAAGCTGTTCCATAGTGGCGACAAATTGTATATAAAATTCAGTGTTACCGAAAAAGATATACAGGCAGCCGTGGCCGAGGACCAGGGAAGGACTTGGACCGACCCTTGCGTAGAGTTCTTTGTATCACCGCAAGGTAATATGGATTACTATAATTTCGAGTGCACTTGCACCGGAAAGCTATTGCTTGCGTGGCACCCTGCCGATGAGCCAAAGGAATCGGCTCCCATGAATGTTATCGACAGTGTAGTGCGCCACCCGTCGCTTGGGACCGAGTGTTTCCCATTGCGCGAAGGCGAGCATAGCTGGAGTGTTATAGAAATAATCCCCGCAAGTGCACTGTTCCGCAGCAGTGTTGAAAGTTGGAATGGGGAAAAAATGAGTTGTAACCTATACAAATGTGGCGATGAACTGCCCACCCCGCATTTTATATCATGGGCACCTATCGAGTGGGAAGAGCCAAGCTTCCACCGCCCCGAATTCTTCGGTACATTGGAATTTGAATAATGTAATATAAAAAGGCTTCCCGCGGGAAGCCTTTTTATATTACATTATCGGTGTCAGCAACACCACAAAGAAACCACAGAAACGACGCCACCAAGAACGCTTTTTATATATCTCTTTTGTGAGTATGAAGCTCTCTTTCTTGTCCTCTTCTATTATGTCATAGAGGTCGCGAGTATCGTCATTGTCAAAAACAAAAATGTTTGTTTCATAGTCGTATCGCAGGCTGCGGCTATTAAGGTTTGTGGAACCGACAGTAATGAATTTATCATCGACACACATTACTTTTGAGTGGTTAAAACCACCATCGTACATATAAACATTGGCACCGCGTTTCATGTATTTGTAGCCAAGACGCCACACACCATCGGGGAGTAATGGAATATCACCCTTTGCAGTGAGCATTATATTCACTTTAATACTGTCGTCGAGTGCTTTTTCTATAGCCTTTCTTACTACTTTAAGCGGTATAAAATAGGGGCTTATGATTGTTACACTGTCTTTAGCCGCGTTTATGGCGTTTGCATAGGCTTGACGCATCTGCTTAGGATTTTTACCGGGCCAGCGATCTACTACTGCAACAGCTGCGTTACCGGCCTCCGCGGGCGTGGGATAGTATTTATGCCCGCCAATCTGTTGCCCTGTTTCACGGTTCCACATTGCAAGGAATATATCCTGCAGCTTGGCCACAGCCGCACCCTCCACACGGGTGTGTATGTCGCGCCATTTACCTATTCCTTCGAGCCCTGTCAGGTAATAATCGGCAACATTTATACCACCGGTGTATGCAACCTCGCCATCAATTACAACAATTTTACGATGGTCGCGCGAGGTTGCGTGGTTTATCCACGGGAAAGTTATAGGGTCGAATTTCACAAGTTCAATTCCTCTTGAACGAATCTCCTCTATGTGCTCTTTTTTCAATGGTTTATTGTTGGACATATTACCAAAAGCATCGAACAATGCACGCACCTCTACACCCTCCTTTGCTTTATCGGCCAGGAGAGTTATGAGTTCTTTGTTTATGGAATCGTTGCGGAAATTGAAATATTCGAGATGTATATGATGCTTGGCATTTCTTATGGCACGGAACATATCGTCGAATTTTTCATGTGCGCCATTGAGCAGCTCGACATTATTATTTTGGGTTATTTCTATATTCTCGCTTTGCAGATAACACTTGAAAGCCTCATCAGAATAGAGTATATCGCCACGCTCGATAGCCTTGAAACTGCTACACGAGACTACAGACGAAATAATTACAAACAGTAAAATATTTTTTATTATATCTCTCATTTTCTGCTTCTATAAAAAACGATTGCGAAGATACAAAAAACTAAGAGAGTAGGAAATTTTTTATCAATGCATAATTTTACATTTTCACACTTTTTCTATCTTTTTATCTTAAGCAACAGAATATTGTTGAGATAAATTGAAAAAATTATTTACCAATGAATATGTAAACATTGAATAACTTTCCTGCAATATTCGTTTTTTTTATTTATCTTCGCAAAGATATTAATCTTTTATGTTATGATATACAATGAACGTGAAACACGTCATAAGCACGTGATTGAGGCTGCAATGCAGATGATGACTGCTGCACGCACTGCACCGAAAGCAAAAGGAGTTGATATAATAGAGGTGGCTCTTGTTACCGACGAAGATATAACAAAACTCAGCGATGAGTTACGCTCAATTGGTGAGCGACTAGGCAGAGGAGGACTTCTGCGCGATGCCGACAACATTCTTTCGGCCGAAGCAATAGTACTTGTCGGCTCTCACGAAGAGCCTATGGGCCTTAACTGCGCATATTGTGGCTGCCCCACTTGCGACAGCCGCCCCGCAGGAATTCCCTGTGCCATGAATACCATTGATGTTGGTATTGCTGTAGGTTCTGCTTGCGCCACTGCTGCCGACTTGCGTCTCGACACACGTGTTATGTATTCTGCCGGTTACGCAGCCAAGCAACTTGGCTGGCTCGATGGTTGCAACTACATAATTGCAATTCCGGTAAGCGCATCGTCAAAAAACCCCTTCTTCGACCGTAAAAGAAAAGTGTAAATGAGCAACGTTGAGGATTTATATTTCCCTGCCGAGTGGCACGAGCAGGATTTTATACAGCTTACTTGGCCACACGCAAAAAGCGACTGGTACTACATGCTTAATGAGGTTGAAGATTGCTTCATTGAGATAGCAAAGGCTATAAGCAAGCGAGAAAAATTGTTAATTGCAACACCGGAAAAAGAAAAGGTTGAAAAAATCCTTGATAGATCGGGTGCACAAATGGACAACATTGTCGTTTTCTCTTGCCAAAGCAACGACACTTGGGCACGCGACCACGGCTTTATCACACTGCTTGAAAAAGGCAACGGCAAGCAGCACTATCTTGATTTCTGTTTCAACGGCTGGGGTAAAAAATTCAAAGCCGACCTCGACAACGCAATAAACAAACAGTTGTACGATTGCGGAATAGTAAAAGGCGTTTATAGAGATATGAACAATTGGGTTCTCGAGGGTGGCTCTATTGAAACCGACGGAAAGGGCACTTTGCTCACAACCTCACAATGCCTGCTTGCACCAAACAGAAACTCTATGATGCAGTATAATTTGGAAGCAGCTCTTACATCAATGTTGCACTGCAACCGTGTGTTGTGGCTCGACTATGGGAACCTTATTGGAGATGACACCGATGGACACATCGATACAATTGCACGTTTTACACCCGGTGATACCATTGTTTATATGTCGCCTAACAAAGATGACGAAGAGCAATACTACGACTTATCTATGATGGAAAAGCAATTACACGATTTCCGCACAGCAGAGGGCAACCCTTACCGCTTGCTTGCACTACCATCGCCAAGGCCTATATATGACGAAGACGGAGAACGTCTGCCGGCGACATACGCCAATTTCCTTATTATGAACAGTGCCGTACTCTACCCCACTTATGCACAGCCCGAGAATGACGCTGCTGCCGCTGAAGTTTTGAGAACCGCATTCCCCGACAAGGAGATTGTGGGAATAGATTGTCGTGCGCTCATTAAACAACACGGTTCATTGCACTGCGTTACAATGCAATACCCCTCACCCGATAATATTTAACAATGGACAAGATAAAAATTGGAATGATACAACTCTCTATTGGAGAGAACATAGAACAGAACAAAGAAAAACTCGCTACCGCAATACGCAAAACAGCACAGCAAGGTGCGCAATTGGTGGTATTGCAGGAATTGCACAACTCGCCCTATTTCTGCCAAGTGGAATCTACGGCCAATTTTTCATATGCAGAACCCATTCCCGGGCCCTCGACAGAGTTTTATGGGCAAGTGGCAGCAGAGTGCAAAATTGTACTTGTAACATCGCTTTTTGAGGCACGTGCCAAGGGGTTATACCACAACACCGCTGTGGTTTTCGACAGCGATGGAACCATTGCCGGCAAGTACCGCAAGATGCATATCCCCGACGACCCTGCATACTACGAAAAGTTCTATTTTACCCCCGGAGATATTGGTTTTCGCCCCATTAAGACAAGCATAGGCACGCTTGGAGTGCAGGTGTGCTGGGACCAGTGGTACCCCGAAGGGGCACGCCTAATGGCACTACGCGGTGCCGACCTTCTTATATACCCTACAGCCATTGGCTGGGAGAGCAGCGACACCGACGAAGAAAAAAACAGACAGCTTGGTGCGTGGCAAACAGTGCAACGCGGCCACGCCGTAGCTAACGGGCTGCCGGTTATTGCAATTAACCGCTGCGGGCACGAACCGGACCCTTCGGGCCAGACGCGCGGCATACAGTTCTGGGGGCACAGCTTTATTGCGGGCCCTCAGGGAGAGTTTATTGCCCACTTTGCCGAAGAGGAGCAGACAGAGGTTGTGGAGGTGAGCCTAAAACGCAGTGAGGAGGTGCGCCAGTGGTGGCCGTTCCTGCGCGACCGTCGCATAGAGGAGTACCACCCTATTACAAAAAGATTTTTAGATGAAGAGTAAATTATAATCAAAAATGGTTTGGGCAGCAGCCCAAACCATTTTTGATTATTTATACTTTTACTGCTGTGGATTGAATTATCCACTCAATATCACGCAAGCAATCTTGCAGGTCTTGTTCGTGTTCTTCCTCTTCGGCCATAATACGCTTTGCAATGTCGCAGGTGGTGTAATCGACATTATTAGTGAAAGATGCTATTTCTTCGTAACGTATAACTGCGCAACGTTCGGCTGCTATATTCTCTTTGAGCAATGTTACTACATCATTTTTCAGCGGAGGAGAATATTTGCACCGCGCAAGCACACTCCATTGAGCAGGGTCGAGCACAGGCTCGCCCTCTAATTGTATAATTCTTTCTGCTAACATTTTAGCATGATTATACTCTTCAACAGCATGTTCCTCAAATTCTCTTTGGACATCGGCACGCATCGCACCCTCCACCACATAGCCGGCTACCCAATACTGATAGAAAGCAAGCCACTCCTCGCTGAGTGCTGCATTTAGTTGGTCAATCAGACGGGGCAGTTCTATACGTTGCCGCAATATCAAAACACTCTCTTTTGCCATAATTGTTATTTTTAATTATTACTAGGAGTATATAAAACAGCTCAACAGCATTTTTTGTTTCATATACTCTACTTTGTGTAAAAATGGGCCAAACAGATGCAATCGAAGGATTTTATCAAGTATTAAATAATTTATGATAATAATTATTGTTTTATGGCGGTGTTTATGATAAAATATATTAAATTTGCAACGTATTATAGTATAGAGCACAAACCTTACCACTAAAGATATGAAACTGGCTGTTGCCACAAAACCGACTTTTTTTGTTGAGGAAGACAAAATAATTACCCGACTGTTCGACGAGGGGCTCGATTATCTCTTTCTCTACAAAGCCTATCCACACCCTCAATTTATAGAGAGGTTGTTAGGCCTTATACCCAAGAAATACCACAAACGCATATTTTCCTGCAATGGTCGTCTTATGCAAGAATACAACCTGGCAGGTACGCTTTTTTCTCTCTCATCAAACCCTCCAATGGGCGACGAGAAAGGAAAGCTTGTGGGCTATGCCCACAACTTAAAAGAGTTAAAAGAGTTGCGTGAAACGTATAATATTGTTTGCTTTGGCCCGCTTGGACGCACTTTTCATCAAAGTGCCGAATTAAATGAGATTGGGAAAAAGATGATAAACAAAAAGACTTGGGCTTTTGGAAATATCGACGAAACAAACCTTAAACGTCTGCCTGCTTATGGATTCGGCGGAGTGATTCTTGACGAGCAATTATGGGCAAACTTTGACTCTTGTCGTTCAACAGATTACACCGACCTCATAAACCGCTTTCTTAAGCTAAAAAAAGTGGTGGACAAACTTTAAATGGAGAAAAAACAAAATAAATAACAAAATAACAATTAATTAGCCGCATTATGAACAATACCCCTTACATGGTGTTTGCAGGTACAAAATCACGTTACCTTGCTGAAGAGATTTGCAAAGAGCTAGGTTGTGAGCTCGGACAGATGAATACAACTTACTTTGCTGATGGTGAATTTGCTGTATCGTACGAGGAGTCTATCCGTGGAAAGAATGTATTCTTGGTACAATCTACATTCCCCAATTCAGACAATCTCATGGAGCTACTTTTAATGGTCGATGCTGCAAAACGTGCTTCGGCAAAGAGCATTGTGGCCGTTATGCCCTACTTTGGCTGGGCTCGCCAGGACCGTAAAGACAAGCCTCGTGTTTCTATCGGTGCAAAACTGGTTGCCGACCTTTTGAGTGTTGCCGGTGTAAGCCGCATTATTACTATGGACTTGCATGCCGACCAGATTCAAGGTTTCTTTGACATTCCCGTTGACCACCTTTACGCTTCAATGGTGTTTGTCCCCTACATTAATTCATTGAAACTCGATGACCTTGTAATTGCAACTCCCGATGTGGGCGGTTCAAAACGCGCCAGCGCATATTCAAAATGCCTTGGTGTGCCCCTGGTACTCTGCCATAAAACACGTGCAAAAGCCAATGTTGTGGAGAGCATGCAGATTATTGGCGATGTTAAGGGCAAGAATGTTGTTCTCGTAGATGATATTGTAGATACCGCAGGCACTATCTCAAAGGCTGCAAATCTTATGATGGAGAATGGTGCAAAATCGGTTCGTGCCATTGCTTCGCACTGCATTATGTCGGGCAATGCTTCGGAGCGTGTACGCGAGTCTTCTATGGAGGAGATTGTTTTCACAAACAGTATTCCCTACGACCGCGGTTGCCCCAAAGTGAAGCAACTCTCTATTGCACGCATTTTTGCAGAGGCTATTGAATGTGTACTTAGCAATAAATCTATTAGCAAACAATATATCTGCTAATACGTTATTTCTGTATGAGAAAGTTATTAGCTTATATTATTGCCACAGTAGCACTATGTGCTTGCCAATCGACCACATACAAAGTTGAGGGAACCATTGAGGGTGCACAAGAGGGAGACACTGTTTTTCTTGGTTATTCCAATGATGGGCAAGATTTCAAGACAACTGCAAAGACAACCATAAAAGATGGTAAATTTGTTTTTGGAGGAGACTTGGAAGGTTGTAAGATTTATTACATTGGATACGAAGAAGGCGAAGAACCCATTTATGCAATGTTCTTCCTTGAGCCGGGTAATATTGATGCAGAGATTACATACACCGGCAGCCACATTACAGGAACTCCTACCAACGACTTGAATATTAAGCTGGAAGAGGACCTGGAAAAGTTTGTTGTAGAGATGTTGCAATACCAAGACACTCTCTACCGCGACAGCACTCTAACCGACGAGAAAAAGGCTGAACTCAGCAACAACTGTTATACGGTTCAGCGCAAGGCTATGACATATATCCAAAAGATTATCCGTGAGAACATGGATAATATGATTGGAATGTTTATGCTTGTCCAGTACAGCGACCTTTTTGACAACAACGAATTGTCGTCGCTTATTGCCGCAGTACCAAGCACACTCATAGACCGAGACAACAACTATTTGTATGATATTTTACTGCAAATACAGGAAGAGAGAAACAACCCCGGCACTCTCGATGAGATAATTAATGCAATCGAGGAGGAGGAGGGAAATGATTTTGAACTCGACGGTAATGAGCAGGAAAGCAATATTGTAGAGTAAACAAATATTCTCATAAAAACAAATGGCAACGCTTTACAACGTTGCCATTTGTTTTTATGAGAATGTATGTGTTAGTATTGCTCCTTTTCATTGGGAAAATCGCAAGCTTTAACATCACCCACATAGTTGCCCACTGCATCGGTAATAACAGTGTGGAGGTCGGCATACCTACGGAGAAAACGCGGGGTGAAATCGGCTGTCATACCAAGCATATCAGCATACACAAGAACCTGCCCATCTACTGCCCCACCTGCACCTATTCCAATTACAGGGATTTCCAGGCTACGTGCAACCTCTGTACCGAGTGCTGCGGGTATTTTTTCAAGAACAATGGCAAAACAACCGGCTTCTTGCAGCAAGAGAGCATCACGACGCAGTTTATCGGCCTCTTCGTCGCTCTTTGCACGTACCGAGTATGTTCCAAACTTGTTTATACTCTGAGGGGTAAGACCCAAATGCCCCATAATGGGTATTCCTGCGTCGAGAATTTTGCGTACCGACGGTAGAATTTCCTCACCGCCCTCCAATTTAAGTGCATCGGCGTGGCTCTCCTTCATTATGCGTATAGCATTCTTTACTGCCTCGTCGGCATTTACCTGGTATGTACCAAAAGGCATATCCACAACCACTAAGGCACGTTTAACACCACGCACCACCGATTTTGCATGATATATCATCTGGTCCAAGGTAATGGGCAACGTTGTTACATTTCCGGCCATTACATTAGACGCCGAATCTCCAACAAGAATAGCATCTACACCGGCACAATCGATAAGCATTGCCGTGGTGTAGTCATACGCTGTCAGCATTGCTATTTTCTCACCTTTTTGTTTCATCTCAATGAAACGTCGAGTGGTAACTTTGCGCGGGTCTTCTACAATATATTTTGACATATTATATATTTTTTAGTGGCATTGCTGCCATATTCTTTTATGTATCTAATCTGCTTGCAAAGGTAGGTTAAATTTATTGAATTCTTTTTATGCACATAAGAAATTATACAACGTATTTAAGAAGTATTCTATAGATTATTTGTATATTAGCATTGCTAATTAAACGTTTTGCACAAAAGAGAGGACACACAATGAACAGCAGAAAAAATTTAGAGGTTTATAGAGCATCGGCAGGTTCGGGAAAGACGTTTACCCTTGCCGTCAAATACATAATGCTGCTTATAAAATCGCCCGAAGCCTACAAGCACATACTAGCTGTTACTTTTACAAACAAAGCTACAGGTGAGATGAAGGAGCGCATTTTGAGCCAGCTCTATGGCATTGCATACGAATTGCCCGCATCTGAGAAATACATGAAAAAGATGCTTGAAGCGTACCCCGAAATGAGCCGCAAGAAGATAAGCAAGCAGGCACGTACTGCACTTAACCTCATTCTGCACGATTACGGACATTTTCGCATACAGACGATTGATGCTTTTTTCCAATCGGTGCTACGCAGCCTTGCCAAAGAGCTTGAACTTAATGGCGATGTGGAATTTTTATTAAATGGCGAAGAACTGCTCGACGAGGCGGTGGATACATATATAAAAAGACTGGAGAAGGAGTCGGGTGAAATGGAGCAAATAATAAGCTACATAGACGACAAGCTCAACAGCAATAAAAGTTGGAAAGTTGCATCGGCAATAAAATCGTTTGCAAAGCAATTGCTGCAAGAGGAGTACCAGCAACGTGGCGACAAGCTACGAGAAGAGATTGATGCCGAAGAGGGTGCATTGCTTAAACGTTTCCGTGCCAATATTGAGAGTTTGAAAAAAGATTGCACAGATGCCATAAATAATAAAATAAATGACATCTATGCAAGATTTGCTGCAGCAACCACCGGAATGAGTGAAAAGGATTTTGCAGGGAAATCCACCGGTGTATGGAAATATTTCAACCTGATGAATGGATTTGATTTCAAGGAGGACAAATTCTTAAAATCGGCTGTCATTGATAAAATTGCCGATGGAACCACCGACAAGGACAAACTTTCCCAGTACCCTGCTGTAAACGACCTCATAGTAACATTACTGAAGGAATTGAAGCAAATTGAAAGCAGAGAATACAGGCTGTTTAACAGCTGTGTTCTGTCGCTTGAGATGTTTCACAGGCTTGGCCTGCTGAACACCATTGCAAAGACTTTAAAGGAGGAGAATGAACGGGAAAACAGATTTCTGCTTGCAGAAACCACGTACTTTCTAAGCAGAATGATTACAGACAACACGTCGTTCATTTTTGAGAAGATAGGCACGGAGATAAACCACATATTCATAGACGAATTCCAGGACACATCAAAATTGCAGTGGGAGTGTTTCAAGATTTTGCTCGACGAGGTTATTGCCCGTGGCAACTACAACCTTATTGTAGGCGACGTAAAACAGTCTATTTATCGCTGGAGAAACAGCGATTGGAACATTATGAACAACATTGAGAGCTACCACCCCGAAACGATTGAAATAGTTTCGCAAAAGGTAACCGATGGACCATACACATACCAATCGACAAACTTCAGAAGCACAAGGCGCGTTGTGGCATTTAACAACAGGCTTTTCAGCAGTGCTGTAAAAAATATCTCTGCAACATTTAACGATCACTTGGGAACTGGGCTTAAAAGCCTTTCAAGAGCTTATAGTGATGTGGAACAGGCGGTGCCTGAAAAGCGAGAAGAGAAAGGCTATGTGCAGATAAGGGAAATTGCCAAGCAGAACTCGCGAGGTACCTTGGGCGAAGAGGCTATAGGGCCGCTTATGGAGACATTGCACTGTTTTATTGAAAAAGAGAACATACCGGCAGGTGATATTGCAATATTGGTACGCGGGAAGAGTGTTATTCCTATGATTGTGGAGGCATTCAAACAGGAATTTCCCGAGCGCAAAATTGTGTCGCACGAGGCCTACCAACTTTCGGCATCTATAGCTGTGCAGCTTATAATTGCAGCTATGCGCCACATATATATACCGAATGACTATGTTAATTTAGCTACATTTGTAACACTCTATAACAAGTTATTACAAAAAACAGATAATTCTGCAGATATCGGCCTTAAGAAGGAAGAATTTGTGCATTTCCTGCCCTGTGAATACCTGGAAGCAATGCCTGCACTCATCGGCCTACCAATATATGAACTTATTGAAAAATTGATATCTGTTTTACATATCGACAGGGTTGAAACCGAGAGCGCATATATATTTTCTTTCCTTGACAAAGCGTCGGAGTGCATAAACAACAAAGCATCGGACATTAAAGGATTCCTGGAGGCTTGGGAGAATAGTTTGTGCAACGAAACAATACCCGCTGCAAGCAGCGACAGTGTTACCATTATGACAATTCATGCTTCAAAAGGGCTTGAATTTGGCACAGTGATTATTCCATTCTGCAATTGGGAGCTTACAGGAAGGGCCGGTAACACGCTGTGGTGCGATTCTGACATTGAGCCATTCAACACATTAAGCCTTATACCCATAAGCAGTAAAAAACTGATGTTGGAATCTATTTACGAGAAACACTACAACCACGACTACCTATTCCAAATTGTAGATAACTTGAACCTGTTATATGTAGCCACCACCCGAGCAAAGAACAACCTTGTTATTTTCATTGAGAAAGGGGAGAAAAAGGGCTTAAACACACTTTCCAAGCTGGTTGCAAGCACTATCCCCGACCTCACCACACTAAGTGGTTCAGCCTATGATACAGACAGTGGTGTATATACATACGGTGATATTTGTTTAGATGAAGAAGAGGAGAAGGAGATTACCAATAACCCATTTATAGTAGATAGCGAAGAAAAAGAGATACTCGGTTTTTGCAGTTACGAGAACCACCTCACATTCAAGCAATCGCGAGAGCTTGCACGTTTCCTTGCATCGGACAAAAAAGAGAAAAGAGTTTACGACTCTATTGCAAGAGGTGAACTTATGCACAGTATACTTGCAAAAATGACCACAGGCAATGAGCTTCCACGTCTGCTTAACAAGCTACTTTTAGAGGGGCTTATTTCCACCGAAAAAGAGAAGAACTACATAAAAAGCAAGCTGGAAAAGGCTTTACAACTTCCACAAGCCAAAGATTGGTTCAGTGGCAGATATAAACTTTTTAATGAGTGTGCCATTTTGTGCAAAGGATACAAAACAGGCAAAAACACATACCGTCCCGACCGTGTAATGATTGACAACGACAGTGTTATTGTTGTCGATTATAAATTTGCAAAGAAAAACAGAGACCATTGCCGGCAGGTGCAGGATTATATGGACCTGCTTGCAAAAATTGGATACAAAAGCATAAAAGGCTATGTGTGGTATGTTGACAGAGATGAAATTATTGATGCAAAAACAGTGGAATTCTAAGAAGTTATGAAACCATTTTTGAAGATTGTAACCGACGACTTATATACCCGTTTGAATGGAAATTTTGAAGGGGTGGCAATGGTGTTCCCTAACAAGCGTGCAGGCCTGTTCTTCAACGAATACCTGCTTGAAAAAATAGGCGACGGAGCTGCATGGAGCCCCGCTTGCATTACAATCAGTGAGTTATTCGAAGAGTGTTCAGACAGCATAATTGCCGACCCTGTGTTGCTTGTAAGTAAACTGCACAAGGTGTATATGCAACATACAGGTAGCAAGGAGAGCCTCGACAAGTTTTACTATTGGGGTGAGATGCTTGTAAAGGATTTCGATGATGTAGATAAAAATCTTGCCAATGCAAAGCAACTTTTTGCCAACATAGAGGATTTACACAAATTGGGCACTGCCAAAGATATTCTTAACGAGGAGCAACAAAAGGCTGTACAACAATTTTTCACAAATTTTGCTCCACAAAAAAAGAGCGAGCTTAAAGAGAAATTCAAAAACACGTGGGAGGTACTACACAATATTTATACATCGTTCAGAGAGGTGCTAAAAAATGAACAACTTGCCTATGAAGGAATGCTATACCGCGATGTTATTGAGAAAGAAAAGGGGTTGAATCTTGCCTACGACAAATATGTATTTGTTGGGTTCAATGCTTTAAACGGTGCCGAAAAGGAGCTGTTTAATATTATAAAGAAAGAGGGAAAGGCACTCTTTTACTGGGACTACGACAAGCACTATACCGATAATTTACAGCACGAGGCCGGGCATTTTATGCGCACGAACCTGCAACGCTACCCCAATGCACTCAGCGGCGACCTTTTCAATAATATTGCAAAGGAGAAAAAGGTTACATTTATATCGACTGGCAGCGACAATATTCAAACACGTTATATACCACAGTGGTTAAAAGAGAATTTGAGGGAAAAGGAGATAGAAACAGCTATAGTACTGTGCGATGAAACAATGCTGGAGTCGGTACTGCACACACTGCCCGCAGAGGTTAATGAAAGGAAACTTAAAAACCTTAATGTAACAATGGGATTCCCCATCTCGCATACACCGGTATTTAGCCTTGCAAAATTGCTTGTCGACCTACAAACTCGTGGATACGACAAACGTCAAGAGAGATATACCCTCACTGCAGTGGAAAGAATTTTGAAGCACCCGTATATTATACAGAGCAGCCCCAATGCAATAGAACTACGTGAAAGATTGCTAAACGAAAAAAGATTCTTCCCTTCTACAGAAGAATTGTGTTGCGATGATATTCTTGCACTGGCATTTTCACACCCCGAAAACAACACAGAGTGGATAAGGAATATTGCCGCACTGATTTATGCAATAGCAAATAGCAGAACCGAGATTGGAGATATAAGTCAGGACCTTTACGAGGAGCTCTTTTGCGAGGCTCTTTTAAAAGCACACAACCAGACACAACGCCTGCTTGCCCTGCTTGACAACGGAGATATTGAACTGCAACAATCGTCGCTCGGCAGCCTGCTGTTGCGCATTTTATCACAACAGAGCATGCCGTTCCACGGTGAGCCGGTGGTGGGATTGCAAATAATGGGACTGCTTGAAACACGTAACCTCGATTTCAAGAATATTATCATATTGGCAGCAAGTGAGGGTAACCTTCCCAAGAACAGTAGCGACAACTCATTTATACCATACAACCTACGCCGTGCTTTTGGGCTTACAATGAGTGAGCACCGCGACTCTATCTATGCATACTATTTCTATCGTCTGCTGCAAAGGGCCGAGAATGTAACCGTAGTATATAATAGTTCAACGGAAAGCAAAAACAAAGGAGAGTGCTCGCGTTACCTGCAACAAATACTTGGCGAGAACCTCTACAATGTAAAACGCCTGCACCTGGAAGCAGAACAGACAAACATAGATTTTGAGCCTAAAGCTGTGGAGAAGGACGCAAACATTATGCAAACGCTTTATGAGAAATTCAACATATACACCAACAAAGAGGCTTATGCTCTATCGCCATCGGGTATAAACAAGTACCTCGAATGTGAACTGAAGTTCTTCTATTATTTTATATTGGGCTTGAAAAAGTTCAATGAGGTGAGCACAGATTTGGAAGCAAACGATTTTGGCGACATATTCCACCTTGCAGCAAAATTAATGTATGACGAAATTACTACAAAAGGCAATGGAGTAATAGAAAAAGAGGACCTGCAAAAGTATGAGGACAACCCTTTACTGCTTCTAAAGCACATAGAGAATGCATACAAAGAACTTTTCTTTAAAAAAGACAACAAGCCCGTCTATAACGGAGAGCAGATTATAAATAAAAGAGTTATGCTCCGCTTTATGCAGCGTCTCATAAAAATGGACAAAGCACATACACCATATATATATATTGGTGGTGAAAAAAGAGTAGAATTCCCATATTCTTTTAAAAGTATTAATGGAAAAGATATTAAGATTAAAATTGGTGGAAATATTGACCGAATTGATGCCAAGAATAAAACACTTACCATTATAGACTACAAAACAGGACGAGACAAATTGCAAGATAAAAAGAGTACGCTCAGCGAAATTTTTGCACACGAAGGCGACAGCGCAGGTTACCGTTTCCAGGCACTGCTATACTCTGTAGCTGTGATTGAGCAATTGAACGATGGCCACGACTACAGCAACCACAAAGACTTCAATTGGATTGAAAAAGTGAAACAAGCGTGCATAGAGAAAGTTGTGCCGGAGCTCATCTATATTATAAGAAAAGACAATGCGATGCACGAGGATTTTGTTGTCGATATTAACGACAAGCCAATAGAGAATGCCGCAGATTTAAAGGAAGATTTCCTAAGTCGCCTGGAAAGTGTGTTGCAAGATATTTTCAACAACGAGAAGTCGTTTACACCCACAGATAAAAAGGAGCGTTGCCACTATTGCGAATACAAGGGTATTTGTGGCAGATAGTTCTGTTTTTCATATTGTGCACACTTTGTGCACACAAAAATAGTATAAAATGCGTAGAAATGCACCGAAATGCGGTTTTTATTTTTGTTAAAAACAAATAAAATAGCGTTTTATACTTTTTTAACTTATTGAAAACAAACTTTTTACCCCGCCGTATGTTCTATTTATGTGTTTTTCATAGTAATAGATTTGGCGGTAGTGTCCACTTGTGAAAGCCGACACCCGAACGGGTAAAAGCGTTTACTCGGGTAAGCTACATTCCCTCCCCTTGGAATGTAGCTTTTGTATTTTTCTGCAGTTACGGTCATAAGACACTCTTTGCAATTGAAATGGAGCCGGAAGCGTCGGCCATCGGCCGATACAAGGAAATAAGGTTCTTTATATGGAGATTTTTCACCTGTTTTTGTACACCACCCCATTGAATATTTTATACAATGCTTACAATACATTATTGGCCGGCCTTCTTGGGGTTGTAATTCATAGGCCGGGGCTACGGATTGTGCACCTCGTTCGGTGTAGAATGCACGAGCCAGGCTATTGGACACATTTCCGGTATAGTCTATAGTGGTGCTTATAAGTGGTGCTTTTGCTATAGATGGCATTGCTTCACGCCGGTTATGGCTGTGCAAGGCTGCAATCAGGCTATCGCACAAGCGGCGACGCATATCTGAGAGCAAAGACGATGGTACAAACCAATTTTCATTGTATTCTATTGCTATGGTTGAAACCTCAAACGGTGTATTGCCCCATTTTTTTAGTTGCGCGTTTATGTTGCCTTGCTGGGGAGCACGTGCCTCCTCTTTTTCCATTTTTGCATCGACAATGCAGGTGATGCCACTTTCGGTTGTGGCAGTGAGGGAAAAGCCCACGGGAGTATCAGCAAATGTGAGTGTCAATGGAAGACGACGTGGAGCAAGCGGGCGGGAGAGGCTTCGTTCAAACTCACAATCGTAGTTACGATAAAGAATTGTCCCAGGCTGCAATGGAGGCATATTTTGCGGGAACACCCTATTACCATCTACTTTATTTATATGAAAGCCTTGCAACTTTCCATCGGGGGCAATGAAACAGGCTCCGTCGCCATTATTAAAAGCACCACCTACCACAGTGAAGAAACCCCGCGACACAAATTTTACACGCCCGACATACTCTCCTATGGATTTGGGCGTGTAGAATGAAGTTATATCGCCACGCTTTCCATCGAGGAAATAGTTGGTAAAACCACGATTGAAGCTTTTTGCTGGCGATGGTATAAAGTGCGGTGCCACAGTACCGTATGATGCGCGAATAAAACAGGCACGACGGGTGAATATTTCATCGAGACAACTGCGATAGTATGCAGTAATATTCTTAACGTATGAAGAATCTTTTAATCTTCCCTCTATTTTTAATGATGTAACACCGGCATCGAGCATATCCTCAAGCATTGCGCTGCGGTTCATATCTTTTAACGACAACAGGTGTTTATCTTTTTTTATTATGTTACCATCGGAATCTACCAATGTAAAAGGGAGACGACAAAACTGCGCACAAGCACCACGGTTAGCACTACGCCCAAAACAGTGCTGTGATGCGTAGCAGCGACCACTGTAGCTCACACACAATGCACCGTGGACAAAAACCTCAAGCTCGGTATCGGGCACAGCATTGTGTATCTCGGATATCTGCTGCAGAGTGAGTTCACGTGCAAGAACCACGCGCGGGAAGCCTGTCTGCGCAAGAAAGCGGGCCTTTTCCACCGTGCAGTTATCCATTTGAGTGCTGCAATGCAATTGTATGGGCGGTATATTCATTTTTGTGATTGCAAAATCCTGCACTATGAGAGCATCTACTCCAATATTGTACAATTGGGTTATAAGTCGCTCGGCAGGCTCAATCTCCTCGTCGGTAAGTATAGTATTAAGGGTTACATATACTTTCACACCGAATATATGTGCATAATTTACAAGGCGTGCAATATCTTCTACAGTATTACCCGCAGCTTGTCTTGCACCAAATTGCGCTGCACCAATATAAACAGCATCGGCACCGCAGTCTATGGCAGCAATACCGGTTTCTACATTGCGTGCAGGAGCTAGAAGCTCTATCTTGCGAGGTTTAAACATATATAATATTATTTGTAAATGCGAAGATAGTGCTTTTTTATCAGCTATTTCAAAAGGAGTGTATTAAATGAGACTTTACACTTAATTTTTATTGATAAAACTATTGCCGACAGAGCTTTTTTTATTATTTTTGCTACGTGGAAAATTTAATAAAATACATATCGTATCTGGTTGCGCGACACAACTGCGTGATTATACCGGGAATGGGTGCATTTCTGGCCGATGAGGTGCCGGCTCACTATAATGTAGAGGAACGTGTTTTTGTGCCCCCCTACCGCACTATGCGTTTTAACCCACAGGTGAAAGCTGATGACGCTTTGCTCATTTCGGAATACATAGACCGCGAGCAGCTTACATACGAAGAAGCTGGCAAGAAAATGAATAACGAGATTGATGCTCTGCACAAAGCTCTCACACACAACAGCATTGTTCGCTTTGGCGAATTGGGTACTTTCCATATGAATATAAAGGGAGAGGTGTCGTTTGAAGTTGATGCCAACGGCATTGACGACCCTGCCAATTTTGGTTTTGAACCTTTTGCATTTCCTTTATTACGCGACTGCGAAGAGAGGAAGATTATCATAAAGCACCGCGACCTAGGCAAATATATTGCAATAGCAGCAGCAATCATACTCACATTTATTTTTGTAACTCCAATAAGCGACAGCGCATACAAGAAGAGCATGCAAGCATCGTTTACCGGCTTTGCATCTAACGAACAAATATCTCTTATGCAGCAGGTTGGTGCTGTAGCACCCAGGCAGGTAACCAACAAGGTTGCAAATTGCGAAATTATGCCTATAGATGCTAATGGGAATATTGCGACTCCTGCAACAAAGGCGCAAGTGGAGCCGGCAGAAATAATAGAAAAAGGGAATATAGTACCATTGGCACCTTCAGCAATTGAAGAACCGGCTACAGAAAAGATTGAGAATAAAAAAGTTTATCATATAATTGTAGCAAGCTCGCCCAACGAGAGCAACGCCCAGCTTGCAATAGAGGAGCTATCGGCAAAGATGACTGCAAACTATTCTATTGTAAAGGGTGGCGGAAGACACCGTATTTCAATTGGCGAATACACAACTAACAAAGAAGCTATGGAGGCTGCAAAAGAGTTGAAAAGCATCTTCCCCGACGCGTGGGTTCTACAAACAAACGCCCTATAAATGAAAAAGATTATCTGCCCAAAGTGCGACCACCCTATTGACTTCGACGCAAGCGGCTATGAGGTGGGGCAATCGTTAGTGTTCGAATGTGAGCAATGCCGCAAAAGTTTTACTGTGCGCATAGGTAACGACGAGGAGGTTGAGACCGAGGACTTGGGCTACCTCACTGTTGTTGAAAACCGTTTCTGTTTTAAGCAGACTCTTCCGTTGCAAGAGGGCGATAACCTTATAGGACGCTACAACAAAGGCACGGTGGTTACACTACCCATTGAAACAAGCGACCCAAGCATGGACCGCCGCCACTGCATAGTAAATGTAAAGCGGGGCTATGGCGATGAACTCATTTATACAATACGCGACAACCAAAGCATTACCGGTACGTTTGTAATGAACCGTATTCTTGGCAACAAAGAGAGGCTACGCATTGAGGCCGGGGCAATAATTACGCTTGGTGCCACAACGCTCATTCTGCACACACCCGACGAAGAATAACAGATATAACAACACACGTACAAATCCTCATCGGAGGGTATTGACACCACAATACCGGATAAGATGACTGGGCAACACCAATCATTTATCCGGTATTTTTATCGGACAAAAATAAACAGCTATGAAAAGAGACATTATAGATTTTGAGAAGGAAAAGGTTTCCACACTCTTCCGCAAATTGCTTATACCCACATTGTGGGGAACAATTTCCATGTGTGCTGTAACAGCTATCGATGGTATATTTGTGGGGCACGGAGTGGGTGCTGACGGTGTAGCGGCTGTAAACATAGTGGTACCGATATACCAGATAATGTCGGGCATTGGGTTGATGATTGGTGCAGGCTGCTCGGTGGCGGCATCGGTTTATCTATCGCAAAAGAAGGTAAATGTTGCACAGATAAATACATCGCAAGCAATAGCAGTAACCACAATTTTCACGCTAATATTAAGTATTCTGGTTTTGCTATTCCCTACGTACACGGCAAGGCTGCTTGGCGCATCGGAGACACTGCTAACTCAAGTAGTCGATTATATGCAATGGATTATGCCCTGCTTTGCTTTTGAGATGTGGGGAATGATAGGACTATTCATAATACGCCTTGACGGCTCGCCCCGCTATGCAATGTGGTGCAACATAATACCCACAACACTTAATGCCGTTCTCGACTGGCTCTTTATATTCCCGCTTGGTATGGGGGTGAAGGGAGCTGCCATAGCCACCGGCATAAGTATTATCATTGGTGGAATTATGGCATTGGCCTACCTGCTTTTTTATGCCGACACTTTAAGGCTGGTTCCGCTTAAAATGAGCCGCAAGAGTGCCATGCTTGCTCTCCGCAACATTGGCTATCAATGCAAGATTGGTTCATCTTCGTTATTTGGTGAGCTTACACTTGCCATACTATTTTTTGTGGGTAATCATATATTTATGAAATACTTGGGCGATGACGGAGTTGGTGCCTTTGGCATTGCGTGCTACTATACACCATTCTTTTTTATGTTTGGCAACGCTGTGGTGCAATCGGCACAACCCATTATAAGTTACAATTACGGAATATATCGCTGGAAGGAGATAAAAGAGGCACGCAAGCTGCTACTTGCAACATCTGTTTCTATTGGATTGTGTGTAGCATTGTTATTTATATTTATCCCTAAGGTATTGGTTGCACTGTTTGTCGATACCGCAAGCAGTGCCGGGCAGATAGCCATAGAGGGTTTCCCTTATATTGCTACGGGCATTATTTTCTTTATATTGAATGTTGCTATAGTAGGTTATTACCAAAGTATTGAAAAAATAGAGCACGCCACCGTTTTAGTATTTTTACGTGGTTTTGTGTTGCTTATTCCCTCATTTATTTTTCTTCCTAAGCTACTCGGCACCGAAGGAATATGGCTGGCAATGCCACTGGCCGAAGTTTTAACAACACTTGTAATTGCAGTGCTGTTTTTTAGAAACAGATTAAAAGGTGTTGAGTAAAAAAAGAATTAGGGTTTTATATCATCGGTATATATCATTTTTACCCTGTCTACATCGTGGAATTTATTGCAAGGAATTTCCGTGTAGTTGTTTACAGTAAAAAGTGCGATATTAAATGTAGCCAAAGCATCGATTATGCGGAAAGCCATATTGTCGAGCCCACCCACATACATTGTTATCCAATCGATTTTGGGACCTCTGAAAAACGGGTGCAATAGAAGGTGTTTCACAAGCGACTCGTTTAAATCGGTTGCCATACAGGAATAAAATACACGATAATAGCCCTGTGAACGCAATTCTGCATAATCCTCATAGGAAAAAGCCTCTACCAACGTGCGTTTTTTAAGGTGTGGAAAGTTACGTGCAAGCAGCTCGGGAGAGGATATTTTATCTGTTACAAGATATATTGTTGTATCATTCTCAAAAATCTCATTTATATCCGCAGCCGATAATGGTGTGTATTTACCCAATATTCGGCGTGAAGAAAAATCGGCAAACGTGGGGGCTGTATCGCCCTTGTGTTCAAAGCCTGTAATTTTATTGAACAGTTCCCAGTCGTGCGCTGCAACCATTATACTGTCGGAGGTTATAGAAAAGTCTATTTCAATATAGCGATAACCGTTGGCCACAGATTTTTTTATTGCTTCAAGGGAATTTGTATATCTATGGCTTTCAATACCGCCTCCACCGTGAGCTATTAGCTCAATGGGCGACAACTCCTCCCTGCCACTACAGGCAACAAGGAAGAGAGCCAGGAGTATGAATATCGAGCGTCTCATTATTATATGGGCTTGCAGGCCTCTTTCAGGAATTCCAACTCCGGGCCACTCAAATGCGGCGCAAGTGTTTCATACACGTGCTTGTGATATTCGTTAAGGTAGGCAATGGCATCGGCACCAAGCAACGAAGGTATTACAGCAGTTGTATCTATAGGGCATAAAGTAAGCGGCTCCATTGCACAGAAACTACCAAATTCTGTTTCACAATGGTGCTTAACAAGCATAGTGTTTTCTATGCGTATGCCATAGCGGCCAGCCTTGTAGAGGCCGGGTTCATTGGTAACTGTTACACCCGGAAGCAAAGGGGCCGGCATATTATTCATACGTATCTGGTGAGGCCCCTCGTGCACATTAAGGTAGTGCCCTACTCCATGCCCTGTACCGTGCAGGTAGTTTTCACCCTCTTGCCACAGCCATTGGCGGGCAAGCACATCGAGTTGCGTGCCACAAGTGCCCAATGGGAATTTTGCCATAGCAAGTGATATGTGCCCACGTAATACAAGAGTGTAGCTGCGACGTTCCTCCTCACTCAATGGGCCAAGAGGAATTGTGCGGGTAATGTCTGTTGTTCCGCAGTTATATTGCCCACCGCAGTCGAGCAACAAAAAGCCACGTGATTGCAATAGAGCATTGCACTCCTCAGTGGGTTCATAGTGCACAATAGCGGCATTGGGGCCATAGGCTGCTATGGTTGCAAAACTAAGGCCTGCAAAATTAACATTCTCACTACGATACGCTGTCAGTTGCTTGTCAACATCAAGTTCTGTTATACCTCCACGCTCTACGGCAGGTTTCAACCAATGGAGCAGTTTTACCATTGCAATACCCTCGGCAAGCATAGCCTCTTTAAAGCCTTCAATCTCAACACTGTTTTTTACAGCCTTCATTGCTGCAACAGGTGAATCTTTAAAAACAGGCTGGCAGGCAGGGTTCAGATGTTCCAAAACAGCACGATTACAGCGTGTGGGTTGTAACAAAATACTATCGCCATTGTACGCTGCAAGTGCACCCCAAACATCATTGTAATCGGCTACTGCAATATCAGATTCCGCAAGATGTGCCAACACTGCAGATGTCAATTTTTCGGGTAGTATAAATAGGGTTGCAGCTTTTGTTGTAACAAGTAAATATGAGACTACCACAGGGTTATATGCGACATCATTACCACGCAGATTGGTGAGCCACGCAACCTCGTCGAGCATTGTTACAAGCATTCCCTCTACTCCATTTTTTGAAAGCTGCTGGCGCAAACGTTGCAACTTACCTGCCGCACTCTCTCCACTAACCTCGCAAGGCATAATTACAGCCTTTTCTGTGGGAACTGTTGGGCGGTCCTTCCATATAACTTTAAATGGGTCGTGCGCAGCATTGAGCGAAAGACCACACATTGAAAGAGCCTCTGCCCACTCTTTAGCCTCGGCAATGGAGCAGACAGAACCATCGACACCGACGACACTGCCCTGCTCCAATGCTGTGCATAGCCAATCGGTTATAGTAGGAGTGTCTTTGTCGCCATCTTTCATAAGCGAAAAGCCTGTGCCGGCAAGTGCATTCTCGGCAGCAAGCCAATAGCGCGAGTCGGTCCACAAGCGAGCATCACTCAAAGTTACTACAGCTGTTCCTGCGGAACCGTCAAAGCCGGAAACCCACTCACGTGCCTTCCAACAGTCAGCAACATACTCGCTGCTGTGTGCATCACTACTTAATACTATATACGCAGCAAGGCCATGCTCTCTCATATACCCGCGTAGTGCCTCTACGCGTGCCGGAATATCTTTTATATTCATATACTCTTGTTATTTACATTTACTACTCGCCGTACCACCACTTTGCTTCGCGACGTTTCTCGCGTGCTTTCATTTTTGTTATGCCATTCTCCTTTGCTTTAGCATTGTAAAAATGGTTTTTGTTTATCAGCTTAAAATTTATAGGAATTGAAAGCTCGGCACGTACAGGCTTGCCATTTTTTGTACCGGGAACCCAATTGGGCATACTCTTCACAACTCGTACCGCCTCGGCATCGAGCGATGGCGAAACACCCTTCAGCACCTGCGCCATAGATATATGACCATCGGCCTCTACGGTGAAACCAACAAGCACCTCCCCGGTTTCCTGTTTTGCATACGCCTCGTCGGGGTAATTGGTTTCCACAAAAAGATATTCTATCATTTTGTCGTGGCCACCGGGGTATTGTGGCATAACTATTACATCATCACTCTTTTTTTTATTGGAGGACTGCGCATTGAGAGCAGGTACTAGCAATATCAGCAAGGAAAATATTATAAATAATCGTTGGAACATTATATGTATAATTTTTATAGTTTATACTCGCGAAAATAGCGTAAAAAAAGGAAGAAAGCAAGGGTACATAATAACAAAAAAAGAGAGAAGATAACTTCTCTCTTGGGGTGGATAGTGGGACTCGAACCCACGACATTCAGAACCACAATCTGACGCTCTAACCAACTGAACTATAACCACCATACAGCCTTGCGGTTTCCCTTAAAGCGTTGCAAAGGTAAGAATATATTTTCAACTATGCAACTGTTTAAGAGAAAAATTTTGCGCAGAGCATATTGAATTAATAAAAACAGATAAAAGAGAGCGAGCTCTCTTTTATCTGTTTGATTATTTTTCACTATTCCTTGACAAGTTTTAACTATAAACTCATCTACTTGTCCCAAACATTGCCCCATTCATTGCTATTTTGCTTACCACCCAGGGAGTTTGTTCCTTCTTTTTTATAAAGACTACCCCACGAGCCCGGTCTTTCGTTAATAGATGCGGCAATAATTTGGTACGTTGCAATGTTAATTAGCGCAACTGAAGGCTTTACATAACTTCTTTTCATAACATATAATTATTTAATATATTGTACTCAAAGTAGAGTAACAAATAGAAAAAAAGTTTTGTTCAACAGTTGGTAATACCGATTGCAATAATTGCTCGGAATTACTTATACTCGTCCCAGCTCTTTACAGGCAACTCGTTTACATCAATTTTGCAGAATGCACGTATAAATGCACTTGCAAGGCGAGCGTTTGTAATGAGAGGAATATTGTGGTCTATTGCCGCACGACGTATTCTATACCCGTTGGTAAGCTCACGCTTGGTGTGGTTCTTGGGTATATTTATAATAAGGTCGAAACGATGCTCGGCAATCATCTGCATTACATTATTATTGGCACCGGGGTCCTCGTCGGGCCACATCACAGGAGTAGTGCTTATTCCGTTCTCATTCAAGAACTTGGCTGTGCCCGATGTTGCGAAGATATTGTAACCTTTTTGTGCGAGAATCGCAGTAGATTCAAGCAAATCTACTTTAGATTTTGACGCACCCGAAGATACCATAACATTCTTCTCGGGAACACTATACCCTACTGCTATCATTGCATTGAGCAATGCCTCCTCAAAGTCGTCGCCTATACAACCAACCTCACCGGTAGATGACATATCCACGCCAAGTACAGGGTCGGCCTTGTGGAGGCGAGAGAATGAGAACTGCGATGCTTTAACACCAATCCAGTCGATATCAAAAGCCGATTTATCGGGGCGGCTATAGGGTGCACCAAGCATAATGCGGGTTGCAGTCTCAATGAAATTACGCTTCAGAATCTTTGAAACAAAGGGGAACGAGCGACTTGCACGCAAGTTACACTCAATAACTTTAACCTCGTTGTTCTTTGCAAGGAATTGTATATTGAAGGGACCCGATATATTTAGTTCTTTTGCAATGCGACGGCTTATCTTCTTTATGCGACGCGCAGTCTCAAAGTATATCTTCTGTGCAGGGAACACGAGTGTAGCGTCGCCCGAGTGTACACCGGCAAACTCCACGTGTTCAGAAATTGCATACTCCACAACCTCACCGTTCTGCGCCACTGCATCAAACTCTATCTCCTTTGTATCTATCATAAATTGAGATACTACAACTGGGAACTCTTTTGACACCTCAGCAGCCATTTTCAAGAACTCACGCAACTCCTCTTCGTTGTAGCACACATTCATTGCGGCACCCGAAAGCACGTATGAGGGGCGAACAAGCACGGGATAACCCACTTTGTTTACAAACTCCTCCATATCCTCTATGCTGGTAAGCTCTTTCCAGGCGGGCTGGTCTATGCCAAGTTGGTCGAGCATTGCAGAGAATTTATGACGGTTCTCGGCACGGTCGATGCTCAAGGGCGAAGTTCCCAAAATGGGCACCGACTGACGGTGCAACTTCATTGCAAGGTTGTTAGGTATCTGGCCACCTACCGAAACTATGACACCACCGGGCTGCTCAAGGTCTATAACGTCGAGTACACGCTCGAGAGAGAGCTCATCGAAGTAAAGACGGTCGCACATATCGTAATCGGTAGATACGGTTTCGGGGTTGTAGTTAATCATTATCGACTTATAACCAAGCTTGCGGGCTGTCTGCACAGCGTTTACCGAGCACCAGTCAAACTCTACCGATGAACCAATGCGGTATGCACCGGAGCCGAGCACTACCACCGACTTGTCTGTCTTGTAGTAGTTTACATCGTAGCCCTTTGCACCGTAGGTCATATATAGGTAGTTTGTCAACTCGGGGTGCTCCGATGCCACAGTGTTTATGCGCTTAACAGCGGGGAGCACACCAAGTTCCTTACGGCGTGCACGCACTGCAAGATTACCCGTCTCCATATTTTTCTCGTCTTTTAGGACGAATCGTGCAATTTGGAAATCGGAGAAGCCGAGTACCTTTGCTTGGTGCAACACCTCCTGGGGAAGTTCTTCGAGGCTGTTATAGCCCATAAGCACAGCCTTGTAATCTACAATGTTCTTAAGCTTGCCAATGAACCAAGGATCTATTTTTGTGAGCTCACAAATGCGCTCAACAGTGTAGCCCTCTTCAAGAGCCGATGCAATTGAGAAAATGCGCATATCCGTGGGGTTGGCAAGTTCCTCGTCGAGATTGTCAAAGTGTGTATGCTCGTTACCCACAAAGCCGTGCATACCCTGTCCTATCATACGAAGGCCCTTCTGTATTACCTCCTCGAAACTGCGGCCGATAGACATAATCTCGCCCACCGACTTCATACTTGAACCTATCTGGCGAGAAACGCCTGCAAATTTTGTCAAGTCCCAACGAGGTATTTTACATATCAAGTAATCGAGGTCGGGAGCCTTGTATGCAGAATTGGGAGTACCCATCTCGCCTATTTGGTCGAGGGTATATCCAAGGGCAATCTTTGCAGCCACAAAAGCAAGAGGATAACCTGTAGCCTTTGATGCAAGGGCCGATGAACGGCTCAAGCGAGCATTTACCTCAATAACACGATAGTCGTTTGTTTCGGCGTTGAAGGCATACTGTATGTTACACTCACCTACTATACCGAGGTGGCGAATAGCCTTAACTGAGATTTCTTGCATAAACTTAACCTGCTCTTCGCTAAGTGAACAGGTGGGAGCAACAACAATAGACTCACCGGTGTGAATTCCAAGGGGATCGAAGTTCTCCATGCTTGCCACAGTGAAACAGTGATCGTTGGCATCGCGTATAACCTCGAACTCTATCTCCTTCCATCCTTTGAGCGACTCCTCTACAAGGATCTGGCTTGAGAATGTGAAGGCACTTTCGGCAAGCTTCACAAAGCTCTCTTCGTCGCGGCAGATACCACTTCCCAAGCCACCAAGGGCATAGGCCGAACGTACCATTACCGGGAAGCCAATCTCGTGAGCAGCCTTCAAGGCATCTTCCATACTCTCAACAGCTTGGCTGACGGGAGTTTTCATTGGAATTTCGTCGAGTTTCTTAACAAAGAGGTCGCGGTCCTCGGTGTACATAATGGCTTCAACAGAGGTTCCAAGCACCTTTACACCATATTTTTCGAGAATACCTTTTTGATACAACTCGGTTCCACAGTTAAGTGCTGTCTGACCACCAAAAGCAAGCAAAATACCATCGGGACGCTCCTTTTTGATAATCTCCTCAACATTATGAACATCAACAGGGAGGAAATACACCTTGTCAGCTATGCCCTCCGAAGTTTGAATGGTTGCAACGTTGGGGTTGATAAGCACCGACTGAATACCCTCCTCGCGCAGAGCTTTCAATGCTTGTGAACCTGAATAGTCGAACTCACCGGCCTGACCGATGCGCAACGCGCCCGAACCAAGCAATAATACCTTTTTAAGTTTCTCCTTCATATCCTTTATAGTAATTATTTATTCCTATTTATACAAATATGTTTCGTAGTACTCTACGAAGGCTTCATTTACAAGCCTGTTGCCACCGGGAGTGGGATATATTCCACTGAAATACCAGTCGCCCAAGTGGTTGGGGCAGGCAGAATGCAACCCTTCGAGGCTCTGGAATACAAGTTCCAGGTCGGCTTTTAAATCAATGGGCTTTAGCAACTCACCTATTTTGACAGAGATTTCGTCGGGTGTAAAGGGGTGATAGATTGCACGTGTACAGTTTATCTGCTCGGCATCGGGTTTCTTAAGCTCGTCGAGGCAGGCACGGTATGTGCGGTCTATCAATGCTCTTTTCCCACGCTCGTAGAGAAGGTCGAGTGCAGCTTTAAATGCAACAAAGTGGTCGAACTTCTCCATATCTATTCCGTAATAGTCGGGGTAGCGTATCTGTGGAGACGAAGATACAACAATTATTTTCTTTGGCTCCAATCTATCCAAAATATTTAATATACTTTGTTTTAGAGTGGTACCGCGCACAATGCTGTCATCTATAACCACCAGATTATCTACTTTGGGTTTTATGGTGCCGTATGTAATATCATAGACGTGCGCCGCAAGGTCGTTACGTTTGTCTCCGGTGGAGATAAATGTACGCATTTTTATATCTTTGTTGGCAACCTTCTCCTGGCGCACTTTTTTAGATACTATGTTCATTATATCACTCTCGCTCAGGGGCTTGCCCGAAGAGAGTTCTTTTACTTTCCATTCGTTGAGAAACTCTTCCATACCCTCGACCATGCCATAGAATGCCATTTCTGCGGTATTGGGAATGAACGAGAATACAGTGTTATCGAGGTCGTAATTTATAGCCTTTAGAATCTGCTCTTTCAAGTTAGAACCAAGCATTTTACGTTCTTTGTATATATCGCCATCGTTTCCACGGCTGAAATATATACGCTCAAAAGAGCAAGGAAGGAACGCCTTTTGAGGAATTATTATCTCACGACGCAACTCGCCACATTTGTTCATTATAATAGCTTCACCGGGCTCCATCTCTATAACGTCCTCAGCCTTAAGGTTCATAGCTGTCTGAAGGGCTGCACGCTCACTTGCCACCACGAAGATTTCGTCATTGGCATACCAATAGGCGGTGCGCACGCCCCAAGGGTCGCGCATTGTAAACATTTCACCGCTACCCGTAATGCCACAGAACACATAACCACCATCGAGCATAGGGGTTGATGTACGCAACACATTGGCTATGTCCATACGTTCCTCGATGCTGTTGGTTATATCCATACCCTGCAGGCCCTCTTGCTCGCACTCCTTGAACACGCGCTCTACCTCACGGTCGAGACGGTGGCCCATAAGCTCAAGCATAATATATGTATCGGCGTGCACGCGGGGGTGCTGACCGTGTGATACAAGTTCGTGGAATACGTCATCGACGTTTGTTATGTGGAAATTACCACAAAGGGCAAGGTTTTTAGCTCGCCAATTGTTGCGACGCAGGAAGGGGTGAACATACTGCATACCGGTTTTGCCTGTAGCCGAGTAGCGCAGGTGTCCCATATACAACTCACCTGCAAAAGCAAAGTTACGGTAGGCATATTCTGCATTGCCACGCATATCTTTGGGGTGAGAAGCCGATGTTATATCTTTGTTTGCAGCAGCAAATACCTCGGAGATGGCACTCGCCCCCTCAGCACGCTCACGCGACATATAATCTTCACCGGGCGATGCTTTCAACTTCACACAAGATATTCCCGCGCCCTGCTGGCCACGGTTATACTGTTTGTTCATAAGCAAGAAGAGCTTATTCATTCCATACGCCCAAGTACCGTATTTTTCCTTGTAATAGTTCAACGGCTTACGCAGGCGAATCATCGCAACACCACATTCGTGTAATAAAGGTTCCATAGTTTTTTGTAATAATAATAGTATTCAAAATTTTTGTTTCAAAAACTTTTTGTCGTCTATTTTATATTCGTAGGTAAAGGTACAAAAAAAGCCGTTTCAATGAAACGACTACAATAAAATAAATAACAAAAAAATTACGCACTGCTTTGCTGAAAGACAAAGTGTGTTACAGAACTCATCAAAAGAGCCTGCAGCAGACTGCTGTTCTTTATATCCATAATTAATGGTATTCATACAAAGCATTTGTTAAAACAGTTGCAAAGGTACATAATTATTTCATAGTTTCAAAAAAGAAGAAAGAGTATTTACTAAATATTTTTGTTGATTTTTTAAAAGAATATTTTGTCTGTTTTATTTTATCACTATCTTTGCACGCAAAGCGTGCGAAAATAGGTTGCATTCATTGCAAAACCATCAAACAAATTTGCGGTTTCATTCATTGGCACTATCTTCGCGCTCAGTTACACGCAGAGAGTGTGTGTACTCAAAAAAAAAGTAATGCCAAATTGGCTCAGTTGGTAGAGCAACGCATTCGTAATGCGTAGGTCCCGGGTTCGAGTCCCGGATTTGGCTCAGTGCGGAATTCACTTTTTTAACGAGGCTGTATCACTTGATACGGCCTCAAAAATTTACAACGCAAGGAACCAATGTCCAACAATTATTTCAAATTCAAAAAATTCACAATAGAACAAGAGGGCTGCGCAATGAAGGTGGGCACAGACGGTTGTTTGTTAGGGGCTTGGTTCGACATTGAAAACAGCAAAAGAATTTTGGACATAGGGGCCGGCACAGGGCTCATATCCATTATGGCAGCTCAACGATGCAACGCCAAGATTACAGGAATAGAAATTGACGCTGCCGCAGCTGCAAGAGCAGTTGAAAATGTAAAGAATTCTCCTTGGAACGAAAAAATAGAGATTATAAATTCCGATTTGCGCATCTTCGGCACCGAGGAGCTTTTCGACACCATAGTAAGCAACCCGCCATATTTTGCGAATAGCTTAAAATGCAACAACGAGCAACGCACTTTGGCACGCCACAACGACACGCTCTCCCCCGCCCTGTTTTTCGCAAAAGCCAAGGAGTTACTCGCAAGCAACGGAAAAATATCGCTCATACTCCCAACAGAATTGTTCAAAGAGTGGGAGCAAGAAGCTATTTTCAAAGGATTTACGCCTACAAGAATAACGAACATACAAACCACGCCACAAAAAATGCCCAAGCGCACACTTGTAGAATTTCAGCAAAACACCGGCAAAGTTTTAAAAGAAGATACACTGATATTAGAAAGCAGGCCGGGAGTTTACAGCAAGGAAGCCTGCGCCCTGCTACGAGATTTCTACCTTAAAATAGAATAACACACAGCACAATTTCACATATGCGCCGCTGTTACCCACAGTGTACATTTGTAATCATTTTTCACAAAACAATCACTCTTTTTTGCCTTTTTTATTACGCCCCTTCACACCCTTTTTGAACGATGGTATAGGGGGCAACTGAGGCAATTTTTCCACTATATCGCTTACCTTAGGAAAAGGTATATCAATCTTTGGGAGCGATATATCCATTTTGGGAATATTTATATCCACTTTGGGGAGTTCTGCCTCCAATTCAGACACCGAAACACTAACAAGCTCTGCAAGCTGTTTATACAACGGCACAACAACAGAGCAGCCGTTCCAGTCGGGCGAAGCCATCACATTAAGGCCTTGCGGCACCATCTCCACAAAAATTTCCGCCTGCATATCAGCCGGCTCGCCATCGAAATGCACGGGGCCTGCCGATTTCCTTTTTATCTTAAGCCATTTAGTCTCAAAAGTTTTTATATGGCCGTTGCGTGTTAATGTACGGCCAAACAACTGCCCCAATATAAGCGGCACATCGGTTGCAGGGAAAGGTTCAAGAATCGTAACACTTAAAAGCCCGTCGCGCATAGAAGCATTGGGGCTTATGTAGGCATTATTTCCATACTGCGCGGCATTTCCACAAGCTATAAGAAAAGCCTTGTAATCTTTTTTAAAAGACTCACACTCTATTTCATACACTTCGGGTTCATAATTAAGCCAGTCGGTGAGGGTTTGGTTCATGTAACCCCACAAGCCACGACGCGTTCCACGAGCAAAACTACTGCTTACAAGCGCATCGAAACCAATACCGCAAGTGCAGAAAAACGGTGAGCCGTTTATTTTTCCATAATCGACAGCTACAGGAACCGCTTTATTTAAAAATTCTACAGCCTTTTTCCCATCGAGCGGAATACCTAAATGACGTGCCAAGCCATTACCCGAGCCGCAGGGAATAATTCCAAGAGCAGTATTTGTACCTACAAGAGAGCGGGCAACCTCATTCACGGTGCCATCGCCACCGACAGCCACCACCACATCTACTCTTTCGGAAACAGCCTCCTTGGTAAGTTCGCAAGCGTGAGCGACATACCGTGTCTCTTTTATCAAAACATCGAATTTTTCTTTGTCTATAAAAGAGCGCACCAAGCGAGGCACAGAGTGCTTACCTCCTGTACCCGATTTTGGATTTATAAGAAACAGTATTTTTTTCTTCTCGCTCACTTGTTAAAACTTTTATGCGAAGATACAATATAAACAACAAATTAAAAACATATTTTGGGTTTATTAACCTAAAAAAAACAGTGCATCGGAATTGCCCATTGCAGCAATTTGCTTTTATTAATACTATAATAAATATTTAAATTAAAAATATTTCTTAGTACCGATTATTAGCAGTATCTTTGTATTTAAATTGCACATCATTTAACTTAGCAGAAGCTTTTGTACAACACTTGTTTAATGCAAAATGTTTCTAAACAAAGAAATTCATAATTTATGGAAAACGATAACGACATAGTCATAAATTTGGGAGAAGAAAATACGGAAGACCAGTTTCTCCCATTAATAACCGACATAGATGAGCCCATCAATATAGATTCTTTTTTGGGAGAGATAGACAAAGAGTTGCCGATTCTCACATTGCGCAACATGATACTCTACCCCACATCGGTACTGCCCGTTACCATTGGCAGAAGTTCAACCATGCAGTTGATAAAAGATGCATACGAGAAAGAATTGTACATAGGTGTTTTTTGTCAAAAAGAGCCGGAGACTGAGGTTCCACTCTACCACGACCTTTACCACATTGGTACACTTGCAAAGGTTGCCCGCATCATTAAAATGCCCGATGGCGCAACTGCGGCAATATTGCAAGGCTTGCAAAGAATTGAGCTCGATTACCTGACACAGAAAAAGCCATACCTCATAGGCTCTGTAAAAGAGGCACTTGAAGATTTATCGACCGATGACGATGAGTTTGAACTGCTAATGGACGAATGCCGCGACAAGATTGTAAAAATATTCAAAAACAATCATAGAAAATCGTTGCAGCCCAATTTTGAGCAAGCAATGAAAAACCTCACCAGCGGCCCCTTACTTATAAATTTCATAGCATCTAATTTAAAGTTAGATGTTGAAGAGAAGTACTCATTACTCACAGGGAAGAGCTACACCGACCGAGCATATTCTTTGTTGAAAATACTGAATAGAGAGATTGAATACGCCAAAATTCAGCATAAGATAAACAAGCGCACCTCAATGGAGCTCGACCAGCAGCAGAAGGAGTATTTCTTGCAACAACAAATGAAAGTGATACAAGAGGAGTTGGGTGGCAGTGTGCAGGACCAGGACACCGTTTCACTACGCAAGAAAGCCGACGAGAAAAAATGGAGTAAAGAAACCGAGGAGGTTTTCAGCAAGGAACTTGCCAAGCTCGAAAGAATAAACCCGCAAACACCCGATTATCACGTTCAGCTAAATTATTTGCAGTTGTTCGTAAGCCTTCCTTGGGGTAAATGCACGACCGACAATCTCGACATTGCACGTGCACGAAAAGTACTCGACCGAGACCACTACGGGCTCGACAAAGTAAAAGAGCGAATACTGGAGCATCTTGCTGTAATAAAAATGCGTGGCGACTTGAAATCGCCCATTATCTGCCTCTATGGCCCTCCGGGCGTGGGAAAAACATCGCTTGGGAAATCAATAGCCGAGGCTCTTGAGCGCAAATACGTGCGTATGTCATTGGGAGGTGTACACGACGAATCGGAAATACGCGGACACAGAAAAACCTACATTGGTGCTATGCCCGGACGCATACTGAAGAACCTCACAAAAGCAGGCAGCGACAACCCCGTATTCATTCTCGACGAGATTGACAAAGTGGGGCAAGCCTCCAACCACGGCGACCCATCGTCGGCACTCCTGGAGGTGCTGGACCCCGAGCAGAACAATACATTCCACGACAACTTTCTCGACATCGACTACGATTTGTCGAAAATAATGTTTATTGCAACAGCAAACAACCTGAGCAGTATCCCCGCACCACTGCTCGACCGCATGGAACTTATTGAAGTAAGCGGCTACCTCACCGAAGAGAAGATTGAGATAGCAAAACGCCACCTGGTGCCCAAAGAAAAAGAGGCTAACGGTGTGAGCAAAGAGAAGGTTACCATAAACAAGGCAGCCATTGAACGCATTATAGAGGATTACACCCGTGAATCGGGGGTGCGCTCGTTAGAAAAAAAGATTGGTAAAATATTCCGTCGATTGGCGTGCCAGAAAGCAACCAATGGAGAAATAGATATAACTACAGTTAAGCCTGCAAACCTGCCCGAGTTGCTTGGGCCTAAAGAGTTCACACGCGACATATACCAAGGCAACGACTATGCAGGTGTTGTTGTGGGGCTTGCTTGGACAGCCGTAGGTGGTGAGATTCTCTTCATAGAGACAAGCCTAAGTCGCGGGAAAGGCGACAAACTCACTCTCACCGGTAACCTGGGCGATGTAATGAAAGAGTCGGCAATGCTTGCCCTTGAATACATAAAAGCCCACTCTACCGACCTCGAGATTCCCTATGAGGTATTCGAGAACTGGCACATTCACCTACACGTGCCCGAGGGTGCAATACCCAAAGACGGCCCATCGGCAGGTATAACAATGGCCACAGCACTTGCATCGGCTCTCACACAACGCAAAGTAAGGCCAAACCTTGCCATGACCGGTGAAATAACACTGCGTGGGAAAGTACTTCCCGTGGGTGGCATAAAGGAGAAGATTCTTGCAGCAAAACGTGCCGGAATTAAAGAAATAATTCTATGCAAGGAGAATGAGCGCAACATAAATTCAATACCCGAGATGTATATTAAAGGGCTCACATTCCATTATGTTGAGGACGTTAAAGAGGTTTTTGAAATAGCGTTGTTGAAAGAAAAAGTAAAGGACCCTGTAAATTTAATATAATAAGTGGAATTTCAGTTACTACACACGGACAGTGGCAGCAAAGCACGGGCAGGAGTGCTCACAACGGCACACGGCAAAATAGAAACACCTATTTTTATGCCGGTAGGCACTGTGGGCTCGGTAAAAGCAGTGCAAATCCCCGACCTTGTTACCGACGTTAAAGCACAGATAATACTTGGCAACACATACCACCTGTACCTGCGCCCCGGGCTCGATGTTCTTGAAAAAGCGGGTGGCCTGCATAAATTCAACAGTTGGGAACGCCCAATTCTCACCGACAGTGGCGGTTTCCAGGTATTCTCGTTAAAAGATATACGCAAGATGAACGAGGACGGTGTTGAATTCCGTTCACACATCGATGGTTCAAAGCACTTCTTTTCGCCGGAGCGAGTAATGGACATAGAGCGCAGTATTGGTGCCGACATTATAATGGCATTCGACGAGTGCACCCCCGGCACTGCCGATTACAACTATGCGAAAAAATCGATGGAGCGCACGCACCGCTGGCTCGACCGTTGCATAGCAAGGCTTGACGAGACCGAGCCAAAGTATGGGTATGAGCAGCAGCTATTCCCCATTGTACAAGGCTGTGTGTACCCCGACCTGCGCCGTATATCGGCAGAATTCATAGCATCGAAGAACTGCGCAGGTAATGCCATTGGCGGCCTTGCCGTGGGCGAGCCTGCCGAGAAAATGTATGAAATGATTGAGGTGGTAAACGAGATTTTACCCACCGACAAGCCACGCTACCTGATGGGTGTGGGAACACCTGCGAATATATTAGAGGGCATTGAACGCGGTGTAGATATGTTCGACTGTGTTATGCCTACGCGCAACGGTCGCAATGCTATGCTGTTCACAAAAAATGGCATAATGAATATGCGCAACGAAAAATGGAAATACGACTTCAACCCCATAGAAGAAGATGGAGAATCGTATGTCGATAGGCAGTACAGCCGCGCATATTTGCGGCACCTGTTTGTGGCGCAGGAGTACCTTGCATTGCAAATAGCATCGCTGCACAACCTTGCATTTTATGTATGGCTCACACAGGAAGCACGTAAGCACATTCTTGCCGACGACTATGCAGTGTGGAAGAAAAACATGTTGGAACAAGTTACACGCCGACTATAAAAAAAAGAGTATAATTACTATGAAAAAATGGTTAGACGCACTTAAGCTGAAACGCCTCGACCTATATATTATAGGTAAATTTTTAGGAACATATTTCTTTTCCTTGGGGCTTATAATCATAGTTATTGTGGTATTCGACTACAACGAGAAAATCGACAAGTTTGCTACATCAAATGCTACTATGTCGGAAGTTATATTCGACTACTACCTAAACTACGCGCCATACTTGGCAAACACATTCAGTGCACTCTTCGTGTTTATTGCAGTAATATATTTCACATCAAAACTTGCCGAGAACTCCGAAATTATTGCAATGTTTGCATCGGGCGTTAGTTTTAAAAGACTATTACGTCCATATATGATTTCAGCAGCATTTATAGCCCTGCTCACATATGTATTGGCAGCATACATCATACCCAACGGAAACGAGACACGTATTGATTTTGAGATTAAACACAATAAAAAGAAGGAGACAAAGTCGGCACACAACATACAACTGCAAGTAGATGAAAACACTGTTGCCTACATAGAGAGATATGAAAAACGCAACTCCACCGGGTTCCGTTTCTCACTCGACAAATTTGAGGATAAAAAACTTGTGTCGCACATGACAGCAAGGAGTATAAAATACAACTCCGATGAAAAATACAAATGGACTGCACGCAATTGGATGATACGCGAGCTTTCCGGTGATAAGGAGGTTATCAGGTCGAGCAACCAGGTACCTCTCGACACAATAATAAAAATTGAGCCTGCCGATTTTCTAATAACAGAGGGACAGCACGAGACTATGACAAGCCCCGAATTGAGTGAATACATCGACAAGCAAAAGGCTCGTGGCATGGCAAATATCAAAGCCTTTGAGGTGGAGTACCACAAAAGAATAGCAATGTCTTTTGCTGCGTTCATTCTCACAATCATAGGTGCATCACTCTCATCAAAAAAGACAAAAGGAGGAATGGGGCTTTCGTTAGGAATTGGTTTAGGATTAAGCTTTTCATATATTCTGTTCCAAACAATCTCCTCTGCTTTTGCCGACCAAATGCCTGTAGCACTCGCAGTGTGGTTACCCAATATTTTATATAGTTTTATAGCTCTATATTTGTACCGTAAAGCTCCAAAATAGTATTCTATGTATTTTACAGATTTTGATTTTGAAGATGAGGTTCTCGACGCATTAGACGCAATGCGCTTCGAAACCTGTACCCCCATACAAGAACAGACAATACAGCCGTTGATGGACGGGCGCGACCTCATTGGTGTAGCACAAACAGGAACAGGGAAAACAGCAGCTTACCTACTGCCTGTGCTAAACAAGTTGTGCCGTGGCGGCTACCCCGACGATGCTATAAACTGCGTGGTAATGGCCCCCACACGTGAGCTTGCACAGCAGATAGACCGTCAATTAGAGGGATTCACATATTTTATGCCATTCTCAAGCGTGGCTGTGTATGGTGGGAACGATGGCCAGCGATACGAACAAGAGCTGCGGGGAATGGCAAAAGGAGCAGACATTATTGTCGCTACACCCGGAAGGCTTATAAGCCACATAAATTTAGGGAACATAGACCTTTCACGTGTATCGTTTTTCATACTCGACGAAGCCGACCGTATGCTCGACATGGGCTTCTATAACGACATTATGACCATTGCCAAGCAACTTCCCAAGGAGCGACAAACAATGCTCTTTTCGGCAACAATGCCACAGGAGATACGCAAGCTGGCAGCCAACATACTCACCAACCCGTTGCAGATAACTCTCTCCCTGGCCAAGCCTGCCGACGGCATAGCACAGGAGGCATACATCTGCCACGAGGGGCAGAAAATGGGCATAATAAAGAACATCTTTGAGAGCGAGAGCACCGAGAGAGTAATTCTTTTTGCATCGCGCAAAAGCAAAGTAAAAGACATTTCAATTGCACTGAAAAAGCGCGGTTTTAATGTAGGTGAGATGCACAGCGACTTGGGACAAGCCGAGCGCGACGAGATTATGTTCCGCTACAAAAGCCGCAAGATAGACATTATTGTGGCAACCGATATTCTTGCCCGCGGAATTGACATCGACGACATACGTATAGTTATAAACTACGACGTTCCACGCGACTGCGACGACTACATACACCGTGTGGGGCGCACAGCACGTGCCAACACCAAAGGCCGCGCCATAACATTTGTTTCGGTCGAGGACCAGCAATACTTCAGACGCATTGAGGAGTTTATGGAACAAGAGGTACCTAAAACTCCACTGCCCGAAGAGCTTGGTGAGGCACCCGAATATTCACCAACAAAAGGGCGCCGTTCACGCAGTGGCAAGCATGGTGGCAATCGAAAGGAGCATAGTGGCCGTGGGCACGGACGCAGAGACAAGAGCCGCAAAGAGAGTGGCAAGCCCAAATCTAAAAAGGAGAATACTGCACCACAACAGGCAGAAAACGCGACACCTGCCAACAATAGCAACGAGGCAAAGAAAAAAACGCAACGTCGTCGCTATTACCACCGCCCAAAAAGAGATAAAGGACCCGGCAATAATGCTGCGGGAGAGTAACATATAAAAAAAATAGAACCAAACTTTGGAGTTTGGTTCTATTTTTTATGCAACAGCCACACTACTCCGCTACAAGTTGCTTGTATGTTGTTTTGGGTGAGCGTGCAGCAGTAGTCTCGTCAAGACGACGTACCGGTGTCGAGTATGGTGCATTCTTCACCACATCGGGATTCTCTATTGCCTCGCGTGCCACTGTTTTCATTACTGCAATAAACTCGTCGAGTGTCTCTTTACTTTCGGTCTCGGTGGGTTCAATCATAATGCTCTGGTGGAACAGCAATGGAAAATATATTGTTGGTGCGTGGTAGCCATAATCGAGCAGACGTTTTGCGATGTCGAGTGTGGTTACACCTGTCGATTTATCGGCAAGGCCATCGAACACAAATTCATGCTTGCACACACCCTCAATGGGCAACAGATACTCGTTTTTCAACGACTCCTTGACATAATTGGCGTTGAGCACAGCAAGCGGACCCACCATTTTCACATTCTCGCGACCGAGTGTGAGGATATAAGTGTATGCACGCATCAGCACGCCAAAGTTTCCGAGGAAATTAGAGACATATCCGGCCGACTTTTCGTCGGTGTCTATGAAGAAACGGCCTGCATCGTCTTTCTTTACCTGTGGATTGGGAAGTAGTTGCTCCAAGCCTGCACGCACGCCCACAGGACCGTCGCCGGGACCTCCGCCACCGTGTGGTGTGGAGAATGTCTTATGCAGATTGATGTGCATAATATCGAAGCCCATATCTCCAGGGCGACACTTGCCAAGCACGGCGTTGAGGTTGGCACCATCGTAGTAGAGCAAGCCACCGGCCTCGTGAACAAGACGCGCAATTTCAGGAATCTCTGTTTCAAAAATTCCCAAAGTATTGGGGTTGGTCATCATTATACCTGCCACGGTATCGTCGAGCAGTGGTTTCAAATCCTCAACATCTACGGTTCCGTTGGCGGTTGATTTAACCTCCACTATCTGCAAGCCACACACTGCGGCACTTGCAGGGTTGGTACCGTGTGCACTGTCGGGCACAATAACTTTGGTACGTTTGAAGTCGCCACGCTGTGTGTGGTATGAGCGCATAATCATAAGACCTGTAAGCTCACCGTGCGCACCTGCATAGGGGTTAAGCGTGAAAGCCGAAAGACCGCTAATCTCAGCAAGCGAGGCTGCAAGGTTGTAATAGACCTCCAACGCTCCTTGCGATGCTTGTGCGGGAGTTTCGGGGTGCAAGCTTGTGAAGGCAGGCAATGCACATATCTCCTCGTTTATGCGGGGATTGTATTTCATTGTACAACTGCCAAGCGGGTAAAAACCCGTATCTACTCCAAAGTTTTTATTGGACAGATTGGTGTAGTGGCGCACAACATCAAACTCGGTTACTTGTGGCAAGAGAGGCGCAGCCGTGCGTTTGAGATTTGCCGGCAAAGCACAGGGGCAATACTGCTCTTTAAACTCGTTTTTAGGAAGGGAATATCCCTCACGGCCCTCTTTTGAGAGCTCAAATATCAATTTATCATAATTGCGTATCATAAGAATTCCTCCCTAAATTAAATGTTATTTACTATTTCCACAAGCTTGTCAATCTCGGCTTTGGTACGCTGCTCGGTTACACAAAGGAGCAACATATCATCGGCAATGCGTACACCGCCCAAAATACCTGCTGCAAGCAGTGCCTCTTGAATTTCTTTTGCAGGAACTGCTGTTTTTACTGCAAACTCATTCATAAAAGGCTTGTCGAATGCCATTGCGCACTTGCCTGTTGCAACAAGTTTATCGGCAAGGTAGTGTGCACCACCGTACGATGCTGCATTTACCTCTTTGAGCCCCTTATGGCCCATAAGTGAGAGATAAATGGTAACGTAAAGTGCCATGAGCGATTGGTTGGAACAGATGTTGCTATTGGCTTTCTCGCGACGTATGTGCTGCTCACGTGCTTGCAGTGTGAGCACGAATGCACGCTTGCCATCGACATCGGTTGTTGCACCCGCAATGCGCCCGGGCAGCTTGCGCACAAGTGCATTTGTGGTGGCAAGATAGCCCACGTACGGGCCACCGTAGCTCATGGGGATACCCAATGACTGTGCGTCGCCACAGGCTATGTCGGCACCCCACTCCGCCGGTGTCTTGAGCACGGCAAGCGACGAGGGATTGGCATTCATAACCATTAGAGCCTTCTTTGCGTGGCACATTTCAGCTACACCGGTGTAATCTTCTATAATGCCGTAGAAGTTGGGCTGTGCAAGAATCACTCCTGCAACGTCGTCGCCGGCGAGCATAGACTCAAGGGCGGCAAGGTCGGTGCAACCCTCTTTTTCTGGCACGGTCTCTATTACCACTCCTTGATATTTTGCATAGGTCTCCACCACTCTTTTCACTCTTGGGTTAATGGTAGCAGACACAAGCACCTTGTTGCGTTTCTTTGCAGCTGCAATGGTCATCATCATAGCCTCAGCTGTGGCGGTTGTGCCATCGTACATCGAAGCGTTGGTAACGTCCATACCTGTGAGCTCGGTTATCATAGACTGATATTCAAAGATATATTGCAGGGTGCCTTGCGAAATTTCGGGCTGGTAAGGGGTGTAGGCAGTAAGGAACTCGCCCCTCTGTATTATAGCATTTATTACAGAGGGTGAGTAATGGTCCTCTACTCCTGCACCCGCGAAGCAGACGAGACGGCTGTTTTTATTGCCAAGCTCGTCGAAGAATCGGCGTATCTCTGCCTCGGACATTGCCTCGGGGAGCGCAAATTCTTTATTGAACAAAAGCTCTTGTGGTATTTCGGCAAAGAGGTCATCGATAGACTTCAAGCCGGCTACTGCGAGCATCTGTTCAATATCTTCCGTGGTATGAGGAAAATATTTCATTGCAGTTTATTCGTTAATGTGTGATTTATATGCGGCAGCGTCCATAAGCGATTCAACCTCCGAGGGATCGGAAAGTTTCACCTTGATAATCCAATTTGCATAGGGGTCGCTGTTTACAAGTTCGGGGCTGTCGGCAAGAGCCTCGTTCACCTCAACAACCTCGCCACTGACGGGGGAGATGAGGTCGCTCGCAGCCTTTACGCTCTCTACTGCGCCAAAGTCCTCGCCTGCGGTTACTTCGTCGCCTTCGTCGGGCATATCCACATATACCACGTTGCCAAGCTCGTGCTGTGCGTAATCGGTAATACCTACATAGCCATACTCACCCTCTACCTTTACATACTCGTGCGACTCTGCATAATAGAGTCCTTCTAAAATTGTGCTCATAATTGTAATTTTTTGGTTGTTATAAGTTATTAATTCTTTGTTCTTGTGGGTGTTACTACCCTATTTTTTATAATTTTTGTCGTAAAAACGTTTCTTTGTAACCTTGCCGGCAAACACCTTTTTGCGTATGCGCACTGCCACTTCGGTGTCTAGCTTGGAGTATTCAATATTTACAAGTGCCATACAAACGCTCTTGCCGGTGGAAATTGAATTGTAGCCTGTAGTTACAGTGCCTACAACCTCACCACCAACCTCAACGTCGTAGCCGTGGCGGGGGATAGCCTTGTCGTAAAGTTCAATGCCCACGATTTTGCGCTTGAGACCTTCGGCCTTTTGTGCAGCAAGAGCCTCTTTACCAATAAAATTCTCTTTTTCGAGTTTAACAAAGATTCCGAGCCCTGCCTCCAATGGAGTTATTTCATCAGAAAGTTCATCGCCGTAAAGCGGAAGGCCCACTTCAAAACGCAGCGTGTCGCGGCAACCAAGACCACAAGGAGTAACCTCGCCACTTGCAAGCAGTTTGCCCCACACCTCGTTTGTAAATGCGTGTGAGCCGTAGAGTTCAAAGCCGTCCTCGCCGGTGTAGCCTGTGCGGCTTATTATTATTGTTTCACCATTGTACTCAACCTCTTTACAGGTGTAGAAAACCATCTCACTGCAAGGAATTCCAAGCACTCTCTCTATAATCTCTTCTGTTTTAGGACCTTGAACAGCAACCTCGCCATACAGCTCACTCTGGTGTTCTATTTTCACATCAAAGCCCTGCGAATGCTGCATAATCCAAGCTATGTCTTTGTCTATATTCGATGCGTTTATCACAAGAAAATAGCGTTTATCGCTCATCTTATAGACCAACAAATCATCTACCACACCACCTGTGGGGTGGCACATCATACCATAGTATATTTTGCCGTCGGGGGCATTGGTTATGTCATTTGTAAAAATGTAGTTTACAAATTTCTCGCTCTCGGGGCCTGTAATGAGCACTTCGCCCATGTGCGATACATCGAAGATACCGCAAGCGTGGCGCACCGCATTGTGCTCCTCAACAATATTGCTATATTGTATGGGCATATCAAAGCCGCCAAAAGGGCTTATTAGTGCACCAAGTGCAACGTGTTTGTCATAGAGACAGGTTCTTTTATTTTCCATAGGTCAGTTAAATAAGATTTTTATAAATTGTTCTTTCTTTAAATTCAAAATTGTAGTTTCTACATCATCGTCGGAGAGGGCTTGTGCAATGTCCGCAGGGGTGTATGACACGCCACGCAACTTACCAAGCAGAGCATTGTCGATGTCGCCTGTGAGAAAAAAATCACCTAAAAGATTGGCCTTGCGTATAACTCCGTTTTTCACCTCCAAGCGTGCTTCAAACTCGCCCACACCATCTATGCGGTAATGTGTAACAATGCTGTATGCCGGGTTGTTGCCATAGATAAATTCATCGGTATAATACTCGGCCGCAATATTTTCTATTGTTTTAATCTCTTCGGAAGAGAGTATGAGTTCTTCGTTGCACAGATTCTTGCGCACAAACAGCTTAAACTCATCGATGGTGATACTCAAAAACTGGTTAAGGGTAGTTACGTGCTGGCGCACCGACTCCACGCCCTTGCTTTTGAGCTTCTCTTGCGAAGGTGTTGTGGAACGCACCATTCGTTCAATATCAGTGTCGTAGAGCATCGTACCGTGAACAATGCTCCTGCCTGGCAAATGATAGAAAGCGTTGCCCGACACTTTTTTACCACCTATTAGAATATCGTTTCGCCCTGTGGTGCGGGCATCGAGCCCAAGTTTTTGCAGCACGTGCTCCACCATAAGCATATAACGGTGAAAAGTAAAATTAACATTGTCTGCAGGTGTAATATACGAAAGCATCAGATTACTCTGGTCGGCAAATACACAGCCACCACCACTCTTGCGACGGAACATCTCTATATTATGTGCCTTGCAATACGCAACATCTACCTCACTTTCTATTAATTGATTACGACCAAAGATAACCGTAGGGGGCACCTGCCATATAAAGAAATAATCGTCGGCAGGGAGGTTGCGTGCAATATACTCTTCCATTGCCAGATAGAAAGGAAGAGGGCGTTGTTCTTCTATGGGGAGTGCCACATATTTCATGGGAGAGTATTTAAGCACTTACATTCTTGTATCTTCTACAAATTTATGCAATTTATAGATAAAATCAAATTATTAACTTTTTATTTTATGTTAGAAATTGTTTAAAATTCCATAAAACATTTCCACCCGGCCTGCTCTTTTTTTTGAGACCGAAAGCCGCACGGCTGTAAATAGCTACTCAAAAGTTGCCATTTTCACACTTATAATCAACAGTTTGGCATTTTTGCAACCACACCTCAATAAAGCAACACTACATTTGCCAAGAACAAAACAAACAAAACAATTATGGCATATTTAAGTAAAATAAAAGTGGGAGACACCAGTTACAGTATTTTTCCCAGCCTGGGAAGTGCACTATTTGTCGAAGAAGACATCTTATGTTTAAGCCTTGGAAGCGGAATAGCGTTTAACGACGACAAGGAGCTTATTCTCAACTATGGAACCGGGCTCGACATTGACAAGACAAGCAAAAAAGCATTTGTTTCAATAGGTACGGCAAAAGTAGAAAACAACCCTAATGCCGACACCGGTATTGCAATTACAAAGGGCGAGTTCACAATAAATGCAACAGCATTTAAAAGCTATTTACAGTCATTGGGAGTAATGTTTTATTAAAGAATAATATGGTAAGTATTGTCATAACCGCGTACAACGTGGAAAAATATATTGCTCAGGCAATACACTCGGCATTGCAGCAAACTCACAAAGATTTAGAATGTGTAATTGTGGAAGATTGCTCTACCGACAACACTCTTGCAGAGATTAAACGTGCGATATTAAACGATGAACGTGTGCACATTTTAGAAAACAGAGAAAATATTGGTGCAGGAGCATCGCGTCGCAAAGGCATTGAAGCAACAAAAGGCGACTACATTTTATTGCTCGACGGCGACGACTGGATAGAGCCCGATTTCATAGAGGTTCTCTACAAAAAAGCTATTGAAAGCGGTGCCGAGATTGTAAGTGGCGGAATAAAAGTTATTCGTGAAGATGGTTCCTGGGAAGCAACCTCTTATGGCAATTGCATCACCGAGGGCACAGAAAAGGTTACTAAATTCTGGGGCGAAAAAGTTGTTTTTATGAACAACAAACTCATAAGCCGTAAACTGCACGAATTGATCCCCTATTGCGAGCGTCGTTTCATTGAAGACACCCCTACAATTATTCCACAACTCTACCTTGCCAACAAAGTAGCCTACGTCGATAACACCGGGTACAATTATCGAATGCAGGAAGGAAGCCTCACACACAACGCATCGCCATTTAAATATGCACTTTTCAGGGCACTTTGCGTGGAAGACATTGTCCGTTTTTTCGAAAAATACGACAAGGAATTTATAAAGCTAATACCCTTGGGGCTCAGTTACGAGCAGCTTATCATTAAAATCAGAGAATTACGCCCCACAAAAGAGATGATAGAGCCCTACAAAGATGAATGGATTGAATTTACAACAGCAATGATAAAAAGACTTACATCATGATTTTAGGAACACACAACAGTGGCAGCAGTGGCAAACTCGTATGGTGGCAACGCCCTTTTTCTTTTTTACTTAACCTCACAAGTCGCTGCCAAAGAAAAAGCATAAAACAGCAGTTAAGCGACGGAGTAAAACTGTTTAACCTGCAAGTTGCATTTTATAACGGAGAGTGGCATTTCAGCCACGGACTATGTATTTACAAAGAAAAACTCATAGATTCGTTAATTGCAATGAAAGCTGCTTCCACCATTAAGCAGCCTATATACTTTCAACTATATTTAGATAAAAGTTTCTTCTGCAAGCAACAAAAAGAGAGGTTTCAACAACTCGTAAACAACATAAAGGAATACCTGTGTTCCGAATATTTTGTAATGCTTTCGGCCGGAGTTGAAGGAAGCGATGAATTTCATTACAAAGCAGAAAAAAGCATTGACAAGCGCGAACACTACTGGACATTGAGTTGGAGCAAAGCCTTTGGCAAATGTATTTTGGATTTCTTGCCTTTGCCACTGCTGCACGCAAAAAGATATAACAAAACATACAAGCAGGAGTGTGCGAGCAGATATCTTATGCTTGATTTCTACGACATTTAAAGCCATTTACAATAATTAACAATAGAGCCAAAAATACAAAATATATACTATTTTAAAACAGACTATTCGTTACTTTGTATTATCTTAGCCAAATGATAACATTGACACGAATAACCGACATAACAAGCAACGAATATCGCTTCACCGAAGAACTCCTAATAACGACATTCCCTCGCGAAGAGTATCGCGACCTTGGTGAGCAACGCAAGAACACAGCCGGCAAGCAAGCATTTCATTTAATGGTTGCACACTATGGCACAAAACCTATAGGCTTTGTAAGCTATTGGCATTTAGGAGATTTTTGCTACGTAGAGCACCTTGCAACACACCCCGACATACGTGGTAACGGGCTTGGGCGTGCCATTGTTGAAGAGTTAAAAAAGCTTGCCGCAAAAATAGTTTTGGAGGTAGAAGAGCCCATAGACGAAACCACAAACAGACGCATAAATTTTTACCGTCGCGCAGGTTTTGAGATAAGCACACACCCCTATATGCAACCACCCTATCGCAAAGGAGATGGTACATTACCAATGCGACTTATGTTCTATGGCCTGCCGGCAGACAAAGAGAACTTCACAAAAGCTCAGAAGGTTATTTACAGCAATATATATAACTACGTTGAAGAATAAATTAAACAAAGAAATGGCTATAATAAAGGAGGTAAGAGGTTTTACACCAAAAATAGGAGAGAACTGCTACATTGCAGAAACTGCAGCTGTAATAGGAGATGTAACTATGGGCGACAATTGTTCCATTTGGTTCGGCACAGTACTCCGTGGCGATGTAAACAGCATAACAATAGGTAACAATGTAAATATTCAAGACGGAGCAGTTGTGCACACCCTATACCAACGTTCAAAAAGCATTATTGGCAACAATGTCTCTATTGGACACAATGCAACTATTCACGGTGCAACAATTGAGGATAATTGCCTGATAGGAATGGGAGCAACGGTGCTCGACAATGCTGTGGTAAAAAGCGGTGCCATAGTTGCAGCTAATGCTCTTGTAACATCGGGTATGGTTGTCGAGGGAGGTTGCATATATGCCGGTGTACCCGCTAAAAAGATTAAAGAGGTGAGTGCAGAACAACAAAAAGATATTGTTGAGCGCATTGCCAATGATTATATAATGTACGCATCGTGGTACAAAGCAGATGAATGATATTCATCTGCTTTAAAAAAAGGCTGCTAAAAATTTTTAGCAGCCTCTGTTTTATCAACGAGCCTGTTTTTACGGAATTCTGTAGGTGAAAGCCCGGTCATTCTTTTATAGTAACGGCTGAAATAGGATTGACTGGGGAAATTATATTCATCGGCAAGCTCTTGAATAGATTTGTCGGTATATGCCAATTCACTCTTTAGCCGGGAAGAGACGGCCTGGTCTATAATATCTTTTGCCGAATAATTCGACACCTCATTGCACACCTCATTCAAGTAACCGGCACTTACGCCCAATTCATTGGCATAATACAATACCTCGCGCGACTTATTATAGGAGTTTACAAGCTCTTTTACAAATTTCTTGAACAATGTATTCTTGCGCGATTCATAAACCTTGCGAACAGTTCCCTCACTCTTTTCAAAATGGTGCTTGTAAAGCTGATAAAGAATGCCCATTCCGTTCAGTGCAGCCTGCTCAAAGGGCTCGTAACTGAATGTTTCACGAATAAGCCTTAATGTTTCGAACAGTTTATCAACTATTTCCAATTCTGCACCATCGAATGATATTAGCGGGCTCGCTTTAATCTTCTCATAGAAATCTATATCCACCTGTATCATTCTACTATTAAAAAGCAGTGTGGGAATAACCAATATCCAGCACTTGTAATCGTCGCTCACTTGTTTAATTGTTACAATATCAAGGGGAGAGAGCAACAACAGAGTATTAGCCGTAACATTGTATGTTGTGTAATTGAGTTCTACTTTCACACCACCATTGGTTGAATATATTACAATCAAATGGTTGCAACGCACCGGTGTATCGTGGTGTTTTTTTATGTTAGATTCGCTTAAAAATACGTGTTTATTGTCGTAGTCGGTAGTAGTTATCATATATAATTAGATTTTGAAACAAATATAATTCCAAAAAACCGAATCAAAGCAATTTTACCACGAAAAAGGAAAACATTATCTCTAATATAAAAAACAACACACATAACACTGTTATTTGTTATGTGTGCTGTTTTTATTTAAATAGGTAAACTCTGTTATTCCCCGCGGAAACGGCGAGCCTGCTCCTCTATCAATTCTTTATCCTCGAAATAATTTATCTTCATTGCACGGCGCACATCGGCAAGAGTGTCGGCCGCTACGGCACGGGCAGCATTGCAGCCCTCTTCCAAGAGAGCATACACCTCGTGTATCTTCTGCTCCCACTCTTTGCGACGGGCACGTATGGGTGCAAGCTCCTCTTCCAATATTGCAATAAGGAATTTCTTTACTTTTACATCGCCCAAGCCACCGCGACGGTAATGTGCTTTAAGCTCGTCGAGCGAGGGATAGTCGGGGAGATAACGTTCAAAGTGTTCGGGCTTGCAGAAAGCATCGAGGTAGGTAAAAACTGTGTTACCCTCTACCTTGCCGGGGTCTTGCACGCGCAAGTGGTCGGGGTCGGTGTACATACCCATTACATGCTGGCGTAGTTCTTCTGCAGTATCCGACAGGTAAATGCAGTTACCAAGAGACTTACTCATTTTTGCTTTACCATCGGTACCGGGGAGACGCAAGCAAGCAGCATTGTCGGGCAACAATATTTCGGGTTCCACAAGAGTGTCGCCGTATATACCATTGAAGCGGCGGGCAATCTCACGCGCCTGCTCTATCATAGGCTGCTGGTCCTCGCCTGCCGGAACGGTTGTTGCACGGAAAGCAGTAATATCCGACGCCTGGCTAATGGGGTATGTGAAGAAACCAACGGGAATGCTTGCTTCAAAGTTACGCATCTGGATTTCTGTTTTCACAGTGGGGTTACGCTGCAGACGCGACACTGTAACAAGGTTCATATAGTAGAAGGCAAGCTCGCACAATTCTGCCACCTGCGACTGTATAAATATAGTACTTTTTGCAGGGTCTATACCCACCGACAAATAGTCAAGAGCTACCTCTATTATATTCTGGCGCACCTTCTCGGGGTTATCTGCATTATCGGTGAGAGCCTGTGCGTCGGCTATCATTATGAAAATTTTATCGAACTTTCCTGAATTTTGCAGCTCCACACGACGGCGCAAAGAGCCTACATAATGCCCTAAGTGCAAACGACCTGTAGGGCGGTCTCCTGTAAGTATTATTTTGCTCATTTTTACTCTATTTTCTATTTAAGTACGCGAAGATAGTAAAAATATTCTATTTTGCAGCCCTCATTTATTCTTTTTATACAGGAAGAGAAGTTCTATTTACATATTCACATATTCACTTTAATGGCACTCTTCCCAAGAAGAGCAATACTTTAAAATTAAATGAAAGCTACAAAAACATCAGCGACCACATTAATGTGGTCGCTGATGTTTTTGCGTAGTACTGTATTACTCTGCTTTTGCACGGCGAATACCACGCTTCTTGGGTGCAGGAGCCTCAGTGGGCTGTGCCTGCTGCACACCTGCAAGCTCGGGGTCAATCATAATGCGGCCGCAGTTCTCGCACACAATAATTTTCTTGCGCATACGAATATCCAACTGACGCTGTGAAGGAATCTTGCTGAAGCAACCGGCGCAGGCATCACGATCGACATACACAATACCCAAACCATTGCGTGTACTCTTGCGTATGCGTTTGAACGACGCAAGCAAGCGGGGCTCGATGAGCAACTCCAGGTTACGGGCCTGCTCACGCAATTTTTCCTCCTCGGCCTTTGTTTCGGTAACAATCTCCTCGAGCTCGTTACGCTTCATTTCAAGGTCTTTCTTGCGCTCCTCCAGCATATATTGTGCCTTCTCAAGCTCCTCACTTTTGTGTTTCTCTTGGTTGCGTGCCTCGTTAATTTTCTTCTCGTCGTGCTCAATAACAAGGTGGTTATACTCAATCTCCTTGTTCAAAAGGTCGAACTCGCGGTTGTTACGCACGTTATTCTGGTCGGCTGTGTATTTTTCAATATTAGCCTTAGCCTTCTCCATCTCCTCACGGAAAGCAACAATATTTTCGCGCACAGCCTTAATATCGCCTGTAATATTTTCGATGCGGGTACCAAGGCCCACAATCTCGTCCTCAAGGTCTTTTACCTCCAAAGGAAGCTCACCACGAAGAATCTTAATCTTGTCAATCTCCGACAGAATTGTCTGCAACTCATAGAGAGTCTTCAATTTCTCTTCCACTGTATATTCAGCAGGGTCTTTCTTTGCCATAATCTTTTCTATATTATTTAAGGTTAAAAATTACATATAATGTATGGGATTGGTGCACACCGATGTGGTTTTCACCTGCACCTGCGGGCACGCCCCCGATATTATCTCTTTGAAAATCTCCATAGTAAATTGCTCGCTCTCGTAGTGCCCAATTACGGCTACAAGCATCTTGCCATCGTAGTTGAAGAGGTCGTGATAACGCGCTTCGCCCGTTATATACACATCGGCCCCCGCAGCCACAGCAGCCCCGGCAAACGAGCCGCCTGCGCCACCGCACAGAGCCACCCTCTTAACAGCCCTGCCAAGCAAGCCTGTGTGGCGCACACTGCCCACAGAAAAGGTCTCTTTCACCTGTTGCAGAAAAGCTGTTTCGCCCACAGCCACGGGCAGCTCGCCAACAATCCCCGCACCCACACTGTCCCAGCTGTTCTGCAAAGGATAAATGTCAAACGCAGGCTCCTCATAGGGGTGTGCCGCCAAAAGAGCCTTCACCACCCTGCCCTTTATATATGCAGGCATAATGGTATCTATGCGCACCTCTTCTTCCTTGTGCAGACTGCCCACCGAGCCACAAAAAGGATTGGCCCCCTCGCCGGCCTCGAACGTGCCATACCCCACTGCATTATAGCTGCAAGAACCATAGTTACCAATGTTGCCACAGCCTGCAGCAAAGAGCGCACTGCGCACGGCATCGGCGTGAGCCACGGGCACATACACCGACAACTTGAGCAACACCCCCTCTTTGGGAACAAGAATCTTCACATTCTGCAACCCCAGCTTGGCCGCAATGCGGTAGTTCACCCCACCGGGCGCATTGTCTAAGTTTGTATGTGCCGAATATATTGCAATACCATTGGCAAGTGCCTTTATTACACAACGCTCCACGTATGTGTTGCCGGTTACTCTTTTAAGGGGAGAAAAAATAAGGGGATGATGAGACACAATAAGATTACACCCCAATGCAACAGCTTCATCTACAACTGCTTCTGTTACATCAAGACACAATAAAACCCCTGTAACTTCCGCATCTGTTAATCCAACCTGCAAACCGGCATTGTCGAAACCGTCTTGCAATGGCAGAGGCGCGAACATTTCAAGGGCAGCCGCTATCTCTTTTAATTTAGCCAATTACTTATGAATATATGTGCGCGGGCAAGCCCGCATTTTCACTTGCAAAGATAATATTATTTTTTACACTACGCAAATATAGGGCCATTATTACACAAAAAGAATATTGGGAGATATAATCCTAAAACATTTCATTGAAAAGGTAGCCAAACAGCCAACACGTCTTTCTTTATCCGTATTCTTTTGCTTTGTGCAAAAAGCCATCTCCCGGCTTGGGAGGTTAGCGAATCAGCGAGCGGTCAAGCCCGCCTGCCCTATAGGTTATTGATTTGCTTTACATTCATCACACTCACCTGTGTGGGTCAAAGTGATGCTCTTGAATTCGTTTTCAAACTTGAACTTCCAAATGTTATTCGTCAAATCCGGCGCAGGTACGTTGCTTTCGTTCATCTGTCCGCAGTTGAGGATTAAATCACAACCGCCTACGTTATATCCGACTTGATTAAAAATAGCCCCCAACTCATTTACTTCTGTAATTACAGAACCAAATGTGATTGTTCGTAAGTATAGTGTACCATAAAAAGCTTGATCTGCTAAATTCGTTACTTTGGGAAGTGTGATGCTGTTAAGGGCGCGTGCGGAATGAAACTCTTGATCAAAGATTTCCGTTACATCGGGAAGAATCAAATCAATCTTGCCGTTATAAGACTCATCTTTTGACAAACGATAAATTGCTTCTGACACAGCGGGCAAAACGATGCCATCTACCTCAATTATAGCCGATTTGCTGCCTGGTACGATAATCGTGGTAATTCCGTTATCCACATAATCCTTGAGTTGTTGTACCAAAGTTTCTACTTCTGCTGCAGTAGCTTCAGCCTTGCCACCCAAAGTCCCGTCTATGACAGGTGTTGCATCCAACGCATAGCTCTTATTGTGCGCTGTGCCGTTAGGGTTCTTCTCTGCGGTAAAGGTGTAATCTTTAAGAGTTATATCGCCCTGCTTTACACTTACCGTTGCATCCTCTGCAAACACGCCATAAAGGAAGGCATTGCCGTTGTTGTCAGTGGTTAGGGTGTAAGTTACAGACCCCTCCGCCTGTGGCACCTCCCCTGACTCATGGGAGGAGTTATTTACTCCTGCCGGAGTGAAGTCTGTCGTGGTAACAGTCAGCGTTTGGTTTGCCAATCCAGCTATACGCAAGCGGCTGTAGGTGCGTCCGCTTTCAAAATTGATGTCAAGACTATTTTCGCTAATGGTGGTTCTGGCAAGGATGTATTCTGCCTCTCCGTACTGCTTACCTTCAAGAAGTCCGATGGTCTTGTCCGACTTGATTTCGCAATCGGGAGCATAGACGGCAGTAATCGTGGGAGTCTCGTTTTCGAGATAGCTCAATGTGCCACCATCAGATTCCCAAGTATTGTTTTCTGCATCAAAAGTCAGTGTTACCGCTTGGTCTCCGTACTTTTGGGAATACAAGTGTACAAGAATCTTGTCTTCATTTGCCCACGCGGTCTTTCCCCCATCTTGTGTTCCGATAGCACGAGTCTGTGTGCCCTCGCCAAAGGCAGGAAAATCACTCACCACG
>JAFUOP010000019.1 GCA_017481875.1 Bacteroidaceae bacterium
CCATTGATTCTCACTCGTCCCATAATCGGGACAATACCGTTTTTCTCCTTGCTTCCGTTCACGTAGAACAGCACCTTAAATGTACTTCGCATAATCCAATTCTTTTTGGTTACAGAATTAGTTATCAGCGAGTTGTACATTGTTATGCAGAATGTGGCAGAGAGTAGAAATAAACTCCAACTACTTATAAACTTACCTCGTTATCGGGTAATGATTTGAAAACCGTCCGCCCTCATTACCTTTCATTTCCTTGCACTTTTGCATCGGCGAGGTTGTTATCTAAAGTCCTCATAAATCATTGAACACCAGTGTCGCCATCATTATTTCCCCTCATTCGTTAGATTTTTCCAGAGATAAATACTATCTTTGCAACTACATTGCGCGGGGTAGTGCAATGCTGGAATTGTATTTTTAATTTTAAATCTAATATTTATGAAAAGATTTTTTCTTTTTTCTTTTGTGGCAATAATGTTTGTTGCAACACTCACAACATCGTGCAGTATGCAGAGTATGACTTTTAAAAATCTCGAGAAAAAGGGTTATGTCGTTGGCCAGCTTACTCCTGCTGAGCAGGTAGCTATGGCTCCTTTGATGCAGGCTTTTCCTGCGCTTAACTTAACTGCCGAGGCTTATCTGGCTACTGAATATTCTATATCTTATCTTTATAAGGCTACCGATGCCGATTGGGTGAATTATGGTATGCAGCTCTTGAGGGCCGGCTTCTCTAAGGTGGGTACTGGTTATGTGAAAATTGACAGAGGCGCAGGTATTACATATAATGTAACAGAGAAACCTGCCGGTGAGAAGTATATTATGATTACTTTTACCAGCACTGTTCTGCAGTAAATATTAAATATAATATAAACAAATTTATTTCTGTGCGAGTTTCATTGTTGAAACTCGCACTTTTTTGTAGTATAGTGCGCCTGTTTTTTGTGCTACACAGCGTAAATTAACCTTGCTTTTGTTCGCTTGCTGTAAATTAATTAGTAAATTCGCGCTGCATTAAAAATTAAAGAAAATGACTCCGCAAGAACGTATATTGGAACTGCGTAAGCTGCTCAATGAGCATAATTATAATTATTATGTACTCTCTTCGCCCACAATAAGTGATTTTGAGTTTGACGCTCTGTTGCGCGAATTACAGCAATTGGAGGATTCTTACCCGGAAATGTTCGACCCTGCGTCGCCCACGCAGCGCGTGGGCAGCGATATTGCGAAGGGCTTCAAACAGGTGGCGCATAAGTATCCAATGCTCTCGCTTGGCAATACCTATTCAAAAAATGAGGTGGCCGATTTCTATGAGCGTGTAAAACGTGCATTGAACGAGGATTTTGAGATATGCTGTGAGTTGAAGTTCGATGGTTCATCAATATCTCTCACATATAAAGATGGAAGGCTTGTTCAGGCTGTTACACGTGGCGATGGCGAGAAGGGCGACGATGTTACCGCCAATGTGAAGACTATACGCTCGGTGCCTTTAATGCTCAAGGGCAGAGGGTGGCCGGCGGAGTTTGAGATACGTGGTGAAATTCTTATGCCGTGGAAAGTCTTTGAGGAGCTTAATCTCTCCCGCGAACGTGCCGGTGAGCCTCTTTTTGCAAACCCGCGCAATGCTGCATCGGGCACATTGAAGCTGATGGACCCTGCCGAGGTTGCCAATAGAAAGCTCGATGCATACCTCTATTTTATGCTTGGCGAGAACCTGCCTGCCGAGGGGCACTACGAAAATCTTGTTGCCGCTCGTGAGTGGGGTTTTAAAATCTCCGATACCACCCGCAAGTGTCGCACTCTTGATGAGGTTTTTGCCTTTATAGACCACTTTGACACTGCTCGCAAGGAGTTGCCCGTAGCTACCGATGGCATAGTGCTTAAGGTCAATTCTTTGCGTCAGCAAAAGAACCTTGGTTACACGGCAAAGTCTCCTCGCTGGGCCATAGCTTATAAGTTCCAGGCAGAGCGTGCCCTCACGCGATTGAATGAGGTAACTTACCAGGTGGGGCGCACGGGAGTTGTTACTCCTGTAGCAAATCTCGATGCTGTTCTTCTCTCGGGTACCGTGGTAAAACGTGCATCATTGCACAATGCCGATATAATAGAAAAATATGACCTTCACATAGGAGATATGGTCTGTGTGGAGAAGGGCGGGGAGATAATTCCCAAAATAACCGGTGTCGATACCGATGCGCGTCTGTTGCTTGGCAATAAAGTGAAATTTATCACAAAATGCCCGGTATGTGGAACTCCTCTTGTGCGCAACGAGGGCGAGGCCGCCCATTACTGCCCCAATGAGCGTGGTTGTGCACCGCAAATACGTGCACGCATAGAGCATTTTGTATCGCGCGAAGCTATGAACATAGAAACAATAGGCCCCGAAACCGTGGAAATGCTATTTAATTATGGGCTGATAAAAGATATTACAGATTTATATAGTTTGCAGGAAGATGATTTTCTTTTATTGCCAAGGTTGGGACCAAAGAGTGTGGAAAATCTCCTTGCTGCAGTAAAGCAGTCGTGCAATGTGCCGTTTGAACGTGTACTTTTTGCCCTTGGAATACGTTATGTAGGTGCCACTGTGGCAAAACGTCTTGTACGCGCATTCGGGAATATAGACGCTATAATGAACGCTTCTATTGCCGACCTTATGGCTGTAGATGATATTGGTGAACGCATAGCCGCAAGTGTAAATGGCTTCTTTGCCAGCTCATATAATAAAGAGATAGTGGAAAAACTGCGTGCGGCAGGTCTTCAGTTCAAAATAGAGGAGGCCGCTTTGCAAGGTCGCACAGATATTCTTGCCGGTAAAAGCATTGTAATTAGTGGCGTGTTTTCTCAACACTCGCGCGACGAATATAAAGAAATGATAGAACGTAACGGCGGCAAAAATGTAGGCAGTGTGAGCAAAGCTACCTCTTTTATTCTTGCTGGTGAAAATATGGGCCCTGCAAAGCTTGAAAAGGCAAATAAACTGAATATAAGGCTTGTGAGCGAAGATGAATTCTTGCAGATGCTTGCCGATTCGGCAAATTAAACAGTAATTTAAAGAAAAAGCCGGTGGCAAAAAATATTTTTGTTACGTATTGTTGCAGTTTTTTTTATAAAATTAAACTATTCCCCGAATAATTGTTATTAAAAAATGCTGTAATTGGCGATATTTGATGTAATTTTGCAACGAAAAATATTTATAGTAATTTATGATGCAAAAAAGATTAACCGGAGCAGGTGTTGCAATAGTTACACCTTTTACGCAAACAGGTGAGGTAGATTATCCTGCCTTGGAAGCTTTGGTGCAGATGCACCTCGATTGCGGAACCGATTTTCTCTGCGTTCACGGTACAACGGGAGAAACACCTACATTGAAAGTTGAAGAAAAACGTGAAACCCGAAAGCGCATCATAAAACAGGTTAATGGTCGCATACCCATAATGCTTGGTGTGGGCGGTAACAATACTTATGCGGTAGTGAAAGAACTGCAAACTGAAGACCTCACAGGCATTGATGCTATACTTTCCATAGTACCATATTACAATAAGCCTACTCAAGAGGGTATGTACTGCCACTTCAAGGCTATAGCCGATGCTACAGAATTGCCCATATATCTTTATAATGTCCCGGGCCGCACAGGAGTGAATATGCTCCCCGAAACAACAGTGCGTCTAGCGCGTGAATGTAAAAATATAGTAGGCCTTAAAGCTGCATCGGGCAATTTGCAGCAGATTTCTCACTTGATGGATATCAAACCTGCCGGTTTCGATGTACTCTCGGGTGATGATGCTCTTACTTTAGATATTATGAAGATGGGTGGTGTGGGTGTAATTTCTGTATTCTCAAACGCTTTCCCGGCAGAGCTCATAAAGCTGGTACGTGCAATGGAAAGCGGCAATACCGAAGAGGCACGCCGCCTAAACAGTAAATACCAGGAACTTTACCGCCTGCTCTTTGTCGATGGCAATCCCGCAGGTGCCAAGCTTGCTCTTAATATTCTAGGTAAGTGCGAAAATGTACTCCGTCTGCCACTTGTGCCGGCCGGTACGTCTGTAGCAGAAGAGATGGCAATAGCAATAAAGGCCTTGCAACAATAAAACAATGGAAAGGCTTAAACAGCTACTCGACGAAAAGGCGGCACAGTACAACTGTAAAGATTTTATAAAAGACGACCCGGTACAGTTCCCTCATCAGTTCTGCGACAAGCGGGATATTGAAATAGCAGCGTTGCTTTCATCGGTTATAGCCTGGGGCAATCGTAAAATGATTATAAACTCGGGTAAGAAAATGCTCTTCGGTATTATGGAGGGCAAGCCTTACGATTATATAATGAGTGGCAGGTTCCATTCATTGTGCAGCACCGATAATATACACCGCACATTTTTTGTCAGAGATTTTGTGTATCTGTGTAACGGGTTGCAGAACATTTACAAAAAGTATGGCTCTATGGAGCCACTATTTATGCAAGACGACGTGTGGGAGGGTATCTCATTACTGCGCACTGAATTGTCGGCTGTTAATGAGAATGTGTTTACCAAGCATATATCAAACCCGGTTGCCGCTAAGGGAAAACCTGCATCGGCTTGTAAACGCTTGCATATGATGCTACGTTGGCTCTGTCGCAAAGACGGGATAGTTGATTTGGGAATATGGCACGATGTACACCCCTCGAAGTTAATGATACCTCTCGATGTGCACGTTGCACGCACAGGGCGTCTGCTTGGGCTTATAACCCGCACGCAAAACGATAGAAAAACAGTAGAAGAACTTACTGCGCAATTACGCCTTTTGTGTCCCGAAGACCCAGTGCGGTACGACTTTGCACTCTTTGGCGTTGGGGTGGCCGGCGATGAGTTTTTCAAACAATTATAAAAAGTATAAACAAAATGCCTGCTGGCATTAAACAAATAAGAATAATATGGCAAAGATAAATAAAGAAGATGCGCTTAACTATCACGAGGGTAAACGCCCGGGAAAGATAGAAGTAGTTCCTACCAAACCCTATTTCACACAAGCCGACCTCTGCCTGGCCTATTCACCCGGTGTAGCAGAGCCTTGCTTGGAAATACAGAAAGATCCTCAAAATGCATACCGCTATACCGACAAAGGCAATCTTGTAGCTGTTATATCAAACGGTACAGCAGTGCTCGGCCTTGGCAACATCGGTGCCATTAGCGGCAAGCCTGTTATGGAGGGTAAAGGCCTTTTGTTCAAGATATACGCCGGTATCGACGTGTTTGATATTGAGGTCGATGAAACCGACCCCGACAAATTCATTGAGGCTGTAAAAGCAATCTCACCTACATTCGGTGGTATAAACCTGGAAGATATAAAGGCTCCCGAGTGCTTTGAGATAGAGCGTCGCCTAAAAGAGGAATTGCAGATTCCTGTAATGCACGACGACCAGCACGGAACTGCCATCATATCGGCAGCCGGTCTTTTAAATGCATTGGAAGTAAACGGCAAAAACATATCAGAAGTAAAGGTAGTGGTAAATGGTGCCGGTGCAGCCGCAATATCTTGTACAAAACTATATATTGCACTTGGTGTAAAGAAAGAGAATGTGGTAATGCTTGACAGCCGCGGTGTCATTAATACCAACCGCACCAATCTTACCTCCGAAAAGCTGGAATTTGTTACCACACGCACCGATATAACAACCCTCGAAGAGGCTATAAAAGGTGCCGATGTATTCCTTGGTCTTTCAAAAGGTAATGTACTGTCAAAAGATATGGTACGTTCAATGGCAAAAGACCCCATTGTGTTTGCGCTTGCCAACCCCACACCCGAGATTACATACGAAGAGGCTATGGAGAGCCGCCCCGACGTGCTTATGAGTACCGGACGCTCCGATTATCCCAACCAGATAAACAATGTAATAGGTTTCCCGTATATCTTCCGCGGTGCGCTCGATACAGCGGCTGTAGCTATAAATGAGGAGATGAAGCTTGCTGCAGTGCGTGCCATAGCCAATCTTGCAAAACAGCCTGTTCCCGAAATTGTGAACAAAGTATATCACGTAAACCACTTAAGCTTTGGTCGCGACTATTTCATACCAAAACCTGTCGATCCACGTCTGCTTGTAGAAGTTTCTACCGCAGTGGCTAAAGCTGCAATAGAGAGTGGCGTTGCACGCAAAGTTATTACCGATTGGGAAGCATATAAAGAGCACCTGCTTGAGTTTATGGGCCGTGAGTCGAAGCTCACACAGCAGATATATGAAATGGCGCGTACCGATGTACAGCGCATTGTATTTGCCGAGGGTGCTCACGCCTCAATGATGAAGGCTGCTGTAAAAGCAAAGGAGGAGGGTATATGTCAGCCTATTCTTCTTGGAAACGATGAGATAATTGCGAAAATTGCAAAAGAACTTGGCTTGAGCCTCGAAGGAATAGAGGTTGTAAACTTGCGCCACCCCAATGAAGCACCCCGTCGCGAGCGTTATGCAAAAATCCTCGCCGACAAACGTCAGCGTAAAGGTTACACATTCGAAGAAGCTAACGACAAAATGTTCGAACGCAACTACTTTGGTATGATGATGGTGGAGACCGGTGATGCCGACGCTTTTGTAACCGGCCTCTATACAAAATACTCAAATACCATTAAAGTAGCCAAGGAGGTTATTGGTGTGCAGCCGGGCTTTAATCACTTTGCCACAATGCATATATTAAATTCAAAGAAGGGAACATACTTTGTTGCCGACACGCTCATAAACCGTGCACCTACTACAGAAACACTCGTTGACATTGCACGCTTGGCCGAAAAATCGGTACGTTTCTTCAACCACGAGCCCAAGATTGCGATGGTTTCATACTCAAACTTCGGTACCGACAAGGGTGGCAGTGCCGAGAACGTACAAAAGGCTGTAGAGTATATGCACCGCGAGTTCCCCGAATGGAAGGTCGATGGCGAGATGCAGGTTAATGTTGCTATGAACCGCGAGTTGCGCGACAATAAGTATCCCTTTAATAAGCTCAAAGGCGAAGATGTGAATACCCTAATATTCCCTAACTTGAATTCTGCAAATTCATCTTATAAGATGCTGCAGGCTTTAAGCCCCGATACAGAAATCATAGGCCCCATTCAAATGGGATTGAACAAGCCTATTCACTTTATCGATTTCGAAAGCTCTGTTCAGGAAATATTGAATGTAACAGCTGTTGCCGCTATCGATGCTATGGTAAATAAAAAGAAATAATATGAAATAAATATCTCTATAAAACAAATCTCGCAACCTTAAAAGGTTGCGAGATTTGTTTTATTATTCAACCACCGGCAGGCTTTTTTTCCATCGCTCGGCATACGAGTCGAGTATTCCTCTCACGCATCGCCCTATGGTGGCGTAGTCCTCCTCTTTAAGGTTGGCAAGCGACACGCGTATGCTCCATTCCGGGCCGTCGAAGCCACCTCCGTTAAGTACCACAAGTGATGTTTCTGTTGCAAGGCGATAGACTACATCGAGTGGGCTGTAATTAAGCCTGAGGTAATCGGCAAAATCATTGCCATAGAATCTCTTCGCCCACACCAGCAGGTCTATTTCTGAATAGTAGCCGGCACGCAGAGGGTCGGGTGGGAGTGTAAACCCCATACTCTCCCACAAAGTATGTAACCGCTTTTGAATAATAGAGTGCATCTTCTCGCGGAATTTGTCGCCCTCACGCTTGTCTATTATAGAATAGAGTGCAAAGAGTGTCATCTGCATTTGTTGTGGTAAGGAAAGCCCCGCTGTGTGGTTTAGTGCTACCTGTCGGCTGTCGGCAACCATTCGGTCTATAAAGCGCATATCATCTACAATGTGGCTTATCGAGCCGTAGCGTTCCTGCAACTCTCCTTTTCGTTTGCGTGGGAGGCGTTTTAACAATCTGTCGAAAATGTTATCGCGGTGTATCGCGGTAACGGCGAGTCTCCAGCCCGTTGCACCAAAGTATTTAGAGAAAGAATATACACACATTGTATTGTGTGGCAGGGCTGCGTATAACGATTGAAAACCGGGAATATAGGTGGCATAAACATCATCTGTTATAATCATTAGATTAGGGTTCCACCTCTCTACAATATCTACCAATTGTGCTACAGTGTCGTTGCTCATTGCGTAGCTTGGCGGGTTGCTGGGGTTCACAATAAAAAGAGCTTTGTACTCGGTAGAGCGCAGCTTGTTAATATCCCGTTCATCATATTGCCACATATGAAGCCCCTCCTTGTTCATTTTGTTGGCGGGTATGTTGGTTACATTGTATCTATAGCGTTTTAATTGCGGAATCTCTATGTACGGTGTAAAAACAGGTGTCATAAGTGCCACTTTATCTCCTTTTTGTAGCAGGTAATTTTGTTGTAAGCTGTCAAATATATAACACATTGCAGCTGTTCCACCCTCTGTGGCAAAAAGGTCGGTTTCACCCTGTGGAGGCCTTCCCGCGCACAGCTCTTGTGCCAGGTAGTCGTTTACAGCAATTGCGCAGTGTTTTAATATGCGGTCGGGCACAGGGTATTGGTCGCCTATAACTCCTTCGGCCCATTCGTGAACAAGCTCGTCGGCATCTACCTTGTGCTCTTCTATCATATAATTAAAGCATTTTTGCAAGAATCCGGCTCCTTGTTCTTTTTGCTTGTTTTCTATGAACTGCCTAAACCTCTCGGCTATTCCTCTCTTTTGTGGCAGCCCGGCAAGCCCTTCGGGGAATTCACCATTGCTGCGGCACTCTTTTAGAGCAAAGTCGCCTAGTAGAAAGAATGCTTCACGGGGAACGGTAGCTACCCAGTTAGGGTTTCCTCGCCCGGCGTTCAACAGTGTGCGCATCATCTTTCGTATGCTTTCATCGGCAAGTTCTATGAGTCGGTTTTTAAGCTCAAAAGGGCTTATCTTCTCCATCTCCTTCTCAAATTCGGGAGCATATTCCTTCTGTGTCAGTAATTTGTTCATAATACTATGTTTAAAATTTTTATTGACATAATAACACTATAAATACTCCCCATAATATTAGCAGCGTGTTGCCTACAGCATATGTAATTGTGTAGCCCAGGGCCGGCGTGTCGCTTCCAATAGTCTCTTGTAAGGCTCCTAATGCAGCTGTGGTTGTGCGTGCCCCGGCACAGCAACCCAGTGCTATTGCAGGGTGAAACTTAAACCAATGTGTTGCAATATACAGCCCAAATAAGAGTGGCAAGCTGCTCGCAAATATGCCTGCGATGAAGAGTGAAAGCCCAACCTCTTTAAGTCCTTCAATGAATCCCGGCCCTGCAGTGATGCCCACAACGGCAATGAAAATATTTAGTCCTAAATTATTGAATACCCACAGAGCTGCATCGGGTATTGTGCCTATTGTGGGGTGGTGCGACCGCCACCAACCAAAAACAAGTCCGGCAATAAGTGCACCTCCACTGCTGCTGAGGCTTATCGGCACACCGCTTATGTGCAAAGCAATGCTTCCCACTATTGCTCCTATTAAAATACCGAAACTCATAAAAACAACATCTGTTGTGTCGTTGCTTGGTGCAGGGTAGCCAATCTCTTTTGCAGCAGGCTCGGCTTCAAATTTCTTTCCTACAATCTCTAACACATCGCCTGTATTCAGCTTTGTACCATCGAAGATAGGAATGTTTACACCCATACGCATAATCTTTTGAATGCTCACACCGTGCATAAATGGTTGCGCACGTAATTCTCCTACGCTTTTCCCGTTAAAGCTCAAAGAACGCTTGCGGCTGTTCCCGGCGACACGTGTTCTGATGACCATAACTGGAAATTCTAAAATATTCTCGTCATCAACCTCGCTGCCAATCCATTTCTCTTCACCTATCGCATATTCTCTTCGGCCGGTGAGCACCACCTCATCACCAATATGTATAGTTTCGCGTGGGCTGACACTGTCTATTATTTTGCCATTCTTTCTTATACGCTCTACAAAAAGACGCTTTCCTTGCTGGGAAAAGAAACTCTCAAGTTCTTCCACATTACGTCCATTTAAGAACCATTCGTTCTCAACTTTGTATGCACGAAAAACGACAGGGCGTTTTGCCTCTACGAATCCCGGCTTGTTGCTGTCGTTGCTGCCGAGGCTCTTTTCGAGATCGCGGCATGCTGCTCTCACCTTATCGAAACCACCGAGCAAGCGTGGCCCTAATCTGGCGATTATCCAAGCGGAACCGGCGGTTCCAAAAATATATGTAACAGCATAGGCTACAGGAATTATATTTATCATTTTCTCCTGTGCTGCACTATCTACGTTAAGCCCGCGTATAGTGTCATCGGCAACACCAATTACTGCGCTAATAGTTTGTGAGCCGGCCAATAGTCCGGCAGCCTCTCCCGGGCTATAGCCCATAATGAGAGAAATTATCCAAGTAGAAAAGAGAATGAAAAGGCACATTACAATAGCAAAATATACCTGTGGAAGCCCCTCCTTTTTAAGTCCGCTGAAAAATTGCGGCCCCACCTTGTAGCCAATTGCAAAAAGAAACATTAAAAAAGCAACCGGTTTAAGCGTGTTGCCTACAGGAATGTGTAACTGTCCCACAATTACACCCACAAGTAATACACTCGACACAATACCTAGGCTAAAGCCTTTAATGCGTATTTTTGCAATTAGAAACCCCATGCCTATTGTCAAGTAAATGGCAACTTCGGGGTGAGAACGCATAAGTTCTATTATCCAATTCATAAAATTATGTTTTTTTATGAATGATAACAGAAAAGCGGTATTAAAAGTTCTGGCCTTTTATACCGCTTATAATAAAAAAGAAAATAAATTACATAATAATATCGCGCAACAGGTTCAGCTCGTGTGCTTTCACGCCTTGTTCGCACAGGGTTACACGGTCGTTGTTAAATGTTTTCAGGAATTTTATGTCATCGCCACACATCTCTTTGGCTTTTAAATAGAGATTGGTGGCGAGCCTGTTGTTGTGGGCAACCCATTCAACGTGTGCCGCGTTCATATAATCTACAAATGTAGCCTTCGGTAATTCAAAAATCTTTTGGTAGTAGTTGCGTGCCTGTTCCTCCTTTTTAGTGATGAACGAGCACCAGGCAATAGCGCGCAGTGCATTAATATTGTTGGGGCTTAAATATTCAAGTTTAAAGAAACGTGCAAATGCTTCATTGTATTGCTTAAGTGCAACAAAACATTCACCGGTCTGCCTTAGCAGTGGCAGAGAGTCGGGGCTTATACTTTCTGCCATAAGGTAATATTTTAAAGCCTCTTCGGTGTTGTCTATCAGGCGGTAGCATTGCGCAACATGTTGCAAAGTCCACAAGTTGTTGGGTTTTATAATGTCGGCACGTGTGTAGTAGTCAATAGCTTCGTTGTAAAATTCCTCTTTTTGCAGGCAGTAGCCAAGCTCCTGGTAGAAAAGGGCAGTAGCCTCGCATTGTCCGTCGTATATACCAATTTCATATATTCTGCCGGCATCAATTGCTTCGCTGTAGTAACCTTTGTTTGTCAGGTGGTTGAATATTCGTAAAAGTGTGTCGGGTGAGCTTATAAGTGGCGCAAGATGCTCGCTCTCGAGTAAATTTAACGACGTTGTAAACGGGTCGTGAAATTCTCGGCGGAAGCCGGAGAGTTTGAAAAAACGATATAAATCCTGTATATACATATTGCTTATGCTCTGTGCCTCTTCCTCGGGCATAAGTTTTGGAGTAATTCCATACCTGCCGTTCTCCTCTTCATTGCTAAGCAACTCTTCGGTGAGCATTTTTATCTGTTCTTTAGGCACACTTTGGAATGTGAGGCAGAAAGAGAATTTGTCGCTGTTGCAGAAGACGGCCGATGAGAAGATATTCTTTAATAACGAGTTCTTGCCAATGGCACCATTGGGCAGTGCCCGTGTAATTTCAGGAATGTCGAGAGAAAATGGGCGCAACCAATTCTTCATTTCATTGAAAAAAGGAAATCTTTTGAGTTGCGAGAAGGTGCTTATGTATAAATCGGCTCCTTCGCTTTGCCAAGCACTCATTTCTTCAATTTTCTTTTTTATATTGCTGCTTTCAAGCCACTCCTCCCACTCGGGGTTCTTGTCCTCATTACCAATACTCTCACCAATTATATCTATTCCCAATTTATCCTTGCTGAGGTTGGGGTTTTTAAGCATTGCCGGTATTATCTCTTCGCGCATTTTGCGGTCTATTTTTGCGGTCTCGCGGCAGAAGAGCAATTGAATTTGAGCGTTTTCAATATAACGCCTTGTTGCGTCATTGTCTCCCATGCTCTCTATAGCGGCAATAAGTTCGGGGTAATATCCTATTTTATCATAGTTTTCTTGAAGAGCAATTATCACTCCAACGGTGGCTCTCACAGCCAGAACAATTTCCTCGTTTGTGGTTGCTTTTATAAGAGTGAGTGCTTTTGTGGGTTCAAAACACTTGAGCAGGCTCAGGGTTATTGCACTAATGATTATTGCGCGGTCATTTACATTCAAAGCAATGTCGTCAAGCATCTTTTTAATCAGCTCGGTGTTGCTTTTGCTCCAGTTGGTGCTGCACCATATCATAGAAAAGAGGGTGTCCAGGAGACGCTCGTGCTCCTCTTTTATGTTTGTGTCTTGCTCACGGTTTTCACCGTGCATAATAGAGGCAAGTTCACTTTTTTCGGTGTTGTTGCACAAAGTGGTATATATCTTTTCTAAATCTTCAAGGTCTTTGTATTTGCGGCGGTGCTGGCAATAGACAGCAGTGCTGTGCTCGGTGAGCCGTGCAACGCTTATAAGGTCGTTAAGCAGCAAGCACTCCCCGGTGAGGCTTTTATACATTGCTTCACGTGTAGGGTCGGGAGTGCCCTCGCGCAGGTATTCGAGCAAGTAGTTGTATGCTGTTTGCATCTGGTTGAAACGTGTACGCAAAGACCAATCCTGCAACTCGTCAATATCCTCTTTTAGAGTTTCAATAGCCTCCTTAAGCCTGCCATTGGCTATAAACGACATAACCAGGCTGTTTATCTCTGCAATACGCTCCTTCTCCATTTTGCTCAGAATATTTATAAACATAAACAGCGCGGAAAACCACGCTGTTTATGTAAGTTATAATTAAATAAATTATTATTCGCCTTTGATAGCAGCAACACCAGGGAGTACTTTACCCTCGATAGCCTCGAGAAGAGCACCACCACCTGTTGAGATATAAGATACCTGGTCTGCCATACCGAACTTGTTGATACAAGCTACAGAGTCGCCACCACCAATGAGTGAGAAAGCACCGTTGGCTGTAGCCTTGCCTATAGCCTCTGCAATAGCACGTGAGCCGGCTGTGAAGTTATCGAACTCGAATACACCTGCGGGGCCGTTCCACAAAATAGTTTTTGCATCAACGATAGCTGCAGCAAAAGCCTTCTGTGCATCGGGGCCTGCATCAAGTCCTTCCCAGCCTTCGGGAATTGCACCGGCAGCGCATACCTGTGTGTTAGCGTCGTTAGAGAAATCATCGGCAGCAACACAGTCCTTTGCAAGAACGAGGTTCACGCCCTTAGCCTTAGCCTGCTCCATAATGTCGAGGGCAAGTTGCAGCTTGTCGTCCTCAACGATAGAACGGCCAATCTGTCCACCCTGAGCCTTTGCAAAAGTATATGTCATACCACCGCAAAGAATGAGGTTATCAACCTTGTCCATAAGGTTCTCTATGATACCAATTTTGGTAGAAACCTTTGAACCACCCATAATAGCAGTGAAGGGGCGTTTGATATCTTTGAGAATATTATCTACTGCCTGTACCTCTTTCTCCATCAAGTAACCGAGCATCTTGTTGTCGGCGTCGAAATAGTCGGCAATAACAGCTGTAGATGCGTGGCGACGGTGAGCAGTACCGAATGCGTCGTTGATGTAGCAGTCGGCGTAAGAAGCGAGAGTCTTTGAGAACTCCTTTTGCGACTCTTTCATAGCCTTCTTTGCATCGTTGTATGCGGGGTCCTCCTTGTCAATGCCAACAGGCTTGCCCTCCTCCTCGGGGTAGAAACGGAGGTTCTCAAGCATAAGCACTTCACCGGGCTTCAAAGCAGCGGCAGCCTCGGCAGCCTTTGCGCAGTCGGGCGCAAACTGAACTGCAACACCCAATTTCTCAGATACTGCATCAACAATCTGGCTCAAAGAATATTTTGCATTAACCTTGCCTTTGGGCTTGCCCATGTGCGACATAATGATGAGTGCACCACCATCGGCCAATACTTTCTTAAGTGTGGGGAGTGCACCGCGGATACGTGTATCATCGGTAATCTTGCCCTCTTCGTTCAAAGGTACGTTGAAATCCACGCGAACGATTGCCTTTTTTCCGGCGAAATTAAACTGGTCAATTGTCATAGTTACTGAAATTTAATATGATTAGTAATATTATCTATATTCACACTTGCCTGGCACAAGGCCATTCCTTGCAAAAATAGTGTTTTTTAATAAAAAACCACACTATTATTTTATAAATATTTTGAAACAACTTTAATTCACACAAAAAAACTCTTTTGCTCTGCTACTTGTTGCCTCCGTTTTTATTATACTCCTTGCACACAGGGCGCAGCCCACACTCGCCACACAGCGGTGTGCGTGCCTTGCAGGTGTAACGCCCGTGCAGTATGAGCCAGTGGTGTGCTTTGGGCACAATATCTGCGGGCAGGTATTTCATAAGCGTTTTTTCCACGCTGTAGGGGGTGGTGCAACGCTTGGGTACAAGCCCTATACGGTGGCTCACGCGGAATACGTGGGTATCTACCGCCATTGCGCTCTTGTTGAACACCACAGCCTGTATTACATTAGCTGTTTTTCTTCCCACACCGGGCAGGGTTGTGAGCTCTTCCAATGTGGCGGGCACCTCACCGCCAAAGTCGCTGCACAGCTTTTGCGCCATGCCCACAAGATGCTTTGCCTTGTTGTTGGGGTACGATATACTTTTTATGTAGTTGAAAACCTCGTCGGGGTGGGCTGTGGCAAGCTCCTCGGGCGTGTCGTAGCGTGCAAACAGGTCGGGTGTAACCATATTCACCCGCTTGTCGGTGCACTGTGCCGAAAGTATCACGGCTATGAGCAGTTCAAACGGGGTAGAGTAGTTGAGCTCGGTTTCGGCTATGGGCATAGCCACCTCGAAGTACTCTATTACCTTTTTATATAGTTCAGCGGTTTTCATTGTGTATCATTAACAAATTATGGCTGTCCCGGAACAGCCATAATATAGTTGATTAAATGGTGAATTCTCTTATCTCGCAGTTGCCCATAAGCGTTACGTCGCGGTGTGTTACCCCTTCAAGGCCTGCCTGCATAATGCGGCAGAAGAATCCGTGGCTAAAGGCAAGCACCCTCTTCCCCGGGTACTCCTTGCGCACCTTCTCAAGGAAGGCCTGTGCTCTCTGTGCCATAGACTCCTCGGTTTCCACTGTCTCGTTAAGCACGGCTCCTTTTATGGGTGTTCCCGCCAGGTTGCCAAGGTCGCGCTCGCGCAACAGCGGCTCTTTAATAAAAGTGCACTCAATTCCGTCGAGGGCAATCTCGGCCGTGTCCAGGCAACGCTTGAGGTCGCTGCACAGCACCACGTCGAATGTGATATTTGCAAGGCGAGGGCGCAGGTTCAAAGCCTCTTCCTTCCCCTTTTCCGATAGGTGCCCGGGTGTCTGCCCTTGGAACAATCCTTTTGAGTTCTCTATGGTTTCGCCGTGGCGTACAAGATATAGTGTTGTGCTCATATTCTGTAAATTATAAAAAAGTCGGCAACCATTCTCCTTTGCTGGTGCCGACTCTTCAATTTTTATCGTTTAGTTTGCGCTCTCAAAAAGTTTTAAGAATCGGACATCGTTCTCGCTGAAGAGTCGCAAATCCTTTACCTGGTATTTGAGGTTTGTGATACGCTCGATACCCATACCGAATGCGTAGCCCGAGTACTCCTTGCTGTCTATGCCGCAAAGCTCAAGCACATTGGGGTCCACCATACCGCAACCGAGAATCTCCACCCAGCCTGTTCCTTTGCAGAAGGGGCAACCCTTACCACCGCAGATGTTACAGCTTATGTCCATTTCGGCACTGGGCTCTGTGAAGGGGAAGTATGAGGGGCGAAGGCGTATCTTGGTATCCTTGCCGAACATCTCCTGTGCAAAGAGCAAGAGCACCTGTTTAAGGTCGGTGAACGACACGTTCTTATCGACGTACAAGCCCTCCAATTGGTGGAAGAAGCAGTGTGCACGGTAGCTGATAGCCTCGTTGCGATAAACACGGCCCGGAGCCATAATGCGAATAGGGGGCTTGCTTGTCTCCATCACGCGGCTCTGCACGCTGCTGGTGTGGGTGCGCAGAATGATGTCGGGGTGAGCCTCCACAAAGAATGTGTCCTGCATATCGCGTGCGGGGTGGTCCTCGGCAAAGTTCATCGACGAGAATACGTGCCAGTCGTCCTCAACCTCGGGGCCATTGGCAATAGAGAATCCGAGGCGGGCAAAAATATCCACAATCTCATTTTTTACAATAGTCAATGGGTGGCGTGTGCCAAGTGTGGCGGGGTAGGCCGGGCGTGTGAGGTCTATCTCACACTGCTCGTCGTCGCTTGTCTCAAGTTGCTCCTTAAGGCTGTTTATGTGCTCTTGAATAGCGGTTTTAAGCTCGTTCAGCTTCACACCAACCTCTCTCTTCTGCTCGGCAGGCACCTCGCGGAATTGTGCCATAAGGCCATTGAGAATACCCTTTTTACTCAAATATTTCAAGCGGAGGGCCTCCAATTCATCTGCATTGGAAGCTGTTACTCCTTTAATCTCTTCAAGCAATAAATTTATCTGCTCTATCATAATAATTCTCTTTAAAATCTATTTCTCTCTTGCGGCCTGCAAAAACAATAGATATAATTATAGGTGGTTAATTGCAAACACGATTGCAAAGTTAATAAATATAGTGATAAATATAAAATATGAGTTGCAATTTTATTTCCCTAAATTCCACTGCAATTCTGCATTTTTCTCTAAATTGCTCACAAAATGTACAAAATAGTTTGCTTATTGATATTTTTTTATCAAATTCGCAATCCTAAAAGGGAGGAATTATGGAATACAAAGAAATTGATAAAGGTGTAGAAGATTTGTTGGCCACACTGTCGCGCCGACTATCTACAGAGGATATCTGCAGAATAAGAACAGCCTATGAACTCGCCCGCGAGGCTCACAAGGAGCAACGTCGCAAGTCGGGTGAGCCGTATATCATACACCCCATTGCTGTTGCACGCATTGTGGCCGAAGAACTGCGCTTGGGTGCCAATCCCATAATAGCGGCTTTTCTGCACGATGTTGTAGAGGATACACCTTATACCATAGAAGATATTGAGGAGCGTTTTGGTGCCGATGTTGCTTTCCTTGTCAATGTAATAACAAAGAAAAAGAAGCAGCACTACGACTCGTCGAAGCAGATAGACAACTACAAGCAGATGCTCGACTCTATTCACTACGATATTCGTGCCCTGCTCATTAAACTGTCCGACCGCCTGCACAATATGCGCACACTCGACAGTATGCGCCCCGACAAGCAGATGAAGATTGCCGGAGAAACCGACTATTTCTACGCCCCCCTTGCTCATCGCCTAGGCCTCTATCACATTAAACGCGAGCTGGAAAATCTCTCTTTCCGCTATCGTTGCCCGCGCGAGTACGACTTAATAGAGAGGCTGCTTGCAGAAGAACAGGCCGAAAAAGAGCAGAAACTCGCCCCCTTTGTGCAGAAGATTGAAGAGATGTTGCAAAATTGCGGCATATATATGGGGCGCACAGAACTCTGCTGCCGTGGCCCGTACAACACGTGGAAAAAGATGCACGCATCGGGCTGCGACTTCAAGCATGTCGAGGGTAAGTTCTATGTGCGCATAATATACCCCAATACCCACGACTACTCCGAGAAAGATATGAGCCTTAAAATATACTCTATGCTCACCGATACCTTCAAGGAGAAGCCCGGCTCCGTAGCCAATTTTATAGACTCTCCCAAGGAAAACGGTTACCAAAGTTTCCACGTAAAACTGCTCACCGCCAATGGCACCTGGGAAGAGGTGCATATTTCATCGGAACGTATGGTGCGTAAGTCGCAGTTCGGTTGTGTAGCCGAGAGCTCCGAGAGCAACATCACCAATTGGCTCGAAAAATTCAAACTCGTGTTGCAGGATATTGCCTTCCACGGTAAGGAGGTAGAGTATATGGAAGGTGTTACTTCATCATTCTACAACGATGATATTATGGTCTTCACCCCCAAAGGCAACTGTGTAATTCTGCCTACGGGAGCCACGGCAATAGACTTTGCTTTTGAGATACACAGTGAGCTTGGTGCCCACGCCCAATACGCCCGCATCAATGGCACCCTCTGCTCCATAAAAACCGTTCTCAAGCGCGGCGATTGCGTGGAGATAGGCCAAAATATGAAAGTTGTGCCCAAGCGCGACTGGCTTGAACACGTTACAACCTACAAAGCAAAATCGCGCCTTAACAGCATACTTAGCAAGCAACACAAGCTACCATACGAGCGTTGCGAGAACTGCCACCCCTTGCCCGGCGACGAGGTTATCGGTTTCAGGAAAGAGGACGGCAGCATCATAGTGCACCGCCGCGACTGTAAGTCGGCAATAAGGCTTGCTTCGCAGCATGGCGACGACATTATACCTGTAAACTTTGAGGAGGATAACGAGTTTCTTTACCCTGTTAAAATAAACATCAAAGCAGTCGATCGCTACCACTTGCTCATAGACATTATGGAGTGCATAACAAATAAACTTAAACTCTCTCTCTCGCACATTGCTACCGAGTGTGTCGATGAAATAGTAACCTGCTCGGCGACCTTCTCTGTTCATTCCTCGGCCGAGTTGCAGGAAGTTATCTCAAATATCTCCGACATCGATGGCGTAGATGAGGTGAGCCAAAAAATAGAGTAGTGCTGTCGTTCATATCCTCACAAAATGAAGATGACTAAAAAGTGTATTTTTGCGTTACGCTTGCCTTCAAAATCCTCATTTACGCAAAGTAAATTATAAGGTATTTTCACCCGTTTTCTAAGATTTGCCAATAATATGCAAAACATTGTGTTTTAGCGTATTGTTGGCA
>JAFUOP010000001.1 GCA_017481875.1 Bacteroidaceae bacterium
TAGCCAAAGTAAACTTTGCTATTTGCTCGTTGGCACTATCTTTGCAAAATAACGACTGCGAAAATAGGCTGCACTCGCGGTAAATAGCCAAAGTAAACTTTGCTATTTGCTCGTTGGCACTATCTTTGCAGGCGAAAAAAACAACCGCGTTTTTACGTTATGAAATACATTGTGCAATTTGAGATAATTTTGGCAATATCGCTTGTGGGCGAACTGCTCAACAGAGTTATTCCCCTACCCGTGCCTGCAAGCATATATGGTATGATAATACTCTTTACAGGCCTGTGCACGGGGCTCATAAAACTGAACATGGTGAGAGAGGCAGGCAAGTTCCTCATATACCTTATGCCGCTGATGTTTGTACCTGCCGCAGTGGGCTTGCTCGACAACTGGGTGGTAATGAAGGAGTTTATTGTAGCTATTTTAGTTATATCGTTTGTGAGCACGCTGGCTGTGGTGGCTGTTACGGGGCACGTTACGCAATTCATTATTAACATAAAAAGGAAGGAGGGCAACAAATGAGGGAGATATTCACCGAGTCGCTTTTCTTTGGAGCGGCACTCAGTATGGGTATATACATTTTAGGGTTATACATAAAAAAGAGGTGTTCGTTTTTTCTGCTGAACCCGGTGCTCATAGCAATTGCCGGCACCATTGCCACCCTGCTTGTCCTGGATATTGACTACAGCACATATAACCGCGGTGCAAAATACATAAGTTACCTGCTCACGCCTGCGACGGTGGCACTTGCCATACCTTTATATGAGCAGGTGAGCCTGCTACGAAAGAATTTCACTGCCATTATGGTGGGCATAGCATCGGGGGTGCTGGCAAGTTTCTGTTCCATTTTTGCTATGGCACTGCTCTTTGCGCTTAACCACACGCAGTATGTTACGTTGCTGCCAAAGTCTATTACCACCGCTATTGGTATTGGGCTATCGCAAGAACTTGGCGGCTATGTGGCCATTACGGTATCGGCTATAATCATCACAGGGCTGTTTGGCAACATTGCTGGCGAGGTGCTTTGCCGCATACTCGGAATAAAGCACCCTGTTGCAAAGGGTGTGTCGATAGGAACTGCAACGCACGTTATGGGCACTGCAAAAGCTATGGAGATGGGTGAGGTTGAGGGTGCAATGAGCAGCTTGTCGGTGGCTGTGGCAGGTGGCCTCACGGTGGCAGCCGCTATATTCTTCGAAGGACTTATATAGTATTTTGTACAATTTCTTGGCAAAATATTGCGTAACTTAAAGATTTTGCATATTTTAGCCGAAACTAATGTATCAATAGTATGATAATAGCAGTAGATTTCGACGGCACAATTGTTGAGCATAAATACCCGGAGATTGGCAAGGAAATTCCATTTGCCATTACCACTTTGAAAATGCTTATAGAGCAACAGCACCGCCTTATACTGTGGACTGTGCGCAAGGGTGAGCTCTTGCAGGAGGCTGTAGATTGGTGCAAAGAACGCGGAGTGGAGTTTTATGCAGTGAACAAGAACTTCCCCGAAGAAGAGGTGGAAACAGGTGGAGGATACAGCAAAATAAGTGCCGAAATATTTATTGATGATTGCAACCTTGGCGGGGTACCCGACTGGGGTAAAATATATCATATGATTAATGAAAACTTGTCCTGGGAAGAATTGTACAACGGCAGTGCTAAAGAGCAAAAGTTACCTAAAAAGAAAAAGAGATTTTTATTTTGGTAATTAATATTTCTGCTTAAAAATGCCTCAGGAACATAATACAATAAAAAACAGCAGATAGCGTGCTATTTGCTGTTTTTTATATACAATATGAATAATTGCATCTTAATAAAAAGCGTTTTATTTTCACACCTTAACAGCCGGAAAACATTTTATTGTTTATAGAATTTTATCTCTTTTTTCAAAAAAATGCGAGCTGTTTTCACAAAAAAGCTTGCATATACAATCTTTTTTCAAAAAAAACTAACACAAAGCCTTGTTTTCTGTTTTTTTATTCATACTTTTGCGAAAGAGCAATAAAAAACTGTTGCCTTTAAAACAAAATGAATAAGTACTATCTACACACAACGACATTCCGAGGTTCCACTACCGGCACTGCAGCCGGTTACACCCGCCGTTGCACATCTACCGGTACTACCCTTTAGGGGTAGGGATAGTATTTTTGTTTCTGCGTGAAACATTTTTTCAGCATTTTATTTTTTCAATCAATTGCAGGTGGTCGCAAAGACACTGTATTGTTATTTCATTATTTGTTACAATAATGGTTGTGCATTTTATATGCGCAGTGAAATTTCATTTTGTGGTACAAAATGAAAGAATAAGAACTAATTATACTACATAGATTGAATGTTATGAAACATATAATAATATTAGGTGATGGTATGGCCGACTGGCCTGTTGAAGAACTTGGAGGAAGAACTCTACTGCAGGCTGCAAACACTCCATATATGGACAAACTTGCCAAAATGGGGCGTTGCGGCAGATTGGTAACCGTAGCACCAGGTTTTCACCCCGGCAGCGAAGTTGCCAATATGTCTATTATGGGCTATCACCTACCTACAGTATATGAGGGACGTGGCCCATTGGAGGCTGCAAGCATTGGCGTGGAAATAGCCGAAGGCGAGCTGGCTTTGCGTTGTAATATTGTATGTATTGAAGGCAATGTGCTGAAAAACCACTCGTCGGGGCACATAACAACCGAAGATGCCGACGTACTCATAAAACACCTGCAAGAAAATTTAGGCGACGAGCGTGTTCGTTTCCACACCGGCATTCAGTATCGCCACCTGCTTGTAATTAAGGGCGGCGACAAACGTATAAGCTGCACTCCCCCTCACGACATTCCCGGGAAAGAATATGCCCCTTTCCTTGTGAAGGCCGATGTACCCGAGGCTGAAGAAACGGCAAAGCTCATAAATGAACTAATTGCAAAATCGCAAAAGTTGTTGGCAGACCACCCACTTAACAAGAAACGTGTAAGCGAGGGCAAGGACCCTGCAAACAGTATTTGGCCTTGGGGTGGCGGCTACAGGCCCAAGATGAAGCCTATAAGCGAAACATTCCCACAAGTAAAAAGCGGAGCTGTAATATCTGCTGTCGATTTAATACGTGGAATTGGGCGTTACGCAGGTTTGGAAGTATTGGAAGTTGAAGGAGCTACAGGCCTGTACGACACAAACTATGAGAACAAAGCAGCTGCAGCTATTGAAGCTTTGAAAAAAAACGATTTTGTGTATCTGCACGTTGAGGCAAGCGACGAGGCCGGCCACGAAGGAAATGTTGAACTCAAAATAAGCACGATAGAGAACCTCGACAAACGCGCAATAGGGCCCATATACGAAGCCGTGAAAGAGTGGAACGAGCCTGTTGCAATAGCAGTGTTGCCCGACCACCCTACCCCCTGCGCACACCGCACACACACAGCCGAGCCTGTGCCATTCGTTATATGGTACCCGGGCATTACCCCCGATAACGTGGAGTGTTTCGACGAGCAAGCGGCACTTGACGGCAGCTATGGGCTTTTGAAAGAGGACGAATTTATAAATGCATTTATGCAATAAAAAAAGAAGCAACTATGAAATATTATAGCACAAACAAAATAGTAAGCGATGTAGCATTGAAAGACGCTGTCATAAAGAGCCTGGCAGCAGACAAGGGATTGTTTATGCCCAACAGCATAAAACGCCTCCCCCAGGATTTCTTTGATAACATAGACAAAATGAGCTTCCAGGAGATTTCGTACAGAGTGGCCGATGCATACTTTGGCGAGGATATACCTGCAGAGGATTTAAAAAGAATTGTTTACGACACCATAGCCTTTGACGCACCTGTTGTAGAGGTGAAAAAATATATATATTCACTTGAACTATTCCACGGCCCCACACTTGCATTTAAAGATGTTGGCGGCCGTTTTATGGCACGTCTGCTTGGTTATTTTGTAAAAAACGGGCACGACAAAAGAGTGAACGTACTTGTAGCTACATCGGGCGACACCGGAAGCGCTGTTGCCAACGGTTTTTTGGGCGTGAAGGGCGTGCACGTATATGTACTCTACCCCAAAGGCAAAGTGAGCGAGATTCAAGAAAAACAGTTTACCACACTTGGGCAAAACATTACCGCATTGGAGATTGACGGCTGCTTCGACGATTGCCAGGCACTTGTAAAAAGAGCCTTCAGCGACGAGGATTTAAATGCACAAATATTCCTCACAAGTGCAAACTCCATAAACCTTGCACGCTTTTTGCCACAATCGTTCTACTATTTCTACGCATACGCACAGCTGAAGAAAATGGGCAAAGCCGACAATGTTGTCGTTTCGGTACCAAGCGGAAACTTCGGAAATATCACAGCCGGCCTTTTTGCACAAATTATGGGATTGCCCATAAAACGCTTCATTGCAGCCAATAACCGCAACGACATTTTCTACAACTACCTGCGCACAGGAAACTTCGAGCCCAAAGCATCGGTATGCACCATAGCCAACGCAATGGACGTGGGCAACCCGAGTAATTTTGCCCGCATACTCGACCTCTACGGCTACAACCACACCACAGTGTGCAACCACGTCGGGGGTGCTACATACAACGACGAGCAGATAGCAAACGGAGTAAAAGAGTGTTGGAAAGAGAACCACTACTTGCTCGACCCTCACGGTGCCTGTGGATACCTTGCATTGCAAGAACAGCTGCACGATGGAGAAACAGGGGTGTTCCTCGAAACTGCACACCCCGCAAAGTTCAAAGATACCATAGACAGAATTTTGAACGAAGATATTGAAATTCCACTACCCTTGCAGGAATTTATGAAGGGTGAAAAACAAACCGTGGAGATGAGCCACGAATATGAGGAACTAAAGAATTTCTTACTTAAAGACCAGAATTACGACTCCGAGGTAAGCTATTACTAAAACGAAACAAACACACTTTGTTAATAATCAAAGTGTTGCCGAAAAGCAGAAAAAAAATGCAACATTTTTTCTAAAAAAGGTTTGCGAAGTCAAAATTTAATAGTACCTTTGCAACGCTTTAAGGCAAAAGAGTTGCGCTGTTAGCTCAGTTGGTAGAGCAATTGACTCTTAATCAATGGGTCCAGGGTTCGAGTCCCTGACGGCGTACAAAAATCAAACCCGCTGATATCAGCGGGTTTGATTTTTGTTATACCTATAAAATAGTAATAACGGCTCACCTGCAAAAGTTGGGGGGCTATGCAAAAAGTTTAGTCAATCTATAAAAGAAGAACTTTAAGTCGGTAACACCTCTAAGCTGTGCTCTGAATGCTTTGATTTTAGCATTAAAACTTTCAGCAAAAGCATTTGTTGA
>JAFUOP010000020.1 GCA_017481875.1 Bacteroidaceae bacterium
CACTGTCAGCGCAATGCCTTTGTATGCAACAATGCTGTCCACCGCAACATCAACAGCACTATTGTCGTAATTACAATCAATTACATTACAAGTTCTGTTTGCCGTGCTTGTGAGTACATACTTGGCACCACCAACCTCAAAAAGAGAGCTTAAAAGCGGGTATTCTATACCGAATTGATGCGTTGCAAAAGAAGATACATAAACTCGCTTGGCTGCGGGGACATAGAATTCGTCGCTGCCCTCGGCAAGCCTTATACGTGTATTTCCCAAAATTATCATCTTCTTTACATTTGAAGAAAATGCATTTTCTCCAATGTAAAGAACGGTACTGGGGATTGTAACGCTGTAAAATTCAGTTTCACGAAAAATACCTGCCGGTATTTCTTCTACGCCCTCAGGAATAACAAATTGTTTCAGTAAAGTCCCATTTAAATATATATCCTTTGCATAATACAACGGGGTGGAATATTCATTACCAAAATCCACTCCAAACAAAGCAGCAAGGTCGCTTATATATACCGCCGAAAGGCTGCTACAATTCCGAAACGCACTGCTTCCAATAGTTGTTACGCTGTTGGGGATTTCAACGCTTGTAAGGCCGGTGCAACCCCAGAATGCACCGCTTCCAATAGTTGTTACGCTATTGGGGATTGTAACGGTTTTAAGGCCGGTGCAACCATCGAACGCATAGCTTCCAATAGTTGTTACGCTGTTGGGGATTGTTACACTTGTGAGGCCGGTGCAACCATTGAACGCATAGTTTCCAATAGTTGTTACCTTGTAAGTTTTTGAGTTATAGGTTACTGTTTGGGGTATAACAACTGCACCACTATATTCATCATCGTATGAACCAGCGGAACCTCCTTTACAAACTACACTCACGGTTAAATCACTCGAAGAGGTAATGTAGTAGTAAATACCATACACCTCAAAGTCGTGGGCACTTGCCACTGTGCTGCAAAGTAGCAACAGAAGCGTTAAAAAATGTTTAATCCTTTTCATATCTTATTATTTTATATGTTGTTTCAGTGGCTGGTTATCAATTCCTCATAGATTACCTTGTTAATTGCAGTGCACAATGCTACACAATAATTTTTCCAAAATTAACACCTCGCAGAGAAGGAAAGCGTTTCATTACGTTTCTTTTACAAAAAGACAGGGGAATTGGTATAATAATTGTTTCGCAAATGCGGTTTTGTTTTATATTTTTGCAATATGGAAAATAGTAACAATGAGGATTACGAGGTTTTGAAAAACGCCATAGAGGAGCTGCTTGGGCGCAAAGTGGCAACCAAGCGCGATTATGAGTACCTCGCTATGCGCATACTCGACAGAACGGGTTCATACTTGAGCCCGATAACATTACGCCGCTTTTGGGGCAAGCTTGCCGATGGAAAATATAACACCATACCTCGCCGTTTCACCATAGATACGCTGGCGCAATACACCGGCTACAGCAACTATGAGCAGTTTAAAAAGGAGCACGCCGGCAAGCCCACCGCCCCGAATAGCCGATTCTTGCTAAATGATTATATACTATCGAGTACGCTCAAAAGAGGGCAGCTGATTGAACTTTCGTGGTTGCCACAACGCTTTGTAACGGTGGAGTTCCTTGGTTACGATATGTTCAAAGTTGTCAATAGTATCAATAGCAAACTGAGCAAGGGAGACACTTTCCACGTCGATGTGATAACGCAGGGCGAGCCACTATACCTTAACTGCCTTGTGCACGAGGGTGGCGCGCCCACGCGATATGTTTGCGGGCAAAGCGGGGGTGTGAAATACAGAATTTTGACTAATACTTTAAGCATAGATATATAAGATGACAGGACATTCGGGTTTCTTGGACGAGAATATAAAATTTGATAAAATAGAACGCCTCGACAATGAAGGTGGCACCTGCGAGGCGTATGTTGTGCACATAAAGGGCAAGGCCTATTTTATGAAACGCCTGCGTAGCCAATATAGCAACGACCCAAACTACCGATTGATATTCAACAAAGAATTTGAGATAGGCAAAGCCATAAACAACGATTATATTCCACAATACCTGAACTTGTGCGATGATGGAGAGGGGCTCTACATCTTAATGGAGTATGTGCAGGGGGTAACCTTGCAAGAAAAACTCGATAAGGAGCCGGCTTTCTTCGACAGCGACACGAATATAAAAAGAATTCTTATGCAGTTGCTTGCAGGTTTGAAGTCGCTGCACGAAAAGAATATTGCTCACCTGGATATTACGGCAAAGAATATTATCCTGTGCCAAGTGAATAACAACATTAAGATAATAGATTTAGGATTCTGCATGGAATCCTCTTACAGAAAGACTGCCGGATACACGCCGGGCGAGGATACTGCGCCCGAACTAAAGAACAAGCAGCTTGACATGATAGATGCATCGACCGATTTGTACGAAGTAGGGGTGTTGCTTGGGGAGATTGAGAAGGTGAGAACGTCGCCGTTGCCCCGTTATTTGCGTAAAATAAAAGAGCGTTGCCTGCAACAGCAAAAAGAGAAACGCTACCGGAGTGTCGATGAAATATTAACCGTGCTACGCAGTGCAACGGTGAAGAAGGTTGCGGTTATTGCAGCCATAGCAACTGTAGCGATATATATGCTTGCGCCCTTTGCCATACAGGTGTGTGTTGCTTACAAAAATTACATCGCGTGGGAAACCGGGCAGGTGCCCGAGAAATTTGAAGAAAACGGTGTGTTCTACCGCATAACCGACTACGATGCACGCACCGTGGAGATTACATACAAGGGGAAAGATTACTATGAATATAAAGATGAATACACCGGTGCCGTTGTATTTCCAGCCGAGGTTACACACCGTGGGCGCACCCTCAAAGTAACCGCCTTTGCCGAAGATGCGTTGAGTGCAAGCGCCTTAAGCTCCATTAAGATAGAAAACGGAATAGATAGCATTGGTAATTTTGCGCTGTCGCGCAACTATATTGAGGGTACCTTGTTTATACCTGCGAGCGTGAAATGGATAGGCAAGGGGGTGCTGGCTAATTGTATATATTTAGAAGAGATTGTGGTAGATGCCGCCAATACCTGTTACGACAGCCGCGAGGGGTGCAACGCCATAATCGAGACGGCGACAAACACGCTCGTTGCCGGTTGCTACAACAGCAAAATACCGCAGGGAATCACAAAAATAGCAGACCACGCATTTGCAGGGCAGTTAAGACTTGGCAGCATCGATATCCCCGAGAGTGTTACATATATTGGCGATTTTGCATTCCACTCTTGCCCCTTTTTTAGAATTACTTTGCCCCAGGGGCTCACATATATTGGCGATTACGCCTTCCAAGCTGCGAGAAACTTAATAGAGATTGAGATTCCCGAAAATGTAACCTACATAGGTGAAGCCGCGCTGTCCAATTGTGGTTACAGCACGCTGGTAATTCCCGACAAGGTTACCAGCATCGGTGCTTGGGCTTTTGACAAATGCCCCAACCTCACAACAGCAACAATAGGGGAAAGTGTCGCCTCGATAGGTAGCTTTGCATTTGACAGCTGCGACAAACTCACGAAGATTGTTTCGCACATACCTGCCGACAAGCTGTTTGCGGTAGATAAAAGTACATTCGGTAGCGTTGCAGGCAACTGCACCCTTTACGTGCCACGCGGTGCAAAAAAGGCATACACGAACACCGATGGTTGGAAGCATTTCAGGAAGATTGTGGAGATGTAACTATAATAAGAAGATGACTAAAAAGCACTTTTTAATCAGCATCGATTTTAAAAACAGACGATTTCAAAAATTCCATTTGATTTCCTAAATTTTAATAGCGAAAAATTATAGCAATACTTATTTTATCTTTATTTTTGCCGCAAAAATAAAAACAGGAAAATGGATTTTTCATTTATAACAGCAATAATAGACTATTTCTCGGCACTTAAGATGCCCACCATTTTTGAGTTTGTGGGAACATTTGCTTTTGCCATAAGCGGCATACGCCTTGCATCGGCAAAACACTTCGACTGGTTTGGTGCTTATGTGGTAGGTGTCGCCACAGCTATTGGTGGCGGTACATTCCGCGATATGATGCTTGGTGTTACACCGTTTTGGATGACCGACCCCATATACCTTTGTTGGTCGGGCCTTGCGCTGCTGTGGGTGATACTTTTTGGTAAATGGCTCATACATATGCACAACACTATATTTATATTTGATGCCGTGGGGCTTGCGCTATTCACTGTTGTGGGCATTCAAAAGAGCATTGATTGCGGCTTCCCACTTTGGGTGGGTATTGTTATGGGTACTATGACAGGTGCCGCCGGTGGCGTCATTCGCGATGTATTTATAAATGAAATTCCACTTATATTCCGCAAAGAGATTTATGCAATGGCGTGCGTTATCGGTGGTGTCGCGTTCGGCATTTGTATGTGGGCCGGGGCCGATGTACTTATTACCCACACCGTATGCGGCATAGCAGTATTCCTCACTCGCTTGCTTGCCGTTAAATATCACATTTGCTTGCCTACCCTTAAAGGAAGCCACGTACAGGAGGAATAGAATAAATGCTGCTAAAATTTTAGCAGCATTTATTTTGCAGGGAGATGAATAAAAAGATATAGTTTACGAGCGAAACATAAAGTTCACTTTAATGTTTTACTGCGAGTGCAGCCAGATTTGGGAAACCAAATACACTTTTTAGTCATCTATATTCACCACACTATTACCTTTACCATATAAAACAGCAACACCACACTGTAAATAAGTTTCAAAGCTGTGGTAACCAAAAATGCGATAAATGACACCGATGCCACTTTGAACGCCTGCCCACTGCGCTTACAAGCAATATATTCACCGGCAAAGGCACCTACAAAGGGGCCAATGATAATGCCCCAAGGCATAAATAAAAGCCCAAGCAGCATTCCTGCCAATGCACCGCGCACACTCTCTTTGGAACCACCGCTAAGCTGTGTGAACCACACAGGAAGGATATAATCGATAGCTGTTATCACGGCCATAATTATGCCCGAAACCACAAGGAATGTGGTGGAAACCTCCACGCCACTGCACAAAAGCAGAAGCAACAGGCCCAGGAAACTCACAGGCGGGCCGGGCAATGCCGGGAGCACAGCTCCCAGCAAACCGACTGCCCCGCATACAAGGGCAAAGGAAACAAAGAATATCTCCATATACTATTATTACTTAATCATACGCTCGGGGTAGATATCGTTCCACCAACGGGCATCGTTTTTGAGCCAACGCTCGAACCACGCCATTATGCTATTGTGCCAAAGAATGCGCTTGGGCACGTCGGCTATAAAATGGTCCTCACCATCGACACGTATAAACTCAACGGTCTTGCCAAGAACACGCAAGGCATTGTACAATTGAATGCTCTCGCCAACGGGAACATTGGTATCGGCAGTGCCGTGCAAGAGCAACAAGGGGGTGTTTATTTTATCGGCATTGAAGAGCGAGCCTTGCTTGGTAAAGAGGTCGGGGTTGTTCCAAGGATAACTCTGCGCAGCAGCCGTTGCGTTGTAGCCAACGCCCCAATAACCCTCGCCCCAATAGCTTGTAACATCGCTGATACCGGCGTGCGAAGCTGCTGCCGCAAAAATGTCGGTTTGTGTTTGCAGGTATTGTGTCATAAAACCACCATACGATGCACCCAAGCAACCAATGTGCTCGGCATCTACAAAGGGATTGGCTGCACAGAAAGCCTTTGTGCCTTCAATAATATCGTCGGCAGTGCGCTTGCCCCACGCATTTACGTGACGAGCCGAAAACTCCTGGCCGTAGCCTATGGTGCCGCTGGGGTTTACAATGAGTGTTACATAGCCACGCGATGAGAAAAGCTGTGCCGAATAGGGGTTATCCATTGCGCGCGTTGTGGGAGTGGTACCACCATAATAATAAACGATGAGGGGATATTTTTTGCTTGCATCGAAGGCGGGAGGCAGGCAGTAGTAACAATCGATTGTTGTGCCATCGGAAGCGGTGAACTCCCAATCGTGTATAGTGCCAAGCTCAATGCCTTCGAGCTGTTTTGCATAGGGGTCGGCAATAAGAGTGGACTTTCCCTTGCGCACATCGCACAGATAGGCAGCCTGGCCACTCGATGCTGTAACGCTTATATATGCAGCCACACTTGCGTTGCGGGCAAGTGAGAATGTGCGCACACAATCGCCGTTCAATGGCAATTTCTCAAAATTCTTCTTTGCCGGGTTGTAGCGGTAGATGGGCGATGCATCGCGGTCATTTGTCTCAAAATAGATACAACCATCGTTTTTGTTCCACTGCACAAGTTGCAAAGCGGGATTAAAATCCTTTGAGATAGCCTCAACAGAGCCATCGGCAAGGTTTATTATATATGCCTGAGTGTCGTAGTTATTGGCAATGGGGTGAGAGCCACAGTTCTTGCCTATGCCACCGAAAGCCTCGGGGCCACCTGTTACTATAACTTGCGATGCATCGGGGGAGAAACGTGCTGCAGTAGAGAGGAAACGGTCCTCCACAACAAGTGTATCGAGTTCAAGAGTGTTCACGTCGAGGCAGTAAAACGAAGTTTTTGAGAAAGGCCACTCATTATCGACAGCACGGTTGCTTGCATAGAGCAATTTTGTACCATCGTTGCTTACATCGCAAAGCGCGGTTGAATGCAAGCCCCAAGTAAGACGCTCGCGCACGCCGGTTTTTATATCGTAACGCCATATAAAGCCACGGTTACGGCTATTGGGAACACGGTCGGAACGGGTTAAGAGACGATGCACAGGGCCGTTGTCGGCATCGAGCTGCTCGGTTATAGTAAAATAGAGCGATTTCTCGTCGGGCGACCAACGGCAATTGCCACTTGGGAGGTTATCGGTTACAACAGTCTCCTGTAAAGTGGCGGGATTAACGGTTATAAGCGACTCGCTCTCGGCCGAAACAGCCTTGTAGTATAGCTGTGAAGTGAGGGGTGTCCAGCCAAGTATTTTATAACCTGCCGGGAATGTGGCAATGATTTTGCCACTTTTTATTTCGGACAACACTGTGTAGCGGTTATGACGCTGCTGGCTGTAATGATCGAGGTATGTTGTAAGCAGGTAGCGGCCGTCGGGCGATACGTTTACGTTTTCTACGCGATTGCCGTAAATTGTATTGGGGAGCAGATAGCGTTCCTTGAGAGCCGGCTCACAAGATATGTGGGTAATTGTGTCGTTACCTGTGGAAACCGATGCCATAACAGCAGGGGGGAATGAATCGGTTTCGGTAACCAGCACCTTCACTGCCACTTTGTACAACCTTTGAGGCTCCATGCGCAACTGCACTTCGGCACTTTCGGCACGGTGCAAGGAATCTTGCACACGCATCTTGTCGCGTTTCATCTGGCCATCGACATAGATTTCGAAACGGGCAGGCGAGGTAACTTTGAAATAGGCAGTGGCAAAGCGGTCGGCACGCAAGCGTGTAGTGAGCAGATAGATGTTACTGCCCTCGGCTGCAGGCAGGTTTATGTAGCCTGCGGTGTCGGCTGCAAGCTCCACGGCACCATCACGCTCGTCGCTCATCGGGATATTGGTTTGCAGGAGTAATTTTTCAAAATTGGGTTTTTGCCCTTTAGTATTCACGCTGTCGGTTGCCAATGGGCGGCGCACCTTTACGGGCGACATCAGCCTCATCTGCTTTAGTGTGTCTGTGCCGGCAATGCTCAACAAAGGCAAGCAGGCCATAATTGCAAATAGTAATTTTTTCATCATATTGTTGTTTTATGTTATACGCAGATACTATATCGCGAAGATAGTTAAAAACATATGAAATAAACAAAACTTGCAGCGAAATCTTCTCACAAGCATTGTATGTTTTCACCCGCTTTGCTATCTTTGCTTTCAAAAACCACACATAAATAAATGGCAAAAATAATATACAAGACAAGAGGCACCTGCTCGCAATTCATTGAATTGGAGGGCAACGAAGGCAAAATTGTAAATGTTACATTCTACGGAGGCTGCGACGGGAACCTGCAAGGCATAGCAAAACTTGTAAAAGGAATGGAATATGCCAATGTAATTGAACGTCTTAACGGCATAAGTTGCAACGGCAAGCCCACATCGTGCCCCGACCAATTGTGCCGTGCCATAGAGCAGTTGATGACCGAAGATAAATAACCCGGCTATGGCAAGGCAGAAAGGCAACAATGAATACAAGATGCGCAACGAAGCCTTCTTGGAGGCACTGCGCAACGGCGAAGAGGAACTTTACGAAATTTCACAAGGCGTGCTGTGCAAAATAATAGAGCGTGGCGATGGCGACAAGTGCCCGCGGAGTGGCAATGTGGTTACCGTGCACTACAAAGGCACACTTATAAACGGCAAAGTTTTCGACAGCAGCTACGAGCGTGGCTACCCCGAGGCTTTCCGCGTGAACGAGCTTATAACAGGCTGGCAGATTGCACTCACGCAGATGCACGTAGGCGACCATTGGATTGTATATATTCCGTGGGAGATGGGCTACGGCAAGAAAGGGTGTGGCAACATACCGGGCTATTCTACCCTTGTTTTTGAAATGGAGCTTGTGGCCATTATGTAACCCTAACAACTAAAAAAGATATGCAACTACCCGAGGACCCAATGATGCTCTACAGCGCACTGAATATGAAACTGCGCGACTATTATAACTCACTCGACGAACTTTGCGACGACCTGAACATAGACCGCAAGGAGGTGGAGGAGAAGCTACGTCAAGTGGGTTTTGAATATGATGCCAAGATGAATAAATTTTGGTAACACTACCCTTTTACCGGTACCATTTCCACAAACAGACGCAAGCCGTCTATGGTGGCCGGGAAACAGATGCAACCACCCGATGCACGGAAGATTTTATCGGTATTCATAGACAGATTGCGACAAGCAAGCGGATAACGCTCATAGTCGGGGGTTACTATGCGCGAAGCATCGCCACCATAGAGCATCTCGTAAAAACAGCAAGCTGTTTCATAAGTATTCACACTGTTACCTGAGCCAAAATTATACACACCACCGGGCAGAGAAAATGTAAGTGGCAGATTATTCACGACATCGCGTAACCAGGTTATTCCCCGGTATTCACGTACAGGCACAGTGAGGGTTGCACCCTCCTTTACCGCATTTATCATATTATTTACAAAATCGGCGTGTGGCACTGCGGGCTGCGGAGCGTCGTATATCCAGGTTAGACGCAACATCACTGCGGTGGGTAATATTGCAGCTATGCGTTGCTCTGCCTCTAATTTGTGGCGGCCATAATAGTTTACAGGCGACACCGTTGCATTCTCGCTCAACGGGCCCTGCTCTTTATTGCCATTATACACTTGGTCGGAGGAGAAGAAAATGAATTTCGCTCCGTAGCGGGCTGCCGCTCGTGCCAGGTTCTCACTGCCAACAACATTCACAAGAAGGCTCTCTTCGGGGTGTTGCTCGCAATACCAGGTATTGGAGAGGGCTGCCAAGTGAAGCACCACATCGGGCATGTGTGCCATAACAAAACTATCGACAGAGGTTTCATCGGTTATATCCAGCTCGCTGTGCGATGGAGTGAGCAGTTTATATTCATACTGCCAACGGGCTGCAAAAGCACGCCCCACAAAACCACTCGCACCGGTAATAAGTATTTTCTTCATTTTATAATTTCATTCTGTGCGAAGATAACAAATAGCTTTTATAAAAAATGAACAAGCCGAATTAATAATAAAGTATTTTTTCAAATATTACTCTTTTTTATTCTCCATTATCAAGAAGAAATACTAAATTCGCGGGTAGAAAAAACAAAAAAAACACCAATATGAAATCACTACGAGAACTTTTCAGAATAGGTCTTGGCCCCTCAAGCAGCCACACTATGGGCCCCAACAGAGCCGCAAAAATTTTTGCAGAACGTTGCCCCAATGTAGATAATTACCGTATAACTCTCTACGGCAGCCTTGCAGCTACCGGTGAGGGGCATATGACCGACAAAGCAATAATAGAGGTACTTGAGCCCATTGCACCGCTCGAATTGGTGTGGCAGCCCACGATATTCCTTCCTTTCCACCCCAATGGTATGAAGTTCGAAGGAATAAAAGAGGGCAAGACCATAGATGAGTGGGTTATTTACAGCGTTGGTGGCGGTGAGCTTGCCAACGAGGAGAGCAGAAAAAGCGAGGCTGATATATACCCCTTGACAACAGCTCACGAGATTATGGATTGGTGCGATGAAACCGGCTGCTCATTCTGGGAGTATGTTGAGCGACACGAGGGACCCGAGATTTGGGACTACCTTGCCGAGGTGTGGCATACAATGCAAAGCACTATAAGACGTGGACTTGAACACGAAGGAGTGCTCCCCGGTGGGCTTGGTATTCAGCGCAAGGCAGGGCTATACCTGCTTAAATCGCGCTCATACAGTGCATCGGTAGCCAGCAAAGCCAAGATATACGCATACGCGCTTGCAACGTCGGAAGAAAATGCCAGCGGAACAACTATTGTAACTGCACCCACCTGCGGTTCTTGTGGCGTATTGCCTGCAGTGCTCTACCACCTGTCGCAGTCGCACGAAAACAGCGAAGCACGAATATTGCGTGCGCTTGCCACAGCAGGCCTTTTTGGTAACATTGCAAAGGAACACGCATCTATTTCGGGAGCCGACGTTGGTTGCCAGGGTGAGGTGGGTGTTGCTTGCGCCATGGCAGCAGCGGCAGCCTGCCAGCTGTTTGGTGGAACAATAAACCAGATAGAGTATGCGGCAGAGATGGGCTTGGAGCACCATTTAGGGCTCACTTGCGACCCATTGTGCGGCCTTGTGCAGGTACCTTGCATTGAGCGTAACGCCATTGCTGCCTCACGCGCATTAGACGCTTGTACCTATGCAGCCTTGTCCGACGGCAAGCATAAGATTGACTTCGACCGCATTGTGGAGGTGATGAAGGAGACCGGGCACGACATTCCCAGCCTCTACAAAGAGACATCTACCGGCGGAATTGCCAAAATAGATGTTAAAAAACGCAGAAAAGGATAACACCCCAACAAGAAATTATATGAAAAAGATTTTTGCAATATTAATAGCGGCTGTTATGAGCATAGGAATCTCATACGCCAATAACAATGAAGAAAATATTGTTCACCTCACCAAAGCCGAGTTTCTTAAAAAGGTGGTAGATTACGAGAGCAACGTTAATGAGTGGAAATACCTTGGCGACAAACCGGCAATAATAGATTTCTACGCCGACTGGTGCGGCCCTTGCCACAAGCTATCGCCAATACTTGAGGAAATTGCAGCGGAATATAACGGAAATATTATTATATATAAGGTGAATGTAGATAACGAAAGAGAGATTGCCACCGCCTTTGGCATACGTTCACTGCCAACTCTCCTTTTTGTACCAACCGAGGGGAACCCAGGCGTTGTGGAAGGATTCCTGCCCAAAGAGGAGCTAAAAAGGGCTATAAAAAAGTATATATTTAAGAACTAAACCAAGCCAAACATCATTTTTATTAATTAATGTTTATTTTTTACAATAATTGCAAATATTAAAAAATACATATATATTTGCAATTATTATTTTATACATTTAAGTTAGTATTTAACAGAACGTTATATAACACTTTGCATAAACCTTGATAGATAATTTTAACACAATTCAATAGAACTTAAGAACTATGAAAAGGATTTATTTTGCTTTAATTGCACTTGTAACGCTTTTCTCAGCCTGTTCTGGAGACAGTTACAATTCATTAGCTGAAGGAGAGAGTCTTATACCTGCAAAGAAAGGCATCAATTTTAGAGGGAGCATGACCGGTGCATCGCGTGCAACAGAGACTGCATTTGAGATTGGCGACCATATCAGCGTATTTGCAGTAAGGCCTTCCGATGATATAAAACTGGAACTCGAGAGCAACTATGCAGACAATGTAAGATACACCTGTTATGGCAGCTACTTTGACACAGCAGAGCCTATTACTCTACCGGAAAACGACACTAAAGGACTGGCATACTATGCAATTTACCCCTACTACCACGGCATGACCGATGCTTTCGTATTTGTAGTTAATGAGGACCAAACAAGACATTCCTCATACACAAAAAGCGACCTTTGTACAGCCTTTTGCGCACCTACTACAGACAAGACTGTAAACTTGGAATTCAATCACCGTTTAAGCAATGTGGTTGTTAAATTCAGTGGCGACAACATAGCAAACAAGAATATTAGGGTGGAACTTAACAACGTTCAGGTTAGTTGTGCTGCAAACATAAATACAAACATTTTTGAGGGTATTGGAGAGAAATATACTGTAATTATGGGCAAGGAATCTACAAATACATTCCACGCCATCATTCCCCCTCAAACCACATACAAGGACCAAGTATTTATGACTATTACTTTGAATGGAGAAGAGTATGAATTGTCATTGGCATCGGATTTATCTTTTAACTCCGGCAAGCAGATAGTATTTGATATCGAGGTTACAGACACTGCTATCAGAGATTTAAATGGCTACCTCACCCCTTGGGAGGAAGAAGACCCACGCTTTAACGAGGTTGTACCCGAGGATATTGAAGAAAAACTTGACGATCATATGCCCATATATACAGGAGTAAATCCTCCTATCATTGAAGGTGCATATTATTTGAATCCGTTCGTTGCTGTATATTGCGAAGACGGTGGCTTTGAACCCGGATACGAAGTAATGTCCGAGTACATACGTTTTTCCAACCAAAACACAGCCAACAACACATTGGACATGGCAGAATATAGTGAATATGGAAATGGACACCTTGAGGGAAGCGGTGCCTTTATTTCAGGTTCAGGTAACAACTTTACAGCATTCTTCAACACAAACGGAACTGATACCGGTGAAGAAGGCAATACTGTAACATTCAAAACAGCATTGGTTATCTCGGGTACAAAAGCGAGTGATGGCATTAAAGACCTGTATTATGCATTCGTAATGGTAGAAAAGAATGGAGATTATTATGGTGATTTTATGGAAGAGGGCATTTTCAGAGTATTTAAGGACCAAGACGGCTTAAGTGTAAAAACAAGTTGGAATGGATATAGTCTGAGTAGAGGTGTTGTCCAAGGATTACTTAACAGCATGCTCGCCAATATCAAGAAATAAGTATGATAGAAAAATATATAAATATAATTAAACAAATAAACATTATGAAAAAGTTTTATTTTGGCCTTATGGCATTAGTGGCACTCTTCTCGGCATGTTCAAGTGGAGGCAATTCTTCTACAGAAGAAGAGAATATAGTTAAGCCTGTAATTAAAAAAGAGATTAACTTTAGAGGAAACATCAAACCTGCTTCGCGTGCAACAGAAACAGCGTTTGAAAGCGGTGATCAAATCAGCGTGTTTGCAGTAAAGCCCTCTAATGAGATAAAATTATTACCAGAGGGAAACTACGTGGACAATGCCAGATACATATATCAGGGTAGCTACTTTGAAACCACAGACCCTATTACTCTTTCTGAAGACGATACCAAAGGATTGGCATACTACGCAATTTACCCCTACTATCAAGGTATAACTGATGCTTTTGTTTTTGTTATGAACGAGGACCAAAGCACTCACAGCGCATACACTGCAAGCGACCTTTGTACAGCCTTTCGCGCACCCACAACAGACAAGACTGTAAACCTTGAGTTCAACCACCGTTTGAGCAATATCGTAGTTAAGTTCTATGGTACCAACTTGACAAACAAGAATATTTCGGTGAAGCTTAACAATGTTCAGGTTAGTTGTGCTGCAAATATAAATGCAAACACATTCGAGGGTATTGGAGAAAGATTCGACGTGACTATGGGCGAAGAATCGGCTAACACATTCCACGCTATCATTGCACCCCAAACTATTAAGAAGGGAGAAAGATTCTTAACTATTACTATCAATGACAAAGAGTATGAAATGTCATTAGAAGCGGACATGACACTTAAGTCGGGTAAACAAGTTGTGTTTGAATATGAGATTAATGACGACATAGTAATTGAACTGAATGGCTACATTAATCCTTGGAACACCGAAGACCCCCGTTTCAACGACGTCGTACCCGATGATATCGAAGAAGAGTTGAACAAATATATACCTATATACCCCGGTGTTAACCCTCCCGCTGTTGAAGGAACTTACTTTATAGACCCGTTTGTTACTGTTTATTGCGAAGACGAAGGAAACGGCGGTTACGACCCAGGAGATATTGTAACTTCTGAATACATACATTTCTTTAACCAAAATTCGAGCGATAACACATTAGATATTGAAAAAAGAACTGTATCGGGTAGCTCGTCAGCAAAAGGTACAGGTGCATTTATTTCGGGCGAAGGCAACAACTTTACAGCGTTCTTCAATACTGAAGGAGAATCAAGTGGTATATATACGAAAACCGCGTTAGTTATTTCCGGTACCAAAACAAGTGATGGTATAAAAGACCTGCACTATGCTTTTGTTATGGTTGAAAAAGGAGATGACCCTAATAACAAACTTATGGAAGAAGGTGTTTACAGAGTATTTAAAGACAAAGATGGCCTTAGCGTAAATTCATCGTGGAACGGATATAGCTTGAGCAGAAGTGTTATTAATGAGCTATGCTGTGATATGTACAATAAATAACGCATACAAACTATACAAACAAATTATAGGCAGTGTTCGAACACTGCCTATAATTTTTACTTACAAGCAACCCCAAAATGGTATTGTACAAATAATATTTCTACCCTACACCCCTAAAAGCAATTGTTTGTTACAACAAAAAATATTATTTTCGCCCAAAAGATATAACACAATGAACGACTATACAAAAGTTACATTCACGGTAACGCCTGCCGAGGAGGTGGCTACCGATATTCTTGCAGCCCTGCTTGCCGACGAAGGTTTTGAGAGTTTTGTACCTGATGAAACAGGAATGACCGCCTATGCACCGCAAGGTGCATTCGATGCCGAGAAGCTAAAAAGCACGGTAGATAATTTCCCATTGGAAGGCTACAACATTGCATACACCACAGAGCTCATCGAGGGTGAGGACTGGAATGCCGAGTGGGAGAAGAACTATTTCCAGCCGATAATAGTTGATGACCGCTGCGTTATACACAGTACCTTCCACACCGATATTCCAAAGGCCGAATATGATATTCTAATAGACCCTAAAATGGCATTTGGCACAGGCTACCACCAAACTACCTGCCACATGATACGCGCCATTCTTGCAAGCGAGATGAACGGTAAAAGGGTTCTTGACATGGGTTGTGGCACTGCTATTCTTGCTATTCTTGCAAAAAAGCACGGTGCCGGTGAGGTTGTAGCTATAGACATTGACGAATTTGCCTATGAAAATGCGCTCGAAAACATTGTACTAAACAACACGCCCGATATTGAGGTGCGCTTGGGCGGTGCAGAAGCCATAAAAGAGAGTGATTCATTCGACATTGTAATAGCCAACATAAACCGCAACATACTGCTGGCCGACATAAAACACTATGCGGCAGCCATGCACAAGGGCTCGGAGATTTTTATGAGCGGCTTCTACACCGAGGACATGGACACCCTTAAAGAGGAGGCAGCCAAGCACAGCCTACGATTCTGCGGTTTTGCCGAGAACAATAACTGGGCTATGATGAAATTCATAAAAGAGTAAAAAAAACAGGTGGTTGCGCACATAACCACCTGTTTTTTTGTTATTGACTGTAACAGTAATTATCAGCTATTTATGGAACAAAACGGAATATATGAAATTTGTGCTTATGTGGGCAGCATAGCAATGATACTCGGTTATTTGCCACAAGCCATTCAAACTATACGCACACGTAAGACCGACGGTATCTCACTACCCGCATTTCTTATGATGGCCGTGGGCGCATTCTGTTTTATGCTACAGGGCTTTATGCACAAGCCCGACATTATTTGGTCCATTGCCATAACCAACCTCATAACATCGGCCTGCAGTGTAATTGTGTTTGCGATAAAAATGCACAACGACTATTTTAGGAAAAAATAGTTACTCACCCACAATACGTGAGCTATATATACGCGCAACTATTGCACCGCTTATATTGTGCCACACACTGAATATAGCACCGGGAATAGCAGCCAACGGGAAAGCTGCAAAATGCATTGTTGCCAACGACGAGGCAAGGCCACTGTTCTGCATACCCACCTCTATTGATATTGCAGCACGCTTCCTCATGGGCAAGCGCAAGAGCATTGCAACCACATAACCCGCAAGCAAGCCTCCCGCATTGTGAAGTGCCACCACAAGCAACACCAACAAACCACTGCCAAGCAATCTTTCGGCTGTATGAGAAACTATTATTGCCACCACCACAGCTATCATAAGCGAGGAGAAGGCAGGCAGGTATGGTGTTACGGCTGCAGTAAGACGTGGCAGAATCTTCTGCACAAGCAAGCCGCCCAAAATGGGGGCTATTACCACATACACAATGGAAAGCAACATACCCGCAGCATCGACATTAACAAACGTGCCCGCCAACAACAGTGTGAGAAGAGGTGTGAGCAACGGAGCAAGCAGCGTGGAGACAGCTGTCATTCCAACCGACAAGGCCAAATCACCTTTTGCCAAATAAGTTATTACATTAGACGCCGTGCCACCGGGGCAGCAACCTACAAGGATTACACCAAGAGCGAGGTCGGCAGGCAGGGAAAACAACTTTACCAATAAAAGCGCGAGCAAAGGCATTGCAACAAACTGTGCCAAACACCCAACGAGTATATCCACCGGGCGGCTAAAGACCACGCGGAAATCGGCAGGTACCAAGGTGAGCCCCATACCAAACATTATAACACCCAGCATAGGGTTTATGGTGCGCATTTCAATGTGGTTGCACACAGCAGGGAAGGCAAGCGACAAGAGTGCCGCAAGCAGCACAACAGCCCCTATCCACCGGGCGATGAAATTACATGTTCTCTTTATCATAGCTCCTTGTTTCATAGCAACAACTATGCCTCGTCGGCACTGCGTACATCATCGAATTTCTGCTTCATTGTCGGGTTGTTGCGCGTTAGCTTTTTGATGGTCAAGTCCTGCGCCTTATCGTTGGCTAAGCGCAAGTTGTTTTCGGAACCGAGCAATGCTTCTTTAATTTTTTGCAAATGGGCGATTGATTTGTCTATTTCGTCTATTGCTGTTTTGAACTTTTCGCTTGCGAGGCGGTAGTTGCGGCCGAATTTCTCTTGAAAATCGAGCAAGGCATTTTCGAAATTGGTTACATCGACCTCCTTATTCTGTGCCAAGATTAGCTGTTTCTTATATTCAAGGCTCTTTTTCGATGTCTGCACCAGCAACGTTATCAGTGGTATGAAAAATTGCGGACGTATTACATACATTTTGGGATATTTATATGAAACATCTACTATACCGCCGTTGTATAACTCGTTGTCGGGCTCAAGAAGCGATACAAGCACCGCGAATTCGCATCTCTTCTTGCAACGGTCGTCGTCGAGTTTCTTTAAGAAATCTTCGTTCTTGTGTTTAGTGGCAGTGGTGTCCATCTCATTCTTCATTTCAAACATTATGGATATGTACTCCACCCCATCTTCGCTGTCGCGGAAGATAAAATCGCCCTTTGTTCCATCGACGGCATCGTTGTCTTTTTCAAAATATGCAGTGGGCATCATTGGGCGCAGTAGCTGGTTGAACTGTGTGGAGCAATGGATTTCCAAAGTCTCACCCACCATCTTTGTGCTCATACGTGTTTTGAGGTCCTTGTAATAATCGACAAGTTCCTGTTTATTACGCAACTCTATCTGATGCTGCTTTACAAGCTCAGCCTCGTGATTCTGCGCACGGCTCTTCTCAAGCTCTGCATCGGTTTTTAAACGAACTATTTCCGACTCCTTTTCCTGCAAATGCAGACGTGCTTTATTGCGCTCTTCTAACAAAGCCATTTGCAACTTAATTTCGTGCTGTTGAATAGAAGATTTAAGTTCTGCAATCTCCTTCTCTTTTTCAGCTAAAGCGACTGTTTTTTCCGATTCTTTTTGCGTTTCTACACCTTGCAGCTTACTCTTGAGAAGAGTTATTTCATTGTCTTTATCGCCACTTATACGCCCTAACTCTGCTATTTTTTCACCAAACTCCAGTTCTTTTTGCGCCAAGCTTTGTTGGTACTTGTGCGCAGCCTTGGCAGCAGCCAATTCCTGCTCGGCTCTATGACGGGAATCCACTTCAGCAATCCTGCGCTCTACTTCAACTAAAAATTCAGCGTTTTTCACTTGGCTAACAATAGAAGCATAATCGGCCTCATCGACAGTGAAGAGAGCACCACATTTAGGACACTTAAGTTCTTTCATATTTTGGTTTATGTTTATTACAAATTAAGTACAAAGGGCTCCACGCCCCACTGCTATAAAGAAAAGAAAAACGAGGAAAGCACTGCCTTCCTCGTTTCAGTGATTCGCCTGGACTCACAATGTGACTCGCTTGGAGTCTCTTTGATGAGAACAGCAACTTTAGGGAAAGTCCACTTAATCAATATATTACAAGTTTTCTGTTCGTTTTTTTTCTCTACATTTTTACTTGGTTTGCAACTTGGTTTGCACCTTTGTTAGTTGGTTTGCAAGTTTGTTAGACAAAGATAGCAAATTTGGGTAACATATACAAATTCCCACCCACCTTTATAGCGTCTTGGGAGCGAAAATTTTCGCTTTCAAGACGCTTTTTTTTTACACTTTTTTAGGTTCACAATTCAGAAAATGAGATTTATGCCAAAGGTCTTTTATGACTTTTTTGCCCCCTCTACTTTTGTACTGAACAAACTCACTAACGAACATTTCTAACCCTTATTAAGGTTCACAGTTGTTTAATGTTTTTAAGAACTTTTTACAAAACATTATCAACAAATCTTATGAGGACAAAGAAA
>JAFUOP010000021.1 GCA_017481875.1 Bacteroidaceae bacterium
CAAGAACAGCATACAAATGGGTTATCAATGTAAGAACCCGTTTGTATGCTGTCTGTTTATCTTTATCTACATTTTCGTCAGTCGCTCATTTCCGTTGCCGTCTGCATTTTTGAGTACAGACATTGAAAGGGGAAAGGTTTTCGGGCTGAATACTCTCCGCAGGAGGAAGATTCTGCCCGAAACGGCCTGCCGTCCGACCTTTCAACTTTCAAGGGCTGATGTACTACCTTTGCAGACGAGCAAAGGAGAGGGGCGACTGACGGAATCGGGAAACTCATAATATCGCAGATTAATGATAGACCAAATTCAAATATTACACTGCAATAATGAAAAAAGCACCGCCTTTTTGCTCGTTCATAAAAAAGTTGTACCTTTGTGTATCAGGAGTTATGTCATTGATGCAAAACAATAATGAACTCTGAAATAGGAACGGTTGCCATCTCGTTACCCAATTTTCATGCAATCCGAATAACCATTTAATTCTAAGATAATTGCAAATTCTGCGATTTTTTCAAATAAAAATGGCTCCTCGTGGAGCCATTTTTAATTGAGTTATTCGTATAATTCGAAATGTTCTTTGCCGGCTTGGCATACGGGGCAATGCCAATCGCTTGGCAATTGCTCGAATTCTGTTCCGGGCTCAATACCTCTTTTAGGGTCGCCATTTTCCGGTGAATATACCCATTGGCACACTTTGCATCTGTACTTTCTCATCTTCTTTCAGTGTTATATATTATTCCTTATTATATATAACAGAGGTTGTTTGTGCTTTGTTTAGGTTCAACTTTTGCAGGTGAGCCGAATTTTAGTTGAGTTATAAAAATAGGACTCCGTTTGGAGTCCTAACCTAAGTAGCGCCTACGGGAATCGAACCCGTGTTCCATGCGTGAGAGGCATGTGTCCTAGCCACTAGACGAAAGCGCCATTTTTAAGGGCTTTGCTTGCAGAGTTGTTGTGTGTTCTTTGTAGCGCCTACGGGAATCGAACCCGTGTTCCATGCGTGAGAGGCATGTGTCCTAGCCACTAGACGAAAGCGCCATTTTCTCTGCAAATCCGAAGCGGAAGCTGGGGGATTCGAACCCCCGGTACGGTAACCCGTACGGCAGTTTAGCAAACTGCTGGTTTCAGCCACTCACCCAAACTTCCATTTGGAAGTGCTTACGCCCTTAATTTTGCGTTGCAAAGGTAATGCTCTTTTCTTAAATATGCAAATGTATTGGGAATTATTTTTTAAAAATAGTGATATTGTTGCTCTGCGGTTGGTTTTTTACCTCGATTCCCAAAATCTTATATACTCTTCGGCCACTTTGCGTGGGTTGTGGTATAGCCTTGCAAGGGCTGCGCATTCTTGTTGCAGGCGGGCGATATTCTCGGGGTGCTCTACAAGGTTTTTTAGTTTGTTGTAAACGTCTTCCTCGCTAGGTGTTACATTGACAAGCGGGCGCAGAGTCTTTTCGCCAAGCTGTTGGTAGTATTCTTCTTCGGCACCGCCTACTACAATTTTACCTTTGGCCATTGCAAGGAGGGCGTTCATTGCCGGTGAGTAGCCGTAGAGTTGGTCGAGGAGTACGTCGCAGCTGTCTATCATCTGCTTGTATTGTGCGAATGGTACATTTTCGGCTTTCAGCACTTCGCAGCGGGTGGGGTAGTCGCGGGCTATGCGTTCGAGCGCGCGTAGCATTATATCGGTTCCTTTGTATGTGCTGCGCTCGCGGTTTATTCCTATGAAGAATCTTATTTTGCGCTTGCCGTCGTGTAGCTCGCCTGTTTTTTCTTCCTCGACGGGAAAAGGTATGTATGTTAGCTTCTCTTTGAACTCTTTTTCATATACTGCGTAATATTCGTACAAGCCTGCAATTATTCCATTGCAGTCGTGGGCTATCAGCTTGTTGAGGTGTGCTTTGGGGGTGTCTTGCCAGTCGGCAATCTGCTCCCGTGTGTAGCTGTTGTCTATGGGGTTGTTGCCGATGTTAAAATCGGAGTAACGGAACAGGCGTGGTGTGGTTGTGCAGCCTTGTACCCAGTAGTGGTCCATTCCGAATGCTCCCATAAACATTTTTTTGTTGTGCTTGCGCAGGTAGCGGTATATTGGGGCCACTCGCTCTGCTTGCAGTTCCAGGAACATTGGGTTAATTATCTGCACTACGTCGTAGCCTCGCAGACGTGGCAGTGTGAACAGTGTTTTCAGCAGTAGTCTTATGCCGCTTGCTTTGCTGTTGCCACGGGTGAGTGATATGTCGCGTTTATAGTTCTTCCAGAAATCGCCGTTGCTTGCCACGCATACTTTGTGCCCAAGGGAGCGCAGCCCCTCGGCAAGGGTCCAATGAACGTTGCTGTATTCTCCTATTAGCAGTATTTTCATTTCTTGGCGGGTTTGCTGGTTTTGGGTATTATAATGCGTAGAATGTGCAGGCCTGTGTTGCTGTTTGCGAGTATGCGGAAGATTGAAAACTTATAGCCGTATTTTTCTTTTGCTATGGGGTATAAGCGGTGTTGCTTTACGCGCTCGATACACTGTTTTTGTATCTGCTTTATGCTTTTGCCTGAGCGTATAAAATTGATTATCGCATCGACTGCAAGTGTTGTGAGCTTGCGTTGCAATGCTTTTTTCTGTATGCTATTGCTTTGGTCGTTTGTGGCTGCTCTGAAGGTGGCGAGCTTCTCTATGACAGACATTCTGTCGTTGAGTTTTTTTTCTACCATTTCCGGAGTGTTGCCTGTTATTGTGGAGTTCTCCCTTATGCAATAATTGTATATTGGTGCGTTGCTTGTAATTAATGTTTTTGCATAGAAGTGCAAGATGGTGCTGAACTCTTCGTCTTCGTGGTATATGCCGGTTGTGAAGCGTATGCTTTTTTTCTTGAGTAACTCTGTTTTTACAAAGTAGCACCAGACGTTTGCCGGTAGGTTGTTGTGTTCCATAAACAGTGCTCCGCTTATGGTGTTGCTGAATTTAATTTTTTTTGTTCTTTTGCTGTTTTTTGTCTCTTTGCTGCATACCCGGTAGCCGAAACGCAAAATATCGGGGCGTTCTTGCTTTAATTTTTCTATGCATTGGGGTATTGCACTGTTCTGTTGCAGGGTGTCATCGGCATCGATGAATTGTATGTATTCTCCTTGTGCGGCGTCTATGCCGGTGTTGCGGGCGGCTCCTTGGCAGTTGTGCTCGCTCTCAATGAGTTTTATGTTGGCTGTGCCTATTTCCTTAACCCAGCGTGGCGGGTTGTCGGAGCCGTCATCAACCACTATTATTTCATAATCATCGGCCGGCAAGCCTATGGCCAAAATGCTATTGAGGCACCTTTTAAGGAGTGCCTGGGCAAGGTTGTAGTGTGGTATTATTATTGAAAGAAACATATTTATTCTTTCTCTTTGTCAGCATAGCTTGCGGTGTAGCAGTGCGTGTATGCGGCTGTGCAGGGGTGCACCAAAGAGTGATAGGGTTGTGTATTTTATCTTTTGTTGCACCGGTAAATTCATGTGGTACAGCGTTTTTATATCAATTTTTTCGTTGCGGAGCATTTCTGTTGCTTGGGTGTATTGCTCTTTGGGGCCATCGCTGCAGCGTAGCAGGTCGGTAAGCCTGTCGGCGCAAACAAGCAATATCTCGTTGGCTTCTTGTTCCATTTTGTACTCATTTTTCACTTTTTTGTAAAGGTTTACAAAATTGCGATAGAGAAAAAACCTTGTTTTAAATGAGTAGTTGTTTGATATGCTTTCTTTGTGGTCGAGGTAGTAGTAAAAACCACAATCGGAGTAGTAGATACAGTCGCTGCTCTCGTACAAAATCGGGGTTGTGTATAGGTCTTCAAAGACCTCTCCTTCGGGGAAGCGTATAAATGCAAAAAGGTCGCTACGGTATATCTTGTTGCAGGAGTACGCGTGCATATACCCTTTGCGCTTAATCCAATCGGTGAATATCTCTTTGTTCCCGGTAATCTTTTCGGGCTTGAATGATATTATTTGGCTCTGTGGCGATTCGTAGTGAATGTTTACAGGGTATTCTATGATATCAATGTCGGGGTTGGAGAGTAGAATGCGCATATTATAGTAATATGTGCCCGACGCCACTATGTCGTCGGCATCGACAAAAGTGATGTATTCGCCTCTGGCTAAAGATATTCCGGCATTGCGTGCCGATGATAGCCCTCCATTTTTTTTATGTAGCACCCGCACTTTGTCGCATTCTTGTGCGTACCTGTCGCACACGGCTCCACAACCGTCGGGCGAGCCGTCGTCAACAAGGATAAGTTCATAGTCGGTGTATGTTTGCTGCAATATGCTTTCTATGCAATTTTGCAGGTGTCGTCTTGCTTTGTAAACCGGTACTATGATGCTTAATTTCATTATTGCTTTTTAGGTTTTTATACTACTGCGAAGATACTACAAGCTGCCGATAATAACAAAAATATATTTGTTTATTTTATGCTTATTTTATGTATTCTTGCTTTATTCTTGGCGGTATGTGGGTGGTGATTGATAAGTTTTACGTATCTTTGAGATAAATCTCGAAGATACACTGCACTCGCTGTGAAAAATATTCAAGCAAGCTTAATATTTTTGCTTTCAGCGAAATTTAGCTGCGTTCGTTGCGTGTGAAAATGAATTTTCACCCACTCACTTGCACAACTTTCGCTCGTTTGTTCGTATCTTTGAGATAAATCTCGAAGATACACTGCACTCGCTGTGAAAAATATTCAAGCAAGCTTAATATTTCTCGCTCGTTTGTTTGTATCTTTGAGGCAAAGAAAGGTGATGATAAAGAAAAAGTTTTTAATAATTGTATATATGCTCCTGTTGTGTGCGGCGGTTGCGCGTGCTCAGCAGGCAGCGGTGTTCTCGGCTCCGTTTAATTTCCCTCTCTATTTGAGTGGCAATTTTGCAGAGTTGCGCAGCAATCATTTTCACGCGGGGCTCGATTTCAAGACACAAGGTGTAGAGGGGAAGCCCATAACTGTGGTTGCCGATGGGTATATTGCCCGCGCCAAGGTGCAGGCAGGTGGTTATGGCCGTGCGTTGTATGTGATGCACGAAAATGGCTATATGACTGTTTATGGGCATTTGCAGAAGTTCCCGGCAAAGGTGGAAAATGCTGTGCGTGAACGCCAATATGCCGATGAGTGCTTTGCTGTGGATATTGACTTTGCTGCGGGGGAGTTACCCGTGAAGCGCGGCGAGGTGCTTGCTATTGCCGGAAATTCGGGCTATTCGTTTGGCCCACACTTGCACTTTGAGGTGCGTTCGCCGAGTGGTGAGGAACTCTACAACCCTTTGCTGTTTTATGCATCAAAGGTGGTGGATACGCGCCCGCCGGTGGCACAGGCCGTTGCTTTTTATCCTATTGAAGGGCGTGGCGCAGTGTGTGGGAAGCCTCTTTCGGTTGTGCGCAAGGTGCAAGGTGGCGTGCTTGCCGACACTCTCCCGGTGTGGGGAAGTGTGGGCTTTGGGCTTAAGGGGCTCGATTATATGAACGGCACCACAAATAAATACGGTATTTACGAGGTTGAATTATATGTAGATGATTCATTGCGCTTTACTGCCCGTATGGATAAATTTTCTTATTCGGAAAATCGTCTTATAAATGCTTGGGCCGATTATGCTCGCTTGTCGTCGGGTGAGGGGTGGTTCCTGCGCTCCTATCTGTTGCCCAATAATCCATTGCGCATGATAAATGCCGATGATGCTGCGGGTGTGGTGAATTTCTGCGAGGAACGCCTTTATAAAGTGGAGTACCGTTTGCGCGATTTTCACGGCAATAGCAGTGTTTGTGCTTTTGTGGTGAAGGGTGAGCCTTCTGAAATAGCACCCGTAGAGCGTGCCGGTGGATATATGCTGAATTGGTATTTGAGTAACAATGTCTGCTCGCAGGGCTACTCGCTTGCGATTCCTCGTGGAGCATTGTTTGACAATTGCTATTTGCGGCTTTCTGTGGTAGATTCCCTTGCTTCACCTCTCTATAAGGTGGTGGGTGCACCTGTTCCTTTGTGGCACGCAGCACGCTTAACGCTCGACATTCCCTCCTCTCTGTTGCCTCATGCCGAAAAGTGTTATGTCGAGCGTGTGAGTGGCAAAAAACGCAGTTCTGTTGGCGGAGTTGTTAAAGGTAACACGGTGTCTGCCAATGTTTATCAACTTTGCGATTACACTGTGGCGGTAGATACCGTCGCGCCTGTTGTGAGTGCTGTGAAAGAGAAAATGTGGGCAAGAAATGCTCGTGCGGTGTTCGCAGTTACCGATAAACAGGCCGGTGTGGCAGCCTTCAGAGGAAGCATCGACGGGGAATTTGTGCTGTTTGAATATAGCAGCAAGAATGGGCGCATAACTTGCGACTTTAAACGCGAGGGGGTTGCCCGTGGCAAGCATAAGCTGCGCCTTGCAGTTACCGACGGAGTGGGTAATGAAACTGTTTTTGAAAAAGATATAATATATTAAATGTAAAATACTTATGAAAAAGTTATTATTTCTCTTTGTGCTGGCTGCTCTCTCTGTTCAAGCAGCCGATGCCTGCACCAATTTCTTGGTGGGCAAGAAGGCCTCGGCCGATGGCTCTGTGTTTATTTCATATAGTGCCGACAGTTTTGGTATGAGTGGTTTTTTGGCGCACTTCCCGGCATCGGTAAATCCCGAGGGCACTATGCGCCCAATTTACGACTGGGACACGGGCAAATACCTTGGCAGTATTCCCGAAGCCCCTGTTACTTATAATGTAATAGGTAATATAAACGAGCATCAGGTGGCTATTGGCGAAACAACGTTCGGTGGTCGCCACGAGCTTGCCGACTCGACAGGTATTATCGATTACGGCTCGCTCATCTACATTGCATTGCAGCGTTCAAGGAGTGCCCGCGAGGCTATCGAGGTGATGACTACTCTCACGCAGGAGTATGGCTATTACAGCGAGGGTGAGAGTTTCTCTATTGCCGACCCTAATGAGGTGTGGATTCTGGAGATGATAGGCAAGGGTAGTGAGAAGGGAACAGTGTGGGTGGCAGTGCGCATTCCCGACGATTGTATTGCTGCACACGCCAACCAGGCACGCATTCATAAATTTGATATGAAGGACAAGGAGAATGTGATGTACTCAAAAGATGTTATAAAATTTGCTCGCAAAAAAGGTTACTTCAGTGGCAAAGACGAGGACTTTAGTTTTGCAATGGCCTATTGCCCTCCCGATTTTGGTGCTTTGCGTTGGTGCGATGCCCGTGCTTGGAGCTTCTTTAATATGTATGCCGATGCCGATATGAACGAGTATCTCCCGTGGGCTTCGGGCGATGCAACAGCAACACCCATGCCTCTTTACTTCAAACCTAAAAAACAACTCACCCTGCAAGATGTGCAGGCTGCAATGCGTGACCACTACGAGGGTACTCCCTTTGCTGTGAACGAGGACTTGGGTGGTGGCATTTATAATATGCCTTACCGCCTTTCGCCACTCACCTTTGAGTATAATGGCAAGGAGTATTTTAATGAGCGTCCTATTTCTACATTCCAGTCGGCATTTACTTTTGTGGCGCAGATGCGTGCTCACCTGCCTAATGAGCTGGGCGGTGTGCTGTGGTTTGGCTGCGACGATGCCAATATGATTGTTTATACACCGGTCTATTGCTGCCTCGACCGCGTGCCTGCTTGCTATGCTGCCGCCAATGCCGACCCTGTAACATTCTCTTGGGACTCATCGTTTTGGGTGTTCAATTGGGTTTCAAATATGATATATCCCAAGTATTCTCTTGTTGAGGCCGACCTGTTGCGTGTGCGCAATGAACTTGAAAAGAAAATTATAGATAACACTGCCGATTTTGAGGCTCAATTTGCAACCTCCTTGAAAGAGTCTCCCAAGTATGCTCTTGCTGCCATTAAAGATTTCTCGTGCAACACTGCCGAGGAGGTTCTGAGCGAGTGGAAGAAGTTTGGCGAGTATATCATTGTTAAATATAACGACTTGGTTGTTAAGCCCGAAGAGAATGGTCGCTTCAAGCGCACTTCCACGGGAATTGGGGCTACGGTTGTTCGTCCCGGGTACCCCGAAGCCTATAAAAAGCGTTTAATTGAGGAAACAGGTGATAAATATCTGCTACCTCTTTCAAAATAAAGATTATTTATATACATTTGCGCTAAACCGCAGATTTACGTATTATTATAGATAATATAGCGAATAAATTTGTTGTATATATAATTAATAAACAATAAATATAAAATTATGGATCAGGAATTGATTAAAATGGTAACAGAGAAGGCTAACGAGTGGCTTTCTCCCGCCTATGACGAAGAGACACGTAAAGAGGTACAAGCTATGCTCGACAACGAGGATAAGACTCCCCTAATCGATGCCTTCTATCGTGAGTTGGAATTTGGTACCGGTGGTTTGCGTGGTATTATGGGTGCCGGTAGCAACCGTATGAATATATACACCGTGGGCAAGGCTACACAAGGCTTGGCCAACTATTTGAATGAGGTGTTCAAAGACCGCGAGCAGATTTCTGTTGTTGTGGGTCACGACTGCCGTAACAATAGCCGCCTGTTTGCCGAAATTACAGCAAATATTTTCTCGGCCAACGGCATAAAGGTTTATCTGTTCGAGGACCTTCGCCCCACTCCCGAAATATCTTTTGCAATTCGTTACTTGGGCTGCCAGAGTGGTGTAAACATCACAGCCAGCCACAACCCCAAAGAGTACAATGGCTACAAAGCCTATTGGGACGATGGTGCGCAGATGCTCTCTCCCCACGATGTTAAAACCATTGAGAATGTAGAAAAAGTACGTGTAGAGGATATTAAGTTCCAGGGTAACCCTGCTCTTATAGAGGTTATTGGTGAGGAGGTTGATAACGCATACCTCGACCGTGTTAAAACCCTCATAATAGACCAGGAGGTGATAAACAAACACAAAGATTTGAAGATTGTTTATACTCCTATTCACGGTTGCGGCCGTGTGCTGATTCCTGCGTCGTTGCGCCGTTGGGGCTTCGAGAATATTCACTGCGTGGAGGAGCAGATGGTGAAAGACGGAAACTTCCCCACAGTGGTGTCGCCCAACCCCGAAAACCCCGAGGCTATGACTATGGCGGTGAACCTTGCAAAGAAGATAGACGCCGACCTTGTAATGGCTTCAGACCCCGATGCCGACCGCTTGGCCATTGCTTGCAAGGACGACAAGGGTGAGTGGGTTATTGTAAATGGTAACCAAACTTGTATGATATTCCTCTACTACATTATTACTCAATACACTAAATTGGGTAAGATGACTGGCAAGGAGTTTGTTGTAAAGACAATTGTTACCACCGAGGTTATAAAGAATATTGCCGAGAAGAACAATATTAAAATGTATGACTGCTACACCGGTTTCAAGTGGATTGCAAAGGTTATACGCGACAACGAGGGCATAATGCGCTACATTGGTGGTGGTGAGGAGAGCTTCGGATTCTTGGCCGAGGATTTCTGCCGCGACAAAGACTCTGTATCGGCTTGCAGCCTTATAGCCGAGGTTGCTGCTTGGGCAAAAGAAAACGGCAAAACTCTCTATGAGATGCTTATGGATATATACGTAGAGTATGGCTTCTCTAAAGAGATTACCGTGAATGTGGTTAAGCCAGGCAAGAGTGGTGCCGACGAGATACGCCAGATGATGGAGAACTTCCGTGCCAATCCTTTGAAAGAGATGGCAGGCGAGAAGGTTGTTTGCTACAAGGACTTCAAGGCATTGAAGGCGGTAGATGGCGACGGCAATGTAACCGATCTCGATATGCCCGAGACATCTAACGTACTACAGTACTTCACCGAGAGTGGCAACAAGGTTTCTGTTCGTCCCTCGGGTACCGAGCCTAAAATTAAATTCTATATGGAGGCTAAGGCGGCAATGCCCACACGCGACGACTACAAAGCAGCTTGTGCAAAGGCCGATGTCATTATTGAAGATATGAAGAAGGCGATGGGTATTTAATAAACCGGCTGTGTGTAACAAAAACGGCTGAATCTTTAAAAACAGTGAAGGCGAGTCAATGGTTTGACTCGCCTTCACTGTTTATTTTGACCACAAATTCCCCCACCGAATTGTTGAAAAGTGTTAAATTGACAAAAAGGCCGGTACACTATGCACCGGCCTAAATAATGTTCTTGTTAAAAGTTTCTGTTTACTTGATTTCCGACTCTTCTTTCATATCCACCTCTTTGCCTTTTTTATCGTAGAAATGATATTCAAGATAGGCAAGTTTTTGGTTGGGTATGACACGTATTCCAAAACCATATTTCAATTGCCATTTACGGTACATTGATACTATGCCTTGTTTTATATATGCAGCTACAAAGGGGTGAACGTGTAGCTTGAACGATTTCAGCCCCAGTGTCTGTACCAATGTTTGTATTTTACTCTCCAGAGTGTCGGTAAACAGTATCGACGACTGTACTTTGCCCTTGCCAAAGCATACGGGGCAGCTCTCCTCCACGGGCATATTTATCGCCGGGCGCACTCGTTGGCGTGTAATTTGCATAAGGCCAAACTTGCTCAGTGGCAGAATGTTGTGCTTTGCCCTGTCGCGGCTCATGTTTTCGGCCATTCGTTCATAAAGGGCTTGGCGGTGTTCTGCTTTGTCCATGTCAATAAAATCGACAACTATTATTCCGCCCATATCTCTGAGACGTAGCTGGCGTGCAAGTTCGTCGGCAGCTCCCAAGTTCACTTCGAGTGCGTTTTCTTCTTGGTTGCTTGCGTTGTTGCGTGCTCTGTTGCCACTGTTTACATCTACAACGTGCAGTGCCTCGGTGTGCTCTATCACGAGGTATGCCCCGCCTTTGAACGATACTATCCTGCCGAAGGAGGATTTTATCTGTTTTGTTATCCCGAAGTGGTCGAATATCGGCAGTTCCCCACGGTAGAGTTTTATTATGTCTATGCTTTCGGGTGCTATTACCGATACATAGTTTCTTATTTTTTTATATACCTCTATGTCGTTCACGTGTATGCTCTCGTACGACGGGTTGAAAAGGTCGCGTAGCAGGGCAAGTGTTCTGTCCGACTCGGCGTGAACGATGGTGGGTGGCTTGGTGCTTTTCTGCACTTTGCCGACAAGCGACTCCCAGTTGTTTAAAAGGCTGCGTAGCTCGGCATCGAGTTCTGCTACTTTCTTGCCCTCTGCCACTGTGCGCACTATTATTCCAAAGTTCTTTGGTTTTATGCTTTGCAGCAGTTGTTTTAGCCTTGTGCGCTCCTCGGGAGACTTTATTTTTGATGATACCGATACTTTGTCTTCAAAAGGAATAAGTATCAGGAATCGGCCGGCAAAAGATAGCTCGCAGGTGAGGCGTGGCCCTTTTGTGCTTATGGGCTCTTTTGTTACCTGCACCAATATCTCTTGCCCTGTTTGCAGTGCTTCCGCAATGTTTCCTTCTTTTTTCTTTTCGGGCATTATACTTGCCTTTGCTATGGGGAAACTCTTTTTGCGGTCGCTGATAACCTGTTTAAGGTACTTCTGTAAAGAGTAAAATTGTTGGCCTAAATCTAAATAGTGAAGGAATGCTTCTTTGTCGGAACCTACATCTACAAAGCAGGCATTAAGCCCGGGCATTATTTTCTTTACACGCCCAAGGTAAATATTGCCCACCGAGAATGTTTCTGTCTGTTCCTCCTTTTGAAACTCCACCAGCTGTTTTTCTTCGGTTATGGCTATGGATACTTCGTTGGAGTGAACATCTACAATAAGTTCGCTTGTCACAATTATTTTCCTTTTTTTTTGATTTAGAGAGCCTCTTGCTATTAAAGGTGAGCCTCTTGACCTTTTTGTAGGGGGGTGTTCCTTAAAACAAAAAACAAACTTGAAGCATTGTCTTGTGTATCCTTGCAAGTTTGTTTTTTGTGTCTGCGCAGACGAGCTTACTTGCTCTTATGTCTGTTCTTTCTCAATCTTTTTTTACGCTTGTGCGTAGACATCTTATGTCTTTTTTTCTTCTTTCCGCTAGGCATAATTAATAAATTTATAAATTAACAACTATTATTTTTTTACTTCGTTTACGAATGTTTTTGCAGGCTTGAATGCTGGAATATCGTGCGCGGGGATAATAATTGTTTTCTCCTTGTGAATGTCACGGGCTGTTTTTTCAGCTCTCTGCTTGATGATGAAGCTGCCAAAACCGCGTAGATATACCGGCTCGTGATTTGCCAAAGATGTCTTCACTACTTCCATAAATGATTCTACTGAAGCTAGAACCACTGCTTTCTCAATACCTGTCTTCTTTGCAATCTCGTTTACAATGTCTGCTTTTGTCATTTTATTTGTATATTTTATGTTATAAATGGTGTATAACCAAATTTCGGAAGGCAAATATATAGCTTTTTTTGTTCACACCGAAATATAATTGACTTTTTTTGCACAAAAAACGTTGTTTATAACGACATTGAGGGCTCTTTAGCTCCTCTTTTTGCTATTTTATGGAGTTTTCCACTGCTATGTTAATTAAATTTGTTAATTTTGCACCAAGTAATAATTAAATATTAATTTTTATAGTATTATATTTTGACAACTGTTTGTTGTTGTACTATCTTTGCGGTAACCTGCGAAAATAGACAGCACTCGCAGTGAGATGTCAAAGCAAGTTTTGCCTGTCTTGCTCGTTTGTTGCTATGCATTGTTTTAGAATTTAAATATTTTATAATATGTCAGTAAATAAAGTTATTTTAATAGGTAACGTGGGTAAAAACCCCGATGTCCGTCATTTGGACCGTAATGTGGCTGTTGCAAATATGGTGCTTGCTACTACAGAGCGTGCATACACTTTGCAGAATGGTACACAGGTGCCCGAAAGAACCGAATGGCACAATGTGGTGCTGTGGGGTGGCCTTGCCGAGGTCGCCGAAAAATATGTTCACAAGGGCGATAGAATATATATTGAGGGTAAAATAAGAACAAATACATACGAGGACCAGAACGGAATACGTCGTTACCGCACTGAGATTCTTGCCGAAACTATGGAGATGCTCTCTTCTCGCACTGCAACTCCCCCTGCCATTGATGGCCCGGCAACCGATAGTTCTGTTTATTAATTATTTATTTGTTGATGATACCTGCTTTTTTGCAGCAATTTGCTTTGGCACTCCCCGAGGTTTCTGTTACAGCTCCCTCGTTGAGTGCTATAGTAGCATTGGTTCTTGCTGTTGTGTTGTTGTGTTTTTCGGCATTTGCATCGGGGTCGGAAATTGCGTTCTTTTCTCTTAGCCGCGAAGAGATAGAAGAGGCGGCTGAGGATAAATCTCTGTCGGCGCAACGTATAATTACTATGCTGAAGGAGCCCGAAAGGTTGCTTGCCACTATTCTCATAGTGAACGACTTTGTGAATGTGGGCATAGTGATGTTGCTGAACTATTTCTTTATGTCGATACTCTCTTTTGGAGAGAGTGCTAAGTGGGTGGAGTTTCTTTTGCTCACAGTTGTTCTCACCTTTTTGCTTTTGCTCTTTGGCGAGGTGATGCCTAAGGTGTATTCTAAAAATAATGTGCGACGTTTTGCATTCTTTACGGCCAATGGTCTCTATCTGCTTTATCGCATAGTGGCACCTTTCTCAAAATTGCTGGTGCGCTCAACAGCGTTTACCGAGCGTCTGGCCTCCAAGAATAATTACTCTTTGTCGGTAGATGAGCTTGAACAGGCTCTTGAACTTACCGATAAAAAAGAGATTGGCGAGCAGAAGAATATGCTGGAGGGAATCATACGATTCGGCGATGAAACAGTGCGCAGCATTATGACCTCGCGCATGGATATGGTTATGCTCGATATACGTGCTCCTTACAGCGAAGTGCTTAGCTGTGCTGCCGATAATGCTTATTCGCGCATTCCCGTGTATGCCGGCACGCAAGATGATATTCGTGGTGTTCTTTATATAAAGGACCTTTTGCCCTATCTGAATAAAAGTTCCAATTTCCGTTGGCAATCGCTTATTCGTCAGCCATATTTTGTGCCGGAAACAAAGAAAATAGACGACCTTTTGTGCGATTTCCAGACATCGCGCATTCACATGGCTATTGTGGTTGATGAATTCGGCGGTGTGTCGGGGCTCATTACGTTGGAAGATATAATAGAGGAGATTGTGGGTGAAATTAACGATGAATTTGATGAACCCGATTCTTCTTATGAGCGTGTAGATGACAACACAATTATATTTGAAGGAAAGACAATGCTTGCCGATTTCTTCAAAATAATGTCGCTCGACAATGAACTCTTCGATAATGTGGCAGGTGAGGCCGATACTCTTGCCGGCTTGCTTCTTGAGGTAAAAGGGGAGTTCCCGCGTTTGCACGAAAAAATTGTGTGCGAGGGTGTGGAGTTCGAGGTCCTGAGTAAAGACAAGCACCGCCTTATAAAAATTAAGGCTACATTGTTGCAGCCCACGAACGAAGAAGGGAATGCCGATAACTAGGAGGTATGCGTGTGGCGATGTTGAAATTGTTGTATGGGCAATTGAGGAGACATCGGAGCAACTGAGTGCATTGCTCGGTGATGCTGTTTTGTCGCAGCAGGCAAGCTCTTTTGGTAGTGAGGCACGCCGGGCTGAGTGGCTTGCCGTGCGTTTGCTGTTGCGTGAAATACTTGGCTGTAGCGCGTGCATAGACTACGCTGCCGATGGCAAGCCGTTCCTCGTGGGGGAGAGTGGTTGCATAAGTATCTCTCATACACGCGGTTTTGCTGCATTGGCTTTTTCCCCTGCACGGCCTATGGGGCTTGATATTGAGCTTGTTACCCGCAAGGTGGGCATTGCCCGTTCATTTGTGATAAAAGAGAGTGAGTATTGCACAATACCTCTTGAGCAACGCGATGCGTATATGCTCCTCCGCTGGACTGCTTGTGAGGCTTTGTATAAGCTTGCCGGTGGCTGTGGCTACAGGGAACGGCTGTCAATGCCTGTTTTTGCTCCTGCCCGTGCAGGAACTTTTTGCGTGTCGTTGCAGGGCGACGCTCATTCTGCCTTTTCTGTGGGTTATAACTTTGATGATGGTTTGTTGCTTGCTTTGTGTGTTGAAGGCGAGAATGCTGCGCTGCCTTTAAGGGTGTAAATGTGCTTTCCTTTGAGCAAACAGCGTTGTTGCTTTGTTATATAATATACAGTTTTTTAAATAGTTGTTATGGTTAATGCGATTGTGCGCAGTATATGCGTTATTTTGATAGGAGTGCTTATGGTGGTGTTGCGTGAAGCGTTTATGCCCGTGATTATTCAATTTATAGGTGCCGCGTTTATAGTGTCGGGGGTGTTGTCGCTCTTTAATGTATATGTGCTCTACAAGCGTAAATTGTCGAAGAGTTTTGATGTGTTTGTGCTTGCAACTGCCGGTGTGGCGGGTGTTGCTCTTGGTACATGGCTGTTGCTCTCTCCCGGTTTCTTCCTGTCGCTTTTAATGCTTGTTTTGGGTGTGCTTTTGTTGGCTATGGGCTTGTATCAATTGCTTACATTGCTTTCGGCCCAAAGGCACTTGCATTTGAGTTTTTCAATGTATGTGGTTCCTCTTTTGCTGCTGGCTATGGGAGTGCTTGTTATTGTAAATCCTTTTGATGCAGCTTCAATACCGTTCCTTGTGGTGGGTGTGGGTGCAATTCTTGCCGGTGTTTCCGACCTTGTCAGTTCACTTTATATCATTCACCGTTCAAAAACGTTAAAATAGTAATACGGCACAGTTTGTAATGGAATAATCTTGTTGGTTTGTATAATTTGTTTTATAAATGATATGTGCCAATGAGATTTTTCATTTTTAAGGTGCATTATGGTAATATTATTAATATAATAGTGAAAAAAGTAACTGTTTTATGCGTGTTTTTCATAAAAAAATCACAACTTTGCAAATAGTGAAATTTTAAAGATTAAAATGGGCGAATTTAACGACTTTTTTCTACAGCTTGTATCGCAAATATCATTGGTGGAAATTATTCTGAAGGGTGCAATTATCGGCATCGTAGCTTCTGCGCCAATGGGCCCTGTAGGTATTTTGTGTGTACAGAGGGCTTTGAATAAAGGTCGCATTTATGGCTTGGTAACAGGCTTCGGTGCTGCGTTGAGCGATATTATATATGCCCTTGTTACCGGCTATGGCTTGTCGTTTATTTACGATTTCATTAATAACCGTACAGCTCTTTTTTGGCTACAGCTTATAGGTGCCGTGCTTATGTTTATTTTTGGCGTTCACACCTTCCGTAGCAACCCTACAAAGAGCACACACAAAGTAAGCCGCAACAAGAGCAGCTTGGTGCAGAATGGTGTAACGGGTTTCTTTCTTGCATTTTCCAATCCGTTGCTTATATTGCTTTTTCTAGCCCTTTTCACTCCGTTGAACTTTATGCTGCCCGAACAACCGTTGCATAACCAATTCATTGGTTACGCCTCTATTTTTGGTGGTGCTATGCTGTGGTGGCTTTTTATAACATACGCTGTGAGCAAGCTCAGAGCACGTTTCGATGTGCGTGGTGTGTGGGTTATAAACCGTATTATTGGAACACTTGTAATGATAGGCGCGTTCATTGGCGCAATACTCATTATCACAGGTATTTATACATTTCATTAATTCTTACTGTTTTGTTTGTATCTAAAGAACTGCGAAAGAAAAACATAGCAGAGTATTTGCTATATATGTGGCAGGTCGAGGACCTGCTTCGTGCTTATAATTTATCTATCGACGAGGTAAAGAGTGCATTGGTGGCTCCTTATAATCTCCCTGCCGATAGTGAGCAGGAGTTGCTTGCTTGGTACGAGAATTTAATTGAAATGATGCGCATAGAGGGGGTTAAGGAGAGTGGCCATTTGCAGATAAACAAAAATGTGATAATAAACCTCACCGACCTGCATATGCGCCTTTTAAAGTCGCCCAAGGTGCCGTTCTACTCGGCTGCCTATTACAAGGCACTCCCGTTTATAGTGGAGTTTCGCAATAAAAGTAATGGGCGCGATAAAAATGAATTGGAGAATTGCTTTGATGCACTTTATATGCTGTGGCTTATGAAGGTGCAAAAGCGTGAAATAAACAGCGAAACAGCAGCGGCAACAGCCGAAATTGGTAAATTTATTTCAATGCTTGCACTCTACTACAAAGAAGAGGAGGAGGGCAAGCTTAATTTAGAGAGTGAAGAATAAGAAACTAACGCGATAAAATAAACTTGTTCACTATGAACGTAAACGAAGAGATTAGTAGAAGAAGAACATTTGCGATAATTTCGCACCCCGATGCCGGAAAGACAACCCTCACTGAAAAACTTTTGCTTTTTGGTGGTCAGATACAGGTAGCGGGTGCCGTAAAGTCTAATAAAATTAAAAAAACAGCAACGTCCGATTGGATGGAGATTGAAAAACAGCGTGGTATCTCCGTGACAACATCGGTAATGGAGTTCGATTACCAGGGATATAAAATAAATATCCTCGACACTCCCGGACACCAGGATTTTGCCGAGGATACATTCCGCACACTCACTGCTGTGGATAGTGTAATAATAGTGGTGGATAGTGCAAAGGGTGTTGAGACACAAACACGCAAGCTTATGGCTGTGTGCCGTATGCGCAACACTCCTGTAATTGTGTATGTAAATAAGATGGACCGCGAGGGCCGCGACCCTTTTGAGTTGCTCGACGAGCTTGAACAGGAGTTGCAGATTGCTGTTCGCCCACTTAGCTGGCCCATTGACCAGGGTGCCCGTTTCAAAGGCGTGTATAATATTTTTGAACAAAAACTCGACCTTTTTACCCCCAATAAACAGCGTGTAACAGAGAAGGTTGAAATAGACATAAACAGCGACGAGCTCGATGCCAATATTGGTGAGCAACTTGCCGAGAAACTACGTTCCGACCTGGAACTGGTCGATGGCGTATATCCCGAATTCAATGTTGAGGATTACCTTAATGCAAAGGTGGCTCCGGTGTTCTTTGGCTCGGCACTGAATAACTTTGGCGTAGAGGAGTTGCTCAACTGTTTTGTGAAAATTGCACCCAGCCCTCGCCCCGTGCAGGCTGTGGAGCGTGTAGTAAACCCCGAGGACCCAAAGTTCACAGGTTTTATTTTCAAGATAACAGCAAACATCGACCCCAACCACCGTTCTTGTGTAGCCTTCTGCAAAATATGTTCGGGTAAATTTGTGCGCAACACTCCTTATCGCCACATACGCTTGGGCAAGGATTTGCGTTTCTCGTCGCCCACACAGTTTATGGCACAGCGCAAGAGTACTATAGAAGAGGCTTACCCGGGCGATATTATAGGCTTGCCCGACACTGGTAACTTTAAAATAGGTGATACACTCACCGAGGGTGAGAATCTGCATTTCAAGGGCTTGCCCAGCTTCTCACCGGAAATGTTTAAATACATTGAGAATGCCGATCCTATGAAGACCAAACAGCTTGCAAAGGGCATAGACCAGCTTATGGGCGAGGGTGTTGCACAGCTCTTTGTGAATCAGCATAATGGCCGCAAACTCATCGGCACGGTGGGGCAGTTGCAGTTCGAGGTTATTCAGTATCGCTTGGAGAACGAGTACAACGCCAAGTGTCGTTGGGAGCCTGTGAACCTCTACAAGGCATGCTGGATAGAGAGCGACGATGCAGCTGAGCTGGAGAATTTCAAGAAGCGTAAATACCAGTATATGGCAAAGGATATTGAGGGACGCGACGTGTTCCTTGCCGATAGTAACTATGTACTACAGATGGCGCAGAACGATTTCAAGGGTATCCGTTTCCATTTTACAAGTGAATTTTAATATGCAACGTTATGGGAACAATTGCCGATGAAGCCAAAAAAGCCATAGAGGTGATGCGCAAGGGTGGGGTGATACTCTATCCCACAGACACTGTTTGGGGAATAGGTTGCGATGCTACAAACCCCGAAGCAGTAAAGCGCGTGTATGAGATTAAGCGCAGGGCCGACAGCAAGGCTTTGTTGTTGCTTGTAGATAGTGCCGACCGTCTGTCGCGTTATGTGGGTAACGTGCCTGCTGTAGCGTGGGACCTGGTGGAACTTACCAACAAGCCACTCACAATAATATATGACGGTGCACGTAATCTTGCCCCTAACCTCATTGCCGAGGACGGCAGTGTGGGCATTCGTGTAACATCGGAGCTCTTTTCCAAAGAGTTGTGCTACCGTTTCCAGAAGGCTGTGGTATCGACATCGGCAAATATTAGCGGTGAACCTACCCCTGCTAACTATAGTGAAATAAGCCCTGAAATTATTGAGGCTGTGGATTATGTGGTGAATTATAAACAACTCGACAAGGGCCGTCCAAAATCGTCGAGCATAATAAAACTTGGTGCAGACGGCACTGTAAGTATTATTAGGGAATGAGCACGCAGAACAAAAATACCAAAGGCCTCCTCGACCGCTTCATTGAGTGGCGCGAGAAGCATATTTCGCAGAACCAATTTATTTTGATTCTGAGTTTTATTGTGGGTATTCTCTCGGCACTTGCTGCCTATGCGCTAAAGCACCTCATACACCTTATACAACATCTGCTTACAGGTGGTTTCGACAAGGACACGTTTAACTGGCTTTACCTTGTATATCCGGTTATTGGTATCTTCATTACCGGCTTGTTTATACGCAGGGTGGTGCGCGACGACATAAGCCACGGTGTAACAAAAGTGCTTTATGCAATATCTTGTCGCCAGGGCAAGATACGCAGGCACAATACCTGGTCGTCGTTACTTGCCAGTGCCATAACCATAGGTTTTGGTGGCTCGGTGGGTGCCGAGTCGCCAATCGTGATGACCGGTTCAGCCATAGGCTCAAATCTTGGCTCTTTCTTTAAAATGGAGAAGAAGGTAATGATGTTGCTCATAGGTTGTGGTGCTGCTGGTGCCGTGTCGGGTATTTTTAAGGCTCCTATTGCGGGCCTGGTGTTTACTCTGGAGGTGCTAATGCTCGACCTTACAATGTCGTCGCTCTTGCCGTTGCTCATTTCGAGCGTAACGGCAGCTACGTTGTCCTATCTGCTTATGGGCACCGATGCAATGTTTGAGTTTCACCTGGAAGATAATTTTGACCTTGCACGTGTGCCCTATGTAATATTATTAGGTATTGTTTGTGGCCTTGTATCGCTCTACTTTACAAAGGTTACAACAAATATTGAGCGTTTCTTCAAGCGTTTCACAAACCCTTATGTGCGCCTGGCAATGGGTGGCAGCGTGTTAAGTGTGCTCATATTCCTTTTTCCGCCGCTTTACGGTGAGGGTTATGAACTTATACACCAATTAATCAATGGCTCGTCTGCCGATGAAATTCTCAATAATTCGCTATTCTATGGCCAAGCAAGATTCCTTTTCCTTTATATGTTCCTTATTATACTATTTAAGGCATTTGCTTCCACTGTAACCAACTGTGGTGGCGGTTGTGGAGGAATTTTTGCGCCCAGCTTGTTCCTTGGTTGTGTGTCGGGTTACCTGTTTGCGGGTTTATGCAACCTCACGGGGTGGGGCGTTTATGTGTCCGACCGCAATTTTGCCCTCTTTGGTATGGCCGCACTTATGTCGGGTGTGTTCCACGCGCCACTCACCGGCGTCTTTCTTATAGCCGAGCTCACCGGTGGTTACGCGCTATTCTTGCCACTTATGATAGTGTCGGTATTCTCGTACCTCACCGTTAAAATAGTAGATAAAAACAATATCTACGCAGTGCGTTTGGCACAGCGTGGGGAGCTTATTACTCACCACAAGGACCAGGCTGTGCTCACAATTTTGAAGGTTGAAGATGTTATTGAAAAGAATTTTATGCGTCTCACTCCCGATATGGACCTGGGTGCGCTCACAGCCGTGGTGGCAAAAACAAAACGTAACATTTTTCCTGTTGTAGATGCAAGAGACCACCTTGTGGGAATTCTTTTCCTCGATGATGTACGGCACATTATGTTCCGGCAAGAGTTGTATCATAGATACACGGTGGCAACCCTTATGCGCGAAGCTCCTGTGCGCCTAAGCATAGAGGAGCCGATGGAGGCGGTTATGCGCAAGTTTGAGGAGACTAATGCGTGGAACCTCCCTGTTGAGGGTGTTAGTGGTGAATATATTGGTTTTATATCAAAATCGGCAATATTTACAGCTTACCGCAAAACATTGCTCGAATTTACGTCGGATTAAAAATTGCTTAAACAGATGAACGATAAATTAAGAATTGTATATCTTGGTACCCCCGATTTTGCTGTGGAACCGCTAAAGCGTCTGCTTGAAAAGCAGCGTGCCTGCGCCACCTGCGGCTACGAGGTAGTGGGTGTGGTAACAATGCCCGATAAAGTTATAAGCAAGCGTGGAAATCAGTTGCTAATGAGCCCTGTAAAGCAGTATGCAGTGCAAGAAGGCTTGCCTGTATTGCAGCCCGAATCGCTCAAGAGTGAGGAGTTCCTCTCTGCTCTTGCTGCTTGGCGTGCCGACCTGCAGATAGTTGTGGCCTTCCGTATGTTGCCCGAGAGCGTGTGGAATATGCCTCGCCTGGGTACGTTCAACCTCCACGCATCGTTGTTGCCGCAGTATCGCGGTGCAGCTCCCATAAATTGGGCAATCATAAATGGCGACAAAAAGACGGGTGTTACCACCTTCTTTCTAAAACACGAGATTGACACAGGCGACGTTATCTTACGCGACGTGGTGGCGATAGAGGAGTGCGACACTGCCGGCACTTTGCACGATAAACTTATGTTGCAGGGTGGAGAAACCGTGTTGCGCACGGTAGAGGCTATTGTAAATGGTACTGCTACCGCACAGCCCCAGCAGCAGATGTTTGCACAAGAGAGCGACTTGCGCCCGGCACCCAAAATTTTCCGCGATACCTGTCGCATAGATTGGGAAAAGCCTTGCACGGCGGTTTACGATTTTGTACGCGGTATGTCGCCCTATCCCGCAGCTTGGTTTGAACTATGCGATGCTGCCGGTGAGTCCCTTGCGATAAAAGTATATGAGGTGGACAAAGAGGTTGTGGCTCACAATTACAAAGTTGGCACCCTGCTCACCGATGGTAAAAAATATGCTAAGGTAGCTGTAGATGGCGGTTATATATCACTCCTTTCTGTGCAGATTCCCGGCAAAAAACGTATGCCCATTGCCGACCTTTTGCGCGGTTTTTCTATGCAGGGGTGTAGTATAAAAATGTAGAATATATAACGCGAATAGTTGGCTGATATTGTTAAAATCCAAACATTTTTTTTCAAATGTTTGGATTTTATGCTTAAAATAGCTTTCTTTGCACCGTCAAATAATTTATAAACAACCTAAAACCAATTGCCTATAGACCAATTCTACTCCAAACACTAAATAAAAAATAATGGAGAAATTAGCGCAGATGACCGACGATACGTTGGTGTCGCTGTACATTGGGGGCAATAATTCGGCATTTGATGTTTTGCTGAATCGTTACAAAGATAGGTTATATCACTACATATATTTTATTGTACACACAAAAGAGGTAGCCGAGGATATTTTCCAGGAGACCTTTGTGAAGGCTATTATAAAACTGCAGGAAGGTCGCTACCAGCCCGATGGCAAGTTTGGCGCGTGGATTACTCGCATAGCCCACAATCTTGTCATAGACCAGTTCCGCCAGGAGCGCAACGAGAATCTTGTTTCTAATGATGAAACCGAGGTCGATTTGCTCAATAACGCTGCTCTTGCCGAGGGTAATATAGAGAATCAGATGGTAAACGAGCAGGTGTTGTGCGACGTGCGTGCGCTTGTGAACGAGTTGCCCGACTGCCAGCGTGAGGTGGTTTTTATGCGTTACTACCAGCAATTGTCCTTCAAGGAGATTTCCGACATTACAGGTGTGAGCATAAACACTGCGCTTGGCCGTATGCGTTATGCCATTCTTAATATGCGTCGCATAGCTGCAGAGAAGAATATTTCGCTTGTACTCGAATAAAACTAATCATAAACTTTTTATATCAGTTTCGGCCGTAGCAAAAAATGTTACGGCCGAAATACTATATACGCTTTTCTTGCGTTCTAATAATAGAATATGAAAAAACAATATAGCCTATGGATAAAAAATCTACACCAGAATTAAAACACTCCATTATTAAAAAAGCCTTGCAGGGCGAGAGAATGCCGTCGCCGTCGCTCACGTCGCTGGAATTTATAAAAAATTTTGCCTGTAACTTCAGAGTGTGCAAGGGAGAAAATGGAATGGTACAGGATTTTGTACTAAACTGAACAGAGCAAAAAAAATACCGCCGCAGGCGGTATTTTTTTTGCTATAGTATTTATATTCTTACTTTTGATTCTTCTGCTCAAGCCCGTAATTGTACTTCTTGTCGGCTACTTTGAGCAGCAGCGAAATGATTACAGCCACCACGCCAAAGAAAGCGAATATTGCCATAGGGGCTGTGTAGTCGGTTGTTCCGTTTACAGTGTTGCTCTGTATTACATTACCTATGAGCACGGGTACCATAGAGAGGCCTATGTTCTGTATGTAGAATATTATGGCGTATGCCGAGCCAAGCTGCTTCATAGGGATAATCTTGGGCACAGAGGGCCACATTGCCGACGGCACAAGCGAGAAGGCTATGCCAAGCAGTATCATCACAATCACCGCAAACCACCATACGTTCATAATGGGCAGTGCAAAGAGTATATGCACCACTGTGAGCAGGGCCGAACCAATGAGCATAAGTGTGGCACCCTTGCCCATACGGTCGTACATAGAGCCGAATATGGGAGTGAGCAGTATGGTGCCAAAGGGCAACAATCCCGGGATAATACCGGCGAGACTGGGGCTCACTTCGTATTTTATAATCATAAGGTTAGTGGCGAATTTAAGGAAGGGGAACACTGCCGAGTAGAACATAAGACATAGCAGGGTGATGAGCCAGAAGCCCTTGTTGCAGAAGATTACTTTGAGGTCGCTCATCTTGAACTGCTCCTCGTTGTCGGCTTCGCCTGCGGTGGCACTCTGCGATGCATCTAATTTCTTGTCCATCACACAATATACAATGTACGAAAGCATTCCTATGCACAGTGTAGATGCACCAATCATTACGGGTGCCGATACAATGCCGAAGTGCTGTGCCAGGGGTAGTGCGAAGAATAGTGCGCAGGCTGTTCCCACGCGTGCAAGAGCCACTTGCAAGCCCATTGCGAGGGCAAGCTCATAGCCTGTGAACCACTTTGCAATAACTTTGGTAACAGTGATGCCGGCAATTTCGCAGCCCACACCGTAGATTGCAAAGCCAAGGCAGGCAATAGCCACCTGTGTGGGTAGCCCGAACACCTCGCCTTCAAAGCCGTTGTTCACTGCATACCATTTAATCATTGCACCTATGAACATAAGCGAGGTGCTCATAAGGCCGGTAAAGCGTATTCCACATTTGTCGAGTATTATTCCACCAAAGAAGAGCATCAACAGGAATACGTTGATGTAGCCGTATGCTCCCGAGAATATTCCGTAGTCGTCGCTTCCCCAGCCGAGGCCGTCGATGGTCGATGTTACCTTTACGGTTTCCTCTTGCAGGGTGTTCTCCTTGTCGGTGTACTTAATTGTGTATTCGTTGCCCACAGCAATCTCCTCGGCCGATGCTATCTCCTGTGTGCTCACTTTCATAAGCGAGTCGGCTGCAAGGTATGAACCGTTGTTGAAATATACGAGCTTGCCCTTGGTGGTGAGCGGTGCTTCGAGCGGGCCCATTACATCGGTGAAGAAGTAGGCCATCATCATTGTGAACGATACTATGGCGAGTGCACTCCAGCGCGCCACAGCCGAATCGTTCAGTTTTTTCTGAATTTTTTGTGTTACTGTCATTGTGTGTTTTTTTATTGATTTTGTTTATTTTTTCAACCATTTATCGAGCCAGGCAAAGTATGTGCGTTGCCACAGAATGCCATTCTGTGGTTTCAGTACCCAGTGGTTCTCGTCGGGGAAAAGGAGCAGCTGCGCAGGCACGCCTTTGAGCTTGGCGGCATTGAAGGCTGCCATAGACTGCGACGAAAGTATGCGGTAGTCGCGGTCGCCGTGAATGAGCAGAATAGGGGTGTCCCAGTTTTCTACAAATTTGTGGGGCGAGTTTGCAAACGACTTTTGTACCTGTGCGCTCTTTTCGTAAGGGGCACCGCCCAAATCCCAATTGGTGAACCAACTCTCCTCGGTCTCAAAGTACTGCTGTTCCATATTAAAGAAACCGTCGTGTGCAATAAATGCCTTGAAACGCTTGTTGTGGTGCCCCATCATCCACATTGCGGTGTAGCCGCCAAAGCTGGCACCCACGCAACCAAGGCGGTCGCTATCTACATAATCCTCGCGGGCAATGTCGTCAATGGCGGTAAAGAGGTCCTTCATACAGGCACCGCCGTAGTCGCCACTTATCTGCTCGTTCCATTCAGAGCCAAAGCCCGGGAGGCCGCGACGGTTGGTGGCTATCACTATGTAGCCATTGGCTGCCATTATCTGCATATTCCAACGGTAGCTCCAGAACTGGCTCACGGGCGATTGCGGTCCACCATTGCAGAATAGCAGGGTGGGGTATTTTTTGCTTGCATCGAAGTGCGGTGGGTATATCACCCACGAGTGCAAGTCTTTGCCGTCGAAGGTCTTGCACCAGCGTGCTTCCACATTGCCTATGGCTATCTGCGATAGTATGTGCTCGTTCTCGGCTGTGAGCTGTGCTATTCTGCCTTTGTTGTCTATTGCGTAAATGTCGCTTGGTGCGCTCATAGAACTGCGGTTCACAAGCAGTGTGCCTGTGGGTGTGGTGGCCACCGATGTGTAGTCGTAGTCGCCGTCGGTGAGCTTGGTGAGTGTGCCTTCGGTGGTTACGTTATACACCTGTGTGGTGCCGTGCCAGGTGCCTACAAAATAGAGGCTCTTGCTGTCGTTGGCCCAGCAGTAAGAATCTACGTTGCTGTCGAATGTGGGGCGGCCTTGCTCGTCGTCGGTGAGGTAGCGTTGCTTGCCTGTGGCTATGTCCATTATACACAGGCGGTTGCGGTCGCTCTCGTAACCGTCGCGTTTCATACTGAGCCACGCAATGTGTGTGCCGTCGGGCGAGAATGCGGGTGTGGTATCGTATCCGTAGTTGGCGGTCTCGCTGCTTTGCTTGCACAGGTTCTGTGTGGTGCCGTCCTCGGTGTTGTAGAGGAATATGTCGGTGTCGGTGCTAAGTGTGTAGGCTACACCGGTCTTTTTAATGCAGGAGTATGCTATCTGCTTTGAGTCGGCACTCCAGGCAAGCTGCTCTGTGCCACCGAAGGGGCGGTTGGGGCAGTCGTATGCAGTGCCCTCGAGCAGGTCGGTGCCCTCGTCTATGCTATTGCCGTCGAAGGTGGCGACAAAGGGGTGGGGAGCATCGGTTATCCACTCGTCCCAGTGCTTGTACATAAGGTCGTTTATAATGATGCCTTTGGACAATGAGAGGTCGGGGTGAAGGTCGGCTGTGCTATCTTTTATCTTCACACGCTTTATGAGAATGACCTTTGTTTCGCAGGGCGAAAAGAGGAAACCCTCAATGTCGCTGCTGCTGTTGGTAAGCTGCTTGCGCCCGCTGCCGTCGGGGTTCATCTCCCACACCTGGTTGCTGCCACCTTCGTTGGAGAGGAATGCTATCTTGCTGCCGCCCTTTATCCACGTTGCACCGGTTTCGTTGGCGGCGGTGGTGGTGAGCAGTGCTTTGTGGCTGCCGTCGGCATTCATTGTGTTTATGGTGTGGTGGCTCTTGTTCTGCTCCACGCTGTAGTAGCTTATGCCGTAAAGTATTTTGTTGCCGTCGGGCGATGCTGCGGGGCTGCCCACGCGGCCCATAGCCCACAGAGCCTCGGGTGTCATAAGACCACCCTCAATTTTTATATCCGATTTGCCTATTACTGCGGGGCTTCCTTCGCTGCCTGTGTCGTTGCACCCGGCAAGCATCATTCCCGAGAGTGCCATTGCTGCCATAATTGTTACTCCTTTATTCATATTGCTTTGTGTTTGTTGTTTTGCATTAAATGTGCATAAAATATGCAGTTGTGTCTATAATTTAGCAAATTTAGTAATAAATATTCTCCTGCGCAATAGAAAGTGAATATTGTTGAGATATTAACTGAAGTATCCATTGTCGCAAGCAGTGCTGTGGTTTCGCACTGCCGTTGAAAAACCACTAAAACAAGTTTTGTGGTTTCACTCGGCTTGCACTACTTTGCTTGCTGCGCTTCGCGAAGATAGGCTGCGCCTCGGGATAAAAAATAAATGAATTTATTTTATTCTCCACTCAGCTTACACAACTTTGCTTGCTGCGCTTCGCGAAGATAGGCTGCGCCTCGGGATAAAAAATAAATGAATTTATTTTATTCTCCACTCGGCTTGCACAACTTTGCTTGCTGCGCTTCGCGAAGATAGGCTGCGCCTCGGGATAAAAAATAAATGAATTTATTTTATTCTCCACTCGGCTTGCACTATCTTTGTCATTGATTATATAATTACGATGATAGATAATACTGTTTTTAAAGATAAAAAGGCTGTTTATTACACGCTGGGTTGCAAGTTGAACTTTTCGGAGACGGCAACCATTGAACGTACGTTGCAGGAGGCGGGAATACGCACGGCACGCCGTGGCGAGAAGGCCGATATATGTGTGATAAACAGTTGTGCCGTAACGCAGGAGGCCGAAAAGAAGTGCCGCCAGGCTATTCATAAATTGGTGAGGCAACACCCGGGGGCGTACGTTGTAGTTACCGGTTGCTATGCGCAGCTGTCGCCCGAGAAACTATCCAAAGAACTTGGGGTGGACGTGGTGCTTGGCATCGATAAAAAGGGACAGGTGCTTGAACATCTTGGTAACTTGGAAAAGCACAACGAAGGTGGCGAGTGGTATGCACAGCCGTCGAAAGATGTGCGCAATTTTGTTCACTCCTGCTCGCGTGGCGACCGTACACGTTATTTTCTAAAGGTTCAAGATGGTTGCGACTATTTCTGCACCTATTGTACCATTCCGTTTGCACGTGGTCGCAGCCGTAACCCGCAGGTGGCCGAGCTGGTGGAGCAGGCGCAAATGGCTGCACGTGAGGGTGGCAAGGAGATTGTTATAACAGGTGTGAATATTGGCGACTTTGGAAAATCAACGGGCGAGAGTTTTGTGTCGCTTGTGAAGGCTCTTGACGGGGTTGAGGGCATTGAGCGTTATCGCATATCCTCAATAGAGCCCAACCTTATAACCGACGAGATTATAGGTTATATATCCACCTCGCGTAGTTTTATGCCACACCTGCATATACCGTTGCAGGCGGGTAGCGACGAGGTGCTGAAACTTATGCATCGCCGCTACGACACCGCTTTTTTTGCCGAGAAAATTGCCACGGTGCGCCGCTTGTTGCCCGATGCCTTTATTGGTGTCGATGTCATTGTGGGCACAAGAGGCGAGAGCGAGGAACTTTTTGAAAAGGCTTATAGTTTTATAAAGGGTCTCGATATTTCGCAGTTGCACGTCTTTAGTTACTCGGAACGCCCGGGTACACAGGCTCTGAAGATTGACGGGGCTGTTGCACCTGCCGAGAAGCATCGCCGCAGTCGCCTGCTCATTGAACTTTCCGAGGAGAAACGCCTGGCGTTCTATGAACGTTTTATAGGTAAGGAGGCTGTTGTGCTTTTTGAAAAACCACGTGCGGGTATGCCTATGGGTGGTTTTACAAGTAACTATATTAGGGTGGAGATGCCTGCCAACCCTGCTTTTGTGAATCGCTTGGTGCGTGTGCGCCTTGGTGGGTTCAGCGAGGATAAACAGGCTCTTTTGGTAGAAGAGGTTTTGGAGCAGTGATGAACAAGGTAGCGGTAGTAATTCTTAATTATAACGGTGCGGATATGCTTGCCCGTTTTCTTCCCTCGGTGGTGGAGTATTCCCCCGAGGCACAGGTTATTGTGGCCGATAATGGCTCTACCGACGATTCTGTGGCGCAGGTACGTGCTCTTTTTCCCGCAGTTGAGGTTATAGAGCTTGGCTCCAATTTTGGTTTTGCCGAGGGGTACAACCGTGCTCTTGCACAAGTGAGTGCCGAATATTATATATTGCTGAATAGCGACGTGAAGGTTACCCGCGGGTGGATTGCCCCGCTGCTTGCGCAAATGGAGGCTTGTGAGCAGGTGGTTGCCTGCCAGCCCAAGTTACTCTCCTATAATAAAAAAACTCATTTTGAGTATGCAGGTGCGGCGGGTGGTTTCATCGACAAATATGGCTACCCCTATTGTCGTGGCCGCCTTTTTGATACCGTGGAGCCCGACAACGGGCAGTACGACGCTCCTTGCCCTGTGTTTTGGGCTACAGGTGCTGCGCTTATGGTGCGCAGCAGTGTGTTCAAGACTGTGGGTGGGCTCGATGGCTCTTTCTTTGCTCATATGGAGGAGATTGACCTCTGCTGGCGTATGCTGGCGCGGGGTGGTGTGGTTATGGCTGTTCCCGCGAGTGTGGTGTATCACGTGGGTGGCGCAACGCTTGCAAAGAGCAATCCGCGAAAAACTTATCTCAACTTCAGAAACAACCTGTTGCTTCTCTATAAAAACCTGCCTGCCGGGCAGTTGGCTGCGGTGTTGCGTGTGCGTTCCGTGCTCGACTATGTGGCGGCGGTTAAGTTTTTGCTCACAGGTTGCTGGGGTGATTTCAAGGCGGTGCTGCGTGCACGTCGCGATTTTAACCGCATAAAAAAAGATTACACGGCAGCCCGCAATGAGAATATGAGGCTTGCAGTTACGGTACCTGCCACAAGCGGTTTTTCGCTTCTGTGGCAGTATTACGCCAAGGGTAAGCGTCTTTTTACGCAACTGCCGAAGGGCGTGAACGATTGAATAATATAAATAAAATGGATATAGCACTTTATCTGTTGCCCGTTACTTTGGGCAACACTCCGTTGAACAATGTATTGCCGCAGTACAATGCTGAGATAATTTCGGGTATCCGCTACTTTATTGTGGAGGACGTGCGCTCGGCAAGGCGTTTCTTGCGTGCGGTAGATTCCCGGTTTGATATAGATGGCTCGCAGTTCTTTGAACTTAACAAGCACACATCACCTGCCGACATTGCGGGCTATTTGAAGCCTTTGCAAGAGGGCAAGTCTATGGGCGTGATTTCTGAAGCGGGCTGCCCTGCCGTGGCCGACCCGGGTGCCGATGTGGTTGCCATTGCGCAGCGTAAAGGGCTCAAGGTGGTGCCGCTTGTGGGCCCCTCGAGCATTATTCTTTCCGTAATGGCATCGGGCTTCAACGGGCAGAGTTTTGCTTTCCACGGCTATCTGCCCATAAAACCCGAGGAGCGTGCAAAAACGTTGCGTAAATTGGAGCAACGTGTCTATAACGAGGACCAGACACAGCTGTTTATTGAAACTCCTTATCGCAATGGCAAGATGATTGAAGATATTTTGAAGAACTGCCGCCCGCAGACTAAGTTGTGCATTGCGGCCAATCTCACTTGTGCCGATGAGTTTGTGCGCACACGCACTGTGAAGGAGTGGAAGAACCGTGTTCCCGACCTTTCCAAAATTCCTTGTATTTTCCTTATTTACAAGTAATCTTATATATGCCTGTGGGCGAAGTCGCTGCCTGCCGGTGCCTGGAATGCCTTTATACCAAACTCGGGCAGCATAGCTATGATGTGTTCGAACACATCGGCTTGCAGGTGCTCGTAGGCCACCCAGGCTGTGTTGGCCGAAAAGAAATAGAGCTCAAGCGGCAGTCCCTGTGAGGTGGGTTGCAGCTGGCGCACCATAAGAGTCATATATTTGTTTACACGCGGGTTGTTGCGCAGGTATATGTCTATGAAATTGCGTAACACGGTGAGGTTTACAACCTCCTCGCTGCTGTCGAGCCCCTCCATCCATCCCTTTTGCGTGAATTTTTCTATTTGCTCTTTGGTGCAGAATCCTATAGAGTTCATATCTATGTAGATGGATCGCTTTATGCGCCTGCCGCCGCTGTCGAACATTCCTCGCCAGTTCTGGAACGATTCGCTCACGAGTATATAGGGAGGGATGGTGGTTATAGTCTTGTCCCAGTTCTGAACTTTTACGGTTGTGAGGGTAACCTCCACCACCATACCGTCGGCATCGTGCTTGGGCAATGTTATCCAGTCACCCGGGCGCAACATATCGTTGACCGATAATTGCACGCCTGCCACAAGTCCCATAATGGGGTCCTTGAATACGAGCATCAGTACTGCCGCCATTGCTCCAAGGCCGGTAAGTACCTTGGCGGGGTTCTTGTCTATGACGATGCTTATCATAATTATTGCCCCAATACATATTGCAATAATCTTGAACATTTGGAACACGCCTTTGAGTGTTTTGTTCCTCAAGTTGCTGTTTTGGTTCGCAAGGTCGTGCAGCGCGTTGAGAATGGCAAATGCTAACTTTATGGCGCAGGCCGTGATGTATATGTCGAGCACTTTCACTGTCCAAAAGAAAATATCTCCCTCAGTGTCGAACATTCTTGGCAACAGCATATGCAACAATACCGGTGGCAATATTTGGCAGCAACTTGTCATCACATTCTCGTTGAAGAGAATGTCATCCCACGACGATCGTGTGCTGCGGGTGATTTTGTTGGTGATAGGTATGAAAATTCTGCGGCAAAGCGCATTGGCAAGATGTAGCAGCAGTATGCCGGCTGCAACAAACACGGAAAACCGCAACATATGATTGCTGTGCCATAATTGCAATATGCTGTCGATCTCTATAAAGCTAAGTATGTTCATTTTAGAAGGTGGGTTATATGCTTTAATGTTTTTTGTGTTGCAAAAATAGTATAAATAAACGAAAATCAGTTGTTTGTCACTCTTTCTTTTTACAGGCTGTTCGTAGCTTGTGTGGGGAGTAAACAAGATAGCCGAGTCAAAAATTTTTCTTGACTCGGCTATCTTGTATGTTTGCAGGGAATTATAGGCTGTCGCCAAAATCCTCGCGGAATTTTGCAGCGAGTTTCTCTTGCCAGTCGCCAATGGGAACGAGACGGCCAAAGAAGAAACGCAGCACGTTGGGCTCCTCAACCCACTTAAGACCACCGATGAGGTGGCGGTTGTCGTAGAGCCATTTAACGCGGTCGGCGCAATATTTAATCTGTGAAAGGGTGAACACGCGACGGGGGCAGGCAAGGCGCACAAGCTCCATCTCGGCAAAGTGCTCGCTACCATCGGGCTCACGCTGCTCCGAGAGTGTTCCGCGCTCCATACCACGAACACCACCAGCAATGTAGAGGGCTACTGCAAGCGCACCTGCGGGGTATTGGTTCTGGGGCATTCCTTTGAGGAACTCCATTGCGTTGATGTGTGCTCCCAAGCCACCTGCGGGCAGAATCATAGGTACACCGTAGTCGTTGAGCTCTTTTACAAGGTGCTCGATGAAGATGGGGCCCTGGCTGATGATGTCCTCGTCGAGTGTCTCCAGCAGACCAACGGCCATAGCCTCCATTGAACGCACTTCCATACCTCCATAAGTGAGGAAGCCTTCGTAGAGGGGGATAAACTCCTTCATCTTTATGATAAGCTGCTCGTTGTTCGAGATAATGGCACCGCCACGAGCAAAACCGAGTTTGCGGCTCGAGAAGTAGATGAGGTCCATCTGGTCGCTCAATGTGCGTATAATCTCCTTGATGCTCATATTCTTGCAAGCCTCCTCACGTGTCTTTATGAAGTGGAGGTTGTCTTGCAGAAGCGATGCGTCGAGCAGGCTCATTACACCATATTTCTTACAAATTGCAGCCACTTTGAGCATATTGTCGAGTGAAAGTGGCTGGCCGCCAATGAGGTTGGTACCTGCCTCTATACGCACGAAAGGTACGTGCTCGGGGCCCACCTCTTTAATAATTTCTTCGAGGCGTACAAGGTCGAAGTTCCCTTTGAAGGGGTTGTCGCTTTGTGCAACGAGGCCCTTCTCGTCGATAACCTCAACAACCGAGCCGCCACGACGTGTGATGTGCGATTTTGTAGTTGTGAAGTGGTAGTTCATGGGAACCACGTCGCCGGGCTTTACAAATGTCTCGGCAAGGATATTCTCACAAGCGCGGCCTTGGTGGGCGGGCAAGAAGTACTCTGTGCCGAATACCTCCTTAAGAACTTTCATCAAGCGGTTGCAGGTCTCGGAACCGGCGTAAGAGTCGTCGGCCTGGAACATTGCTGCTACCTGGTTGTCGGACATTGCATTTACACCCGAGTCGGTGAGCATATCCATAAATACATCTTTATTTTGTAGCAGGAAAGTGTTGTTTCCGGCTTCGTTTATGAGCTTAACGCGCTCTTCAACTGTGGGTAGGTAGAGCTTTTGTACCACGCGTACTTTGTGCATTTCCAAGGGTACTTGCTCTTCTTGTTTGTAAAATTTAATTTGAGACATGGTGCTTTGTATTATTCTTTAATTATTAGTCTTTTTTTTGTAAGCGGTTGCAAATGTAATGAATTCTGTAATAAAAAAGTAGTTTTGTCTCTCTTTTTCTGAAAAAATGTTAGCAAAAATGGATTATTGCTTTATTTTGTTTTTTAGTAGTTCCTGTAGCTTGAACATTTCGTCGCGGTATTGTGCGGCCTCTATGAATTCCATTCTGTCGGCAGCCTCCTGCATAAGTCGCTTGGTGCGTTCTATGCTCTTTTTAAGTTGGTCGGCACTCATATACTCCACAACAGGGTCGCAGGCGATGGGGGTGGCGGCTGTGTCCTCGCTGTAGAATGGTGATGGCTTTCCCGTCTCTTTGCTCTTTTTTTCTTGTGCAAGTGCGTTGCTTATCTCCTTTTTTATAGGGGTGGGGGTGATGCCGTGCTCCTTGTTGTAGGCTATCTGCTTTTTGCGACGGCGCAAAGTCTCTTCAATGGTTTTTTGTATGCCCTCTGTCATTTTGTCGGCATAAAGGATAACAAGGCCGTTTATGTTGCGGGCTGCGCGGCCCGCAGTCTGGGTGAGTGAGCGATGGTCGCGCAGGAAGCCGGCGTAGTCGGCGTTGAGAATTGCGACAAGCGATACTTCGGGTAGGTCGAGCCCCTCGCGCAGGAGGTTTACGCCTACAAGTACGTCGTATATTCCTTCGCGCAGGTCGGTCATTATTTGTATGCGGTCGAGGGTGTCTACGTCGCTGTGTATGTAGTTGCAGCGTATGCCGTGTTTAAGCAGGTAGTCGGTGAGCTCTTCGGCCATACGTTTGCTCACGGTGGTGGCAAGCACGCGCTCGCCACGCTCCACACGTAGCTGTATCTCTTCCATAAGGTCATCTACTTGGTTGGCGACAGGGCGCACCTCTATTTGTGGGTCTAAGAGGCCTGTGGGGCGTATAACCTGGTCCACAACAATGCCTTCGCTCTCGGCGAGTTCGTAGTCGGCAGGTGTGGCACTCACATATATCACCTGGTGTGTGAGCTGTGTAAATTCCTCGAACTTCAACGGGCGGTTGTCAAAGGCTGCGGGAAGGCGGAACCCGTACTCCACAAGGTTGGTCTTGCGGGCACGGTCGCCACCATACATTGCGTGTATCTGCGGCACGCTCACGTGGCTCTCGTCTATTATGAGCAGAAAGTCGTCGGGAAAGAAGTCGAGCAGGCAATAAGGGCGGGTACCGGCTGCACGCCCGTCGAAGTAGCGCGAGTAGTTCTCTATACCCGAGCAGTGCCCAAGCTCACGTAGCATTTCTATGTCGTAGGTTACTCTTTCGTGCAGGCGTTTTGCTTCAAGCGGCTTGCCCACCTCGCGGAAAAACTCTTCACGCTCGGCAAGGTCTTTTTCAATCTCTTTTATGGCACGTTCGGTACTCTCTTTGGTGGTCATAAAGAGGTTTGCAGGGTATATCTTGTAGTCGTCGAAGGTGGTGAGGCGTGCGCCTGTTTCGCCGTCAATCTCCTCAATGCTGTCTATGTCGTCGTCCCAGAATGTTACACGCAGTATGTGGTCGCTGTATGCAAGGCTCACCTCCACGGTGTCGCCCTTTACGCGGAAATTGCCACGGTTGAGATCGAGGTCGTTGCGGGTGTAGAGGCTGCTCACCAATTTGCGCAGAAAAACATTGCGGTCGAGTTTGTCGCCCACACGCACTTCAATTACATTGTTATAAAAATCGGCTGGGTTGCCCATACCGTAAATGCAAGATACCGAGGATATTACAACCACATCTTTGCGCCCCGACAGCAGTGCCGATGTGGCAGCAAGGCGCAATTTGTCTATTTCACCGTTAATGGCAAGGTCTTTTTCTATGTATGTGTCGCTTGTGGGTATGTAGGCCTCGGGCTGGTAGTAGTCGTAGTATGAAACGTAGTATTCCACAGCATTGCTTGGGAAGAAGCCCTTGAATTCGTTGTAAAGCTGTGCCGCTAATGTTTTGTTGTGGCTTAGAATGAGTGTAGGGCGGTTTATCTCCTTTATGACATTGGCAATGGTAAAGGTTTTGCCCGAGCCTGTAACGCCCAGCAGGGTTTGTGCAGGGGTGCCGTTACGCACTCCCTCCACTAGTTGTGCTATGGCAGCGGGCTGGTCGCCCATAGGCGTGTATGGTGATTCTAATTTGAATTTCATAGGCTTTTTTGTGTTGCAAGGCGCGAATATACTAATTTTTATCTTGCAATGTGCTTTGGAGTGTTTCTTTATTGTTGGTTTTTTACTTACCGGTTTTGTTTTTTTATGTTTCTTTGCTTTTTTATTATAAATAATAACAAAAAAATGGTTGCATTTACGCCCGAAAAATGCTATCTTTGCAGGCAATTTGTGATTTATTGCGGTTAAAGGGCTTGCTTTGTGCCTGCCGTCATAATTTTGTGAATGGTTTTATATGAATAAATTTCTATATATAATATTGGTTGCCGCTTTTGCTCTTGTATCGTGCGATTCGTACAACAAAGTACTGAAGATGAACGATGTAGAGTATAAGTACGAGGAGGCCAAGGCTCTCTACATGAAGGGAGAATACAACAAAGCTGCAACGCTCATAGAGAGTGTGGTTACGCTGTTGAAGGGTAGCGATAAAGCCGACGAATCTATGTTTATACTTGCAATGTGCTACTACGATTCGGGCGACTATGTTACAGCTGCACAATGCTTTAAGGCCTGCTATTCAAACTATCCCCGTGGCAATTATGCCGAAATTGCCCGTTTCTATTCGGGAAAGTCGCTTTATATGAATGTTCCCGAGCCGGCACTTGACCAAAGCGATACATACACTGCCATTGAAGAACTTCAGTTGTTTATGGAGTACTACCCAGCAAGCGTGTATAGCGAGGAAGCGCAAAAGATGATGTTTGAAATGCACGATGTATTGGTGATGAAAGATTATCTTTCGGCAAAGCTTTATTACGACCTTGGCGACTATAATGCATACATTGCCAATAATTACCAGGCTTGTATTATAACTGCACAGAATGCATTGAAGGATTATCCCTATACAAAGCTGCGTGAGGAATTGTATATATTGATTCTGCGTGCACGCTATCAAATGGCCGATAAAAGTGTGCCTGAGCTGCAACCCGAGCGTTACAGAGAAACAGTAGATGAATTCTATGCATTTAAAAACGAATTCCCTACAAGTAAATATATGGCCGAGGCTGAAACATATTATAAAAAATCGCTTGAGAGAATAGGTGATTGAAACTCTTTTACGAATATAAATTAAATTTAATATAGCAATGGATTACAAAAAAAGCAATGCTCCCACAAACACTGTTACACGCAATATGGCAGATTTTGTGAGCGAAACAGGTAATGTTTATGAGTCGGTGGCAATCATTGGTAAGCGTTCCAACCAGATTGCAGCTGAAATGAAAGACGAATTGTTGAAAAAACTCAACGAGTTTTCTTCTACAACAGATAATCTTGAAGAGCAGTTTGAGAACCACGAGCAGATAGAGATTTCTCGTTTCTATGAGAGACTTCCCAAGCCCACTCTTATTGCTGCACAGGAGTTTATTGAGGGTAAGGTTTATTTCCGCGACCCATCAAAAGAGGCTGCTGAGGAGGCTTAATTATGAAGTTCCGTCTCTATCAGTTGTATTATGTGCTGGCAATTGTGTTGTTGATAGCAACAATGTGTGGCAGCTTGTTGCACGTGCTGGCACCAAGTGGTGCAACATATACAATAGGCAATTTTTCATTGCTCTGTCCCAATGGCTCTGTTTCACATTCGGTGGTAGCATTGGGAGTGGTGTTGGTGGTTGCAGCACTTGTAAATGCTTTCGGGCTTTTTGTGTCGCTGTTCAGTAATTTTGAACTGCAAAAGAGGAGTTCTATATTGTCGGTGCTTTTGCTCACAGGCTACTATATATTGTTGCTTGTCTATGTTCTTCTTGTAATAAATAGCGACGATGCAGTTACTACTGTCAGTTTAGAGGCTGCAGTAATGTTCCCCTTCACGGCTATAGTTCTTAACGTGCTCTCTTTTTTGTCGGCACGTAGCACCGAGGCTAAAATTCTTGCAAAGGCTTCGGGCTTTAGATTAAGAGATTGATATTTCTAATTACCTCCTATAAAGAGGCCTGCTAAGAAAAGAGGTTGCTAAAAAATACTTTTAGTCAGCCTCTTTTTTTGCAACTTTTTTCTTCACTTCATTGTTCTTTAATAAAAAAGAGATAATGAAGAACTTGAAGATTACAATTTTTGCCGACCCTGTATGTACTTGGTGCTGGGGTTCTGTTCCTGTAGTGAGGGCTTTGGAGTATCGCTTGGGCGATAAAGTTGAGATTAATTATGTAATGGGCTGCATGATAGAAGACATTACAACGTTCAACAATCGCAGGCTGGGCATTGGCGGTGATATTGCCTTGTCCAACAGAAATATGCACAAGGCGTGGGTTGAGGCTTCGGCAGTGCACGGTATGCCTGTAGGAGAGAAGGGTTTAAGGCTTTTCAGTGAAGAGCATCGCTCTACTGCACCACAAAATATTGCTTATATTGCAGCCACTGTATATAAGCACAAAGGTGGTGAAAATGTGTGCCCTAAAAGGTTCTTGCGTCGTTTGCAAGAGGCTACAGCCGTAGATTCCGCCATTACTTGCGACTATGATGTAATTGCCGACCTTGCAGCCGTGGAGGGTTACGACCCATTACGTTTTAAAGAGCTTATGGAGAGCCGTGAGGTGCGTCGTTTGTTCGAAGAGGATAAGGCTCTGTGCAAGCGTTACGAGGTGCACACGTTCCCTACTTTTATGATAGAATACAAAGGTACAGAGGTCGTGTTGCGCGGCTTTACATCTTTTGATACTATAATGCAGAACATCTCTCATATGACTTACGGCAAGGTGTCTGTAAATAAATCGGAGGAGTTTGCTCCCACGGTGCCGAATATTGCCCGTTTTATAGAGCGTTACGGCAGTGTATATCCTGTAGAGGTGGCTACGGCGTTTTGTATGCAACGCATTAGCGGTAAATCTTCTTTGAATGTGGAATCGTATGTAGGCTTGCCCGATATTGTCGAGGAACTTATAGCACAGGGCGATGTTGCAATGCGCCCACGTGGCAATGGTTTTATTCTCTATAGCAAGCATCACAAGGATTTTGTGCCACTTACTATGGAGGAGATTGCTACAATGGAGGGTGCTTAACTTTTGTATTTGTCGAAAATGTTGTATCTTTGCACACGCTTTTGCGACGTGTGCAAAGATTTATTATATATTATAAGGTAAATTGTAATTATTATGTTGCAGGTGGGTGATGTGGCTCCCGATTTCTTGGGAGTAGATGAGCTTGGGAATGAGGTGCGAGTGAGCAATTATGCCGGCACTCGTTTGGTGGTCTATTTTTATCCAAAAGACAGTACCCCCGGTTGTACGGCCGAGGCCTGCTCTTTGCGCGATGGCTTGAACGACCTGCTTGCTGCCGGTTATGCGGTAGTGGGTGTAAGTGCCGACGGCGCAGCATCGCACGCCCGTTTCAAGGAGAAACAGCAACTGAATTTTCCGCTTATTGCCGACACTGAAAAGCGCACTATTGAGGCTTTTGGTGCTTGGGGGCTAAAAAAAATGGCCGGGCGTGAGTATATGGGCATATTGCGCACAACCTTTGTGATTGATGGCACCGGAAGAATTGAACGTGTGATAACAAAAGTTGATACAAAAAATGCCGCAAAGCAGATATTGAATGGTTGATGAATTAAATATACTATTACTATGATTTTTGATTTTATTATGGCAACAGCCGCCGTAGCAAGCGATTCTATCAATGCTGTTGCTAAATTGGACGAAGTTATTGCTACTGTGTCGGGGCTTACTGTTGCTGAGCTTACAAATATAATTGTTACATTTGCTCTTACACTCGGTTGGAAGATGTTGAAAGTTGCAGTTATATGGCTCATTGGTCGTTGGCTCACCAGACGTCTCATATCGGTAGTAAAGTTGTTGATGGAGAAGAGAAATACCAACCTCACGGTGCGTACTTTCCTTTTGAGCTTTATAGACGTTGTTGCTTTGGTTATTCTCTTGGTGATAATAATAAGTGTTCTTGGTATTGACACTTCTTCGTTTATAGCTCTGTTTGCATCGGCCGGTGTTGCTATAGGTATGGCATTGAGTGGTACTTTGCAGAATTTTGCCGGTGGTGTTATAATTTTGTTGTTCCGCCCATTTAAGGTTGGTGATTTTATAGAAGCACAAGGGCAGATTGGTACCGTTAAGGAGATTCAAATCTTTAATACTCTTGTTCAGACAGGAGATAACAAGACTATTCTTGTTCCTAACGGCCCCCTTTCAACAGGTATTATAAATAATTACTCTAAGGAGTCGTTGCGTCGTGTAGATATGTCTTTCTCTATCTCTTATGGCGATGATTATGAGAAGGCAAAGGCGGTGCTTCAGGAGCTTGTAGCTGCAGATACCCGTATTCTTGACAAGCCTGCAGAGCCTTTCATCGCACTCCAGAGCCTAAGTGCAAGTTCAATAGATATTGTTGTTCGTGTGTGGGCAGCACAGGCCGATTACTGGGGAATATATTTCGACATGAACAAGGCTGTTTATGAGACTTTCCCCAAGCGTGGTTTGCACTTCCCTTATCAGACATTTACTGTAAATGTAAACAAGGATTAATGCATTTTTACAAAAATAATAGAGGCACAGGCCTCTATTATTTTTGTAAAATGTTGTTTTCTTAATATTTATTTCGGCATTGTAAAAACTGTTAATTTTGTGGTAAAACGGAACCCGTAAATTGATGCTACTTATATTAAATATTTGATTAAGAATATGAAAGCGAAAGAATTGATTGATTTTCACCCCAAGTTTTTTGAGGCGATGAAGAGTTACTCTCGTGAGAAGTTTACTGCCGATGTAATGGCCGGTATAATTGTGGGAGTTGTGGCTATTCCATTGGCTATTGCTTTTGGTATTGCAAGTGGAGTGGGCCCCACGGAAGGCCTGGTAACCGCGATTATTGCCGGTGCACTTATATCGATATTCGGTGGTTCTAAGGTGCAGATAGGTGGCCCCACAGGTGCATTTATTATAATAGTTTATGGTGTGGTTCAGCAGTTTGGTCTTGGTGGCCTTGCCATTGCCACTATTATGGCCGGTATTATATTGGTTATAATGGGATTGTGCCGCTTGGGAGGTATTATAAAATTTATGCCTTACCCTATAATTATAGGTTTTACGGGTGGTATTGCCATTACAATTTTTTCTACTCAGATTAATGATTTGTTGGGCCTGGGTATTGAAAGTGTGCCTGCAAACTTTGTGGATAAATGGGTGTGCTATTTTAGAAATATCAACAACATTGATTGGTGGAGTGCCGCAATGGGTATTTTAAGTGTTGCTCTTATTGCTGTTACTCCAAAATTCTCGCGCAAGGTGCCCGGTTCGTTGCTTGCAATCATAGTGATGACAGTGGCTGCGTGGTTGCTTAAGGAGTATGCAGGTGTAACATCTATAAAAACAATTGGCGACCTCTATGAGTTGCCATCGGGGCTCCCCGCGTTCACACTTCCTGCTCTTAATTTTGAAGACGGCTCCTTCTTTGCCACCATTCAGGCTTTGGCTCCCGTGGCATTTACCATAGCAATGTTAGGTGCGATAGAGTCGCTGCTGTCGGCTATGGTGGCCGATGGTGTCATTGGCGACCGCCACAATTCCAATACCGAGCTCATTGGCCAGGGTGTTGCCAATATTGTGGTGCCTTTCTTCGGTGGTATTCCCGCAACAGGTGCCATTGCGCGTACTATGGCCAATATAAACAATGGCGGTAAAACTCCTGTTGCCGGTGTTGTGCACACATTGGTTCTGTTGCTTGTGCTTATGTTCTTGGGTGGTATTGTAGGTAAAATTCCTATGCCTTGCCTTGCCGGTGTGCTTGTTATGGTTTCCTATAATATGAGTGGCTGGCGCACAATTGTTTCTATGTGCAAGGCTACAATGTCGGGTACAAGCGTGTTGTTTGTAACGCTGTTGCTCACGGTGTTCTTCGACCTTACATTTGCTATAGAGGTGGGCCTTGTAATGGCTGTTGTTATATTTTTGAAACGTGTTATGGACAGCACAACCGTTTCTGTGTTTACCAATGAACTTGAGGTACACCACGACGGCGAGCACGACGAGGTGCTCTCTATTCCCACCGGTGTCGATGTCTTTGAGATTGAGGGGCCCTTCTTCTTTGGTATAGCCACCAAGTTTGACGAGCTCACTCGCGAGAGCGATGCATCGCCCATACGTATTATTCGTATGCGCAAGGTTACTTTCATTGATGCGACAGGCCTTCACAACCTTGAGATTTTTGTGAATTCGTCGTTGAAAGAGAAACGCACGGTTATCCTTTCGGGTGTGCACGACAATGTTGCCGAGAAATTGCAAAAGTCGGGTATTGCCGCTATGGTTGGCGAGGAGAATATCTGCTCCGACATTCACCTGGCTCTAGAGCGCGCACAGCTGCTGTCGGCCGAGCTTGGTTTGAAGGAATAATAAGGTATATACAACAAATAAAGAACAGCCTCGTGAGGCTGTTCTTTATTTGTATGCTTACCTGTCTGCTGCAAGTACTTTTGTGAGTGTTTCGCGCCAGTCTTCGCCATTGCCTACTTTCAGAATATTTATGCCTACTTTGCGGGCGGCTGCTATGTTGCGCTCACCGTCGTCTATGAAGAGTGTCTCCTCGGCCTTCATATTGCCCTCGAGCAGCATTTTGCGGTATATCTCCTCGCCGGGTTTTGAGCAGTTCATTTTGTAGCTGAGGAAAAGCATGTCGAAGTAGTCGTCGAGAGATTTGCCAGCCGGGGTGAACTCCTTGCTGCGTGCCCAGCTTTGTATAAAGGGGTTTGTGTTGCTCAGTACCGAGAGGCGGTAGCGGGGGCGCAGCTGTTGTAGGAATTCGAGGAATTCGGTTTGCACTTTTACTATAAATCCCAGCCATGCGTGCTTGGCTTCGGCATAGCTTATGGGGCGGTTACACATCTTGGTAAGTTCTTCGCAAAACTCCTCGGCTGTTATATCTCCATTTTCAAGTGAAAAGAATGGGCCGCTTTGCAGGTATGAATTTATATATTTATCGGGCTCCGGCACGCCTATTTCTTTGAAGCGTTGCAGGGCTTGTTGGGTGTCGATGAGTGTGAGTACTCCCCCAAAATCAAATACAATATCTTTTATCATAGTTCTTCTTGTTTTCGCTACGCGAAGTTAATACTTTTACTTGAATAAGCGGTTTAAATAGTTGGGGCTGCCCAATAATTTTAGTTTTTTTATTGATTGATGTAGTTAAAAGCACTATCTTAGCAGGCCAATTTAGTGGTGCTGCATCTTTTGAAGCATATAATTGGTTTTCTACTGAATTTAAATGATAATACTCTCGTATATATGGAGAATTTAGACGGACGTTTGGTTGTTGGTGTCTCTTCGCGTGCACTTTTCGACCTGGAAAAGGAGAATGAGATTTTTGAGCAGTATGGTGTTGCTAAATATCGTAAGTATCAGGAAGAGCACGAAGATGAGCCGCTTGAGAGGGGCACAGCTTTTTACTTGGTAAAGAGTTTGCTTGAACTGAACAAGCAGGCCAATCGCCCTATAGTGGAGGTGGTGGTGATGTCGCGCAACAGCCCCGAAACCGGTATGCGTATGTTAAAGTCGCTCGACGTTTATGGCTTGGATATCACGCGAGTGGCTTTGTCGGGCGGTGAGTCGCTCTCAAAATATCTTAAAGCATTCTCTATAGACCTTTTCTTGTCGAAAGATGAGGGTGATGTGCAGCGTGTGATAGATTCGGGTATATGTGCTGCTGCGCTTATCTATGCTCCCCCCACCGATTTCAACCCCGAGGATAGCCGTGTGAAGATTGCATTTGATGCCGATGCGGTAATTTTCTCCGATGAGTCGGAATGTCGCTTTAAAGAGGAGGGTATTGATGCTTTTTATAAATATGAGAAGGAGAATGCCGATGTTCCTTTGAAAGAGGGCCCCTTTGCCAATCTTTTAAAGAAACTTTCGGCCATACAGGAGTGCTTGCCCACATCTATCGAGTTGTCGCCTCTGCGCCTGGCTATTGTTACGTCGCGCAGCCTGCCTTCGCATTTCCGCGTTATAAAAACTTTGCGTAAGTGGGGCGTTTATGTAGATGAGGCCTATTTCCTTGGTGGCTTGCGCAAAGATGAGTTGTTGAAGGCTTTTGGTGCACATATATTCTTTGATGACCAGGATACTCACCTGAGTGAGTCGAGCAAGTATGTGCCTGCCGGCAAGGTGCCTTACCACTCTAATTCGCAGATAAATGAGGTAATCAAGGCCAAGAACGATAAGAAGGCTACTGAGTAACTTTTCTGTTTTGCAACTTTTTTGTCTTTTGGGTGTTTTTTTAGTAAAATATTTAAAGTAAAAAAAGTTGTCTTATGAAAAGAGTTGTTCCTATTATTGTTTTTGTGGCTATATGCTTACTAGTGGGGTATATGTCGCGTTTGTTGCAGGCTTTTTCTTTGGAGTATTGGTATCCTACCTTAACAATCTCGCCTCTTTCGCCACCGGGTGTGGCATTTCCCATTGTGTGGGGTATTTTATATCTTCTTATGGGTGTTTCTGCCGGGCTTATGTGGGGCGTGCGTTCAATATATTCCAATCTCTTGCTCACGTTGTTTACACTGCAACTGTTGCTTAATGTGTTGTGGAGTTTTTGCTTCTTTTATATGCAGTCGCCACTTATGGGGCTGGTAATTTTGCTGGCTCTTGATATGATAGTGATTATGTATGTGGCAGGCTGTTTTATGGTGCGTCGTTTGTGTGGTTGGTTGCTTGTCCCTTATGTGATATGGTTGTTGTTTGCAACATATTTGAATGGTTTTGTTGCTGTGTATAATTGATGTATTTATATACGGTTTTTGAATAAAGGGGCCTCGCTATTGCTGTGCGAGGCTCTTCATTTTTAGTAGTAGCTCTTTTTGTTGCTTGTTCAGTGTGGGCATAAGCATTTTTATGGTTACTATGAGGTCTCCGCATTCTCCCTCTTTTTTGTATTTGGGGAAGCCTTTGCCTTTTAGGCGTAGTTTGCTGTCGGGGGCTGTGCCTGCTTTTATGTTCATACGTACATTCCCGGTGAGGGTGGGCACTGTAACTTCGCCACCGAGTAGCAGAGTGTATATGTCGGCTGTGGCAGTGAGTGTAAGGTCGTCGCCCTTGCGCTCAAAAAGAGGGTCGGGCTCTATGTTTATTTTTATATAAACGTCTCCACGCTCTCCACTTGCGGTTTTTATACCGCGGTTTCGCAGACGTATTTCTTGCCCGTCGGCTATGCCTGCCGGCAGGGTTATTCTTATGTTCTCGCCATTTATACTGAATGTCTGCTTGTGTGTGGTAGCAGCTTCGCGCAGGCTTATGGTGAGAGTGGCCTGCAGGTCTTGTGGCTTTTGATATGCGGTGCGATTGGTGCCGAAATTACCAAAAAGCTGCTCGAAAAAGTCGCTGAACCCGCCGGCATTTCTTGCGCTGCCGCTGAAGTCGCCCCAGCTATCGTAATTGCCGTAGTTGAACCCGCCGTAACTGTTGTTGCGTGCTTCGTACTCGCGACGTTGTGCTTCATATTCCTCGGCGTGTTTCCAGTGTTCGCCATATTCATCGTATTTTTTGCGTTTGTCGGGGTTGCCGAGCACTTCATTTGCTTCGTTTATCGCTTGAAAACGTTCTTTAGCCTGCGGGTCGTCTTTGTTTATGTCGGGGTGATACTTCTTTGCAAGTTTTCTATATGCTTTTCTTATATCTGCTGCGCTTGCATCGGGGTTTACACCCAATACTTTGTAATAATCGATAAATGCCATAAAAAGAACCTTTTATTATTCTTTAATAACAATAAAGCGGCAGTGTGGGTTGTGTGTAATGCTGTTTTTGCATTTTTTGTGTTTAATGACTTATAAAATATGTTTTTTTGCAGGTTGTATGGATTAAAAAAGCTATATTCGCACTCGTTATTATGAATTGTATTGAATGATGAAGAAGATTTTTTTATTTTTAATGTTGGCGGTAGGCCTCCTTTTTGTCGCTTGCAGCGATGATGGTGAGGGTTATGATGCCGACACTGCTGTTTCTAATTATATACCTGTGCTTGGCGGCCGCAAAGTGGCTTCGGTGCACACAACAAGTGTTTACGACGGCAGGGATTATTCGTGGAAACACAACTTTGTTTATGACAAGCAGGGGAGAATTAAGGAGGTGAATTCTGAAATTAAGCACCATCGCTTGTGGACACAGACCGTAACGGGCGAAAGGCATTACCGTTTGTGCAATATTACCTCCAATGCAAAATATTACTACAACGGAGAGTTTGTTAAAATAGCCTATTCGGTGGAAAGGGATTACCCCACTTACCCTGCCTGGAATAACTCCTATTCGTTTATAGATGCCGGCTTGCTGAATGAAAACGGACATATTGTAAATTACACATTAGGTGATGGTTCGGGCTTTGAGTGTGATTATAACTTTACTTCGTTGAAGAGTGTAACTTTCGATGGCGGTTATGTTTTTGATATATTGCGCGACAGTAAAGGTAATGTGAATGGGCACAAGTTTACGGGCTTTGATATTGCAGGTGATGATTCTACAAGCGTTAAGCAGGGACGTTATGAATATACAAGCATAGAGAATAAAACCAATTTCGATTTTTCGGCCTACCTCGGCTATTGGGAGCACGAGCGTTACATAAGTGCTTTGTCCGACTGGCCTTATGCGTCGTATCAGCTTGCTGCATTTGGTTTCTTTGGCTCTTGTAGCGAAAATCTGCCTATGTGTGCGGCATCTTCGGCCGGTAATGGGGCTTCTGCATCAAAATTCTGGACCTTCAAAGATGGTTATCCGGTAACATATACCGATGCAAGCGGAAGAGTTACCGAGATTACATATGTTGAATAGTGATTTTTGTATGAGTGTGGGAAATAAACATCTTTTATAGTTGTCCTTGTGCAGTTTTATTGCTATTTTTGCAGCGGAAAATACTGTTGATTAACTGTTTTATGGGTGTTTTCCCGTGTTTTGAATATTAACGAATAATTATAAGTAAGACAATGAAAAAACTATTAGTATTGGGCTTAGCCTTGTGTTCAGTGATGGCATTTACCTCTTGTAAATCTTCAAAATCGGAGTATAAAAAAGCTTATGACCAGGCTCAGCAACGTGAACTTGCGGGTGAGCAGTCAAGTGAGCCTATAGAGATTGCACCTGTAAATTCTTCAACAACTTCGGGTACAACAACATCGTTAGATACAAGATACCGCACAGAAAAGGTCGTGCTTACATCGGGTGCCGAGGGTTCTTTGAAAGATTTTAGCGTAGTGTGTGGAAGCTTTGGTCGCAAAGAGGGTGCTGAGTCTGTAAAGGCCGGCCTTGTGGCTCAGGGCTACAATGCAATAATTGTTCAGAACCCCGAAACCGGTATGTATCGTGTTGTTTGTGGCTCTTTCGATACAAAGCAGCAGGCTGCTGAATACCGTGAGCAGTTTAAGGCAAACAACCCCGACAATGCCGACTTCCAGAAGGCTTGGTTGCTCTATAACAAGTAATAAAAGCAATGGAACCTCTTTGGGGATACAGAGTTAAAGAATACAATGGTGCCGTTAAACGCTATTGCCAGACATTAGATCTAAAAGATAATCCTGAGCTCATTGCAGAATATCGTCGTCGCCACAGTGAGGGTGAGGCTTGGCAAGAGATAATAGATGGGATACGAGAGGTCGGAATCCTTGAAATGGAAATTTACTTGCTTGACAATAGGCTGTTTATGATTGTGGAGGCTCCTGTGGATTTTGAATGGGAGACGGCAATGGCACGTTTAGCCACTCTTCCTCGTCAGCAAGAGTGGGAAGATTATATGTCGGTTTTTCAAAAGGCGGCTCCGGGGAGTTCTTCAAGTGAAAAATGGCGGCTGATGGAGCGAATATTCCACTTGTATTGAAAACTTAAAGAGATTAACAATTGCGGCTCACTGCGGTGAGCCGCAATTGTTAATTATATATTGAATGTTGCTGTTATCTGCGATTAATATTATTTAAATTTAAATAGTTTCTTAATAAAGCATTTTTTTTCGTTGTGTGGGTGGGGCTTTCGTACAAATTCCTTACCTTTGCGCTATGGCACGGATTTTAGCAATAGATTACGGGAAAAAACGTACAGGAATAGCAGTTACCGATGAATTGCAGCTTATAGCCAACGGCTTGACAACTGTTGCTACTGTGGAGCTCGAAAAGTTTATTCTCGAATATGTGGGGCGCGAGCCTGTGGAGAGAATTGTTGTGGGGCTTCCAAAGCAGATGAATAACCAACTATCGGAAAATATGGGGCGCATAAGGCCTTTTGTGAATCGTTTGCGCAAGATTCTACCTTCTATCCCCGTGGAGTTTTACGATGAGAGGTTTACGTCGGTGCTGGCGCACCAGGCAATTTTGGCGTCGGGTATTGGAAAAATGGCTCGTCGTGATAAGGCTCTTGTCGATGAAATAAGTGCTACTATTATTCTGCAATCGTATATGGAGAGCCGCAGAATGTGCAAGTGAATATCAGAATAAAACAGAATAAATAAGATGATACTACCTATTTACCTTTACGGTCAGGCCGTGCTGAGAAAAGTTGCCGAGGATATTACCCCCGATTATCCCGAGCTTAATGTTCTCATTGAGAATATGTTTGAAACTATGCATAATGCCGAAGGCATTGGGCTTGCTGCTCCGCAGATTGGCTTGCCAATTCGCTTGGTGGTTATTGACCTCGATGTTTTGTCGGAAGATTTCCCCGAGTTTAAGGATTTTCGCAAAGTGTTTATAAATGCTCGCGTAATAGAGGGCTCGGCCGAAACCGATTCTATGGAGGAGGGGTGCTTGAGTGTGCCCGGTATTCACGAAAAGGTTACTCGCCCGTCGCGTGTTCATGTTAAATACCTTGATGAGAATTTTGTGGAGCACGATGAGTGGGTCGATGGTTATCTTGCACGTGTTATGCAACATGAATTTGACCACCTCGAGGGTAAGGTTTTTGTAGATAGGCTCACACCTCTGCGTCGCCAGATGAACAAAAAAGGGCTTATGAATCTGCTTAAAGGCAATGCTCGTTGTACTTACAAGACAAAGAGAGTGCTTAAATGATGCGTCGCCGGGCAATAATCCTCTGTTTGCTGTTTGTGTTGTTGCCTGTTGCAAGGGCACAACTGAATACCGAACGTATAATGGAGATAGGGCGCAACGCGCTCTATTTTGAGGATTATGTGCTCTCGATACAGTATTTTAATAAAGTAGTAGAGGCGAAGCCTTATCTGCACGAGCCCTATTTCTTTCGCGGGCTTGCAAAATTCTATCTCGACGATTACAAAGGTGCCGAGCAGGACCTCGACAGGGCTATAGAAAAGAACCCCTATGTTTCGCGCAGCTATCAGTTGCGCGGAATGTGCCGTGCAAAAAATGATAGTGTCGATGCTGCCGCCAAGGATTTTTTAATGGCAATAAAGTATGATCCGCAAAATCCTATTCTGTGGCAAAACCTTGCGGCAACGGCCTACCAGGGCGAGCGATGGGGCAGGGCTGCCGAGGTTGTGGACTCTCTTTTGCTTTTTGCACCACGCTACACTACGGCCTATTTAATGCGTGCGCAAATAGCTTTGAAATTGGGCGACAGTATTACTGCTTTTCGTATGGCCGATGAGGCTGTGAAAACAGATGCCTACTCTTGTGATGTGTATGAGGTGCGGGCTATGGTAAATGCAGAATATGAACACTATGCTGCAGCCGAAGAGAACCTTACAGCCTCTATTAATCTGCTGCCGGGGCGTGCAAGCAGTTATGTTAATCGTGCTCTTATGCGTTATCATCAGAATAATTTGCGTGGGGCAATGGACGATTATAATATGGCTCTTTATGTTGAGCCGGCCGATTTCATAGGGCATTATAACCGAGGCCTGTTGCGTATGCAGCTTGGTGATGATAACCGTGCCATAGAGGATTTTGATTTTGTGTTGGGGGTGGCCCCGGACAATACAATGGCGCGTTTTAACCGAGGCTTGTTGCGTGAACAGACAGGTGATGTGGCCGGTGCAATAGACGATTATAATCGTGTTCTTGCCGATTACCCCAATTTTGAATATGGCTACCGGTGTCGTGCGGCAGCGCGTCGCAAAGCCGGTGATGCCAAGGGTGCTGCTGCCGATGAGGCGTGGCTGCTTGAGCGTATGACGGCTTCTCGCACAGGGCAGGTCGATAAAAACAGTTCCGGCAGTGAGGATAAAACACGTAAACGGAGCGACCGTAATGTGAGCAATTATAATAAAATGATGATTGCTGACGAAGATTATGGCGAGAATTATGCAACGGAATATCGTGGTAAGGTGCAAAATCGCAACATACCCGTGGAGCCGGAGCCTATGTATGTGCTCACATATTACAAAAATGAGCAAGAACTGCGTGCAACACCATTTTACAAGCCTATAGAAGATATAAATTCGCAAAAACTGTTCCCATACAATGCAATTATTACCAATTGTGAACGTGCATTGGCTGCGCATGAGGTGGATAGGCATTTTTCCAATATAAATAATATATCTAAAAATATTTCTGAGAATCCCGATAATTTCTATTACCGCTTGTCGCGTGCGTTGGATTATTACCTTGTGCAGGATCTTGCTTTGGCTATAGATGACCTTGACGCGGCTTTTATGCTTAATGGTGATATGTGGGTTCTCTATTTCACTCGTGCTTTTGTGCGCTATAAACTATTGGAGAGCGAGCAGCTGAGTATGATGAATAATAAAAACAGTGGAGTGGGCGTGAGGCGCGAGACAGCTGTTCCTAATATGAATTATATGCTTATAAAAGCAGATTTAGACAAGGTGGTGGAGCTTATGCCCGATTTTGCCTACGGCTTTTTCAATCGTGCAAATTTATTAATGGAACTTAATGATTTTAAAGGAGCTGTAGTCGATTATTCCACGGCTATTGAAATAGATTCGCGTTTTGCCGAGGCATATTTCAATCGCGGGCTTGCATATCTTTATATGGGCAATACCGAGCTTGGTGTGGCCGATTTGAGCAAGGCTGGTGAACTTGGTCTTTACTCGGCTTATAATGCAATTAAACGCTATAAAAATGGCGAAGAATAGCTCTTTGCTTGTGAAAAATTCTCTATAGAGTAAAAAAAGTTGATAAATAGGGGTTAATTCCCCTATTTTTAGTATCTTTGCATTCATATGCGCAGTAGCACAAGTTACGGCTGATTACTGTTTTTTGCTTGGTTTTGTCTATTTGCGCTTTAGTTGCAAGCTACTGCAACTTATCGGTTAAAAATTAAAATATTACAGATATGATTAAAATTTCTTTTCCCAATGGTGATGTAAAAGAGTTTGTTGCCGAAGGTAAGTCGCTTATTGAGATTATTTCGTCGATAGACCCAAAGCTGTTGAATAGCGTTGTTGCAGCAAAAGTAGGTGATAAGGTTATAGACCTTCGTGATGTGGTAGCCGATGGCAGTGATGTGGAGCTTGTTGGTATTGAAAGCAAGGAAGCTCTGCATGTGTTGCGCCATACAGCCACACATATTATGGCCGAGGCTGTGCTTCATCTCTTCCCCGAGGCCAAGCTCACAATAGGTCCTGCTACAGAGAACGGTTTCTTCTACGATTTCGATTGTCCTCCGTTCAGCAAAGAGAATCTTGCCGATATTGAGAAGGAGATGAAGAAGATTATTAAATCGAACCCTCGCATTGAGAGAAAAACAGTTTCCCGTGCCGAGGCTATTGAGATTATGAAGGCTAAAAATGAGCCTTATAAATTGGAACTCATAGACGCAATTCCCGAAGGTGAGAATATTACAATATATTCACAAGACGATTTCGTGGACTTGTGTATGGGGCCTCACTTGCTCAATACAAAGCTCATAAAGGGCTTTAAGTTGCTATCTACTTCAACAGCATATTGGCGTGCCGACAAGAATAATGCTTCACTTGCACGCATATACGGTACCGCATTCTTTACAAAAGAGGACTTGGAGGCTCACTTGGCTCACCTGGAGCATATCAAGAATATAGACCATAACAAGATTGGTCGTGAAATGGAGCTTTTTACCACTGTCGATGTTATTGGCCAAGGCTTGCCATTGCTCATGCCCAAGGGTGCGAAAATCGTGCAGACCTTGCAGCGTTGGATTGAGGACCTGGAGGATAACGAATGGGGTTACATTCGTACAAAGACTCCTCTTATGGCTAAAAGTGATTTGTATAAAATATCGGGCCATTGGGACCACTATAAAGAGGGAATGTTTGTCTTGGGCGATGAAGAGACCGACAAAGAGGTATTTGCTCTACGCCCTATGACCTGTCCGTTCCAATATTATGTGTATAAGGCTACTCAACACTCGTACCGCGACCTCCCCTTGCGCTATAGCGAGACTTCGACTTTGTTCCGTAACGAAGATTCGGGTGAGATGCACGGCCTTACACGTGTGCGCCAATTTACCATCAGCGAGGGACACCTCATTGTGCGCCCCGATCAAATGGTTGAGGAGTTTAAAAAGTGCTTGGCTCTTGCAAAGCACGTGATGGTTACACTTGGTTTGCAAGACGATGTTACTTATGTGCTTGCAAAGTGGGACCCCGAGAATCGCGCTAAGTATATCGGTGAGGCAGAGGTTTGGGAAGAGACACAGCAGCATATTCGTGAAATGCTTGTTGAGCTTGATATTCCTTTTGTTGAGGAGACCGGTGGTGCAGCTTTCTATGGTCCCAAAGTGGATATTAATGCAAAGAACGTTTATGGCAAGGAAGATACAATGATTACTGTTCAGTGGGACGCTTTGCTTGCTGCGCAGTTCGATATGTTCTACATAGACCAAAATGGTGAGAAGGTGCGCCCCTATATTATTCACCGTACAAGTATGGGTTGCTACGAGCGTACACTCGCTTGGCTCATTGAGAAATATGAGGGTAAGTTCCCCACCTGGTTGTGTCCCGAGCAGGTGCGCGTGCTTCCCATTTCGGAAAAATATGGCGATTATGCACACAAGGTGGCTGCCGAGCTTAAAAAGAGTGGTATTCTTTGCTCTGTCGATAACCGTTCCGAAAAGATTGGTTACAAGATTCGTGATGCACGTAATAACCGTATTCCTTATATGCTGGTTCTTGGTCAGCAGGAAGAGGAGATGGGTACCGTGGCAGTGCGTAGCCGTTTTGCCGGCGACGAGGGTGTGAAACCTGTTGCCGAGTTTATAGCTGCTATTACCGAGGAGATTCGTACCAGAACAATTCGTGAAGAGGTGGCGCAAGCCAATAATTAATATTACGGGAATCCAGGCTTCGGCCTGGATTTCCGGTGTTTTTGCCCATTTGAGCCGAGATTTTTCTAATTTTTTGTAAAAAAAAGAGCAAACCTCTTCGTAATGTGGTAAATAAGTCGTAAATTTGCGACGCTTTTTCGGCAGAATAAAAAAGAGAATAAATTAAGTACTTTACCTAAACCTAATTAATGAAGAACGACAACATTAAGAATCAATATCGTATAAACGAACAGATTCGTGCAAACGAGGTGCGCATTGTAGGCGATGATGTAGAATCTATGGTGCTCCCTTTGAGCAAAGCACTTGACCTTGCCGATGAAAAAGGCTTGGATTTGGTGGAAATTTCTCCCACAGCCAATCCTCCCGTGTGCCGTTTGATTGAGTACTCAAAATTCCTCTATCAGCTGAAAAAACGCCAAAAAGAGCAAAAGGCAAAGCAGGTGAAGATTGATGTCAAGGAGATTCGTTTCGGCCCGCAGACCGACGACCACGACTATAACTTTAAACTGAAACACGCTATAAGCTTTTTGCAGGACGGCGACAAAGTGAAGGCTTATGTCTTTTTTAAAGGTCGTTCAATCCTCTTTAAGGAGCAGGGAGAAATACTCTTGCTTCGTTTTGCAAAAGACCTGGAGGATTACGGCAAGCTTGATATGATGCCTGTGCTCGAGGGAAAACGTATGACAATTATGGTGTCGCCCAAAAAGGCAACTCCTGCAAAAAAGGAGAAACCTGCCAAGCCCGAAGCACCTAAAACTCAAGAATAAAAGCGAGTAGTGTTGGATAGTACGCTACCGATAAATATTAACTATTAATTTTTTATAAAATGCCAAAAGTTAAAACTAACTCCGGTGCCAAAAAAAGATTCGCTCTTACCGGAACAGGTAAAATTAAAAGAAAACATGCTTATCACAGTCACATCTTGACTAAGAAGACAAAGAAGCAGAAGAGAAACCTTGTACACTTTACAACTCTCGATTCTGCCAATGTTAAAAGTGTTAAGGAATTGTTGTCATTGCGTTAAGTATTGTATTATTAACCGAATGTATTAGCAAACAAGCTCGTTAAAATGAACGGCGCTAACATTCAAAAGATTTAAAACTATGCCAAGATCAGTAAATCACGTTGCTTCAAGAGCAAGAAGAAAGAAAATTTTAGGTTTGACCAGAGGTTACTTTGGTGCAAGAAAGAATGTGTGGACA
>JAFUOP010000022.1 GCA_017481875.1 Bacteroidaceae bacterium
AGAAGTTAAGCCCAACAGCGCCGATGGTACTGCAAAGATTTGTGGGAGAGTAGGTCATCGCCGCTTTTTTTTAAGAGAACTTCAAGCAATTGAGGTTCTCTTTTTTGTTTATGCAGCTTTTTGAGGTGTGGGCTTGCTAATCTGAAAAGGAAAAAATCTTTATCTTTCACCCCTCTAAACTGCTCTATAAAAGTGCTCAACGTAAAAAGTTGATGGATTTTCGGGGATAAATTTTGCCTCATCTACAAAAGTATTCTCTAACAGCCAAAGTACTCTTCTACTTGTTGTAACCAGCCTGTGCGCTGTTGTGAATAATACTTATGTTATATGATTTACCTAAATTCCTTTATTATCCGTTCAATCTTCTCTATATTGCTTGATGCCTCTTCGCGCATCTGCTTTACGAAGCTGTTATCTTCGGCTTTGCCGTATATAGTCAAGGTTTCTTCGGTGCTGCGGCAGGTTGATGAGCGGAATGGGTTATCGTGGTCTTTCTTGCGTGAGAGATAGACTTGTTCGGCTATGTGGCGTTGTATGCGCACTGCGTGTGCCAGAGCTTGCTGTAATTGCTCATTGGTGAGCTTGTCGGTGTTTAATACAGCACACAGGGCTTGCAGTGAGTGAGAAAGTTTGTCGGTGGAGTAGCGGTCCCATAATTCATTGTAGCGGTTGTGTATGGCGTTCCACGAGTCGAGTGTTCCGTTACATATATCTTGGCGCAGGGTGGTGAGGTCGGTCGCCTTTATCGGTTGCCCGCCGAGGTTTATCCATTCTTGCTCCAATTCCGTGCCTCTCGCTTCGATTCCTTTAAGGGTGTTAATCGCAGTTCCGTTGTTCAGAATGTTGCTCACGGCATAGTGTATGAGCATATCTCCATAGGCGTGATAGGCATCGTAGGTTTTTAGAATGTGCACAGGTCGACGGCTGTTCTCCATTCCTTCGCCGGTGATGGTGAGGTTGTCCACAATCTTACGGTCTCCTTGTAGCAGGCGACGTCCTGTTTCGATGAGTGAGGCGTTGTTATTCTTCAAACTTTCTGAACTGCCTGTTTCCCTTAAATAGGCCTTCGCGGTCCATAGTTCGAGGATTTTGCGTGCTCTTATCACCTCTTGCATAGTGTCGGGTGCATAGGTGTCGAACTCTATGTTCTGCATTTTGGTGAGGCGCTTGTCGCGTGTACGATATTTCCGGCTGTTGCGTGCCAATGCGTACATATTGTAGAGCCACCAGTAGGCTGGCATTATTTCCAGACGATTGTCCGAAACGTTGTTGTTCACCAAGGCGAATGGTAGTGTAATGTTCATTTCGGCGGGGTAGTCGCCCTTGGCCAACAGGGTAAATGATGCAAATTTGCTGGGTAGTTTCACCGAGGAGCATAGTCCCGGCCAGAAGCCTCGTCCTGCTACCAATTCTCCATCGTTGGTGCGGCTGTTGTGGTTGCTGCCGATGGTGGCTCCGGCTGCCATATTGCTCTGTCCCATAATGACAGAAGCTATGAGGAATGAATTGTTATGATGCTGTTCGTGTCCCGGGAAAATGAGGTTGTTAAGTACCTCGCAGCACGAAATTGTGCTGTTGTCGCCCATAATGGAGTTGATGAGACGGGCACCATACATAAATTTTGAGTTATTGCCGAGTATAAATCTCACCGCTGTACAGGAATAGAATATGCGGCATCCGTAACCTACAATACCGTTGACGAGGATGACATTTTCGCCTATCTGTGTAGGCTCTTTGTCGGATGAGTTGATGGTTATGTTTTTGAGTTTCGATGCTCCCTTTATGTAACAATCGGTACCAATCTTTACATCTTTTATTATAGAGGAATTTTTAATGACACAGCCTTTGCCAATCTCTCCGTAGTAGCCGCGATGATGGTCGACCGTGCTTTGGGTGATGTGTAGCAGCCGCTCTTGCAGGGTGGTGTCGTCGGTGTATTTTCCCCATAGGTAGGCATCGGCGGTTGTCATTCCATCGAACGGAATTACCTTGCGTGCTCCTGTTTCGTTCATAATCTCTATGCGCACACGCACCGACTCGGGCTCTCCGTCTTTTATAATGCCGTTACCGAATTTTGCGTGGTCGGTGGTGGCCATTTCCTGTATGTTGAACAGCATACAATGGGCTCCGATGATGTAGTGTGACAGGTAGTGTACATCGTGTATGGCGCAGTTGTCGCCAATGTCGCACGAGTGGATGCTTGAATTGGTGATGCCTACCGGCAGACGCAGGTCGTGAAATTGCAATGCTCCGTTGCTGACGCGCCCTATGCGTACGGTGCCATAGAATTTGTTGTCCTTTATTACGCTCGGATTAAATTCCTCGCTCACCCACACAGTGTCCCACGACGATGCTGTATTGTTGTTCTTCACCAAATGCTCAATTTCGTCGCTGCGCAGATGACGCCATCCGCCCTCGGGCTTTGTCACCTGTCGGTTGCGTATATAGTATTTATCCTCTCCCCCGGGCAAGTATTTGGGGTCTATCCATCCATCGCTTAATGCGGTCGGGGGCAGCAGTGTCACTCGTTCCATACTGTTTGTTGTTTAGTAATATATTAAAAACGCAGCATAGGTGTGTATATTGTGTTTCGGCGGTCATATTCTTGTATGAATTTGTAAAAAAAACAGCATAAGGTTATAAAGTGGCGAAATAGCAACCTTGTCGGCTCGCAGTGCCATTATTTTTGCGGCATAATCAATAAATATTATAATTTATAATGGAACCGTATATAATGGATTGCCGCGATTTTAGCGCAGAGGAGATTGTCGATTATTTGATAGAGCTTTACCCCGAATTGTATAATATGGATAATAGACGACGAGTGTATGTTGGAGCCACAGGAAATATCAAAGAGAGGCTCTATCGTCACAATGCAAAGGATAATTTGCTCTTCTGCGCACAAACAGCGGCTCAATGGGTGGCCGCCAAGGTTGAAGAAATTGCAAATGAATTAGGCTTTGAGATTGGTGATGTGCGCCACGGAGGTAACGGCACCAACAGTAAATCAATTTTTGTGTATGCCTATCTGATAGATGAACACACGATAGAATAACGACAAACAAGATGCTTAACGCAAAGGAGCGACAAGGTGGTTAACCTTGTCGCTCCTTTGCTTTCATAAATGCAATATATTTTTCGAAATTCACATTGTAAAAAACTTTACGCATACTTGGCTGGTGGGGGAATGGATAGATGCGCCGGCCGAGGCAATTTTCTGTTGGAGATACACAATGCCATCCGCAGTTATTGTAGTTCCAATAGGCACGCACTTTCTCTTTTTGTCTGGAAAGGAGTTGAAGAACAGGTTCCCCAAGGGTGATTTCCAATGGTTCTGTGAATGTGAATTTAGCAATTCATTTACACAATTTTATAAAATAATTAAAATATTAACAAACTTTTTGTGTTTACATAGAAAATTCGCACCTTTGTAATTTATAGAAATATATAGGCAAATGGCTATTGCTTTGTAAATAAATGGTAATGATTAAGAATATGAAAAAGTGTTATTGGCTTGTTGTTACGGTATTATTGGCTTTGATGTTTGTTAGGTTGTTGTTCAACTACAACGACAGATTCGAGGAGGTAGAAGCCTGTTACGGAACCAATCCTGTGACGAGTGTGAATCTTGCAAGCGGAGTGCAATCGAAAGACATAGCATCGGTGTTGCAGGTCCATAACTATGTTTCCCAACAGGCAGATGCTGAATTTGTTGCCGACTTTATTGCAGAACAACTTAAAAAGGGCGTGTCTCTTCCGGCTCTATTTAACTTGAATAAGCGTGTTTGGCAGATTCCTGCATCAAAGATTGATAGTATTGCCAAAATGAATAGGACAAGCAAGGATGAGTCTTATTATGTGAAGAAGTGGAAAAATTCTCTGGAACAGATAGGTGTTGATGACGATTTCTTGAAACTTGATGTAAGCAAGTTGGAGAGTGTTGTCGTCCTTAATAAAGATCTGAAAGGTGAAATAAGAGTAACCGTAAATGAGGAAAAGAATAAAAGTTTCTTTGCTGCTAAAAAGGGGTGCGAGGATGTTGTTGTTCGTCTGTCGCGTCAATATCTCGACAGTTTGAATGTTTCGCAAAGAGAAGTTCTGTGCTTTGCTAAAAGCAATTCCACTGGTGAGGTAGTGTTTAAAGGGCTCGAACCGAACTATTCATACAGCGTGTTACCCATTAAAAAGGGATTTGAATATGGAAGTTCCCAAGGTACCGTCGGTGGCAATTTGGCTGAATATACCGATGGTGACCTTTCTGCGGCTTTCTCTTTTACTCAACTGGAACATAAAATAAGAATCTTCGATGCTTCTACCTTGAAGCAGATAAAAGAGGACTTGACAATGACGGTGCGTTCTCCTAAGGAATTTGTTAGAATATTGTCAATGTACGTTGTATTATTCTTTGTCGCTTGGTGGGGATTGTTGATATTCTGCCGTATGCGCAAAAAAGATATAAATATAGAGATATGGTCGATTCTGATGGCTCTCACCGGCTTGTGTCTTTTGACTATGTTCTCTATAAACGACCCATTAACGGATAAGTTGCTGGGTATAGATATGGCAAGCGGTATAATTGCGGGAGTCGTAATTATTGCAATTTTGCAGAATGTGAATTTTAAGAAGCTGTATCAGAATAGGTTGAATGTCGACTTTGATGTTCCTTTGGAGATACTTTTGTGGGTGTTTAAGCCATTCAGACAAAAGGTTTCCTATTTGACAAATATTCTTTCACAGCGTTCAAGTTCTTTCGTGAAGAAATCACTTGCACTGCTTTGTGTTGTGGTATGTTTGCCGTTCCTTTTTTTTGATCTTATAAGAATAACCGCTTTGCATAATGCTGTGTCCAGATTGTTGTGTAAACTACCAAAGGGAGGTGGCTACATATTGTTTGCTCTATTCTTGACAATGTTGTTGTTTACTTCGTTGGGCTCCGAGGTGGGCGGAATGAAGGTAAACCTTAATGTCGGAATAATGTTCCAGCCGAGTGAAATTGCCAAATACCTGATAGTGTTCTTTATGGCGGCCTTCTTCTGCGTGAATGCCAATAAAATTGTACAATTCTCGGAGAAGGGAAATACTAACTTGTTCGGTGCGAAAATAAAGATGTTGACATCGGTTATTTTAGGCTTGGGGTGTTTGATGGTTATATATTTGAAATTGGGTGATATGGGGCCTTCTTTGGTCTTGGCCTTTACATTCATACTTCTTTATTCGCTCATTAAATCTAAAATAGATTTGCAAGGCTTGTCTTGGGATAAACAGATGCAGAAGATATTCACTTGCGATTTTGCAATGTTGATATACGGCATACTCTCTTTTGCGTTGTTCCTTTATGTTGGTTACTCAATAGGGAATATGGGTATATTCTGTATTTTGTGGTTTGCTGTGTGGATTATAGGTGGCATTATTAAGAAGCAGATATTTGAAACGGCCATATTTTTCAATTTTATAGTATCGGCTTTTATATTCGGTGGAGCAGTGTTGGGCGATTTCGCCGGCTTTGACAGTGTCGCAAAAAGACTCGACTCGCGTAACGAGATGTGCACCAACACTTGGGGTACATTGCCTATAAATGGGAATACTGCCGATGCAGGAGAGAACACGCAGGTGGTCGAGGGGCTATGGGCCTTGGCCTCGGGTGGAATGTGGGGACAAGGTTTGGGCGATGGGTCGCCTCATCTTATTCCGGCGTTTCACACTGATATGATTCTTGAAAGTGTGGGCGAACAGTCGGGTTTTGTGGGTGTCTTTGTTATTATATTGCTTTTGGCGATTCTTCTACGAAATACGGTAGTTGTCGGGTATAGGACTTCCCACCCGTTTGTGTTTTATCTATGTTTGGGTATTGCCGTTGTTACTGCAATTCAATTTGTGGTTATTTCCCTTGGAAGTACCGGCATAATACCGTTGACAGGTGTTACGGTTCCTTTTTTCAGCTATGGAAAAGTAAGTATGATTTTAAATCTCACTGCTTTTGGAATAATCCTTTCTATATCTACATATAATGCTGCCGATGTGGTTAAGGGTGAAAATGAAACGACCAAGCTGATTAGACAGAATATTGGCAAATATAACTATTCGGTATCGCTTTTGAGTTGGGCATATTGTGTGTGTGCTATATTTATAGCCTCGGTGTTCTATTATTATCAGATTATTGCTCAGGAGGATACATTGATAAGACCGGTTTATGTAGATAATTCCAACGGTATTCCGGTTGTAGAGTATAATCCCAGAATCGAGGAGTTGACAAAGAAAATGTATGCCGGAGATATATATGACCGAAATGGATTGCTGTTGGCGACAAGCGATAAATTAAAGATTGATGAAAAATTAGATTCTCTATATAAAAGCATTTTAGGAAAGGATGATTATAAATTAGACTTGAATAAACGTCAGCGGAGGTATTATCCGTTTGGTGACCATCTGTCTTTTATGTTGGGAGATTATAATTCAAATTTATATACATTTAAAGATGAAAAGAGTGGATATGTTGCAGAATGGCGACATTTACCGGAATTGAAGGGATATAATAATCTAATAGATGAGAATGGGAAACGAATGCCAAAGGTTGAGTTGGCTTCCGATTTATGTAAAGTTGATAAATGGAGCTCAGAAAAAACAAGAATAACTTCATATCATCAACTTTATAATTATTCCGCATTGATACCATATTTGAAGGCCGGAGTAAACAGCAGCAGGGTGCGTGACTTGAATAAGAGGGATGAGAGTTGGTTGGCTATGGGAAAAATTGAACCGCAAGATATTCGTCTCACGATTGATGCGGAACTGCAAGCACGTTTGCAAATAAAGTTGCAAGAATTTGTTAATGAGCAATATAAGAGTAGCAAGTGGCGCAATAAAGTTAGAGCGTCAGTTGTAATTCTAAATGCCGAAGATGGAGATTTGTTGGCATCGGCCAATTATCCGTTGCCTAATCAGGATACTCTTAAAAATGAGTTAATAGAGATAAATGGTCAACGGAGGTTGCCAATATACAGGGATGCAGGTAGGCCAAAGAACTGGAAGGCCTATACTGATATGGATTTAGGCTTAATGCAGGCTCGTGCACCGGGTTCTACGGCTAAAATTATATCTTCATTGGCCGGACTGCGTAAACTTGGTGTTGATGCTGCCGACCCGAATAATAAGAAGTATTCATACTATGTGCATTTGAGTCAGAAGGTTGGAGCTGAACCTGTCGGACAGATAAATATGAAGAGGGCTGTTGTAGAATCGTCTAACTGTTATTATATAAATTTAGTCAACAATTATGAATTGTATGATGACTTGTCGTATATATATAGAGCTGTTGGTGCTGAAATTGGTTCAATAAAGCCTTATGTGCTGCATTATTCCGACTCAATATCGGCTGATAAATTTTATTCCAATATCGCTGCATTGAATGTTGACAAAGCAATATCGAAATATCGTAAATATGTAGCAAATAATAGTAAGGAGATAATGCAAGATGCTGCTTGGCAAATAACTTGGGGACAGGGAGCATTGGCTGCTACTCCGCTGTCGATGGCAAGGGTTGCTTCTATTGTAGCAAATGATGGTACAATGACAACTACGCGATACAGACTTGATGAGAATGTGCAGACAATCGAGATTGTCGATGCATCCGAGGCTGCTGTTTTGAGTAAATTAATGGTAGAAGAAGCTGCTACTCACACCGCTTATAAAATAACATCCGATAAAAATATTATTGGCGGAAAGACCGGTACGGCCAATCGTCACCTGACAGATAGAAAAGGGCGGAAACTGGAACATAGCAATGATTCTTGGTACATTTGTTATGTGAAAGACAAAGCAAAGCAAAAGAAATCACTTGCTATTGCTATTCGCATAGAACGTGGACAAAGCTCCGTGAATGCCAAAAAATTGGTTAAGGATGGTGTTCTCCCCCTGCTTATGAAACTCAACTATGTTAATTAAGGATTACTAATGTTATGAAAAAGATTTTATTTTTATTATTACTGTTGACTGCAAATGTTTCCTTTGCACAAGTACAAGTTAGAGAATATGAAAGAATAAGTGTCGAGGAGATAGTATTGTGTAAAAGTTATAAATCTGTTGCATATAATTTTGTATATGCTTTTATAAATAGAGATATAGCCAAGGTGAGAAACTTTTATGAATGGGATGCCTATTCTGAATTTGGTGGCGATGTAATGATGATACAGGGCTTTGAGAAAATTCACGATATTGCCGATATGCGTAATGTTATTCCGCTTGGTTATTATCCGGTTGTAACAAGATGTGATGAATTGAATGTTTCAAATATAGGGTCGTATGCAGGATGTAAAGCTATGAATGTAAGGTTCGATTGCGCAACTCCGAATGGAGAATTCTACGATGGTAGATATGGACGTTTTGATACAAATGTTCGTGTAATGCTGGTTTTGTTGAATGGTAATTGGAAAGTAATAGGTTTTAAATAATTTTATAAAAAATATGGCGTTTTTAGAAGACTATACTTTGTTGGATGAACTTGGGCAGGGTGGATTTGCCACTGTCTATAAGGTTCGTCATAATAATTTAGGCTATATAAGAGCTCTTCGTGTATTGAATGCGACAATCGCACGTGGAGAGAAGGATGAGGCTTATCAAAAATTTCTGGAAGAGTGCCGATTGTTGCTCCGGTTGGGTAATGGCAATCATCCCAACATAGTACACATTTATCAACCTTTGCTGAAAGCTCAAAAAGCAATTGTTGAGATGGATTTTGTCGATGGTAAAGATTTGTCCCATTATCTTATAGACAAACACTCTTTTATGGAGATAGAAGATGTGTTAAGATTGCTGACCGATATTGGTAGCGCATTGGCCTACTGCCACGAGGATATATATAAATCCTGTATGGATAAAGAGCTTGACAATTTGCTCGACGATCCTAATGATGGGCGTAAAGCGTTGATTGATGACGATACAAAGCGTCGATTGATTGATAAGTATCGCGTTGTGCACAACGACATACACTCCGGCAATATTATCCGTCGCGAAAATGGAAGTTATGTGTTGCTGGATTTTGGCTTGGCCATTGAGGGCGAAAGTGTTATAAGGAGTAGCCGTCGCAAGAATGGCGCACCCGAATTTAAGGCACCCGAGAAGTGGGATAACGAGAGTTTGCTTGCTCCCCAATCCGATATATATAGCTTTGGTGTAGTCTTATATGAATATCTTGCGGGTAGGGTTCCCTTTATGCGCGATATTAAGAACCACAATTCTGTTGAGGCTGAATATTTGCTGGTGAAAGCCCATAAAGAGCAAAAGCCGGCTCCGATATTTGAATTGCGAAAAGCCGCTTTTGAGCAGGCTCACCCCGGTGAGACTTATGAAAAAGATTATCCCGATTGGTTGGAAGATGTTATTTTTAAATGTCTGGAAAAATCTCCCGACAACCGCTTTAAAAATGGCAAAGATTTGTATACCAGTGTTTTAAAGTATATAGGTTCCGATAGGGATGTTTTAACTAACAACTTGAAATTAGAGGCCGAACAATCGCAGAAAGAGATTGCTCATCTGCAAGAGGAGATTAAGCATTTTAAGAGTGAAATTAATCGTTTGCTGGAACAGAAAGCCGATTTTCCTAATCCGGCTGAGCACGAGAAACTTATACTGAATTTGCAAAATCAGTTAAAAGATGTCCTGTATGCGAAGAGTATGCTCGAAATGGAGGTGAAAAACTTGCGAGCCACGAATGAAAGATTAAAGGTGGAGACGGGAGTGGAGAACAACGATAAAAAACTTTATGAAAGAATAGAGGAACTGGAAAATGCGTTGAAACAAGCCGAAGAAGAGTTGCAACAGATTCCAAATAAGTTGTCCGTAGCTATCAAAGAAAATGATGAATTAAAGAAAGAGATTGTCACTCTGAAAAAAAATACCGGGAAAGGTGGCGCGAAAATATGGAAAATCTTGTTCCTTGTGATGTTTGCACTTGCATTCTTTTCGTGGGCTATAAACATTACACAATCATCTACCGGCAAAGATACAGAGTATAAGGAGAAGTATAATGCCGAGTTGAAAAAAAACAAGGAACTTGCAGCAGCAGTGAAAGAACTTGAAAAAGCTAATTTCAATGGTGAAACAGGTAGCAATAATTCCACAATTAAGAACTTGAAGGATGAGCTGGCTGCAAAGGATGCTATAATAGCCGATCTTTCTTCTAAAATATCAGGTTTGGAGAAGAATGCGACAAGTTCCGGAGGTATGACCGATGCATTATCGGAATTGAATACACAGTTGCAGGAAATAGAGGCTGAGAATGCAGCTTTGAAGAACCAGCTTGCTGCGGCAAAGAAAAAAATAGGGGCCGGAACTAATCAAGATGCTGAAATAAAGAAACTTAAAAAGACGATAGAAGAGAAGGAACGTTTAATAAAGGTGTTGAATACTCAATTGGGAGTACAATAAACAATAAATATGGGAATGAATTTTTTTGAACGAATAGCCAACCTTATAAATGGTAATAAGGCTGAAAATATAAGTGAAGTTACCGATTCGAGTAAATATTCACAAAATGCAATAAATAAAAATGCCCTTTTATTAGAGCGTATAGTATCTGTTCTAAAATCGAACTATGCAGGAATAAAAGTGTCGATGATAGAAAAGTCTTTAACTCTGTGTGTTAACGATGCTTTATTCTATGATTCTTTGATGTTGAGCAATTTTAAAGAGCAATTGATAACAACAATTATCGACGAATTGGGCTTGGAGTTTGGTTCGGTTGAAATTAAAGACACAAAACCGGTCGATAGTAATTGGGTCGAGGTAATGGATAATTGTTTCTTGCTGATAGAAACCATCAGGCAGAAACAGATGGTGCATAGGGCCGTTATATCTACTGTGGCTGGTTATGGATCGATACTCGATGGGTGTCTTACTCTCGATTCGCAGGAAATTCAAAAATTGCCCAATTCGAGATATAATATCGGTGTCGGCAGACAACCGCGTATGTCTGATGGGAGTCATAGAGTAAACCAAATTGCAATAGATGATAATCCAGATTCGCCGGAATATAACAATAATAAATACGTCAGCAGGGCTCACGCATATATCTCATATTCCGACAAATGCGGATTTATGTTGTGTGTGGAACTGTCAGGCACGCGCGCCGCTCAAAAACGCACCCATATTTATAGAGGCGCAAACAAGATAGAGCTTAATAATACTTTGATTCCCGAACAGTTGCACGATGGGGATTACATAGTGTTGAGCAAATATGTTCATTTATTATTTAAAAAGGTATAGCGATGGATTTCTTAAAAAAAATGCTGGATATATTTAAACCTGAAAAATTGACAAATGAAGGTTTAATCACAAATGAGGGCTTGCTTAAAGAACTTTCTTCTCATTTTAAAACTATGTTGAAAAGTGAGTCGGTGGGGCAGCGAATGTTATATCCTATGTCCTTTAACATACTAATGACCCCCGAAGACTATGAAAGCCGAAAGCAATCTTTGCCTTTTGTGTTACCGCAAGTTGTTGCCGGGTTCTACAAAATTATTAAAGAAATGAGGGTGAAATATCCCGACTACACCCCTCCTGCCAAGTATTGGTTCTTTCAATTCTCGGCCTGCCAAGTGGGCGAGGTTCAGTCAAACAATACTGCCTCATTGATTGTTCGCAAAGGTCACATAGCAACAGTTGCCAACCTCTTGACATTCGATATAAAAGAAGCAAATAATGTGTTTGCCGATACTAACACCCGTATGTCGATAAAATTGGACGATTCAAATGTTATGAATGATGTGAATGTTAACTGGAATGCAATAAAAAGTCTTGACATTATCGGTGATGGTACTTTCTGTTATAACTTCGATAATAATCTGGGTGGCGATATACAGCGCGTTACCGACTATTCGAGTGTGACGGATATGGGCGGTCTTGCCGAATTGACATATTCAAGAGGTGGACGCAACCTTCATTATATAATGAAGGACAATCTTATTCACATATCCGGAAGGAGTGAAAAACGAAGCGGGCGTGCGTTCTTCATTCTGGAAGAACACGACATAAAAGACTCTCACGTGCAGATAAAATATTTACCTTCGGATAAGAGATTCCAGATTGCGGCTTTCGGGCCTACAAGGCTTAATAGTCGCAAATTGGTAGAGAGCAGTGGAGGCGATTTAATTTGGCACGACCTTGCCAATAATTCCAGTATATTCATTAACGACGAGATAAGTATAAAATTTGAAATTAAATAAAAGCATTATAATATGGATACGATAATATTCTCCGGTAATACCGATATGGGGCAGAAACGCTCTAATAATGAAGATGCTTTCATTGCTCAATCTTTGTGGAATGGCAACTATATTCTAGCAGCTGCCATAGATGGAGTTGGTGGCTATGAAGGAGGGGAAGTTGCTTCTGCTTTGGCTCAACAAAAAATAGTGGAGTATCTCGAAACATATCCTAATGGTGAGCGTTCGGAACTTATTAAACAAGCTGTGGTCTATGCCAATAATGCTATTTTTGCGGAGCGTCAGAACCAGCCGGAATATGGCAGTATGAGTTGTGTGTTGACCGCAGTGCTGGTTGAGGTCGACAAGAAACTTATACATATGGCTCACGTGGGAGATACGCGCCTCTACCAATATACATACGGTCATATAATGAAGTTGTCGCACGACCACTCTTTGGTGGGGTATCGTGAGGAAATTGGTGAACTTACCGAGCTTGAAGCTATGAGCCACCCTCAACGTAATGTTATAAGTCGCGATGTGGGCTCAAAATTGCTCGAAGGCAATGAAAGTGATTATGTAGAGGCTGCAACGTTTCCCTTGCTTCCCAATTCCACTCTGTTGTTATGTTCCGACGGTCTTTGTGATATGATAACATCGGAACAGATGAAGGAGTGTATCGAGGGGAAGGGAATTCTCAAAGAAAAAGTGGCAAGCCTCATTGCTGCTGCAAACAAAGCCGGTGGAAAAGACAATATAACCGTTGTGCTTATCGAGTATAACTGCCCCGACTATAACCCCGAAGAGGTACTTGTAGCCGAGCCGTCGGAAAAATCCACAGAGAATGATAATAGCGTTAGTGAGAATCGAGAGAGTGAATCGCAGTCGATAGAGCCCGAAAGGGCATTGACCGAGAACTCTGCTACAAAGAACGGGGGTGGAAAATTGGTTTATTCCATTTTAATTATTTTCTCCATTGTTATGTTTGTTGCCGGCTATGTTCTTGGCGGATATACAGGAAAAGAGTATTTCCCGGCATTCTTCTCTCACAGAATAGACTCTGTGTTTGTGAATAATGTCAGTGATAGTATAGGAGAGGGTATAATTCAACCTCAATCCACGGATATTCCCACCGATTCTTCTACTGTTCAACCCCCAATGGAAGAGTCTGTTGTAGAAACCGAAGAACAATAAATGAATAAAAAAGAAGAGTTATGAGATACGCATTTATATTTCTATTAGTTCTGTTTTGTCCGCTCGGAGCCTTCTCACAGAATTATTTTGAGTACATAGAGAAGGCTCACGAACATCTGCACGCCGGAAATTATGTGAAAGCAAAGGAGTGTTACAATGTTTTTGTGAGTATGACCGATAAAAGGGATGCCGATTTAGAGCATATTTTTGAACTTGTAGCCGAGAAACCCGATAAAAATGAGGTGGAACAGATTACCATAAAGTATAACAATGGTACATATAAAGGTACTTGCCTCGAAGGTAAACGGGATGGTTATGGCGTGTTCACTTATAATAATGGCGAAAGATATGAGGGTTATTGGGATAATGACGAGCTGAATGGCCCCGGAATGTATTATTATGATAATGGTGATAAATTTGTGGGTTTATACAAAGAAGGTGTAAAAAATGGTAAAGGTACTTACTATTATGGCAGTGGAGAAAAGTTTATCGGATATTACGAGAATAATGTGATTGTGGGAGAAGGAGAGTTTCATTATATCAATGGCGATAAGTATATAGGACATTTTGAAAATAATAGAAGACACGGCTCCGGAACATACTATTACAACAATGGTGATAAGTTTGTGGGCACTTACAGGAACGATTATCCACACGGAGAGGGAGTTTACTATTTTAGCAATGGTACAACGCGCTCGGGAATTTGGGAATTTGGTCGCCTTGTAAAGAGTAATTAAGTGATAGACTTTTAATAGTATAATTGTAATTATATATATATGATGAAGCAGACAACAGTTAATATATTGTTCTCTTTGTGTTTATTGCTCGTATCTGTGCAGGTGGCCTCACAAGATAAGGAGTTATATTTAAAAACAGCAAAAACGCAGTTTGAGAAAGGAGAGTATGCCAATGCTCAAAAATCACTGAATGTGTTTGTAGCTGCTTTCAATGGTCGCGCCGATGAACTTGCCTCAAAAATAGAAGAGTGCCTCTCGTTGACAGCAAAAGCCGAGGATGCTATTTATAAACAGGATATGAGTGTGGCGATAGATAACTATCGCAAGATATTGTCCATAAATCCCAAAGACCCGAATGCACGCAACAGGGTTGCGGAATTCGAAAAGTCGCAGGGGCGAAAAGTACACGCCACCGACAGCCGCGCCGTGGACCTTGGTCTTTCGGTTAAATGGGCATCGTGTAACGTTGGTGCCACCTCTCCAGAAGAGTATGGCCGTTACTACGCTTGGGGAGAAACAGAGGAAATGAACGACAATTATTGGGATACCTATAAATATTGCAACGGCACTTCTTCTTCAATGACAAAATACTGCACAAGCAGCAGTTACGGCACCGTCGATAATAAAACCACCCTTGAAGCAAGCGACGACGTTGCCACTGTTAAATGGGGTGGTAGTTGGCGTATGCCCACCACAGAAGAACAGCAAGAACTTATAGACAAATGCACTTGGACTTGGACCAGCCTTAACGGCGTTAACGGTTACCGCGTAACCGGCCCCAACGGCAACAGCATCTTCCTGCCCGCTGCGGGCTACCGCTACGGGCAGGAAGTCTACTTTCAGGGCTCCTACGGCTACTATTGGTCGAGCTCGTTGAATAGCAGTAGCAGCTCTCACGCTTACTACTTGTACTTCAACATCGGCGACTACTACCGGTACTACAGCAACCGTTACTACGGCCACACGGTGCGCCCTGTCTCAGAATAACAAAAAGCTCGTTTTTTGTTATCGGCGAGTTTTGCGGCCAATGGTCGCGTGCAGCATAGACGAAGTTTATGCCACGCGGGTGGCGAAAAGTAAAACGAGCCAATGAAACAAAAGAACGAGCGTTTTATCGCTCGACAGGCGATAAAACTCAATCATCGACGCAGTCGATTTAACAGTGCCGCAGGCACGATTTAATTATTAGAAGGTAATTATATACAATTTTACATTAACAGAAAAACAGATAAGAATCCGTTATCTCGACCATACCTTAATATAAAAATTAAAAGAGGTTTTCGATGAGCTATGCGAATAACGTATGTGAGAGATCTATCAGATTTCTCGTCGCTACGCTCCCACGAAATGACAAATGGGTGTAATATTATATAATCACCTTAATTTATTTTTCGCACGTTTTTTGTGCAGGCACGATTTAATTTCCGGCAGCCATTTTGTAGAGTGGGAGTGGAAATTTGGTATAATAATATAGAGTTATAGAGTTTATGAAACACACATTTTTTATTTTAATGTTGCTTTTCTCTTCGCTTGCGGCTTCGGCACAAGTAAACTATGACAAATATCTGCAAGAGGCAAAGAGAAATTTGCAGGAGGGTAATGGCGAGAAGGCTTTGTCGTGCTACGAGGTGTACAAGACAATGACCGGTAACACAAATAAGGAGTTCGAGTCTATGCTCGAACACTATAAGATAGTAGAGGAGAGCGTGTCGCGCGTTCATCTGCTTGTGACAGATGAAAAGATTGGTAAACAACACCACGCTACAATAATGAAAGTTGTGCGGTTCCATAAAAACACACCGGGTTCAAGAATTGTTGTGTGTGGTTTTGGCGACCTGTCGTTGCCAATGGAGTATGCCCAGATGCTATGTGAACGACAAGTGAAATCCGTGACCGATTTTCTTGTTAAAAATGGCGTTGCCCGCGAAAATGTTGCGATGGAGTCGCGTGGTGGCACATCCTCCGGCGATGATGATTATAATATTTTGATATTTGTGACAGAGGAATAACCACTAATATATCGGGTTATATTTCCCAACAAGGTTGTTAAGTTGTATAGACTATGAAATATCTGTATTATCCCATAATATTGTTGCTGTTGGTACCGGTTGTAATAGAATTTTTCCCGGTGTTTATGTTTGCGTGCAGTCACATAGCTCTCTATCAATGGATGCTGTATGGTGCTGCGGCCTATTTCATAATTCGAAAATTCGATTTTTTCTCTCGCAATGAGCAATGGATGCAAACAACTTCTCACGAAGCTACTCACGCAATTGTGGGAATGATGTTTTTTCACAAGATACATTCGTTGCAGGCAGGTGAAGATAGTGGCGTGGTCTATCATAGCGGGCGTAAACTTGGTGCGATATTCATAAGTCTGGCACCATATTGCCTGCCGTTCCTCACCTATCTGTTTATAATAATGCGCATTTGGGGTGCCAACAGAATGCTCTATGTGTTTGATATGTTCATAGGCTTTACATTGGCCTTTCATATATTGTGCTTTTTTAAGCAAACAAGGCTCTATCAGCCCGATATTTTGGGGCAAGGTATTTTGCGCTCCTTTTTGTTTATTGTAACTGCGTGGTTCTTTAATGCGACAATTATATTGTTGTGTATAAGAAAGGGCTTGGTAAATTCTTTGTGTTATATATTCCCTAAATATTGGGATGATATTGTAAATTGCTGGAATTATATATTCTGATAGAAAATGTTGCTTCGTCTGTTATTGAAATTGATAAGACCTTCCAATGAGTTGTTGAGAAAAAGGGCGCCGGGTAGGTTCGAAAGAGCGAAAGTTTCGTTGTATCGTTTCTTGTTGAAACGCTTGCTGAGAACTTATCGTCATTATGCAATATTCGACACAATTATAATTGATGGCGAAAGAATAAAGATTGTGCACGAATATAGAGATTGGGAGTTTGAAAAAGAACTCATCAGAAATAGAATAGAGTTTAAACCAAAGATGCGTGCAGTATCTTTCCCAATTGTTGAACGTAAAAGCAGAACAAAGCGTCACTTTGGCTATTTCAGGTTTAATAATATGTTGAGTGTGTCTGTTGGTGGGAAGGAATTGTTTGTTAACCACGACGATGCTCACTCCATTGATGGGGCGATAGCTTGCAAAGTGAGACTGAATTCGAGCGATGATAATATCTCACAATCAATAATTGAAATACTGTCAGCACCTGTTACGGCAACCTCGCAGAAGGGGAAGAGTACTACCCCTGCAAATAAAGGCAGAAACGCGGCTACGGGAATTGTTGACAAGCCCTCTGCCGGAACAAAAAAGGTTCCTAAAAATATATTTGGCAGGGATAGGGACATTTTGCCGATTACTCCGCAGGGTAGCGCAAGGCCCGAAATGCCACCTCCTGTCGTGGAGGACGAAGAGCCCCCTCGCAGAATAGAGAAGAAAGGGTTTGAGATAGATACAACATTTTAGGATTATAAAAACCAAACTGCAATATGAATACAATTTCGATGAAAATTCAAGAGGCGTATGCCGATTATGCAATATGCAAGGATAAGTCGGCCTATGGCTTGTTCTCGGGTAGAAACTTGCCCACTTTTGTTAAAGACTACATTTTAAATCGTTTTTCAAATGGAGAAGAACGCGACGAGGAGGGAATACGCGAGTATCTTGCAGCAAAAATGCCACAGAATAGCGATTCGCTTATGATGCGTCTTCTCGAAGGGGAGAATGTAAATATAACAACACGCATTGTGGTTAAAACAAAATTAGACGATGGAATGGTGGCTTTTATGTTGCCCGATTTAAATATTTCGGCCAATATGTTTATACAACCAAAGGTTGTTGCCGATAATAGGAACGACCTTGTCGATGGAGAGAATTGGGGTAATATAACAATGCAATATATGCCGCCCGAAGGGAAAAAGAAGGGGTATGTTCTAATGACTTCCTATAAATCCTTTAACCCTTATAAGAATTTGAATTTCGAGGATTTCTTGTCGCGCAGGGCACTTTTCAGTACCGAGGAGTGGATTGATGTACTGTTGACCACAATGGGATATACACCGGATAGCTTCCCCTCATTTGAGGCGAAATTTACAATGATTACAAGGCTGTTGCCGGCTATCGAGCCTAACTTGAACTTTATTGAGCTTGGCCCAAAATCTTCGGGTAAAAGTTTTACCTACAATAATCTCAGCCAATATTTTCGTATGATTAGTGGCAAGTGTACAAGGGCGCAGTTAATATATAACCATTCTACCAAGCAATACGGTGCAATTAAAAATCACGACTTAATAGTCTTTGACGAAGTATCGACATTGAAATTTGACGACCGCACCGGGGAGTTGCAGGGATTCCTTAAAAGTTTTTTGGAGGCGGGTACAGCTTCTCTAACCGATATAAAAATTGTTTCGTCGTGTGGCCTTGGCTTGGCAGGGAATATTGCTCTTACCGAGGATATGCAACCCGTGAACGAAGATTTTCAACAGGTCCTCCCCGATATATTCCGTTCCTCTGCAATGATGGACCGTTTCCATTTGTTTATCCCGGGGTGGAGATTGCCTAAAATATCAGAAGGACAACTCTATTATGGTTGGGCAATAGATGCAGAAGTCTTTTCGGAGTATCTGCACTTTATGAGAACAGAAACATATAGCCAGAATATCTTTGATGAGCTGGTCGAGTATGACAAGAATGCTGCGTATGTTCGGCACGCAAAGGCTGTGAAAAAGATTGCAACGGCTTATTGCAAATTGCTTTTCCCGCATATTGAAACGATAAACGGAATGGCCGAGGAGGACTTGGCTACTTTTAAGAAGTTGTATAAAGAGTATTGTTTGCTCCCGGCAATTGAGGCCCGTTCTTATATTTATGAACAGTGTAAACTCGTTGATAGTGAATATAAGTATAATAGCTTGCCCGAATTCTCTATTATTGATGATGTTGCCGAAGAGGAGCAAGGTGCCGATGAGTAGCCTTATAACCGCTTTTAGCTTATAAGGGAACCATAAATGTCTTGATAATCAATCTGAAATATGAAAAATATTCTCTGTTTAATAACTGTATTATTGTTGCTGTCCTCCTGTTCCTCGCCCGAGAGTGAAGGCAAGGCGTTGGCGCAAAAAATGAATGAATGTGCCGAGAACTATATCAAAGAGAAACAAAAAGTTATAACAGGTTTCGTAGAAGATTTCAACGCCTCGGACTATTCGTCAAGAGCCGAAGCGTTGAAGGCTTATGAACAAGTTGTTCTTGAAGTTCTGGATGAATACAATTCCCGCCGTGATGAAATTTTGGTAGAGAAAGACAAAATCGCAGGACAATTTGCCGACGACTATAATGATGTGGTTGTTTTCAGAACTACATATCTGAATAATATAAATACAGAGTTGAATGCCCGATTATTGGAAACAATAGCCGATACAGAGTGTCCCGAGGGGGTATTAGCTATGGTAAAGAGTGTAGTGCCCAATAAACCGGATGTGTCTCGGATACAAAAAGACTTGGTGGGACATAAATTATATGAAGGATTTGAAAGAAAGCAATGCTTCTTTCCCGAAAATTGGGCTTGGAATATTGAGAAGAATGAAATTTAAGATTTTGAGATTGAAGAAGTGTTGAGTAATAATTCAACAGAATATGTCTTTATCGCGACAATGCGTTTGAAGAGTGAGCAAAGTGCCTTTAATGCTCGTGCGAAAGTGGCCTATTGGCTTCCCGGAGCAGAAGATTGGAAAATTGAATTTGTGAAGTCGATGGGAGTCTCCATAATAAGAACCAACAAGTATGACGACTTGCTTAGCTATAAATTGGCGAGGGATGGTTGGGGTGCCGGTAAAGTGTTGTATATTACCAATAAATCGGAGATTGAATTAGTTGTTGGATTAGAGGTTGTAGCAAATGGCAAAAGACAACGTTGTGCCAGAAGAGTTGCGCCCGACCGTACGGAAACAGTGGGTGGGCTCTTCTGTGGAGGTGATGTTACTTCTTATGAGGTTAAGTTCGTTGAGAGATATTAAAATAGATAAATAACTGCTATGAAAAAGATTGTATTAGTATTATCAGTGATATTGCTGGTAGGGTGTTCTTCGCAGATTGAGCGCGATGTCAATAGTATGGCCGAGCGCGTTGTGGAATTCAAACAAGTGCAAGAACGTATGAAAGACTATTCCAATTTGAGAGGAAAGCGAATGACAAGACAGGAATATGAACTATATGCACGGGATTATATAGAATATTCCTCAAAAATGTTGGATAAGTATAGTGAAACACCCGAACAAAGAAAAGAGTTCTATCGACTTGTGGAGGAGAGAGTGAAAGAATTAAATAGAGAGTAAAGTAATAATGAGGAAAGTATTAAAAAATATCTTATTATCAGTTCTTGTTATCTTTTTGTTGATTGCCGTTGTTGTCTTGGGAGCATATTTCTCGGTGGAGTATATGTCAAAGGATAAATTATTCACATCTGTTAAAGATGTGCCATACCGTCGGGTAGGATTGGTGCTTGGAACAAATCCTATCGGGCCTAACGGTAATATGAATTTCTACTTTAAGTATAGGATAGATGCTTGCGAGGTTCTTTATAAAGCCGGTAAAATATCAAAAATTCTTGTCAGTGGAGATAATCATATTAAAGAGTACGATGAACCTCAAAGTATGAAAGATGCTTTAATGCAGAGAGGTATTCCCGCAGAAGATATAGTGTTGGATTATGCAGGCTTTCGCACTCTCGATTCAGTTGTGAGAAGCAAAGAGGTCTTTGGACAAACAAACCTCACTATAATATCTCAGGGTTTTCATAATGCAAGGGCTGTTTGCTTGGCTATGAACAACGATATCGACGCTGTGGGATTTAATGCAAAGGATATTGGAAAAACAAGGACTTATTACATATATGGTGTTGTTAGAGAAATGTTTGCCCGAACAAAGATGTACTTGGATATTATCTTTAACAAACAGCCGAAGTTCTTGGGTGATAAAATAGAAGTGTGATAAAAGTTTTATAGGTGCTTTGTATGGAGTATTTGCGATGACAACCGTCATATTGAATATGTCGTTGCTTGTACTGCTACCAATAAAGCGAAGCTAACCGAATAGTTTGTGCAAAATAAATTTAAAGGATTATTTTTGCAGAAACAGATAAGGAGACGGTTGGCTCCGTCATTAATATTCTAATTCCGAAGAGTATGAGAGTAATCCTTTCCATTCTATTCATTTTGATAGGAATAGTGGCACAGGCACAGGATAGGCTGGAACCTTTCCGGGAGCGTACAAAAGAAGATGGCTCGTGCAGCGTGTTCTACCAGCAGGAGTTGTGGCGTTTGTTGAACCCCAATAATGCCGAGTGGGGTGTGTTGCGCAACATTGAGCTAATGACAGAGGCATCGCTTACCTACGATGCAGCAACCCATTCGCTTGTGTTTACCGAGATTGACGGAATATTATTTGGCTCTGTACGCGATGCCACAACTAAAAGAATCGATAAAGGAAATTTCAGTAGCTACAAGAACCGCAAGGGGGTAAAGAAAAACTACAAGGCACCCGGCACAAAGAGCATAAGCCTTGCAATTCCCGACCGTATGGCCAATAAGTTGAAGGCTCTTTGGCTTGCAGCTGTAAGCACTCCCGCAGAGAATAATTTGAAGATACTCGCCGGAGTTTCTTGGACATATTTTGTCGACGGCAAAAAGGCAAAAGGGCAAGGAGAGGCGAAAGACTGGGTTCGAGTCCCGCGTTTAAATACGCTTGCAAACAACCTTATCAAGGCTGTTAAAAAACAGGATGGTGATATGTTGCTGCGATTGGAGCAAGAAATAGATGAACTGTACCGGTTGTTTATAAATGGGCAATAATGGTATCAAAATATCATTTCCCATTAAAAAATGTTTTTATGTACTCTATTTTTATTGGCAGACAATAATCTCCTGTAACTTTTTAGGTTACAGGAGATTATAATATGTAATTACTTGAAATTACACTGCCTTCGGCTTCGCCTTGGCGAGTAATGGATGCGCTCGTTGCGTGTGAAAATTAATTTTCACTCACTCGCTTTCACATTACTTGCTCAATGCAGCCGAAATATCAACTGCGATAGCTACAGTAGCACCTACCATAGGGTTGTTACCGATGCCGAGGAAGCCCATCATCTCAACGTGTGCGGGAACCGATGAAGAACCTGCGAACTGAGCGTCACTGTGCATACGGCCCATTGTGTCGGTCAAAAATCGACAATTCACGTCATGTTTCTTTTCTTGTGATTAAGTCTTTGAATATTAGAGGATTATACTTTTTGAAGTTTCTAATTAAATTCTCGGTGATATATCTTCGTCACTGAGACGTCACACAAAAAGTATATGTTTAATAAAAGTAATTACAATCTGTCATTTATAGTAAGAGCTAGCAAAGTAAATAAGGCAGGTAAAGCACCTATTGAAGTGCTGATTTCTCTTGGGGATGAGCGTGTCGTATTTTCAACAGGTAAACTTATTGCAATAGAATCATGGAATAAAGACAAACAATGTGCACGCGGGGTAAATTCAGAAGCTGTGGCTTTGAATGAATACCTAAAAAGTATGCGTGTCCGTATATATGAAGAAGAAATAAAGTTGGTGAAATATGGATTTGCTGTTACTGCTACATTATTACGCGATGCTTTAATGAACAAGGTTGAATTGGTAAAAGAAGAAACAATATTGAGCATTTATAGAAAACATAATGAATTGCAATATAAACAAATTGGTCTTGGAGTTTCTAAAGGAACATACGCTAATTCAAAACATGGTCTTGAGTTATTAGAAAAGTTTATTCAAGAAAGATACAATCGTAATGATGTTTTCTTGCGTGAGCTGAATCGTGATTTTATTGAGGAATTTCGTGTATGGCTTTTGACCGAACATCGCCTGTCACATAATGGTGCAGTAAAGTATCTTGCATTATTAAAAAAGGTCATTAATCGTGCTGTAGCTAATAATAAAATAGCCTTTAATCCATTTGCAAATTTTAGGTTAGAAAGACAGATTGTATCTCCAGACTTTTTGACAGAAGATGAGCTTCGTAAGATTATCAATTTTAATTCGCCTTTACCAAGATTAGAGCGTACACGCGATATGTTTTTGTTTGCATGCTATACTGGATTATCTTATATAGATGTGAAAACGTTGAAAGCAGAACATCTGGAACGTGATAATCAAGGAAGAATGTGGATAAAGAAGAAACGTGTAAAAACAGGTGTTCTCTCTCGTATTCCTTTGTTACCAAGTGCAAAAATTTTGTTGGATAAATATGCTGGTGGTGAAACATTGATGCCCATTTATTCAGATAAGGAAGTGAATCTTTATCTAAAAGATATTGCGATATTATGTCATATAGATAAACGGATAACCTATCATACAGCAAGACATACGTTTGCAAGTACAGTTACATTGGCGAATAATGTATCATTGATTGTCGTTTCAAAAATGTTAGGCCATTCTAATGTGCGAATGACAGAACATTATGCAAAGTTGGTAGATAATTGCATTGGCGAAGAAATGGATAAATTGATGAATACTTATTCGGGTGATTAACATAACTCAGAATCACTAATGGCAGAAATTCTCGCTTGTATTAATACAGGTGGGAATTTCTTTCTATTTTTGTCACTAAATAACTAATGCCATGATAAAAGAATTGCCAGATATAAAATTAACCGTTGAGGACTACTATGAATATCGCGAAATAGAATTGCTTGATTACATTTGGGAAGTTGCAGACCATTTTCTGCCTAATATTGAGGGTGTGATGTCTAAAGCTCCTGCTATATTTTGCGAAAGATACCATCAACGAAATTTGCCAATCGAAGAAAGATGTGAACGGAACAAGAGATTTTATCTCTCTAATACCTCTTTTGATGATTATTTAAAAATAGACAATAAGCCATTAAAAGCTAATTTTGAAGAACGGTATTTGAATAATGAGTGTTTGCAGAATACTATTTCTGCATTTGGGCTTGATGTTAGCAAATTATGGTACTTGCTTCTGTTCGTACATGATTACATAGAAGATTTAGGAAACAATTCTCCCGCGATTGGTAAAAGCACATTGCAAGATTTCAACGATTTTGCGGAGAAAATATCAGAAGCTACAAGTATAATCTTGAAGAAAAACAATAGAAAAAGTTATAATGTGGAAAAAGAAAATACAATCAAAATCATACAGGTTGCTATACAGCATTATATAAAATCCTATAATGAAATTATAAATAGTGGAGAAGTGGAAAGACTGAATGAAATTAATAGTTCAATAGTTGGTGATGCTTGTTTTCTTAATTTTAAAGACAGGTCATATCTTGACATATCATACAAGAAGTGGAAATTTGCGGAAATATTCCTATACTTTTTGAAAGATAGGAAAGCAATAGTGCCTAAAAACTCTATATATAATGTGTCAAAAGATAAGATGTTGTTTATCTCACGACTTATTTACACGGTAGGATATGATGGTAAGCGATATAATGAACCGTATGACAATGAGGGTAATCCAAACAGAATGTTATCCAACTTGCTAAGAAGATATAAGAAAGAAGATTTTCCAACAGTTACCGGCGGCTATTATATGCTATAATATCATCCTATACCATAACAGAAATGCGTACTGAAAAGGTAAAACTTTTTGGCACGCATTTTTTTTGCGTACTGATAATTGACACTTTTTCTACACACATGGACATAGATAAAATTGCTTGGCAACACATGGATGTAACCATACCTTTGCATTGTCGAAAGGACAAGCGGTCATTGAAAGGTCAAGTTGAAGGTTCATTCCATAGAAAGGAGTTCACACCGAAGTACAGTAAGTGAGAATCAAGAACCATCAATACCAGACAATGAGTTTGTTCCACCAATCAACAACTTGGACGTCCGTTGGAGATTGGAGACATAACATTATTAATTAAATAAATTTTTAAAAATGAAAACATTTGTTTATAACGAAATTGCAAAACTAAACATCTTTAATGCAGAAGCTATGAAGAAGACAAAAGAAACCGTTGGTACTGAGGAACCAACAATCACAGTACGCGCCACCACAAATGGCACAGAGGTGGAGTTTATTCCTGCTTTTACAGATTACAGTATGGAGCATCCCAAGAAGAAGGATGCCCTGTTGAAAAACACTGATGCAGACAAGCGAATGGAAGTAATCTTCCACTTCGCGACTCCAGAGGTGTTCTGGAACGAAGGTGTAACCCTTTTTGACAGGAATGGCAAGACTATTTCCAAAGATACCCCCAACGTACTTGTTGCTTGCGATATGGCAGACACCTATTGGAGATTATTCCTCGATGAGGTTCTGACAAATGTTCAGATACATCAGTTTGAATCAGTGCAGGAGTACGCACAGGTTGTTGGTAATTCAGTGTTGCTCAGTCGTGGTCTTAGCAATGTTGAGAAAGTTGGCTATGCGGCTTTAGCTACAGGCAACGAGGCATACAGAGAGGTGTTTGAGTTTGCGAAACGTAACAATGTTCCAATGAATACAGCTCAACTCTACCTTGATTTACAGTTGAAGCCTGTGACAACTAACTTGATGTTGCTCGGTAAAGAGCCTAAGACTGTTCCTACACTAGGACGTACACCAGATATGGCACAAGCACTGTACGAGCAGAACGAAAAAACATTTAGTCGTGGTGGTGCGACCAAGAGATATGCTATCCGTGTTGAGAATAGCATACTCAAGAATCAGAAGTACAACTTTGACGAGTTGATGGAAACATTACAGACCATCCCTGCTAATGAAATTGCAACAACAGAGTTGCAGGGTTGTGCAGAGAAGGAACTCTGCATTATGGAGACGCTTACGTCTTGGATGATTCAGTTACAGCGTGGGGAGCATAAGAAAAGAGAACTTGCCCCTGCTGCTTGATGAACTGATATAGAAGCCCATGTGAGAGGTGGGCTTCTATTAACTCCAACTTTGGTTTGACCAACATTGATTATCAATGGCTGATAGAATCCCAAAAACCGTCCTATAACACGCTAAAAGTCGGTGTTCAAATTAGGGTGTGTGGGGTGTTCTATTCAGAGGGGTTACTTACTAATACCTAAATACTAATACCTATTATGAGAATTTATAGAGGACACCCCAAGCCTACCAAAACAACCCAACTCCAATGTACAAGTACATCAGAATAACCGAACACATTGCCTGCAAATTGAAGCCAAAGGAAGCTTACTTGTTCTACTGTTTGGCACTTAATGCGGATTTGAAGACCTACTACTCAGATATTAAGCAAATTACTTTAGCTAATGAGTACGGAATCAAAGATACAGACCAAATAAGTGATTGGCTATACCATTTTCAGTCGTGTGGACTACTTACTGTAATTAAGACAAATATCAAAGGTCAATATGGAAGATTCCAAAGATGTAGATATAAACTCAACACAGAGCATTATGTCTTAATCTCTGAGCTATTACATAATGAACCCATCAGCAGACAGCTTAAAGGATTTCTGATATTGCTGAAATGCAAGTGTCTGAACGGTACAAACACAACTCTTTACAGTCAAAACCAATTAGCTAATGAGCTAAAGATAGGCAAATCCACCATATCAAATTACCTATCCGAAGCGGAATCTAAAGGCTACATTCGTAGAGATCAAAAAGGCATACATCTTCTGAGAAATGACATATTCCTTATAGCTAATGCACCTCGACCAGATTTCCGAAAAAAGGAAGCTAAAGCCGTACAACATGCCAAACTGAGAGATATTATAATAGACTGACATAGAGCCGTAGGTAAGCAATTACTTATGGCTCTTACTTTTTAATGGGTACAGGAGAATATCGCCTATAAATGTCTGATTTGGAATATTCAGCAAAATCAATCTAATTAAAGGGATATATAACCCCTACTGAAAATCATACATCGTTAACTATTGCCTATCAAGAGATAGAGATTTCTCCGAAAATACATCTGCTCTGTCTCGCTAAAAATGGCAATAGGTACTTGTATCAATCCCCCCTCCTTTAATTATCTACCCTCGACATTTATACAGAGATTTAAACTTGGTGGTGCATTACCCTTTTATTCCCCTCCTCATATTTGATATAAAAAGAATTATTAACTATTAAATTTTATCAGTATGAGAGATTTGATTTTGATGCCTGTACAGGCAAGAGAAAAAATGAATTTAGCTCAATTCGCCGAAGATGCAACAGTTGTTTTGGAAGATAATAACCAACGTTTGCCAAACAATTTGCATTTCATTGAAGCTAATACTGTAGAAGTGGAATTTAACCATTTAGCTAATGAGTGTATAACTCCTGTATTTGCAAAGGATAATGAATTGACAATAAATCATTCCCAATTTATTGATGCAGTCTGTGATGCTACAAAAGATTTCTTTAATGGTGAAACGGTGTCTTTCCCAAATATCCGCGTATCGCATGTGATTAAGGGAAGAACACCCGAAGCTATTCATAAGAAAGCCAACGAACTGTTGGAGAGTGAGAAAACCATTTATTACGAAAGATGTGCTTTCAGCATTGATATACCAACTATTTATGAAACGATAGAGGGAAATAAATTCAATCTTTCAATAGTTGGAGTAAGAGCCTATAACCAAATGAATCTTTATTCTAAGAAAAGTCCAGAACTTTTTAAATTGGCTATAGGCTTTAAAAATCAAGTGTGTTGCAATATGTGCATTTTTACGGACGGATATAAGGACGATTTGAAAGTTTCCAATGTCTCAGAACTCTATAATGGTGCATTGGAACTATTTAACAACTTTAACCCAGCCAAACAAATCCATTTATTGCAAACTCTTGGGAATACAACGATGAGCGAACACCAATTTTGCCAAATTTTAGGTAGAATGAGGTTATATCAATGTTTGCCTAATATTATGCAAAAACGATTGCCAAGAATGTTGCTGACAGATACGCAAATAAATTCTGTTGCAAAATCGTATATAAACGATGAACATTTCTGTGGCACAGGTGGAGTACTCAATATGTGGAAGTTCTACAATCTCCTAACAGGAGCTAATAAGAGCAGTTATATAGATTCCTTCTTAGACCGTTCTTTAAACGCTACAGAAATGGCTGTAGGCATAAACATGGCATTACATGGTGATGAAAAATACAAATGGTTCATTGATTAATTATGAAAGATACTGTATTAATCATTAAAACCGTTATAATTATTTTAGCGGTTGTGGTTTTGTGTTTTGCATTTCCGCCTTTTTTCTTGTTATTGCTTATCGCGTATATGGTTTTTACAAATATTCGCTAATTAACAAAGTGAATGTTCTGTTGAGTATCAATGCTTTAATAAGATGATGCTTTTAAGAACATTCACTTTTATTTTTTAATCTTCAAAACTGAATATTATGGGACTGAAATATTCTACAACAACAGCCGATTTTTTAGAATGGGAAATTGCTATGAGCCTTATAAGAAAATTGGCAAAAGATGAAAATTATAAAATGTCGCTTCTTGTTGCACTTGGCTGTTTCACAGGATTACGAATATCTGATATTCTTGCTTTACGTTGGAATCAGATATTAAAGACTAATGAATTTACAATATTTGAGAAAAAAACAGGTAAAAAAAGAATCATTCGTTTGAATCAGCAATTACAGAAGCATATTGAAGAATGTTATAAACATATAAAGCCGATAGGGGATAAAGCACCTATATTGGTAAGTCAAAAAGGAACGGTTTTTTCTATTCAAAGAATTAACGTTATTTTTAAGGAAATAAAGAAAAGGTATCGGCTTAAGATAAATAACTTTTCTTGCCACTCACTTAGAAAAACATTCGGGCGACAGGTTTATAATATGAATAATGAAAATTCTGAACTGGCATTAGTTAAACTCATGGAATTATTTAATCATAGTTCCGTAGCCATAACTAAGCGATATTTAGGACTAAGACAAGAGGAGATTTTAGAAACTTATGATTGTCTTAGTTTCTGATTTTATAAAGTGGCTTTTCTCAGATTAGCCACTTTGTTTTTTTTATGCTAACGAATGTTGTAATCTATCGGTAATAGATATTGACATGAATTAGGATTAAAAACAGAAATTACTGTATTTAGATTGGGGTATCCATTTTTTTGCTATATTTGCAACAATTCAGTACCGCAGTGGCGGTATGGGATGACTTTTTTACAAAAGGTGTTATTGAAATTATCTTCTGTAATGAAATTCTCGCAAAATTCCATTTAGAGTGAAGATGATAACAGTAGCACCACATCATTGGTATGTATAGCCAATATTGGCTTTTGACATAACCTTTGGTGTGGGTTGCTATTGTTTTATCCACTCTAAAGGCAATGCGAGAAGCCTCATTACAGGATAAAGCAATAAAGTTCCCACACCTTATTTTTTTATCTGCTTTCTTCTGGGAATTGGTTGGCGTAATCTTCAAGGAATATGGAAAAAATCTCAAGAAAAGAAGCTTTTGATTGTACTCTTGCTCTTTACGCTTCTATTATCAACGCATTAAATGAAGTAAAAGAAAAATTATATGATTATGCTTTGATTCTACTAAAACACTCATCATCTCCAGTCATTTGCCTAAAGCCAGGCAAAAACTTTGAGTGGAATCAAATTGAACATGGAGAAAACACTTATGCTTTTATACCTATACTGCATAACTATATTGCTGAAACCACATTGAAACATTGTGGAACAGATAGCGAATATTATGATATACCATGTTCATTTGAAAAATTCAATGCCTACGAACACCCTTGCTCTTGGATAAAGGAAGTTTTAACAAAGAAATATCTTCAACTTACTTATTGGGGAGGTACACTTATGGATAATAAATTAGAGTATGATTCATCTTTTCTTTCAAAAACTCATTCAACTTGGGTTTGTGCAAAAGTTGATGATGTAACTATATATTTTCCTTATTATACTCAAGCAGAAAGAGAAAAGGCTTTCAATAAACTTGGTGATTTTTACACGAAAATGACTCAACAATATTGGGGGAATTTTATGGTTTAACACTATTATTTAGAAAATGTTACTATAACGTATAAATTATATAACACATGAGTACTGTTACTATAAGGAATTATAATTTCCCTATTCGTTTCTCATATAAGGGATGGAATGTTGAGATTAAAGACGAAACAGGTCTTTTTAGTATGAAAGACTTGAAAGTAAGAGTTAAAATGCAAGTAGATACTGATGGACTTAGCAATAATATAGCCCATGCTCTTGCAAGAGCTATAAAAATAAAAGAAAAGCAAAATAGTTTCTTCGGAATGTATGGAATGCAGTCAATACAAGAAGACCCAGAAGTATATCAGAGAGAGTATTGTCGCATTGCAAAATTAGCTAATGAATTTGCCAGAAGAAAGGGGACGGTTGATTATACATTAAGTACTAATGGAGGTATGTTAGATAGATTCTTTGGACAGAATATCAGTGCTGTAGAGAATATGTGTCAAAAGGTTGTTGAAAATATTGATAGAGTCTATGGGGATGTACAGAATGAATTTCTTAAAACACTTTAATAACTAAAAATATGGAATTGATTGTTGCTTTGGCATTTGGTGCTTTGATTTGGTTCTTGTGTAGTTCTTTTAGGACTGCTGTTGATGATGTAAAATACCCACATAAGACTTGTCCGTTTTGCGGTAACGAAGTGTCTGGTCATAAAGATTATGTTGCAGTACAAGGAAATTCATTCGTTAATTATACCTGTTCAAAATGTGGTGCATATAATAACAAAAGTACCGATATTTGGTATCGTAAGAAAGGAAATAATAGTTCTGATATAGAAATGAGGGTAGGTACAAGATAAGACGAGAAATATTTATATTATTAAGTATCGGTTGCATAGCTTGCATACTAACAAAGTAATTAACAATAGATACGACTTTACAATTTTAGGTGAATTATATTTTACAAAACAAGATGTCCGAAATCAATGCTATTTCTGGAGAATTGACAGCGCACCACTCGGTTGGCAGAAGATGTTCTACTTGAATCCAATTGATTATTTAGACAAATGACAAATATACTCTTCTACATAATATCGTTAATCTTTTTCGCCTGTTGTGGGATAATGACACTGCTTGGTAAACTGTTTGGATGGACATACAACGAAGCTTGTGTTTACGTCAATCTGTACCTACAATATGCAGTGCTGATGCTATCTGCATTATCAGTTATCTATGTAGCGGTAAAGAAGTTGAGACAAGGGATTACAAGACGTAGAATAGCAGTGCTTATATTGACCGTTTTATACAATGTGCCATTTGTGCTATTGGGCATCTTCTTGTTCAACAGATATGGGAATATGGATTGCGATACAGCATTTGCAATTTGCCGTGACGACCTTTATGCATTAGGTACACATCTTGACATTCCAACAAATATGCCACATTATAAAAAAGGCTGGACTGAGTACTATATTGTAAATCTTATTATTTTTGTGGTACTTTACCTGTTGGCTCTGTTTGCTAATTGGTTGATAAAACGGATTATCAAAAAACACGCATAGCACAAATATTTAATGAAACGCTTTCTATGAAAATTGCGAAGAAATTACTGATTATATTAGCTATAGTGGTTGCTCTTGTTTTGGGGAATGGGTGCTATTGGTTATTTTCCGATATTCAGACTGAATGTGTAGGGAAAATATCAAAAGGAGAGTCTATATCTTTATATGACAAATTTAGCATTTCAACATTACATTTAGGAATGTGTACTGTTGGTTCTTTATATTGTGCAGAAGCGGCTTGGGCTAATTTCAAAATGATAATAACTGATAATGACACTATTTATCTACACTCCGATGCTTGGCTTACTCCTAAAATCAAAAATCGTTTTAAGAATGGTCAATTAGGCAGAATGGCTTGGAATGGAGATGTTGATTACGCTTTCAATTCACCAGAGAAAGATGGAGCAATACTTCTAAATTGGTGCATATTAAACGAGCAAGTTATTAACGGTAAGTCGTGCTACACAGCAGAGTGTGATTATACTTGGAAAGTTCCTAGCAAAACAACTTTTAAAATAGCTGATAACTTCTCAATAGTTCTTTACGAACAACTGTTTTATGAGCTTGAAAAAATAGGTTTATTACATCCATTTAAACTAATATGTTATTATGAAAAGTAAAATCAAAAAGAACCTTTGGTGGATAATTTCCTCTATAATCCTGTATATTCCTCTTGCAGGTGGCTTCTGCTACATACAAGCAACGTTAAGTGAAAAGCTATCTTTTGGTGCAATATCTTTTGTGTTTCTATTCCTTATTTTAGCAATAATAGGAGTCGTTGCAAACAGAATCAAGAAAATCATTCTGAAAGCCTTATGGATAATATTGGGATTACTGATATATGCTATAGGCTGGATATTTACATTTCTTTTCATAGCCATCTCTATGCCCATTACAGAAGAAGACGTTAACAGCCGTAAAGAAAGTTTTCGTGATATGATATATCGCGAATTCGATGCAACGGACTATTTAGACAGTATTATCGGAATTCAATTACCACAATACAAGATTGTAGATTCAGAATGCACCTATGTAACCTTTCCACCAACAGAAACTGAATACAACGTTAATTTAAAGATATATTTCGAGGAAGGCGTGCCAACCTCTGTTTGGAAGGAAATTCAAGGAAGAGCTTCAAACAAAGCGTCCAATCCGCTTTCAGACTGCGAGGTAATAAATGAATGGGGATTTTCCGAGGATAATATTGAGATAATCTGTTATAGACAGGAGGATGCAAATAATGTCGGTTGCACTGTCACATTCAAGTCCAATTGCGATACCATATATGTAACCTGCTATAAATGGTAACTCTATTTCTGGACTTCTGATTATGAAACGCTTTCTGTTACTCCTTTGTCTTGTCTCTTTATGCTTGGGAATAGTTTATATACATTTTGAGAAAAAGGTAACTCGATTTGACTTGCCAAAGGGTGAACTAAAATGGTCGAACAAGAGACCGCAAAATGCCAAGATGTGCATCCCAGCCGCTTTTACTGATGAACACGGACAAATTCTTGGGGCATACAGGATAAATGGAAAGACCTATGAAGCAAACAAAACAATGGTAATGAGAGTCTCCTTAAAAGGGGATATGTTCTTTATCAGTAGGAAATGGATGGGCGACAACGGTTTCCAGCAACTGACATTGGTTAATAATTCAAAAGCAATGAAGTTCCACGATAAGCGGAAATATATACGCAGAGCTTTATGTAAAGACAAGGACGGTGCTTTTATATTGCAGTCCAATTACCCAATGACAATGTCCGATTTTGCTTTAGAGTGTGGCAAACGCTGTACCAATGCAACCTACCTTGATATGGGAGAATTTGGTTACGGATATATCAAAAACGGATTGTTCACAAGACCACTCTACATTTGGGGATATTTCACAAGGCATAAACAGACCAATTGGTTATATATTGAATAGAGGTGATGAATCACTATTGCAAATAAGAGCTTACAGAGTGTTTTTACAAGCTGTAAAATACCGCGATATACGGTAAGTTGAAACGCTTAAAAAAGATATAGTATTGTTATCAAGTTGGATTTAATTAAATTGCTTGATAATGCTTGAATGGTTATTTTTGCCAAAGCTAACCAAAAGAGAAAGGAGGTCGTTCATTAGATATAAAAAGGAGTGCATTATACATTTGTGACGGTGTCTGAGTCCGTCACAAAACCGTCACAAAATATCTGTTTTTGTGGCATTTTTAGAGTTAAATAATGGTATAATCTGCTAATACCGTCACAAGAAAATTTAGACTTTTATTGGAGATTTTGATAGGGTAGATGAGTTGCTGTTTGCAGGTTGTGTGATTAAAAGCGAGAACAAAAAAAGAGAGTCACCCTAAAAAGAATGACTCTCCATAATGTATTATAAATCAATAAGATTTACTTGCTCAATGCAGCCGAAATATCCACTGCGATAGCAACAGTAGCACCCACCATGGGGTTGTTACCGATGCCGAGGAAGCCCATCATCTCAACGTGTGCGGGAACCGATGAAGAACCTGCGAACTGTGCATCAGAGTGCATACGGCCCATAGTGTCGGTCATACCGTAAGAAGCGGGACCGGCAGCCATATTGTCGGGGTGCAATGTGCGGCCTGTACCACCACCCGAAGCTACCGAGAAGTAGTTCTTGCCGGCGAGGATGCGCTCCTTCTTGTATGTGCCTGCAACGGGGTGCTGGAAACGTGTGGGGTTGGTAGAGTTACCTGTGATAGAAACATCTACGCCCTCCTTCCACATAATGGCAACACCTTCGCGAACATCGTCGGCACCGTAGCAACGTACTTTTGCACGGGGACCGTCGCTGTAAGCTATTTCGCGTACGATGTTAAGCTCGCCTGTGAAGTAGTCGAACTGTGTCTGAACGTATGTAAAGCCGTTGATGCGTGAGATAATCTGCGCTGCGTCTTTGCCAAGGCCGTTGAGGATACAACGGAGGGGCTCTTTACGCACTTTGTCGGCTTTTGCTGCGATTTTGATGGCACCTTCGGCTGCTGCAAACGACTCGTGGCCTGCCAAGAAGGCGAAGCACTTTGTCTCTTCGCGCAACAAGCGTGCTGCGAGGTTACCGTGGCCGATACCTACCTTGCGGTCGTCGGCTACCGAGCCGGGGATACAGAATGCCTGCAAGCCCAAGCCGATTGCCTCGGCTGCGTCGGCAGCGTTAGAGCAACCTTTCTTCAATGCGATGGCTGCACCTACTACATAGGCCCATTTTGCATTCTCGAAACAGATGGGCTGTGTCTCCTCACAAGTCTTGTAAGGGTCGATGCCATACTGCTCGCAAATTTCGTTAGCCTCTTCGATGCTGGCGATACCATTCTCGTTCAATACTGCAAGGATCTGCTTGATACGACGATCCTGACTTTCAAATTTTACGGGTCTTATCATAGCTTTGTCCTCCTTATTCTTTACGTGGGTCAATGTATTTAACTGCGCCGTCCTCTTCTTTGAAGCGGCCGTATGTCTTTGTAAGGTTCTTTACAGCCTCGTTGGCGTCGGTACCTTTCTTAATCTCGTCCATAAGCTGTCCGAGGTTGATGAATTGGTAACCGCAAATTTCGTCGTTCTTGTCGAGCGCGAGCTTTGTGATGTAACCCTCGGCCATTTCCAAGTAACGTGAACCCTTTGCCAATGTGCCATAGAGAGTACCTGTCTGGCTGCGGAGTCCTTTACCCAAGTCCTCCAAGCCTGCACCGATGATGAGGCCACCCTCGGAGAAGGCCGACTGGCTGCGACCGTAAACAATCTGCAAGAACAACTCGCGCATAGCGGTGTTGATTGCGTCGCATACAAGGTCGGTGTTAAGAGCTTCGAGAATAGTCTTGCCGGGGAGAATTTCCGATGCCATAGCAGCAGAGTGTGTCATACCCGAACAGCCGATAGTCTCTACAAGAGCCTCCTGAATAATACCGTTCTTAATGTTCAAGGAAAGTTTGCAAGCACCCTGCTGGGGAGCGCACCATCCAATACCGTGTGTGAAACCTGAAATGTCGGCAACCTCTTTTGCCTTAATCCATTTGCCCTCTTCGGGAATGGGTGCGGGGCCGTGGTTGGGACCTTTTTTTACTACACACATGTTTTCTACTTCGTGTGAATAAACCATAATTTTTTATGTTTAAATTGTGAAACTGGTTGTTTGTTTTATACCTCTTTCAATTTGCGAAGATAGTGAAAAATATAAACAGGCCAAAGAATGACCGTGGAAATATTTGCAAAAATTCTCTTTGTGCTAAAAAAATATAATAATTGTATTCTATTATATGTGTGCGTGCGTGATTTCCGGATTTTTGTTGCTATCTTTGCAGTTAATGCGAAAATAGACTGCACTCGCTTTGAAATACATTAAAGTGAACTTTATGTATCTCGCTCGTTTGTTGCTATCTTTGCGGTTAACGCGAAAATAGACTGCACTCGCTTTGAAATACATTAAAGTGAACTTTATGTATCTCGCTCGTTTGTTGCTATCTTTGCGGTTAACGCGAAAATAGACTTTGGGGCGGCAAGCCGCACTCCTTTGAGAACATAAATGTCCCGTCGTCGCAAGCAACGCTCATTTCGCGTTGCCGCTTTGAAATAATTGTTATTGCTTTTATGTAAATTTTTGAATATGAAGAATAAGTTTTTAAATCTATTATTATTTGCTGTGATAGGAATGGGGATTATAGGTTGTGATAACCCCGAAGCGTCGATGTTGCATCAGGGAACATTCGAGAATGTGTTTGATGTAAAGGACGGTCTTCTCTGTCCGGCCTTTTCCGAGGACCAATACAGCGTTGCGAACCTCACCGAGGCGGGGTTGAGAAATGGCGACCGTGCCTATTTGAGATTGGCATACGTTTATGACGAGTATGCAATGCCCACTCCTTATATGAACGTGGTAGAGTGCTACACAAAGGTTCCTTTCCTCTCGATGAGCAAGAAACGCAGTTTTAAGAAGGAACTCTATAATTCGCCTCTTGCCGGCATTGCTCCCATCTATTTCTTCACAGTAAACGGGCAGGTGTCGAGCGAGGCGGCTACCTATATTTGGGCCGACGATGCTACGCAGAATGTGGCTGTGAGATACGACAAGGACTATGTGGGAGAGTTCAAGATGACTCTCGACAGTGTGCGCGAGAGCGTTGCTTTCTTCCGTCTTTACGCCAATCTATCACCTGCCAACGGCCGTGTGGACAGCAATACTTTCCCGTTTGAGAACAACCCCGACCAAGTGTGCAAGATACTCTCCTTTAAGATGGATTGGGATATGTTGAGAAGCGAACTTACCACTGCCGATATGCAGGCAGTCATGGCACAAGAGGTGTTGACAAGCTGTATTTCGGTTGCCGTGGAGGGTTGCAAGACCGATGCTGACGGAATGTATATTCCCAACCGTGGTTACACAATAGACAAGTTCAAAAACCCATTGTACACCGGTAATTGACAAACTGCCGGCAACAGCTATTTATGCGGCTATGGAATTTAAAAAGTTGGCAAACGTGATTATGATACTGCTCACACGCCCGGCAATGGCGTGGAAGGGCGTTTCGCATAGCAACAACAGGATTGCTATGCTTAACGGCTATCTCTATCCGCTCATAATGCTCTGTTGCCTCTCTTCGTTCATAGGCAGCATTTGGGGCTATGGCTTCGAGTATGAAAATATATACTATATTCTCATAAGAACAGGCGTGCTCTTTGCCACTCTTTTTATCTCCTATCATCTGTTGGCGTTTCTTATTTCGAGGTTTACCTCTTTTTATATGAAGGCCGATTATGCACGTTTGACAACCGACCTCCTTGCCGGATATTCAATGGTGGTGGTATTGTTGTTGGAAATATGCCTTGGGCTTTTCCCTAATTTCAGGATAATAGGCTGGATTCTACAATTCTACACCGTGAAAATCGTGTGGGATGGTGCAGCCGTTCTTATGCGTGTGCCCGAGGAGCGTCGTCTTTCCTATTCTATTTTAGTGTCGTTGATGGTTATTTTTATACCGGTAGCCGTGGGCGCGATAATGTCCGTGCTCTCGGTAAATTTTGGGTAAATGGCTATGGATAAAAAGGTTACAAATATAAATATAAAAAACAAGCGTGCGACGTTCGATTATATAATAACCGACACCTACACCGCCGGCATTGTGCTCACCGGCACCGAAATAAAGTCGATACGCCTTTCAAGGGCGAGCCTTGTCGACACCTATTGTACATTCATAAACGATGAGCTGTGGGTGAAGAATATGCACATTGCCGAATATTTCTATGGTTCCTATAATAATCACGCAGCCCGTCGCGACCGCAAACTGTTGCTCGAACGCAAGGAACTGAACAAACTGAAACAATCCGTGAAGAATCCCGGATTTACAATAGTACCCATTCGTTTGTTTATAAATGAGAAAGGGCTTGCCAAGCTGGCGATAGGTCTTGCAAGGGGCAAGCACGAATATGACAAACGCGAAACATTGAAAGAGCGTGACGACAAGCGTGAAATGGATAGAATAAGACGTAACTTTTAATAAATTGAAGGGGTTGTCCGCAGGGATAGCCCCGTTACCTTAATATAATATGAGTTTGAAGGAGGCTTTAAAAGAGAGAATACTTGTGCTCGACGGGGCAATGGGCACAATGATACAGCGTTACGCATTGCAGGAGGACGACTTCCGCGGAGTGCGTTTTCCGGCTCATCCCACAATGCTCAAAGGCAACAACGATTTACTTGTGCTCACCCGTCCCGATGTTATTGCCGATATTCACGAAAAATATCTCCTTGCAGGTGCCGACATTATAGAAACCTGCACCTTCAATGCCAACAGAATATCGCAGAGCGATTATGGGTGCGATGCCCTGTGTGCCGAAATTAACCGTGCCGCAGTGAGCATTGCCCGTGCCGCAGCCGATAAATATTCCACGCCCGTCAAGCCTCGCTTTGTGGTAGGTTCCGTGGGTCCCACAAGCCGCACCTGCTCCATAAGCCCCGATGTTGAGAATCCCGCCTGTCGTAATATTACCTTCGACGAGCTTGCGGATGCATACACCGAACAGATGGCAGCTCTTATAGAGGGTGGGGTGGATGCACTGCTCTGCGAAACAATATTCGACACCCTAAATGCGAAGGCCGCAGTCTATGCAGCCGATGAGGCTATGAAGATTGCCGGGCGCGAGGTTCCGGTAATGCTCTCCTTTACCATTGCCGATAATAGCGGCCGCATCCTCTCGGGGCAGTCGATAGAGGCCTTTGTGGCATCGGTTATGAGCCGGAATATCTTGTCGATAGGCCTTAACTGTTCGTTCGGCGCAGGGCAGATGAAGCCCTTTATAAAGCAACTTGCCGACATTGCTCCCTGCTTTGTGAGTGCCTACCCGAATGCAGGCCTTCCCAATGAAATGGGGCAGTATGACCAGACTGCCGGGCAGATGGCAGCCCTTGTTGCCGAATATATCGACGAGGGAGTTGTGAATATAATCGGAGGTTGCTGTGGCACCACCGACGAATATATTGCGCGGTTCACCGCACTTGTCGAGGGGAAGACTCCCCGCCGCCCTGTTGCCTATCCTACGGAAATGTGGCTGTCGGGGCTCGACCGCTTGGTGGTTAACCGCAGTATGAATTTTATAAATATAGGCGAACGGTGCAACGTTGCCGGCTCGCGCAAATTCCTTCGTCTGATTAACGAGAAAAACTACTCCGAGGCGTTGAAGATTGCCCGCCGTCAGGTGGAGGATGGGGCACAGGTGCTCGATGTGAATTTCGACGATGGGCTTCTCGATACAAAGGCCGAAATGGGGAATTTTCTCAATATGCTTGTGAGCGAGCCCGAGATTTCCCGTCTGCCTGTGATGGTCGACTCTTCCGATTGGGAGGTGATTGCCGCCGGGCTCAAATGTCTGCAAGGTCGTGCCATCGTGAACTCCCTTTCGCTCAAAGAGGGTGAAGGACTCTTTATTGCCCGTGCCGCCGAAGCAAAGCGTTTGGGTGCCGCCATCGTGGTAATGGCATTCGACGAAGAGGGGCAGGCAACCACATTCGAACGAAAAACAGGGGTGTGTGCCCGCGCCTATAAACTTTTGGTTGACAAGGTGGGCTTTGAACCACACGATATAATATTCGACCCTAATATCCTTGCAGTGGCCACAGGCATAGAGGAGCACGCAGCCTATGGTGCCGATTTTATCCGCGCCTGTGCTTGGATAAAGGAGAACCTTCCCGGAGCACACATAAGCGGGGGCGTGAGCAACCTCTCGTTCTCGTTCCGTGGCAACAACTATGTGCGCGAGGCAATGCACGCAGTCTTCCTCTATCACGCAATAGCGGCAGGGATGGATATGGGCATAGTAAATCCGCAATCGTCGGTGCAGTATGAGGATATCCCTCTGCATCTGCGCGAGGCAATAGAGGATGTGGTGCTCAACAGAAACTCCGAGGCCACAGAAAGACTCATTGCCATAGCCGAGGAGATGAAGGAGAGAGAGGTTAAGGCCGAGAATCGCGCTGACGATGCTTGGCGTGCCGCATCGGTTGACGAGCGTCTGAAAACTGCACTTGTAAAGGGCCTCTGCGATTATCTTGAACAGGATATTGCCGAGGCAGTGGAGAAATATAAAACGGCAATTGCAGTAATAAGCGGTCCGTTGATGGCCGGAATGAATTATGTTGGCGAATTGTTTGGCGATGGCAAGCTCTTCTTGCCACAGGTGGTTAAAACCGCCCGCACTATGAAACAGGCGGTGGCTCTTCTGCAACCGCTCATAGAGAGCGACAAGGAGGCGACGGCAACATCGGCCGGCAGGGTGGTGATAGCTACCGTTAAAGGCGATGTACACGATATTGGCAAGAATATAGCCGGGGTGGTTATGGGCTGCAACGGTTACGAGATAACCGACCTTGGTGTTATGGTACCTGCCGAAAGGATTGTAGCCACGGCCTTGGAACAACGTGCCGACATTGTAATTTTGAGTGGTCTTATCACCCCCTCACTCGAAGAGATGATAACCGTGGTAAAGGAGTTGAAGGCGGCCGGTTGCAGTGTGCCGGTGATGATTGCCGGTGCCACCACAAGCCCCCTGCACACGGCTCTTAAAATAGCTCCTGCATACGATGGCCCGGTGATACACGTTAAGGATGTGTCGCAGAATGTTATTGTTGCCGCAAAGTTGTTGGGCAGCGATGCGGTGCGCAAGGCTTTCTTGGAAAATCTTGCTGCCGAGCAACATACATTGCGTTCACAGGCTGCCGCAAAGGAGCAACAAACGCTGCGCTCTCTCGATGAGGCACGCGCCAACCGATTGAACCTCTTTGGCGAGGGTTGTGACAATTGTAAATAGAATAAGTGATATTATAAAATGGACGAACAGAAAATGTACAAAGGCTTGACCAAGGCCGAGGTTGAAGAGAACCGTGCGAAGTATGGTTCCAATGTGCTCACTCCCCCTAAAAAGGAGTCGTTGTGGAGAAAGTTTCTCGAAAAATTCGAGGACCCGATAATAAGAATACTTCTTCTTGCGTGGGTATTGTCGATGGTAATATCGGCAGTGCATTGCTGGGGCCCCGAGCAACAGGGCTTTGAGGCATTCTTGGAGCCTCTCGGTATATTTTTTGCAATATTTCTTGCAAGCACCATAGGCTTTGTGTTCGAAGTAAAGGCGGCCCGTGCCTTTGAGGTGCTCAATACCGTGAACGACGATGTGATGGTTACCGTGGAGCGCGACGGCAAAGTGCAGCAGGTGTCGCGCAAGGATGTTGTTGTTGGCGACATTGTGCTGTTGAACACCGGCGACGAAGTTCCTGCCGACGGCGTGTTGCTCGAATGTACATCGTTGCAGGTGAACGAATCGACCCTCACCGGCGAGCCTGTAATATCAAAAACCACCGTCGAGGCCGATTTTGACAATGAAGCAACATACCCATCGAACAGGGTGATGCGCGGTACTACGGTTGTCGATGGCTACGGAGTTATGCGCGTGGAACTTGTGGGCGATGCTACCGAGTATGGCAAAGTGAACCAAGGAGCCCTCATCGACAATGATGTTGAAACACCTTTGCAGTTGCAGTTGAAACGCCTTGCCGGTGTTATAAGCAAATTCGGCTATGCGGCTGCGGTAATAATATTCCTATTGTTGAGTGGCAAGGTGTTCCTGTCGGGCGAAGCAATGTCCACAATGGATATTGTAAAAACCCTGCTCGACAGCTTTATGATAGCCGTTACGCTCATTGTAGTATCGGTGCCCGAGGGGTTGCCTATGAGTGTAACGTTAAGCCTTGCGTTGAGTATGAACCGTATGCTCAAAACCAATAACCTTGTGCGCAAGATGCACGCCTGTGAAACGATGGGTGCTGCAACCGTTATATGCACCGACAAGACCGGTACTCTCACGCAGAACCGTATGCAGGTGCACGAAGCGAACTTTTTTGCATTGGAGAACAATGCCTTGGGCAGCGACGAGGCGAGCCATATGATAGAGGAGGGCATTGCTGTGAACTCCACGGCCAACCTCAACGAAGAGGAGGGAGAGGTTAAGACCATTGGTAACCCCACCGAGGCGGCACTCCTTTTGTGGCTCAACAAGCAGGGAGTCGATTATGCTCCGTTGCGTGCGTCGGCCGGGGTAGTGAGCCAGCTTACATTCTCGACCGAGCGTAAATATATGGCAACGGTGGTTAATTCTCCATTGATAGGCAAAAAGGTGCTCTATGTGAAGGGTGCTCCCGAAATTGTACTCTCTCTTTGCGAGCGGGTGGCAGCTCCCGGCGAAAAATACGACACAGTGGAGAACCGTCGCAAAGCCATAGAGGCGCGTTTGCTCGAATATCAGAGTATGGCAATGCGCACCTTGGGGTTTGCCTGCAAGGTGCTCGACGATGGCGACAATGAGGCTCCCTACAAGGATGGCCGCCTGTTGCCCGATACTGCTCTCACTTTCTTGGGCTTTGTGGCAATATCCGACCCTGTGCGTGCCGATGTTCCCGAGGCTGTGCAACGCTGTTTGAGCGCAGGAGTCGATGTTAAGATTGTTACGGGCGACACTCCCGGCACGGCACGCGAGATTGGTCGTCAGATAGGAATATGCGATGCTGATACTCCTGCCGAGGCTGTTATTACGGGTCCCGATTTTGAGGCGTTGAGCGACGAGGAGGCTGCGAAGCGTGTGATGGGGCTTAAAATTATGTGTCGTGCCCGCCCGATGGACAAACAGCGTCTTGTGCATCTGTTGCAGGAACAGGGTGCCGTTGTTGCGGTAACAGGCGACGGCACAAACGATGCTCCTGCATTGAAGGCCGCACAAGTGGGCCTTTCGATGGGCGACGGAACTTCGGTGGCGAAGGAGGCCAGCGACATTACCATAATAGACAATTCGTTTGGCAGCATCACCCGTGCGGTTATGTGGGGCCGTTCACTCTACAAGAACATACAGCGTTTCCTCTTCTTCCAGCTTACCATAAATGTTGCAGCCTGTTTCATTGTGATGTTCGGTTCGTTGTTCGGAACCTCGTCGCCCCTCACAATAACACAGATGCTGTGGGTGAACCTCATTATGGATACCTTTGCTGCCGCGGCACTCGCATCGTTGCCTCCCAGCTGGGCGGTGATGAACGAGAAACCCCGCAAGAGTGGCAAGAATGCCGATTTTATAATAACCCGCAATATGGCATTCTACATATTCGGTTACGCAATAGTGTTCGTGGCGGTGCAGATGGCACAATTGTTCTACTATAAGGCCGACGGAGTTATCACTCCCTATGAAATGTCCTCCTTCTTCACAGCCTTTGTGATGTTGCAATTCTGGAATATGTTTAATGCGAAGGCCTATATGTCGGGGCAGTCGGCTTTCAGTGGAATGTTCAAGGGTGCCACCTTCTTGCTTGTGGTTGCGATTATACTCATAGGACAATATCTCATAGTTACCTACGGCGGAACAATGTTCAACGTGGTGCCTCTCACTGCAAGCACTTGGCTTGCCATAATAGTGGCAACCTCTCCTGTGCTCATTATTCCCGAACTGTACCGTCTGGCTGTAATCCTGTTTAAATGGATTGGTAAAAAGTTTAGTTAACATCAATGAATGAACTGTTTATAATATTCGGGCTGATTTTGCTGAACGGAGTTTTTGCGATGGCCGAAATTGCACTGATTTCTGCACGCAAGTCCTCTTTGTCAGCTTCGGCCAAGAGGGGAAGCGTGTCGGCACGCTTCGCCCTAAAATTGGCCGAGGAACCCGACAAGTTTCTATCTACCGTTCAAATAGGAATTACGGTTATAGGTATTGTAACCGGTATATATTCGGGCAGTATGATTGCTGCGCGTTTTTCATCCTTTCTCGCTTCGCAAGGAATTCCACTTACTTGGAGTGAGGAGATTGCTCAAACGGTGATAGTTGTCCTTGTAACCTATTTGACTTTGGTATTTGGTGAGCTCTTGCCTAAACGTATAGGAATGAATGCTGCCGAAAAGGTTGCGAAGTTTATGGCTCGCCCAATGCATCTGTTGTCGACAATAGCATCGCCTTTTGTGTGGCTGCTGTCGCAGAGCACTGCATTTCTCATTAGAATAATGGGGTTGGAGTCAAAGGGTAGCAAGGTTACCGAGGAGGAGATAAAATCGATTGTGAGAGAGGGTGCCGAGGATGGCGAAGTTCAAGAAGTTGAACAAGATATTGTGGAACGAGTGTTTCTGATGGGCGACCTGAATGTCGATTCAATAATGACGCATAAGCACGAACTTGTGTGGTTCGATGTAAATATGACAGCCGATGAGGTGCGCGAACTCATTGCCGATAAGTTACACGAGGGCTATCCTGTTGCCGATGGCTCACTCGATAATATTGTCGGCTTTGTGGCGATGAAGGATTTTGTATTAAATCTCGAACGCCCCGACTTTTCTTTGCGTTCATTGGCCGTTTCGCCCACATATTTCTATGAGAATATGAGCGTGTATAAAGTGCTCGAAATTATGAAGAACGAAGGAATAAGCCGTGGAATTGTATGCGACGAGTTTGGCTCTTGTATAGGCATTGTAACACTCAAAGATATAATGATGGGGCTTGTAGGTGCTGTGAATGAGGGCGGTGAAGAGACCGGGCAATCGATTGTGAAGCGCGACGGCCGCGACGAATGGCTCATTGACGGGCAATGTTTCATTTACGACTTTTTGAGATATTTCGAGGCAGAGGAACTGTTTACCAATGAGAACTACACAACGGTTGCCGGCCTGTTTCTTGAAGAATTGAACCACATTCCCGTTCCCGGAGAAAAAATACAATGGAATAAGTTTATCTTTGAGGTCGCAGATATGGATGGTGCCCGCATCGATAAGTTGATAGTAACAATAAATAATAAAGAAGAATAAAATAAATTTATGGAATCTGTTGCTTTTATAGAGTGGTGCTTGGAGCACCTTAATTACTGGACCATCACTCTGTTGATGACCATCGAGAGTTCTTTTATTCCTTTCCCCTCGGAAGTGGTGGTGCCTCCCGCTGCGTGGCTTGCTGCCGACCCCGAAAGTGGGCTGAATGTCTATCTTGTTGTGTTCTTTGCCACGGTTGGTGCCATTATTGGTGCGCTTGTGAACTATTATCTTGCACTGTGGCTGGGCCGTCCCATTGTGTATAAATTCGCCAACAGCCGATTGGGGCATATGTGTCTTATTGATGAGGCTGCCGTGAAGAAGGCCGAGGAGTATTTCGACAAGCGCGGTGCTGCCTCCACTTTCATTGGTCGTCTTATTCCCGCCGTGCGCCAGCTTATTTCAATTCCTGCCGGCCTTGCCCGTATGAAGATGAGCACTTTCCTCATCTTTACTGCTCTTGGTGCCGGCATCTGGAATGCTATTCTTGCTGCTCTCGGTTGGTATCTTTCAAAGGTTCCCGGCATTGAAACAAAGGAACAATTGATTGCGAAGGTTACCGTTTACAGCCACGAGATTGGCTATTGCTTTATTGCTCTTGGTGTGTTTATCGTGGGCTACCTTATATATAAAGGGTATAAGAAGTAATTACTATTATATAACACACAAAAGACCTTCATCGTGCGGTGAAGGTCTTTTGTGTGTGGAAGCAGGTGCGCAATCACATATCTACCTCCACAATCTTTGAAAAGATATTCCAGCCGTTGGTGTTGCTGTATGCAGCTTTTGCACCACGCGGAACATAAAGAGTACACTTGCTTGCAATGCTACCGAATGTGCTCCCTTCTACCGCAAACAGTTTGTCGCCGGGGATGCGCGAGGTAATTTTAGTGAGTTTGTTGCAACCGTCAAATGCAAAAGAGCCAATTGAAGCAACGTTTTTTCCAATGGTTACAGTGGCGAGATTGCGGCATTTGTCGAATGCCCAATTGCCAATGTGAGTAACTTTGTCGGGAATTACCAGTGTGTGGTAGCCGCAATTGGATAGTGCAGCCTCGCCTATGTACTCAACGTTTACGGGGATTTTTATCTCTACTAATTTCTCGCACCATTGGAAGGCGTAATTGCCAATATGTGTGAGCTCCTGTGGTAAAGCTATCCTATAAAATGGGCAAGCGTGGAATGCGTAGTCGCCAATGAAGGTAACGCTCTCCGGTATATCGATACTGCCCAATAAAAAATGCCCTGCAAATGCATAATCGCCAATCTTTGTAATACCTTGCGGTATTTTGCTTTTGTGACAGCCTGCAATGAGCGTGTTTGTCGCTTTCTCGATTATCGCATTACACCCCTCGCGGCTGTCGTAATTGGGGTTGTTGGCATCTACCGTAATTCCTTTTAAATAGATGTTGTTCGCCAGCGCTCCTTTGCCAATGTGTTCTACACTTTGAGGAATATACAGGGTGCTATCTGAATACCCGCGCGACAGAGCATTGTCCCCTATATATTTTATTCCATTTTCTATTACAATGTACTTGCAGGTGTTTAAGTTAAGTGCATCTTGGGCAATGGTGGTTATTTTGAATGTGCGCCCACGGTGGGTAACCTCGCAAGGAAGAGTTACAATGCCGTGATATTCGTTCTCGAATTCGTAGTGATAGCTCCCCTTGTATGTTATCTCTGCAATGCGTGCATCGCGATCGGTTACACGGTAGAATACTCCACCTTCTTCAAATTTTTCGGGCACCAACCCTCTTTCCCACGCAATATAATCGCAGATACTTTCCCACGCTGTGGTGTATGTGAACCCTGTGCCGACAAAAACTATGGCTGCCACAATGGCTGCGATGCGCAACAAACTATGCAGATTGTTGAAATTAATTGCATTTATAATATCATCGATTGCATAATATCTCTTCTCTTTTTGCGGTTGCAGGCAACGTTCTTTTATCTTGCGCAGTTTTTTGGGTAGTTCTATTCCTTTCTTCTCTATGTAATTCAATAAACAGCCAAAAGCATAAATATCGGCACGGGCATCAATGTCGTGTACCCCTTCTGCTGCGCATTCCGGTGCTGTGAAGAATTTGGTGCTGCCGGCTGTGTGGTCGTTCCAGTCGGTTATGCAGTAGCCAAGGTCGATGAGTTTTACATCGTTGGTGGTTTTTGTGAGCATAATATTTTTGGGGCTCAGGTCCAAATATATTATGTTCTTCTTGTGCATGGCTTGGAGTGCTTCAAGTATTTGTCGCACTATCTTATAAAGGTTCTTGGGCTTCTCGAAAAAGTGCGGTTCGCTTTCCAGTTTCTCTTTAAGGTTGTAACCGTTTATAAATTCCATTATAATATACGGCCCGTTCTCATTTTCGCCCATACTTTCGTATTTTACAACGTGTGGGTGGTTTATGGCTGTTCCGCTCTCAAATTCCTTAACGAACATTTCTTTGTAGCGCGCATCGGTTGCATATTCGGGGCGCAGCTGCTTCATAAAATATAAATGTCCGTTTGTGCGCACTTTGTAGGTCAACGATGTGCCGCCTGTGGTGTTAAGCGGCTCGGCTCTCTCAAAGTCGATATAGTTGTTAAACATTTTCGATGTTTCCATAGCTTTTTAATAGGTTTTATTGCGTGGAGAATAGCTCCTTAAATTATTCTGAACTTTATTCCGCCTAATCTCCCACAGATATAATTGGTGGGTTCCTTGCCTTCGTGTATCAGGCAGTTTAAAATAAGCGACTCTCCATCGATAAACTGCTCCAATTGAAAAGTGTCACCCTTGCTCAATTTACTGTTCTTGCTTTCCAATACTTTAAATATATTCATTCCCTGATATTGCACAATAACGCAACGGTCGGGTCGCCACTTTAATTCAATCTTGCAGCCTTTTTGTATGTTCCTTGTGAGTAAACTATGGTTGGATAGGAACTCACTGTCAATATCGTTCTCTTTGCTCTTTACAAATTCTTCATAATCGATGTATCCGGCATACTGTGCAAGAATGTTGAGCGTGTACCGGTGAGGGGGCTTCTGCCTTTTCTCTCCCAAATAACCCCAGAAACGTTTAAGAGTAATAGGGGCTATGTATAGGTTCGTGCTGTCAAGGATGCGCATCGCAAGGAAATCAAAATCCAGCGGTGTCTGCATTTTGCGCCCCGCAACCTTTTCACATATTTCTCGCAGATTTTCGTCACTGTTGCCTGTAACCATTTTCGTAATAGATTTTTTCCGTGTGTAAATTTAATTATAAAATGTATAGAAATGCGATAAGAATTAAAAAAAAACAAAATTGGGGGGGGGTATAAGAACCAAGAAGAACCAAAATAAGATGTTGCTAAGATGTAATTTTGTGAAAAAATAATTTATGCAATACACAAATTCCCAAACTTTACTAAAAGCTATTGTGTCTGCCTGCAAGGCGGCAGAGGCCTCGGGTTGCAATTATCGCAACAAGGAGTTGATAAAAAAATACCAGGATTACAAGAACACGGGCGACACCAGCATTCTTGTATTGGTATTGGCAAAGGCTGTAAAAGGGCACGTGCATCAATCCCGTATGAAGTGGGGGAGTGTTGTGAAGGTTATTCTCCGAATCTTGGAATCGGGCATATTATTAAAGGCTTTCAACGACTTTGAAAAACTCTATGAGGCTGTGAAGGAACTTGTCAAGGATATAGAATTTGCCCGTGGAATTCTCACCCGTTACGATATTGCCGTGAACTTGGGGCAATTGCTCGAAACAACGGTTCAGCCCGATAAATATCTCTATCTTGCCACCCACACAAGCAAAACCTATAAATATATATATGGTAAAAAACCGAAGGGAATTTGCTTAAAGCACAGTGATGTTGCCGGTGATTTTGGCGGCCTGTCGAGCGTGGCAATAGAGAACTTGTTGTGTAATTTCTATTCGCTATTCAAGAAATTGGACGAAGAAAACATAGTGACCGACGATGATATAACCAATCTTGTGGAAAAACGAATGAAACGCACGGTGTGCATCGATTGGGAATTTGTGAAAGAGAAACTTGCACCTTTTGAAAGTGAAATTATGGAATTCTGTAATAAAAACTAAAATATGAAACATTTTTACATTAAAAATTTGCTTGTAGTTTTATTGTTGTTATGTTGTACAGCGATAAGTGCCCACGACTTTTATGTTGGTGGCATTTATTACAACATTACCGATGCAACAAATAAAACAGTAGAGGTAACTTACGAAGGAATTTCTTCTACTCGCTACAATGAGTACATCGGCAGGGTAACCATCCCTTCAACAGTTACTTACGGTGGGAATACTTACAGCGTAACAAGTATTGGAAATTATGCGTTCGAAGATTGCTGGGACCTTGCAAGCATAACAATCCCCAATAGCGTAACAAGCATTGGAGGTAATGCATTTTATGGTTGTTCTAATTTTAAAAACCGTTTACAACAATTCGTTGTTGAATATTGTTGCAGGCGACACTGGCCATGGTTATGTCGCTTATTATGCCGATGAAGTGCTTGGCAACAATATTGTTGGTGATTTTATTTTTAATATAAAAAGAACTTTTGACACAACCGGCGGTCTCCCGGGTACAGTAATAGGCAGTAACCATGTGTGGGAGTCGCCTGTAATAGAGGCCTCTACCAATGGTGCTCGCATCACTGTGCTTGCAACAAATGGCGGTTCTAATATGTATAATTACAATGGCTACCCCATTGTTGCTCTTGGCGAGCTTGAATTCTACGATGGCAATGGTAACAAAATAAATTATACTGCATCAAATGTAACAACAAACTCCTTGGAAGCAAGCGAGGGTAGCTTGGCGGGGCTTTGCGATGGCGATTATTCAACCTTTTATCACTCCACTTGGAGTGGCAATGGTACCACCCCCCAATGATTATGTATATTTGGACGTGAAATTCCTCCAAACGGTTGATGCGTTCAAAATTAAGATGGTTGGGCGCGATACTCGAAGTTTGGTTCCCACAGAAATTCGTGTAACCCGCACCGGTACAACCGATGATGATTATTTACCATCATCGGTTTCTCTCATTGGCTACATCGGCAGTGCAACAGAATTAACGTTACCCGCTAATTACAAAGGTGGAAATTATGTAATAGGTAATGATGCGTTCAAAGATAACACAACTCTCACAAGCATAACAATCCCCAATAGCGTAACAAGCATTGGAAATAATGCATTTTCTGGTTGCTCGAGCCTTGCAAGCATAACAATCCCCAATAGCGTTACAAGCATTGGAAATGGTGCATTTTATGGTTGCTCGAGCCTTGCAAGCATAACAATCCCAAACAGCGTAACTACAATAGGAAACAGTGCATTCAGTGGTTGCGGAATAAAGAAAGTTATTTGGTTGACAAATACACCGCCAACAGGTTATTCAAATATAAGTGCTGCGGTTCATTATGTGTCGAACGAACTATATACAGAACTTAACAATGTCAAGGTCTATCCCTATTTGAGTTCTACATTTACAGTTGACGGCGTTAAGTATGTACCGGTAAATCCGTCGCAACGCACGTGCGATGCCATTGATTGTTTGTACGATAATAGTGCTGAAAATATCACTGTTGGCAAAACTGTTCAGTATAAAAATATTGAGATGACTGTGAAAGAACTTATGCCGTATGCTTTCTATGG
>JAFUOP010000023.1 GCA_017481875.1 Bacteroidaceae bacterium
AAGCCTGTAGCTAGCGTTCATCCTGAGCCAGGATCAAACTCTTCGTTGTAAATTTTTATTTGTAATACTAAAAAGTATTTTCTCTTAAGTTGATACCGGCCGGAATTAAAAGTACATCAAAATTATCTTGACGGTTCGTTTTATTGTTCCTTACTTATACACTAATTAATTTTAATTAGCACGTTGTACTGCTTGTCTGTATGGAATGTTTTCAAGGATCATCGTGCCTTCAGCATTCACTGCGTTTCTTGCCGAAAGCGAGTACAAAGGTAAGGCGATTTTTTGGACTACCAAACTTTTTCTACTATTTTTTTCAAAAAATTTTTCACTTTTTTCAGCAAGCATTGATTTTCAACAGTTTACGAAAACCGAAAAATTGCTATTTTTTTAGGGTATTTTTTCACACAGCTCAAAAAGGAGAAAAACGGGACAAAAAAAAAGATTGCGCACGCACAATCTTTTTGAAGGTTTATTTTGAAAGAATACTTTCGAGTTGCTGAGCCGTAAGCCCCAATTTAAATTTCCCATTTACCGCGACAGATATTGCGCCGGTCTCTTCCGAGACCACAATGGCAATTGCATCGGTTTTTTCGGAGACGCCCATGGCCGAGCGATGGCGCAAACCAAGTTTTTTGGGGATATTAAGGTTGTGCGACACCGGCAATATGCATTGCGCAGCCGTTATACGACCGTCTTGTATGATTATTGCACCATCGTGCAATGGAGCATTTTTAAAGAAGATTGCCTCAATTAAACGCTGGCTGAGCGCGGCATCGATCTTCTCACCCGTCTGCACATACTCTTCAAGTTTTTCATTTTTTTCCACTACAATAAGTGCGCCGACTTTCTGTTGGCTCAAGCTCATACAGGCCATAACTACCGGAATGAGCGGTATTTTATCTTCCGAGCCGGATTTACGCGAAAAGAAACTTGCCACTGTACGAAAATGCCTGTGCGTTCCAAGCGTTTTAAAGAAACGGCGTATTTCATCTTGAAATATTATAATGAGAGCTATAACACCCACACTCATCAATTGGTCGAAGATAGAGCCAAGCAATTTCATCTGCAAAACGCGAGAGACGAACACCCACAAAAGAATAAAAACCAATATCCCCGAGAATATATTCAAAGAGCCCGACTCCTTCATTAACTTGTAAAAATAGTACAGAAAGCAGGCGACAAGTATTATATCTACTATATCTTTTATCGAAATATCAAAAAACATAATTTTTATCAGTATATATAAGTATTATTTTCTTTCTTATTAAAAAGTCTATTTTCCGCATTTCTCAACATAGAATGCAATTTCACACACTCTACCGTCTCTTTAACATCGTGCACACGCAAAATATTCGCACCGCGCTGCAATGCCGCCATATTAAGCGCGACAGTTCCCGGCAAAGCATCGGCAGCACTATTCCCAAGAACTTTTGTTATCATAGACTTGCGCGACAAGCCAACAAGAAGCGGAGCCTCTAACTGCTCAAACAATGGGAGCGACGCCAAAAGTTCATAGTTCTGCTCCACACTCTTCCCAAAACCAAAGCCCGGGTCTATAACAACGTCCTTGACACCGGCCTGACGCAATTGCCACAATTTACAGGAAAGAGACGACAGCACATCGGGCAAAAAAGAGGTATAACCGGCAGCACTGCCGGCCCACCCCACCGAGTGTGTTAATATATAAGGTATATTGGCAGAAACAACAGCAGCGAACATATCATTGTCCCAAGCGAAGCCAGACACATCATTTATTATAGATACATTATGCTTGGCAACACACTCCCGAACAACACCGGCACGGTAGGTATCTATAGAAATTACAGTACCTTCAGGAAGCTCGGTATCCAGCACGTCCAAAGCACTATGCAAGCGACGCAACTCCTCTTCCTCGGGAACAGGCGTGCCCGTAGGGCGAGTGGAACAAGCCCCAATATCGAGAATTGAAGCACCTGCAGCAAGCATCTCACGCGCAGAAGCAACCAAGTCGCTACCGCAAGCCTTGCGCGACCCCTCGTAAAAAGAATCGGGAGTAACGTTCAAGATACCCATCACAAGCGGAGTATCCATTTCAAGCAATGCACCCTTTATATTTATAGTATAACTCACCCCAATATTAGTTTTAACTCCCAAAGTTACAAAAAACATTCAATAAACAGGAAGAACGGTGAATTTTCTTTTAAAGAACAAGCGCAAGAAAGAAAATATTTATTTTAATATTGGAAGAGACGCCCTTTATATAAATAAAAAGAGACAAAAGCAATTGGCAATTAAGCGTTTTTTGCTAACTTTGCAAAGAATTGCAGAAATACCGTCTGCACCCGATGCGCGTTAAAAGACAACGGCACAAGAATCCTATAGAAATTATTTAACATATATGCAACAAACACATTACATTGTTGGTGGGCACCCTTTTACTATTAACCTAATGGAAGGGGAAGCTGCGGAAACAATGCCGACTATGGAGCCTTTTAAAGTCGATAGCATAAGTGAAGCACTCTTTACCATAACTATCGACAACAGTATTATACCTTCTTGGCAAGGCAAAAAGGTAGGAACATTCCCCTGCCCCTCTGCCACATTTGAAGTGTACCACAGAGAAAGTGGCTCATACCAGATTCTTATTTTATGTGGCAACACCCCTTGCTCTTTTATAGAGACCGACGACGATTACAAGAACATAACTATCACCACCCGTGGCACCAGCTTGCAAAGAACATTCGGTATCTGCAATGCAATAATGCTCATTTACACAATTTGCACCGCACCGTACGAAACATTGCTGGTACACTCGTCTGTAGTAGAAAACAATGGCAAAGCATATATGTTCCTGGGCAAGAGCGGGCAGGGAAAGAGCACACACAGTGATATGTGGGTTAAATACATTAAGGGCAGCACGCTAATCAACGACGACAACCCCGTTATACGCATAGCACCCGATGGCACTCCAATGGTCTATGGCTCACCTTGGAGTGGCAAACGCCCTATATACAAAAATGTACAATACCCCATAGGCGGGTTTGCAGCCATAGAACAGGAAAAAGAAAATAGCATAAAAAAAGAAGAAATACCTGTAGCATTTGGCATTCTACTCGCTTCAATGTCAACTGTGAAATTTGACAAAAACATTCATTTGAAAGTTTGCGCCACAGTGAGCAAAGTGCTAAGCAGAGTACCGGTGCACACACTCTCCTGCCGCCCCGATGAAGAAGCCGCACTTGTATCGAGCAATGCTTTCGGACTATAATGGAAGTGGAAAGAAAACAAATAAAAGTAGACAACCACATCTTCATGCAAGAAGTGGCCCGCAGTTTTAGAGAAGACAAGCGCAAGAGTGTAACATTTACCGTTTTTGGGATAAGCATGCACCCGTTTTTGGGAAGCGGGCGCGACAAGGTGGTACTGACACCACCGGCTAAGCCCAAAGTAGGGCAGGTGGTGCTTGCCGAGATTATGCCACAACGGTATGCACTGCACCGCATTATAAAAATAGAAGGCAACACCATAACAATGCGTGGCGACGGCAACCCTTTAAAAATGGTAGAACAATTTACTACCGACAAATTAGTGGGAACAGCAGAAGGGTTCATACGCAAGGGTAATTATGTGAGCACGAGCAGCAGGCTGTGGCGATGCTACTCGGCCGTGTGGCAAGCCTGCAACCCATTACGCCGTTTATTACTAATAATTTACAGACGATTAATTTTGAAAAATTTTTAATATATGAAGATTAAACCCGGTTTTGAATTGCAGAACGTATGCGGAGAATACATAATAGTTCCCGCAGGCATAGAAAATATTGATTACAGCAAAATCATAAGCCTCAATGAAACAGCAGCTTATCTATGGGAAGGCTGCTGCACCCTCGACAGTTTTACCATAGACACTATGGTGGAGTTGCTCACCAAAGAATACGAAGTGGAAGAAAAAACGGCCCGCGAAGATTGCGAAAAGATTTTCGCCTGCTGGGTAGAAATGGAGCTTGCCGAGGAGTAATTTACGAGGGGTAATTTATAAATACACAGATAGCAGGGGGCAACTAAAAATTTTTAGTTGCCCCCTGCTATCTGCAAGGAGATGAATAAAAAGATGTAGTTTAAAGCTTTTGCAAACGAGCGAAACATAAAGTTACTTTAATGTTTTACTGCGAGTGCAGCCAAATTTGGGAAACCAAATACACTTTTTAGACATCTTCTTTACCATAAGTATCTTCTATCTCCTGCATTATCTTCATAAGCTCATCAACCTTTTCGGCACGAAGCATTGCTATGCGCAGGGGGCGGAAATCGGGCAAGCCCTTGAGTAAAGGAGTAGCCGCAAGATGACGACGCACGTGCAAAATACCGGGACGCTCACCCAGCCACTCCACACTGTCGTGCACCTGAGTGCGCAAAATATCCATACACTCCCTGAAAGTAAAAGGAACTGCCGGCTCGCCCTTGAGCAGATAGTGCTTGACATCTCTGAAAATCCACGGCTGCCCAAAACTTGCACGACCTATCATTATAGCATCTACCCCATAACGCTCAAAGCATTCTTTGGCACGCTCAGGTGTTTTAATATCGCCGTTGCCTATTATGGGAATGTGCATACGGGGATTTTCTTTTATTTTACCTATGAGAGTCCAATCGGCATCGCCGGTGTACATCTGCGCGCGTGTGCGCCCGTGCACAGTGAGTGCAGCAATGCCACAATCCTGCAAACGCTCGGCAAGGTCCACAATACACTTGCTGTTTTCGTCCCAGCCAAGGCGGGTTTTCACCGTTACGGGAATATTCACGGAATCTACCACTGCTTTTGTAATTTCGAGCAACTTGGGAATATTCTGCAACATACCGGCACCACACCCTTTGCGAGCGACCTTTTTAACAGGGCAACCAAAATTTATATCCAAGATATCGGGCTTGGCAGCTTCGACACGCTTGGCAGCCTCAACCATAGGAGCAACCTCGTTACCATAAATTTGAATTGCTACAGGACGCTCCTGTTCATAAACAGTGAGCTTGCGCACCGTGCTGTTTATGTCGCGTATAAGCGCATCGCTCGACACAAATTCGGTATATACCATATCAACCCCGAACCGCTTGCACAGCAGGCGGAAAGCAGCATCGGTTACATCTTCCATCGGGGCGAGAAACACAGGGTACTGCCCAAATTCAATATCAGCAATCTTCATAAACGCATTATTTGCCTGCAAAATTAGCGCAAAAAACGGGAATTTACAAACAAAGAACTGCAAGCCACAGCCACACAGCACCCGCAAGCAATGCGGAACACACAAGAACAACTATTATTTACACCACACGTATGGCAGTTGTTTTCTCTTTTTTTAGTAACTTAGCAGCAAATAACATTTTATAGAACTTTCCCGAATATGATTCAGAGAAACGAAATTGAGATAATGGCCCCTGTAGGCTCGCGCGAAAGCCTTACAGCTGCAATACAGGCCGGTGCCAACTCCATATATTTTGGAATAGAGCACCTGAATATGCGTTCACACTCGGCAAGTGCATTCTCCATAAACGACCTGAGGGAGATTGCGCAGATATGCGACGAGCACAACATAAAAAGCTACCTCACGGTGAACACCATCATATACGAGAACGACATAGATATGATGCACAAGATTGTAGATGCAGCTGTGGAAAGCGGAATTTCGGCAGTAATTGCCGCCGATGTTGCGGTAATGCAATATTGCAACCACGTGGGTATGGAGGTGCACCTATCAACCCAGCTCAATATAAGCAACAGCGAGGCTCTCAAGTTCTACGCCCAATTTGCCGACGTAGTGGTGCTTGCACGCGAACTTAATATGGAGCAGGTGGCTGCAATACACAAAGTTATTATAGATGAAAACATATGCGGCCCCAAGGGCGAGCTTATAAGAATAGAGATGTTCTGCCACGGTGCGCTGTGTATGGCCATTTCGGGTAAATGTTACCTGTCGCTCCACCAGCTTGGCCGCAGCGCAAACCGTGGGGAGTGTATGCAGGTGTGCCGACGCGGATACATTGTCAAAGACCGCGAAAGCGACATAGAACTTGAAGTTGATAACAAATATATTATGTCGCCCAAAGACCTCAAGACCATACGTTTCATGGACAAGATGATTGAAGCCGGTGTACGAGTATTCAAAATAGAGGGCCGCGCCCGCGGCCCTGAATATGTGCAGACCGTAGCCGGCTGCTACAACGAAGCTTTGGAAGCCTATATTGACGGTACATTTACCGAGGAGAAAAAAGACGCGTGGGACATACGCCTTGCGACAGTGTTCAACCGCGGCTTCTGGGACGGCTATTATTTAGGACAAAAGATTGGTGAGTGGAGCAACATCTACGGCTCGCAAGCAACCGAGAAAAAGGTGTATGTGGGCCGCGGAGTGAAATACTTCTCAAAACTTGGTGTAGGCGAGTTCTACATAGAGGCAAGTGAACTGCACGTGGGCGACAAGCTGCTTGTTACAGGCCCCACGACAGGAGCAATGTACTTGGAGCTCGAAGAGGCCCGTGTAGATTTAGGCCCGGTAGATACCGTGCCCAAAGGAGTTTATGTATCGTTCAAAGTACCCGCCAAAGTGCGCCCCGCCGACAAACTATATAAGATTGTGAGCACTAATGCTTGCGATTGAGATATCTTGCGTGCGCTCGATATGGCACAAGCGTTGATATTTAGAAAGTTTGGCACGGCATCTATATTATTATCGTAAAGAGACCGAAATGATAACCCCTGCACCACTAAAAGAGGGCGACCTCATAGCTATAGCATCACCCGCCGGTGCCATACGTGAGCCTTTGCTTGTGGAGCAGGCTGCACAAGTATTGCGCAACCACGGCTTTGCGGTGGAGATAGCACCCCACTGCCTCACACGCAACGGATACTACAGTGGCACGGCAACCGAGCGACTGAGCGACCTTGCAACCCTGCTTGCCCGCAACGATGTAAAAGCCATTCTGTGCAGTTATGGAGGGTACGGCAGCGTTCACCTGCTCGAGCAACTTGCTCCACTCATCGCCCGCCACCCCAAGTGGTTGATAGGTATGAGCGACATTTCGGCCCTGCACGCGGCCTGCCTGGCAAGCGGTGTGCAGTCGTTGCACGCCCCTCAGTGCCGCCACATAGCTACCCTGCCGAGGCACGATACCACACTGCAAATAATAGATATTCTTAAAGGAGCAAAGCCCCGCTACCACATACCGCCACACAGCCTTAATATAAAAGGAAAGGCAAAAGGAATGCTCGCGGGTGGAAACCTATCGGTAACTGCCGCACTTGCAGGTGGAAGATATGATATATTCACCGAAGGAAGAATCATTTTTATAGAGGACACAGGCGAGCTACCCTACCGCGTAGAGAGGCTTATGTATCAACTAAAATATGCGGGAGCATTGAAAAAAATTGCCGGGCTTGTAGTGGGGCAGTTTACCGATGTGAAAGAACACACCGGCTTTGGCGGCACCACCTACGAACTTATATATAATATAATTAAGGAGTACGGCATACCCGTGTGCTTTAATTTCCCCGTGGGACACTGCAACCACAACCTGCCGCTTATTGAAGGTGCCGAAGTAACGCTATCAGTTACCGAAGCCGGGGTTGATTTGGTATAGAGTGGAACAATCCTTTACCCGTGCTTTGCCTTGAAGGCAAGCGCATAGAGCCTCATCTGCTTAATCATTGCAAGAAGGCCGTTACTGCGGGTGGGCGACAAGTGCTCCTTGAGCCCTATGGCCTCCACAAAATAGAGGTCGCTGCCAAGAATCTCATCGGGGGTGTGGCCCGAATATACCTGAATGAGCAGCGCGACAATACCTTTTACTATGAGTGCGTCGCTCTCGGCACGGAAAAGCACCTTGCCATCGACATAATCGGCTTGCAGCCACACACGGCTCTGGCAACCCTCTATGAGGTTATTGTCGGTTTTGTACTGCTCGTCGAGTGGCGGCTGCTCACTACCCAAGTCTATAAGCAACTGATAGCGGTCGAGCCAATCGTCGAAGCCGGCGAACTCCTCAATTATATCGTCTTGTTTTTCGTTTATCGTACTCATTATTCCGGTAATTTGCGTATATATCTATTTTTTACGCCTATTTCTCATTATAAATAACAGCCATCACAGTCTGCCCCACCGCTTTAAGCGTTGCTGCATCAATCCAATCCATATTATCTTTAAGTGTGTGGTGGTGAGGGCCAAAGCCGTTGGGGCTCGATGGGTCGTAGTTTATTATATCAATGCAGGGCAAGCCCATAAAACTATTTACATAGTAATGGTCGTCGGTAATAGTGCCGCCGTTTTCATCTATAAAATAGTTGCCGTAGCCCCACATATCGGCCTGTGCCCAAACTTTATCAACAATATTCTTGGCAAAATGGTTGGACAAGCCCTCGCGGTGGAAACGCGAGCCCGGGGCACCTACAATATCAAGCAGAATGCCATAACGCGCATTGTAGCCCTCTTTATGAGGGTAACGAGCCCAATACTGCGAGCCGAGGGCCCAAGAATTATCAATTCCACGCCCGGTGTAAGGGTCATTTTCGTGGCGGCCATAGTCCTCGGCATCGAACAGCACAATATCTACACCCACCGCTGGCGGCACCGTAGATATATGCCGTGCAATTTCCATAAGCACGCCCACTCCACTTGCACCATCATTGGCTCCAAGAATCGGTTTATAGTGATTGCTCTTGTCGGGGTCGCTGTCGGCCCAAGGACGGCTGTCCCAGTGAGCACACAGCATTACACGTTTTTTGTTATGTGGTTGAAACTGTGCTATAATGTTGCGTGCCTGCAATTTATCACCGTTATAGGCTGTGAGCTCCACCTCTTGTGCCACCACATCGGCACCGCAAGCACGCAAGAAAGATTCAAAATAATCCCCGCAGGCACGGTGGGCCGCGCTGTTAGGCACTCGTGGCCCAAAAGCTACTTGACGCTCAACATAGCTATACGCGCTATCAGCATCAAATACAGGTACTATTGCTGCCATTTCGGCCTGTGCAGGTACTTTTTTATTTCCTCCACCGCAGGCTGCAAGGGCTATGGCAATTGCTAATATTGATAAATATTTACTCATCTTGTTATAGGTTCTTGCTCCTCTATAGAAGCGATGGGCACACACAGGTGTGCCCCACAGTAGCATTATGCTACTTATTCAATTTCCAAGTTGCACCCTCTTTAGAGTCTTTAATCTCAAAGCCAAGTGCAGCAAGTTCATTGCGTATTTTGTCGCTTGTAGCCCAGTCTTTGGCAGCTTTTGCAGCCTGACGTTGCTCGAGCAACATATCTACGACCTTGCCAAAAGCCTCTTCGCGTGCACTGTCGGAGCCACGCTCCTCCTTCAAGCCCAAGATATCAAACATAAACAACGCAAAGGTATCTTTAAGTTCTACGAGGTCGGCTGCCGAAATTGTAGCTTTTTTATCGGCCACCTGATTTATTGCACGCGAAGCATCGAACAAATGCGAAATAACTTGGGCAGTATTCATATCGTCGTTCATCGCGTCGTAGCACTTGCCACGCAAGCCGGCAACATCTACAGTAGTTTCACCCTGCGCAGTGAGCCCGCAAAGAGTTTTGTAGGCGTCCATTAAACGTTGCATACCCTTCTCGGCAGCCTGCAAGGCGTCATTGCTGAAATCGACTGTGCTGCGGTAGTGAGCCTGCAAAATAAAGAAACGGATTGTCATGGCCGAGTAGGGCTGCGCAAGCAATTTATGCGAGCCTGTAAAGAACTCGTCAAGAGTAATAAAATTACCTAGAGACTTACCCATTTTTGTACCATTAATGGTAATCATATTGTTGTGCATCCAATACTTAACCACAGGCTTGCCCATAGCAGCCACGCCCTGCGCAATCTCGCACTCGTGGTGAGGGAACACCAGGTCCATACCGCCACCGTGAATATCGAACTGCTCGCCCAGGTATTTACGGCCCATTGCGGTGCACTCACAGTGCCAGCCGGGGAAGCCATTGCTCCAGGGAGAGGGCCAGCGCATAATATGCTCGGGCTGTGCACACTTCCACAAAGCAAAGTCGGCAGGGTTGCGTTTCTCGCTCTGCCCGTCAAGCTCACGTGTTGTGTTAAGTACATCGTCAAGGTTACGGCCCGACAAAACTCCATAGTGGTGCACCTTGTCATACTTGGCAACATCAAAATATACCGAGCCCTGGCTCTCATAGGCAAAGCCATTGTTCATAATCTCCTTCACAAGCTCTATCTGCTCTATTATGTGCCCCGATGCATGCGGCTCGATGCTGGGTGGCAGCACATTCAGAGCTTCCATAACCTTGTGATAGTGAAGCGTGTATTGCTGCACCACCTCCATAGGCTCAAGTTGCTCCAGACGAGCTTTCTTTGATATCTTATCCTCGCCATCGTCGGCATCGTGCTCCAAGTGGCCCACATCGGTAATGTTGCGCACATAACGCACCTTGTAACCAAGATTTTGCAAATAACGGAAGAGCACGTCGAATGTAATTGCAGGACGAGCGTGCCCCAAGTGAGCGGGGCCATATACAGTGGGGCCGCACACATAAAGCCCCACATTGGGAGCATGCAACGGCTCAAAGAGTTCTTTTTTACGCGACAGCGTATTATATATCATTAATTTATTTTCCATAAAGCGAAGTTTTATATCATTTGTTATCTTCTTGTATTTGATTTGCGAAGATAGTGATAAAAATAGAAATATAAGTAACTGTTTGAATTTTATTTCGAGATTATATTGGAGGCGAGACGCCTTGCAGTTTCAAAGAGAATACTCGGTTAATAAATTTCGAGCCATTTCCAAAAACTCCGTTTTTATTTCTGTAGAATCACACCCCAAGTTCTTTGCGCAGAGCCACCCTTGCCGAATGCAGACAATTCTTTACCCGCCCAAGCGTACAACCCTCCTTGCTTGCAATCTCATTGTAGCTATAGCCATCGAGAAGCAATTTAAACGCTTTTGAGTGCGCGGGCGGCAATGAGGTTATAAGGCGAACAATCTCACGACAGTTGTATTCACTTTCGGGTTCATTGGACGAAAAGGGCGACGCACCGCCGGGGATATCATCGTAGCCCAGCGTTACGCGGTATTTTCTATATTTTAATTCATTGAAAAAGATATGCTTCATCACCTCCATAGCCCAAGAATAGAAACAACCTCTTTCCTCGTAATTATCGGCATTGGCAAGAATAACAGGCGAGGTTTGTTGCAACAAATCCTGCGCCTGTTCCTGGTTATGTGTTAATATCAATGCAAAACCCAATAATTGTTTCCGCGTCTCTATCAATTTACTGCATAGTAAATCCTTACAACTTTTCTCCATAGTAATATTATTTAATTTGGTACTCTACTACAATTATAACATTATAATGGAGACATCGATTTATAGCACGCAAATATTTAGCAATAATTAACTAATAAATGCACAAAAATCGGCTTACCGTTGCAGTCGGCAAAAAAAAATAGAACCCGCGGGTTCTATTTTTTTTTGCTACTTGTTTACTTATTCCATAAGCTGCCCCAGGAACCACCCTGCTTTTTTGAAAGGGCCTCCACATTGTTGTCGGCCTGTTCCGAGGTAAATTTAAGTTCGGGGCCTGCGGGCGATGCCGCAATAAAGCCGATGCAATCTATTGTCACAAGTTCGGCCATAGGTTTTTTATAACTTTTCATCTCTATTTTTTTAAGAATACGTTTAATACTTTCACAACATCTTCAATATCCACCGTTCCGTCGCCGTTGAGGTCGCATAGAGCGCTGCTCTCCTCGTTGCCGTTTTTGCCCAAAAAGGTGTTAAGCACTATCACAATATCCTGCAAATCCACCGCGAGGTCCTTGTTCACATCGCCACGCGGGGTGGTCTGCACATTGGTTTGCGAGCCGTCGCCCGAGGGCTCCGACGGGTTGGCGGGGTTATACTCGAAACGGGCGGTGAGGGTGGCATCCTCGTCGGGCATTTGGTAGTTGAACGAGAGGCTGCTGCTCACCTTGGTACCTGTGCCGTCGTACCAGCCAAGGAATTGGAAACCGGTGCTTGGGGTGGCGGTGAGGGTAACCCAGTCGTCGTAGAGCACGGTTGCGCCGCTTGCACGGTTAAAGGTACAGGCACCCTCGGGGTAAGGCACAAGGAACAACTCGTTCTTTATAATGAGGCTTGGCTCCGATGGCGAGGGGGGCGTATAATCGTAATGCGCCACAAACGCCATATCCTCACTACCCAGCGTAAATGTGAAGTGCGACGACGAGGAGTAGTACTCGCCATTCAGTGTCCAGTGCGAGAAGGTGTAAAGGGTGCTGCGCGCCGATGTGCTCAGCGTGTGCGAGCTGCCCTCTAACCAACGGCCGCCACTCGACACATAGCCCGCAGCCGATGGGTACGATGCCACCGATACATTCCTATATAAATATAGGTTAGGCTCCGACGGGTTGGTGGGGTTGAAATCGACCTGCGCGTGCAGGCTGCTCCCGCATAGCAGGAGTAGCGCACACAGCAGATATTTAATCACAGTTTTCATCGCTTAAATTACTTTACGGCAACCTTTATACTATTACCATTTATTTTCACAATGTATGCACCGGCAGGCAGAGCCACGTAACCCGACACAACATCGGAAACAACCACTGCGCCCGCTGCGGTATATATTTCTACCACAGCACCGGCTGCGTTCTCAATGTTCACGCCACCATCTACTGCAGCAACGGCATCGGCAGCAACAGCGCCTTCTATGCCTGTGGTGCCACCGTTGAATACAAGTGCAAAGCGTGCCTCGTCGGTGCCGGCATCGGCAATAAAGGTATATGCACCCTCGGCAAGGTTATGCACGGTGCCGGTCTTTTCGTCTTTCAACAGCACGGCGGTGTCCATACGCTCGGCCGAGATGGTGTAGCGGCCGCTGTTGGCGAGTTTCACACCCACGGGAACGGTACCGTTGCCCACGGGGCGCTCGTTGATAGCATATCGCACATTCTTGTTGTCGAGTGTATATAGCTGTGCGGCAGCATCGCTCTCGAACTTAACGGCATCGCAAGCGGTTTCGTAGGCAAGCGACTGCTTGTCATTGAACACCACGCGGGTGCGGTCGGCAGTAGCGTTCTCGCCACTTATGGCAATATTCACCAGCTTGCGGTCGCGTGCCACGGGAGCACCTGCACGCCTTGCAGCGTTGGCAGCCTGTGTAGCCTGCGCCTTCTTGTGTGTCGTTTGGTCATCGCCATTGAAATCCACGCTACCCTTGTCCTCGGGTTTCTGTACAAAGAATGCCTCAAAGGGAGCAAAGTGGTAATCGTCATCGCCCGGGCGTATAGCCTCGTACGAAGTGCCGTTCCATATTGTGATGGGGGCATCGTAGCCAAGGTTGTTAATGTCGTAGTAGCTCAGGTAGGGGTTACCGGTAAAGTTCCAGCTTGCATCTTGCAAGTTCTCGGTAACGTGCTCCACAAGTTCGTTGTACTTATCCTCCTTCTTAAAGCGCACATCGGCAATGTTGAGCACAAGCACATCGTCGGCAGCGGCTTGGAATATATATCCGCGGGCAGCCTTCAGGTGGTTCTCGTTAATATCTTTCCAACCACCCTCGCCATTCTTGGCACGCTCCTCGCCGTCGTAGTAGCGGAACACATACTGTGTGCCATTTTCCATACTTATCTTTGAGAAAGGAATATCGAACGGGAAGGCGAAGAAATACCAACGGCCACCCTTGATGTTTATTCTTATGTTGAGGTTTTCGGCGTGTACGTTGTTGTCGCCTATGATGGAGCCACTGGTGCCGCTGCCATCGTGGTTAATGTTCACATCGCCAAGTTCCTGTTTCACATCTTCGTTGTCGCTTGTCTCGCCCTCTACCACAAGACCACCGCCGGCGTTGATATCCACGTCGGGGGTGCCGTCGATGTAACCTGTCTCCTCGTCGAGTGTGTAGTCGTTGTTCAGGTAGAAGTAGTCGTATGGTTCATCGAAATAAGAGAGGTTGAGAAAACGTTTCCAACCATCGTCCCAGTAGTAGTTCCAGTAGCTTGTGGAGGGCACGTGCAGCGTAGAGTTTTGGAATACAGAGGTAGTAAATGTACTTTCTTCTATGCTTGTGGGCTCAATGGTATATGTATATACATTCTTTATTGCATTGCAATCGGAGAAAGCGGAGCCTGCCACCGACAATATTGAACTGGGGAGGCGCACTTCGGTGAGGGCACGGCAACCATAGAATGCATAACTTCCTACTGTCTGCAATGTGGGGGACAGTTTAATTTCTTTAAGAGAGCCGCATTGATAGAACGCTTGGGAACCAATACTCTTTACACTATTACCCATTGCAACATTTGCGAGAGCGCCACAACTATAGAACGCATGAGAGCCTATGCTTGTTACGCTATTGGAGATTGTTACGCTTGTGAGGCCGTCGCAATTATAGAACGCATGAGAGCCTATGCTTTTTACACTATTACCCATTGTAACAGTTTTAAGCCCGCCGCAATTATAGAACGCCCAATCTCCTATGCTTGTTACACTATTGGGGATTGTTACGCCGGTGAGGCCGTAGCAATTATAGAACGCAGAACCTCCAATGCTTGTTACACTATTACCCATTGTAACAGTTTTAAGCCCGCCGCAATCACTGAACATTCTATAACCTATGCGCACAAGGTCGTTAGGCAGTTTAACGTTCAAAAGATTTGACAAATTATAGAAAGCATAATCGCCCAAATCGTTTTCACCTGTGCAATATGTTTCATAGAAAGCCTTGCTGCTTGCCACCACAGCGGCCTCGCTTATATCGAGGGAGCGCAAGTTGGGCATTTTATCGCGCAAAATAATCACATCGTAGCTGTTTATGCTGCCTTTAATGGTGAGGTCGCAAACGCTTGTGGTGTTGGCATCGCCAATCTCCTTGAGCAATGCCGATGCACCCTCTTCGGCTGTAACATCGAGCGTAAGGACAGCTTTATCGGCCGACACAATTTTTGAGGCGTATGTAGCCCAGTTTGCATCGTTTTTATATGTATCCAATGCAGTAACGGGCACTGCAAACGACGCATATGATGCAAAGGTACTGGAAGTAACTATGGGTGGGGTGGTTGCTTCGAGTGTAAAAAACGCATCCACATTCACAAATGTATAGCTACCAAGCGCAGCTACATTTTCGGGGATTACAATATTGGTTTGTAACTCGTTATTCAGATACAATGCTTCTGCGTAATACAGCGGATTGGCATCATCATTGCCAAAAGCAATGCCACACCACGCAGAAATGTCGTTTATATGCACCTCTTTAAGGCCGTAGCAACCATCGAACGCGCTGTTTCCTATCGATGTTACACTATTGGGAATGGTAACACTGGTAAGGCCGGAGCATTCTCTGAACGCAGAACCTCCTATGCTGGTTACACTGTTGGGGATTGTTACGCTGGTGAGGCCGGTGCAATACTCGAACGCAGAACCTCCAATGCTTGTTACACTGTTGGGAATGGTTACACTTGTGAGGGCGTTGCAACCAAAGAACACTGAATGTTCTATGGCTGTTACACCATTGGGGATTGTTACGCCGGTGAGACCGCTGCAATTCATGAACGCACATCGCCTTATGTTAGTGACACTATTGGGGATTTCAATGCTGGTGAGGCTGCTGCAATCCAAGAACGCCCAATCCCCAATACTTGTTACGCTGTTGGGAATGGTTACATTTGTGAGGCTGCTGCAACCTTCGAACGCTTTCGCCTCTATGCTTGTTACACAATTGGGGATTTCAATGCTAGTAAGGCTGCTGCAACCAGAGAAGGCATAATCTCCCATGCTTATTACACTATTGGGAATGGTTACACTTGTGAGGCTGCTGCAATTACGGAACGCAGAACCTCCTATGCTTGTTATACTATTAGGGATAGTTATGCCGGTGAGGCCGGTGCAACCAGAGAACGCATAATTTCCTATGCTTGTTACACTATTAGGAATAGTTATGCCGGTGAGGCCGGTGCAACCAGAGAACGCAGAACCTCCTATGCTTGTTACACTATTAGGGATAGTTATGCCGGTGAGGCCGATGCAACCAGAGAACGCAGAACCTCCTATGCTTGTTACACTATTAGGGATAGTTATGCCGGTGAGGCCGGTGCAACCAGAGAAGGCATAATTTCCTATGCTTGTTACACTATTGGGAATTTCAATGCTGGTAAGGCTGCTGCAACCTTCGAATGCAGCCGTTTTTATACTTATTACACTATTAGGAATAGTTATGCTTGTGAGGCTGCTGCAATTACGGAACGCATAATTTCCTATGCCTGTTACACCTTCACCTATAACAACTTCGTTTATTGAGTTTGAGTATAATTCCCAAGAATTATTGGTAATTGCACCCTCGCCACCAATAGAGAGGACTCCGTTATCCAATTCCCAATAGGTATTATCGCCACAAGTACCACTTAAAGTTCCCAAAGGACATAATACTCCGATTTCTGTTACACCTATACTTGTGGCCATTAACGAGTTTAACGTATTGCGCTCAACCAGCTTTATATTTACAGTTGTCACTGCTTGCGGGAATTGCACTTCCACATATACATAGCTATCGGGGGTTGTTCCGGTCTGCCAAGTAGAGTGATAGAAGGTAGAATAGTTGCCATCGCATAATGCAGCAAGCGAGCCTTCAGAGCTCTCCAAGGAGTTGGTTGTTACATCATCGGCAGTATATTCTATTTTGTTACCATCGCCATCGTAAAACTCCAACTCGGCAAGGGCTGTCATTGGGAAATTATTATACTTTTGATTCGAATTTGTAGTAAATACAGTTATTCGGAGACCATTCACTTCGTTTCCAAAATTAAGCGTACCACTCTCCCATTGTTTTTGAGAACTACCGCTTGGTGCGGTGCCGGGGAGGCCATCTTTAGCACCAAAATACAAAGGAAAATCTTGTGCACTTGCCACCGTGCCGCACAATAGCAACAGGGCGGTGAACAGTTGTCTTAAAAAACTCTTTTTCATAGCTTTATATTTTTTAATGTTTATATTCAACGAAACTGAATGCATCATTTACCGGTGCCCCAAACTTTTTTGCCACCCTGTATATACAACTTGCCGGGGAGCATATTGGTTACCACGCGGCCGTTGAGGTCGTATATGGTGTGGGCGGCATCATCGGTTGCTATGCTGCCAATGCCTGTTGTTCCCTCTTGAAAACGGAAAGAGAGGGCACTCTGCTGTGCATTGGGGATTGTGAGCCAGCATTTACCCGGGGCAAGCGAGAAGGGAGTGTCGCCCACCTTGTAGAACATAGGGCCGTCGCCCTTGTTTTGCATAACGTAGTTGCCTGCACCACCTTCCACCGAGGTTGTAACAACAGTGCCGCTAATGTAGCCATCGGTAACGACTTCTTGGTACTTGGTGGCATCTACCTCGCCTGTGAGGGTGGCAGTGCAGCCGTTCTCGGCATAGAGTATGTAGGGGGTGTATGCGGCAAAGCTCTGTTGCTCGGTGAGCACAAGGCAATCGCCATCTACCGACGAGCAGCTATATACCTTGAGGCCCTCGGGTATTGCGGCATCGAAGGGCAGTATGCAGGTGCCGAACTTGTTTGCCGCCGACACATTGAGGGTTATTGTGCCGGTGGTGCCCACGGTGATTGCGGTAGATGTGTAGTTGGTGGGAACCTTGGCAGTTTCGTCGCTTTTCACAAATTTCTGCTCGGTGAAGGCTATGGGCAGGGGGCCGGGCTTCACGTAGGGCGAAGCGGTGAAATAGACACGGAAAAGGCGACCTTCGGTTGCAGTGAAGTCGGCGTTAAGAGTGGAAAAACAGCCCAAACGCAGTGTATTGCCCACCACGTTGCTATAAACAGCGTGTGTATATACCTTTTGCTGCACCCAATCGCCGGTTTCCTCATCTTCAACTTCCTCCATTGTATAAGGGTATGGGCTGCCGGTACCTTTGTAAATGGTGGCACGGGGGTTGCCCTCACTTATCATATCTATTTTTATACCCTCGGGGTAGTTAAAAACAATATTGTAGGCGGTAAAGTAGTCGGTACCCACAAATGATACTGCGTAATTGGTTCTGGCACCACCGGGCTGCACGGTGCAGCCCTCCTCGATGTAGAAATAGTTTGTGTCGCCCTCGGGCACTCCCGAGCCGTCTGTTGCCGAATATGCTTGCACGCACACAAGGAGCAACAGCAAAGAGAACAGATGTTTCATTTTTTTCATAGCTTTTATATTTTATAAGGTTAACTGCCCAAAAATGGCGAAAGCACCGTTGCCTACGTATAAAAACAAGAAAGACGTGAGACCTATCGTCTTACGTCCACGAATCTTAGGCATCGCCAAACGCCCCAACAGAATGAACTATGAAGAAACAATATTCCCACGCCGTGGATATACACAACAGCTATGCGCAGAACGCACATAACTTGCATATACACAGAATGAGCATTGATTGCTTCGGTCCTCTGTTAAAAATTTGGCGAATTTAAGATTCGGACTTAAACAAAATGCTTTCTTGCACCCGCAGATTTCTCCCTGCAGGCTATGCTAACAGTCACAAAAACAAACATATAAAATACGCTGAATAGCGACTGTCACGAATCGTTGCAAATATAAACATTTTTTAGCAATCAATGTTCAAAAGGGATATTATTTCTTCACAAAACAAAAAGATAGCGCAAAAGCTTTGATTATGAATTAAAGGGAGAACACCTCCATCACCTGTAATCTTTAAGCAGGCGTTGCAGGTGCTGACGAGTGAAGAATATACGGCTTTTTACCGTGCCTAGTGGCAATGACAGACGCTCGGCTATTTCGCGGTATTTGAAGCCGGAAAGATGCATAAGAAAGGGAATGCGGTACTCGCGGGAAAGGCTGTTCACAACGCGGTAAATCTCTTTGCTGTCGTAATTGTTTTCTGTTATATAAGTGTCAAACTCTTGGGAGCTGTTCATATGAAAGAGGTTGTCGGTATGATCGACAAATGTTTGGTCGCGCACCACCTTGCGATAGTTGTTTATGAATATGTTGCGCATTATGGTATATACCCAGCCCTTGAAATTGGTGTCGGGCGTGTATTTGTCCATATTGTCAAGTGCTTTTAACGATGTTTCTTGCAGCAAATCGTTTGCCTCCTCTTTATCTGCCGTTAGTTTATAAGCGAAGCGTTGCAACTCCGATTGCACCTCCAGCAGCTCCTTCCTGAATTTTGCAGCATCCACTATTTATATATTTATTAAGTAATAACTACTTAACAGCCGTGGTTACCGATTTGTTTATTATTTGACTTATTTTTTGTTATTTTACTACAAAATTGTTTTTTGAATGGCAAAACACCCCTCTACCTCCGGTGGTAATTAACAAAGCCACGCTTGGTAACAAGCAACAACCCAACACACACAAAAAAATCAGCGGTGCGTGCACCGCTGATTTTTTTGTGTGTTTCAAGGTTTGTTATTTCTTTGCTCTGTCGCTGTCTATTAACTGCAACAGACGTTCAATAGCCTCATCTTCGGGGATATTCTTTTCCACACACTCTTTTTGGCGATAAAGGCTTACCTTTCCACGGGCTGCACCCACATAGCCATAATCGGCATCGGCCATTTCACCGGGGCCGTTTACAATACAACCCATAACGCCTATTTTTAGACCTTTGAGGTGAGCTGTTGCTGCCTTTATCTTGGCAAGTGTACCCTGCAGGTCGTACATTGTACGCCCGCAGCCGGGGCAGGCAATGTATTCGGTTTTGCTTATGCGTGCACGGGTAGCCTGCAATATACCGAATGCGATGGAATTGATTTCCGTTGCAGATATTCCGGGATTTTCAAGCCACACACCGTCGGCAAGGCCATCGATGAGCAGCACGCCCAAGTCGGCGGCAGCCTTAATGCGCAAAGCCTCCACACTACTCTCTTTATAGCAACGGTGCACAATAACGGGAGCCGCGACACCCTCGGCTGCCAATTTATGGATTACCGCGCGTAGCTCGCCCACGGGGTTGACGTGTGTACTGTTTGCCACTATTATAATATCTTTGAGCCCTTTTAATTTTACTATATTTTCGGGCGACAAGCAACGGATACAAAGCGACACCATTGTGCCGTCGGCAGCTTCGTCGATGCTCACTGTCTGCAACTGCGAGCCGATGAAATCGGGGGCAATATCGGCAGAATCTACAGCCTCGCCCACGACCGCAGGCACCTGCGAGCCACCCACACAACCCACAGCCACTGTAGCGCGACGCACGGGTTCCTGGTAGCAGAAACCTTCGTAGGGCTCACCTGCAATGGGCGCGTGCCCTGCACGTTTTGATATATACTCCACGAGTTCCTTTGCCACGGGTATTTCATTCTCGGGGGCTTCGGCAAGAGAGACGCGCACTGTGTCGCCAATACCGTCGGCAAGCAACGCACCTATACCCACAGCACTTTTTATGCGCCCGTCCTCGGCATCGCCCGCCTCGGTTACGCCCAAATGCAAGGGGAAAGAGATACCTTCACTCTCCATTACAGCAACCAAGCGTCGCACAGTAGTAACCATCATAGCCGTGTTGCTTGTTTTAATAGACACAACCACATTATTGAAATTCTCATCGCGACATATACGCAAGAATTCCATACAAGACTCCACAACACCCGAAGGAGTATCGCCGTAGCGGCTCATTATGCGGTCGGACAATGAACCGTGGTTCACACCCACACGAATAGCTTTGCCATTCTCTTTACACAAGTTAAGAAAAGTAACAAAACGCTCACGCAAACGGCGGAGTTCGTCGGCATACTCGGTATCGGTGTAATCGATGTGCTTAAAGACACGAGCTGCATCGACATAGTTACCCGGGTTAACGCGCACCTTGTCGGCATACTGCGCTGCAGTGTCGGCAACGGCAGCATTGAAATGTACATCGGCAACAAGCGGCACACTGCAACCACGGGCAAGCAACTGCTCTTTTATACTGCCCAAATTAACCGCTTCGCGGTTGCCCTGTGTGGTAAGGCGCACAAGCTCACCACCCTTGGCAACAATGCGCATCACCTGCTCCACACTACCCTCTGTGTCCATAGTTGAGGTATTAGTCATAGACTGCACACGCACAGGGTTGTTGCAACCTATTGCCACATTACCCACGCTCACCTCTACAGTGGAACGACGATTGTAATTAAAGAGGTTGATATTAGTTTGTTTTGTACTCATATTTAAGTTCTTTAAGCTCTTCGTTGGCTTTCTCTATCTTTTTCTTGAGATTATCCTTGTAAGCAGCAAGGCGTGCAGCAAGTTCTGCATCGGCAAGCGAAAGCATTTCCACAGCAAGAATTGCGGCGTTGAGCGAAGCATTAACGCCCACCGTAGCCACCGGAATACCGGGAGGCATCTGCACGATGGCAAGCATAGCATCAACCCCGTCGAGTGTGCTGTTTATGGGCACACCTATCACCGGCAGCGTGGTACTTGCGGCAATAACGCCGGGCAAGTGAGCTGCCATACCCGCAGCAGCTATAATCACCTTCACACCACGCTCTTTTGCACCTTTGGAGAAGGCCTCAACGGCTTCGGGGGTGCGGTGAGCCGAAAGGGCGTTCACCTCGAAAGGTACCTGCATATCATTCAAGAAATCGGTTGCTTTTTTCATTACGGGAAGGTCGGACGTGCTTCCCATTATTACACTTACTATTGCTTTCATATATTATTTTATTTTTTGTCGGTATTACCGGGCACATTCACCAAAATGCACTACGGTCTCTCTTTTATTATACCCTTGCGGTAGGCCGTGAGCAGTTTTTCAAGGTCGTTTATTTTCAACATTATTCCACGGCCAATATCTGTGTCGGCAACATTTTCGCGGCGGCCCATCATTTCCACAATTTGTGTGGTGCTCTTGATATCTGTTCCGTTAAGCACAGCCTCCTCGGTAGATGTAAAGGGTTCGTGCTGCACAAGCTGGAACCCACGGCTGTGATACACAAGCGTGTAGCCTGCAATACCGGTGCGGTTGTGATATACACGGGAGAAGCCACCGTCTATCACCATCAAACGACCATCGGCTTTTATTGGGTTCTCTCCTTTGAACACACGCACGGGAACGTGGCCGTTTATTATGTGGCGATGGCTGCCCTGCACACCGAATTCGTCGAGAATATAATCGCACACTTCGGCCTTGTCGCGCAATATATAGTACCAGCCTTTGGGCTCTTTCTGCACCTCCTTGTCGGTGAGCAGATATCGTTCAAATGTAGCCATTTTGGCTTTACCAAAGAGAGGCGAATGAGGGCCACACCACAGATACCAGAAGAAGTCGCGAGCAACCTCGCGCTCACCGGCATCAACGTCGTTATCGAATGCCGAGCGGGCTATACGCTCCACTCTTTTCAAAAGTTCTTTACCTTTTACAACCGTGCCGTTGATAGAGACATCGCGCATAGTGCCGTCCTCGTTCAAAGGCACCGATGCGTGGAACATAAGATTGGAGTTGTAAATAACATACATTCCACCACGCATAAGCAGGCAGTTCACGTGGTTCTGCAAGCGTTCGCTACGCATAAAGGAGTAGCGCAAACGCTCCATGAGGTCGGCTTCCTCGGGTGTGAGAGCATAGGGATTGGCAGGGTCGAGTGTGGGCCACAGAGTATCGAGCATTGGGTATTCCTTGCCGTCTATGGTTATTGTGCCACGCTCCTTGTTTATGTGCTCCATCAAGCAACGGTCTTGCATCTCCCAATGAGGATATTTTTGTGCTATTGCACCCGACAATTTAAACTCTATTACCGAAACCGCCTTGTGCATTTGTGCAATGAGACGTATATCTTTTTCGGTGTGGTTGGTACGCTCCTCATCTACTCGTGGTATATATATTTCACAAGGGTCATCGGCATACTGCTCCATTGCAAATGTAGCCAATGGCACCATATTTATAGCATAACCGTCCTCGAGCGTGCGGGTGTTGGCGTCGCGCAAAGAGAGACGCAACACACTGGCAATGCAACATAGGTTACCGGCTGCCGCGCCCATCCACAGCACATCGTGGTTGCCCCAAGTAATGTCCAGGTGGTGATAATTGCAAAGTGTATCCATTATGAGGTGCGCTCCCGGGCCACGGTCAAATATATCGCCCAAAATGTGCAAGCGGTCTATGGCAAGACGCTGTATGAGCGAGCATAGAGCAATAATAAAGTGGTCGGCACGGCCCGTGCAGATAATGGTATTTACAATGGCCGAGAAATAGGCCAATTTATTACGGTCGTCGTTGGCCTCGTGCAAGAGCTCCTCAATTATATATGCATACTCCTCGGGGAGACTCTTGCGCACCTTTGAACGGGTGTATTTTGACGAGATATTACGGCACACGGTGATGAGCCTATTAAGCATAACCGTGTAATACTCGTCCATATTCTCCACCTCCTGCTTCACGAGTTTAAGTTTCTTTTCGGGGTAGTATATGAGGGTGCAAAGTTCTTTCTTGTCTCTGTCAGAGAGAGTACTTCCAAACAGATCGTTCACCTTGCGCTTGATATTACCCGACGCATTACGGAGTACATGCTCAAAAGCCTCATTCTCACCGTGAAGGTCGGCAAGGTAGTGCTCGGTGGGCTTGGGCAATTGCAATATTGCCTCCAAATTTATAATTTCGGTGGTTACACTCGACACTGTAGGAAAGTCGCGTGCCAACAGGCGCAGATAGCGCAAATCCTCTTTTACCTCCTCAATCGTAATCTGTTTCTTTGCCATATACTTCTTATTTCAAAATTGTTCACGGGCTGTAACCGCCCTATGAAAAAACAAAATTCCGGCTATTTATACTCTATTATTGCAAATTTACAGTTAATTTCCGAAAGAGCAAAAGATATTATAGGTAAAATAGCTATATATATTTAACATACACTGCGTGGCACAGACATAAAAAAACTAGGACCCACTCTTTCGAGCGGACCCTAGTTAAACTTTTCAGGCGCAGATTATCTACGCAAGCCGAGTTTTGAAACAATTGCACGGTAGCGATTGATGTCGCGATCCTTCAAATAGTTAAGGAGCGCACGACGCTTACCTACCAACATTGTCAAAGCTCTCTGTGTACTATAATCTTTACGGTTAGCCTTGAGGTGCTCCGTCAAATGGGCAATACGGTATGAGAACAATGCAATCTGGCTCTCTGCAGAACCAGTATCAGTGTTAGACGTTCCGTATGTACCAAAGATTTCTTGCTTTTTAGCTGAATCCAAATACATAGATTTGTGTTTTAAATGATTAAAAATTTTATTTAGCGGGTGCAAAGATACAGCTATTTTTTGGAACGGCAAGCCTTTTGCAAAGAAAAATTCACAACAAAAACACGCACAAGCCCGTGGGCAAAGAGAAAACAGGCCCGAAATACACACAAAATACAATCTTTTTATTTTTTCAAAACAGCTTGTCGGGTATTTATTCGTTTTTTCCACTGTTTTGTAGTAACTTTGCACTCTAAAATGTATATAAATATCTTACAATAATGCAGAATATTCGTAATATTGCCATTATAGCCCACGTTGACCACGGCAAGACCACATTGGTAGATAAGATGATGTTGGCAGGCAACCTGCTCAAAGAGCAGGACAACGACAACCTGACACTCGACAACAACGACCTCGAAAGAGAAAGAGGCATAACCATTCTCTCAAAGAATGTATCGATTCAATACAAAGGAACAAAAATAAACATCATCGACACCCCGGGACACAGCGACTTTGGCGGTGAGGTGGAGCGTGTGCTCAACATGGCCGACGGCTGCATACTCCTGGTAGATGCCTTTGAGGGCCCTATGCCGCAAACACGCTTTGTACTGCAAAAGGCTCTGCAGATTGGCTTAAAGCCCATTGTTGTTGTGAACAAAGTGGACAAGCCCAACTGCCGCCCCGACGAGGTACATGAAATGGTGTTCGACCTTATGTTCTCGCTCGATGCCACCGAGGAGCAGCTCGACTTTCCCGTAATATTCGGCTCGGCAAAGAACAATTGGATGAGCACCGATTGGCGCAAGCCCACAAACGACATCACCCCCTTGCTCGACGCCATTCTGGAGCACATACCCGCACCCGAGCAGCTCGAAGGCACCCCGCAGATGCTTATAACCTCGCTCGACTACTCGCCCTACACCGGCCGCATAGCCATTGGACGCGTGCACCGTGGCACGCTCACAGAAAATGCGAACATCACTCTTGTGAACCGCAACGGCGAGCAGAGCAAAATGAAGATAAAGGAGCTGCACACTTTTGAGGGGCTTGGCCGCAAAAAGACCGAAGCTGTGAGCTCCGGCGACATTTGCGCCATTGTAGGCCTCGACAAGTTTGAGATAGGCGACACCGTGTGCGACTTTGAGAACCCCGAAGCACTGCCACCCATTGCCATAGACGAGCCCACAATGAGTATGTTGTTTACAATAAACGACTCACCCTTCTTTGGCAAAGAGGGCAAGTTCGTTACATCGCGCCACATACAGGAGAGGCTGGAAAAAGAGCTCGACAAGAACCTTGCTCTGCGCGTAAAAAAAGCCCCCGAGGAAGACGCCTGGACAGTATTCGGGCGTGGCGTGCTGCACCTGTCGGTGCTCATTGAGACTATGCGTCGCGAAGGCTATGAGCTACAGGTGGGCCAGCCACAAGTAATATACAAAGAGATAGACGGCGTGCGCTGCGAGCCCATTGAAGAGCTCACCATAAACGTGCCCACCGACTATTCGAGCAAAATGATTGATATGATTACCCGTCGCAAGGGAGAGATGCTCTCAATGGAGGCACAGGGCGACCGCGTGAACATCGAGTTCAACGTACCCTCGCGCGGAATTATCGGCTTGCGCACCAACGTGCTCACAGCATCGGCAGGCGAGGCCATTATGGCGCACCGTTTCAAAGAGTACCAGCCATACAAGGGCGATATTGAACGCCGCACCAACGGTTCTATGGTAGCAATGGAGAGTGGCACAGCTTTTGCCTATGCCATAGACAAGCTGCAGGACCGTGGCCGTTTCTTCATAAACCCCCAGGAGGAAGTGTATGCAGGACAGGTTGTGGGCGAGCACATTCACGAAAACGACCTTGTGATAAACGTAACAAAGAGCAAGAAACTAACCAATATGCGTGCAAGCGGAAGCGACGATAAAGCACGCATTGTCCCCCCCATAATATTCTCACTGGAGGAGGCATTGGAGTACATTAAAGAAGACGAGTACTTGGAGGTTACACCAAAATCAATGCGTATGCGCAAAATCATTCTCGACGAGCTTGAACGTAAACGCGCCAACAAACAGTAAGAAAATATTCAGGATTTTAAACAGGTTCTAAGAAGCAATGAAAAAAATACTCTTTTTCACCCTCGCGCTGCTGCTCGCTACCGCTTGCAAGGAGACGCCGCACTACACCATAGCCGGCAACACCGGGCAGGCAGGCGACACGTTGTATATATTCGGGCTCGACAGCATACACGATGTTATCGAAGAGATTATTTGCGACAAACAAGGAGCTTTCTCGCACAGGATAAACACCGACACAGTTGTGCCGGCAGGGTTGCTTATGCCCGACGGCGAGCTTATAACCCTGTTTGCAGAGCCTGGGATTGACGCATTGCTCATTGCCGATACCATAGCCGGCAACAAGTGGCTTGTGAAGGGGGGCAAAGAGCAAGCATTGTATGACAGCATTGCGGGTGTACTTGCAAGAGCCGAAAACAATTCAAAAAGACAGGTACACATTGAAGAATTCACCTATGCACACCCATTCAGCAACACAAATGTAGAGATTATACGTCGTTTTATGGTGGACCGTCCACACCCCAACAACAGCTTCATTCTAAGCCGGATAAGAAGCCTTGGAGGCACACTGCAAGACCACGAATTTTTCACAGAACTGCAAGAACGCATAGACAACAAAAACAGCAACACACTTTACAAACTATTCCCAACGTTCAACTTCACTACAGACAAGGGAAAGAAAATAGCCTCAAAAGATTACAAGGATAAGATGTATATTGTGAACTTTTGGGCAGCCTGGGACTCCGTTTCACGCACACAGATGAAGGAGATAAGCAAGCTATATGCGAAAAAGGATACAAGCAGAGTGAGAATGCTTAACATTTCACTCGACTATGACACCGTTTTGTGGAAAAGATCTATTGCCGAAGACAGCATAGCAGGCGACAATGTGTGCGACGGGAAAGCGTGGAACGGTGAAATAGCCAAACGCTTTAACCTCTCGAACCTCACATTCACGCTTGTGGTAAGCCCCTACCAGCGCATCGACCTTTTTGAGCTGAGCACAGAGAACTTCTCTGCAGCAACAGACTCCCTTGCCGAAAAATATTTCAAAGAGAGGGATAAAAAGAAAAAATCGAAAAAAAACTCAAGAAACAGATAAGCCGATGTTGGTAAAGGTTTATGCAGCTGCCCTTCAAGGAATAGACGCAATACAGGTAACTATAGAGGTTAATGCCCTGAGAGGAATAAAATTCTTCCTCGTGGGCCTGCCCGACAATGCTATAAAGGAGAGCCACGAGCGAATAAACTCTGCTTTTCAATTCAACGGGCTGCACTTCCCCGGCAAGCAGATTATTGTAAACATGGCACCCGCAGATATAAGAAAGGAGGGCTCGGCCTACGACCTGCCAATTGCCATTGGAATTCTTGCCGCCGATGAAAAAATATCAACCGAAAAAATAGGGAGATATATAATTATGGGCGAGCTTGGGCTCGACGGTGGGCTTATGCCCATAAAAGGAGCTCTGCCCATTGCAATAAAGGCAAAAGAGCTGGGCTACGATGGAATAATTATACCCACCGGCAATGCCGACGAAGCCGCTGTCGTTCACGGAATAAATGTTTATGCAGCAGACAACCTTATGCAGGTTATAAGATTCTTGAACGGCGAAGAGGAGATAAAACCATACAACATTGACGCCGAAGAGCAGTTCTACTCAAAGCAGGCTACCTTCCCGTTCGATTTTAGCGAGGTACGTGGGCAGGAGAGTGTCAAACGTGCCTTTGAGGTGGCCGCTGCAGGCGGGCACAACCTGCTTATGATTGGCCCCCCGGGCAGTGGAAAATCTATGATGGCAAAGAGGCTGCCTTCGATTCTGCCACCAATGACCATAAACGAGAGCCTCGAAACAACAAAAATACACTCTGTGAGCGGGCAACTGAAAGGCGGGACAGCACTTATAACCCAACGCCCGTTCCGCAGCCCGCACCACACAATATCATCGGTGGCACTTGTAGGTGGAGGAGGCAACCCCAAGCCCGGGGAGATTTCTCTTGCGCACAACGGTGTGCTTTTCCTCGACGAGTTGCCGGAATTCAACCGCACAGTGCTGGAGGTAATGCGCCAGCCTCTCGAGGACCGCAAAATATGCGTAGCACGTGCAAACTACAAAGTAGAGTACCCCGCAGGAGTAATGTTTGTAGCATCTATGAACCCCTGCCCCTGTGGTTTTTACAACCACCCAACCAAAGCCTGTGTGTGTACACCCGCCCAAGTTCAACGCTACCTCAACCGCATTTCAGGGCCCTTGCTCGACCGCATAGACCTGCAAATAGAGATTGTACCTGTGCCCTTTGAAAAAATATCCGACGCAAGAGAGGGAGAGCCCAGCGCAGCAATACGCGAGAGAGTTATTGCTGCACGCAATATACAGGAGGAGCGTTTCAGAGAGGAGAACGGGATATACTGCAATGCGCAAATGACACCCAAGCTCTTGACAAAATATGCGGTTTTGGACAATGAAAGCCTTGCAATGCTAAAAACAGCAATGCAACGCTTCAATCTTTCGGCACGCGCATACGACCGCATACTGAAAGTTGCCCGCACAATAGCCGACCTCGACAACAGCAAGAACATAAAGCCGCAACACATTGCCGAGGCTATAGGTTACCGCAACCTCGACAGGGAGAATTGGGGTACTTAAGCTGCAGATGCCACCTATTCTATTATTTTAACAATATTATTACAAACAAAGATATACACCGCACACAACATGCAAGGGACAAAAAACATTTGTGTTTATTGCGCATCGAGCAGCAAAGTAGCCGACTGCTACACCAAGGCCGCATACGAGTTGGGGACAATCATAGGCAATGAGGGTATGAGCCTCATCACAGGTGGTGGTTGCCAAGGATTGATGCGCAGCGTGGAAGACGGCACTCTCGACAGTGGCGGAAAGGCTATAGGAGTAATTCCGGAATTTATGGTGGAGCAAGGGTGGCACCATAAAGGGCTGAGCGAGCTGCGCATAACAAAGAACATGCACGAACGCAAACAAACGATGGCCAAGCTTTCCGACGCTGTAATAGCTCTGCCCGGTGGTTGCGGCACAATGGAAGAGCTTTTTGAGATTATCACCTGGAAACAGCTTGGGCTCTACTTTAACCCCATAGTAATATTGAACATAAACGGCTATTACGACCACCTGATAATGCAACTGGAGCGTGCTATTGAAGAGCATTTTATGGGCAAGATACACGGTGAAATATGGAGAGTGGCAACAACCCCTGCCGAAGCTATAAAGTATGTAAAGGAGACACCTCGCTGGAACTGTGAGGTGCGAAAGTATGCCGCGCTATGACAAGCAACGCTATTCCATACAATTTCTTGAGCGACAATGCAATGATGCTGTTGTTTGTGCTCAACATTATAGGCATGGCCTATGTCTTTATGATGAACGGCAGCAACATTCTGGAGAGAGCAAAAAGCATGTTCTACCACGGCAAGCAGTCGAACCCCTACACCGACCGCACACATATAACCAAAATATGCAACCTACTGCTCTACCTGCAGCTTTTCTTTTATTGCAGCATTATCGCATTTGGGGATATGCAGTACAGCACGCCATACTATGTTGGCAAAACACCATATATTGTACTTGCTGCATTCTACCTGCTTGCAGCCATCGCTCTGCTGGCAAAAAGAGTACTTTACGATTTATGCAACGCAACCCTTTTCTCGGAAGAGGTAGCACGCGAGTGGCGACAATCATATTTTTTTACAATAAAACTTAGCGGCTTCATTCTATTTCCCCTTGTCGTGTGCATAATATTCATAAAAGACTTTTCTAAAACTTATTATACAATATATTTGATTTTTGCCCTGCTCATATACACGACTGTGGTTATTAGCAGTGCTATTAAAATCATTTTCAAGAAAAAATGTTTCTATTTGGATATTTTTTTATATCTTTGCGCACTTGAATTATTGCCTATAGCAATTTTGTGGAGAACAATCCACGTTATAAATGCATTTTTAATAATAAAATTTTAGGACATTGAAAGTAAGCAAGATTTTGGTTTCACAGCCGAAACCAACAACAGGGAAATCTCCGTATTTTGACATTGCGGCAAAGCATAATGTGCAAATTGATTTTTGCTCTTTTATAAAGGTGGAGAGTGTAACCGCTAAAGAATTCAGACAGCAGAAGGTATCTATACCCGAACATACTGCTATTGTTTTTCTTTCGCGCCATGCAATAGACCACTTCTTCACGTTGTGCAAGGAGTTGCGCGTAACAATTCCCGATGACCTTAAATATTTCTGCTTGTCGGAGACTATTTCTCTTTACATACAGAAATATGTGCAGTACCGCAAGCGTAAGGTATTTTTTGGCAATGGACACATAAAGGACCTGGAGCCTCTGTTTGTTAAGCACAAAACAGAAAAATACTTTGTGCCGATGTCCAATGTTCACAACGATGAACTGAACAAGATTTTCGATGCACACGGCATTTTCCACTCACAGGCCGAGATGTACCGCACTGTGAGCACCGAGATTCCTGCCGACTACATCAACTCTTATGATATGCTCATCTTCTTCAGCCCTCACGGCCTCGACTCTTTGAGAAAGAATGTACCCGGCTATGTTCAAGGCGACCAGAAGATTGCCTGCTTTGGCAATATAACAGCAAACTGCATACGCAACATAGGCTTGCGCCTGGACTTGGAGGCACCCACAGCCACAGTTACAAACATGCCTGCTGCGCTCGACGAGTACTTGACAAAGAACAACGCATAAGCGTGTAAAAAACATATAAATAAAAGCCTGTCTTTCTCCCTGTCTGACAGGCTTTTTTATTAACTTAGCAACAACTACAAAAACAAACCACAAAGGAGCTATGCGCGAACACTGTTTCCCCTTAAAAGAGCACCTAAAGAGCAAAAGCATCATTGACGCGCTTTACACTACAGGAGCATCGGTTACCTCCTTCCCACTGCGTGCCGTTTTCATGGAGCTGCCTGCCAACAGCCCACACGCCACAGCCAATATTTTGATAAGTGTTGCAAAAAGGAGGTTTAAACACGCCGTTGACAGAAACCTTGTAAAACGCCGCATACGCGAAGCATACCGCTTGAGCAAGCAGCCTTTTACAGCGACGCTGAACGAACAAAACAAGAAAATAGCTGTTGCCATTATTTACATAGATACAAAACACTGCAGCACAGAAATTCTAAAGAAAAAGATGTGCAAGCTACTCACCTCTATAATAGAAAAGAACAGCAAGCTATGCGAAAGCTTATAACAGGAATACTCATTCTGCCCATACGCTTCTACCAGAGGTGTATATCCCCACTCACACCACCCTCTTGCCGATTCACCCCCACCTGCTCACAATACGCAATTGAGGCTATTAAAAAGCACGGGCCTGTAAAAGGGCTCTACCTTGCCGTGCGTCGCCTGCTACGTTGCCACCCGTGGGGAGGCTCGGGATACGACCCTGTACCATGACACTGACCGACTTGCACACCCACAACCCCACCTGCGAGGCCGGCACAACCGGCATAATAAACTGCGGCACAACACCCATCACCGGTGCACCCTGCTCTGTGGGCATACACCCGTGGGACATCACTGCTGCGTGGGAAAATAGCCTGGAGGCTATACGCAAAGCTGTGCAACGGAGCAATGTTGTGGCTATTGGAGAGTGTGGCATCGACAAGCTGAAAAGCCCTGCCGACACAGAGACACAAACAGAGATACTCGCAGCACACGCTCGCATTGCCGAAGAGGCAGAAAAGCCACTTATACTGCATTGCGTAAAAGGGCAGGAAGAGATAATAAAACTGCACCGCAGCATAAAGCCCAAGCAAGCGTGGATAATACACGGCTTCCGTGGCAAGCCCGCACAAGCCCGGCAACTGCTACACGAAGGATTTTTTCTGTCGTTTGGCGCAGCCTTTAACCCCGAGAGCCTTGCAGCTACCCCCGCCGATAGGTTATTCATAGAGAGCGACACCGTTACAACAAGGCTTGAAGATATATACAAAGCAGCAGCCTTGTGCCGTGGAACAAGCATTGAGGAGCTTGCCGCCACCGTAGCCGAGAACTTTAAAAGATGTAATATAAACATTTTATAGCACCACAAAGACAAACCGGAGCAAAAACAGGGGCAAAAATTTGGCAATCTCACCAAAGAGTTATATCTTTGCAACGCTTTAAGCCAAAAGCGAAGCAAATGAGGATTGTCCTATGGTGTAATGGTAGCACAACAGGTTTTGGTTCTGTTTGTCTTGGTTCGAATCCAGGTAGGACAACACAAAAGAGGTCGGAATATTCCGACCTCTTTTGTGTTGTAAATGCAAATATATCAAATAACAGAATAGAGCATAAAAACCCAATGCGCCGCAATGGCGGCAGCAATTCCGCCTATCGTGTGGGCAAGAATAGCTTTAGAAGTGAGCTCGCGGTAACCTATGGCATCGAGCATTGCAGTGTGTGTGCTCAGGTAGCCACTCCAGCACATACCAATTGCAGTGAACACAGCAATGGCATTACCGTCTATCCAGCCTGCTGCAGCAAAATTGGGTATAAGCCCTAAAGCCGCACCCACAGCACCAAGAGCTGTTATGGGGAAAGCAATGAGGTGTGGGTCGTGGAAACCAAAAAGAAAGCTAAATATAAAACTTAGCTTGCCACCTATCCACGGGAGCAGCTGCACACCCTCGTATGCCGCGCCCGAGAACTCTCCCGAAGCCGAGGGGCCGAAGGTAAACAACATAACCAATGTAGATATAATGAGCACACCGGGAATAATGGCCATACCCACATCTACACCCGTGCGACCACCGTCGAGCAGAGAATCGAGAATACGTTGGAATAGCGGTTTCTCAACCTCTTTGGCCTCTATCTCTTCAACCTCGTCGGCACGACAAGCGTCCTCGTGCTTATATTGCGGGTAAGCCTTTATAACAAAATACTGCATCAATCGTGTGGAAACAGCACAACCGCAAACGGCACCAAACAGACCTATAAGGGGCTCCACAAAATAGCCTTGCCCCACCATAAAAACAATAACCAAAAGACCCATACCGAACGCAGTACCAAAATTGGTAAGCGATATAAATTGGAATTTCTTGAAATATGCGCTGAAACGCTTGTCCTGCGCCAAAGAAATAATTGCGGGGTTGTCGCTTAAGAAGGTGAGCACCGCACCAAGCGACGCCACACCCGGGAGATTAAAAACGGGCTTCATCAACGGGCGCAATAGCTTTTCGAGCAACGACACCACACCAAACTCCACAAATATGCGGCCAATGGCACCCGTGATTACACAAATGGCCATAAGATAGAACACTGTGTTCAGCAACAGGTCGTGTGCTGTGCGCATAATGGTATTAAGCATATTGGCCGTACCCATCTGCGACGCAAGATAGCCAAAAAGCAAGAAAAAGATAACAAGACACACAACCCCTGACGGGATAAATTTCATTATTCTCTTCATAAACAGTTTTATTTAAGGCTGAGCAAATTCATTCTCCAAGTAATACCCATAGTGAGGTATGTCTGCTTGTCGAGCAACACGCCCGCAGGGTTTGTGTTATCGCCAAAAGAGTATGAGCCTACGACGTGTATGCGCACATCGTTGCGATTATCTTGCAACGGAAAGTACTCAAGGCCTGCACCCACACGGGTTATTTCGGTATCGGGGGCTATAAGGTAATCCTTGCCTGTGTCGGCATTGTTCACATCGTAGCTTGCCTTGGCAAACACATTCAGTTTATTTGTAGGCTGCCAAGCCACCTTTCCTATAACCGAAAAATCCTTGCCTATGAAGGCCTGCCCGCTTGCAGCACGGTTCATAACATCGAGGTCCACGGTAAAACGGCCCAGGCTGAACTTGTTACCAAGAGAAATATAGTTTACAAACTTACCGGGCAAATACTCTACAAAGTTCACCGAATAGATGGTGCTGAACCAATCGTGCGAACCGGCCCACATAAGGTTGTAGGCAAGCATCTCCTCCTGCAACTCGCCACGGAAGGGGCTTTCACAAATCTGCAACGAGAATTTATCCTTGCCATCGTTCAACACATAGGCCACTGTACCACCCCAGCGATAGCAAGGTATATTATTCCACCACTCCGAGCAGAAATAGAGGTCTATGGGGGCGGCATCGTACTCGTAACCACCAATGGCAACCACCTGCTTACCGGCCGACAGCTCCCAATTATCTTTGCGGTAGGCAAGGTAGAGCCAGTCGGTAGCATCGAAGAAAGAGGCATCGGAGTGTTGCTTATTCAAGCGATGACGCAAAGAGTATGAGAAGCCACCACCAATATTACCATCGGCACGCACATTCAGGTACTGCCCTTTAAAACCACAGTTTTCATCGACGGCACTGCCATCGACATACTCACGCTGGTAATCGCCACGTGCCTCGAATCTCAAATTAAGCAGTTCTTGTCCTTGTGCAAAGATTGTTGCACTAAACAGGGCTGCAAGCCCAAAAAGCAATACTTTTTTCATAGCGTTTTTCATAGTATTTTGTGTTATTATATACAACCAAAGAAAAGCAGGTCAATGAGCAATATTCGGCAGCGAGTTTACATCGACCTCGTAACTATCATACACCACAGCACGCCCGCCAAAGCCCTCTTTCTGGAAAATGAGCCCGCCGTTAAGCACTTGCCCGCCCTGCTCCACCGATGTTCCAAAATCGAAGAACTCTTTATCGGCAAACATCTTATGCACAAGATAATCGAAGAGAAGATCCACCGCCCCACTCTCGCGCCCGGCCTGTACCGAGCCTATGTACTGCACACGCACTACACGTTCTGTAATATACAGCACTGTGCCTGCAACAACAGTTCCACTGCCGTCGGCCACACAATAGAGTTTTATATTATCAGGAAAACGGGCTGCCAATAACTCAATCTCGGCAAGTGAGTGCACAGGCACTGCACCATGCTCCTTTTGCAGGTTCTCGGCAAGCACCTGCCAGAAAGAGGCATAATCGGCACTCTCGGCAATGGAAAACCCACTGCACGCAGCACGCTTCACCTTGCGCTTGCGCAAAGTGCTGAAGGGCAATGCTCGCGGCTGCCACACTACAGAAGAGACACGCCTGCGGGCAAGCACCGCGTTGCAACGGAAGAGAGCATATAAATCTTCCTCGGCAGGGTATGTGGCATAGATATGCGGCACAGGGCTATATACAACTTTTGTGGCAGCAGTATTTTCTTGCAGGTATGTGCGCAAAGCGGCAAAGAGAGAGAGCATAAGCTCGGTACCCACGTTGCTACCCACAAGAAAGCCACCGTATGTGAGCCCGGCGTGCGAAGCAAACACTTCGGCTTCTATACAGGCAGGCAAGAGAGCCACAAGCTCCCCACCCTTGTAGAACAACAGTGAGCAATCGGTGAAACGGGGATTATAATCTAAATAACCGCGCTTAAAAAGGAATGTAGCATTCTTGCAGCCGACCACAAAACTATCCCACACAGATTGCTGCGACGGGGAGTAGCGCACTACGGTTATGGGGCGACTGCAAGGAGAGCTCATAGTTCAGCGTTTAATATATTCGAGAAACTCACTGTAGGAGTTTATGTATGTTTCGGGGTCATAGTTGTGCGAAGCAAAAACCAGCAGCACCGCATCGGGCGAGAAGTTGGTAAGCTCGTTCCACGTCTCGGGTGGCACAAGCAACCCCTCGCTACGTGAGCTTAAGTGATAGTGGTGGCGGCCCGTTTTATCTTCGAGACAAATATCCACACTACCGTTCACAGCCACCAGGTATTGGTATGACAATTTATTGGCGTGGAACCCCCTTTTCACCCCTTGCGGAACATCGTATATCCAATATATGCGGGTTACAGGAAAGGGCACATTACCCATAGACTCGGCTATGGTAAGCGAGCCTCTCGGGTCGGTATATGTTTTTATTTTATCCATTATGTTGCGAAGATAATAATTAACCGTAAAAAAACAAAGAGGGTGCGTCAAATTTGACGCACCCTCTGTTAGCGGCCTGTTTCATCACACCACACATCAACCACTACAGGCCGCATAGTATTAACACGGTTGTTGCTTTTTTGTTTAATGGGGGGGATATTATGGGCGGGTATAAAGACGCATAGCAACAAACACACTCACTTGAAGAGGACAAGCCTGCACCCACATAAATACAAAGAAAGAGAGATGAGTAAAAAATTACGATTCCCTAAAAAACGATATAAAAAACAACAGCCCTTTGCTTTTTTAATTTTTTTTACCGTATTTTGCAAAGAGGTGCACCGAAAGGAACGCCCCAAAGAGAGCGAAAGAAACAACTAAACACATAAAGTTATGAATATACCCGCAGAATATGACGAGATTCGTCCGTATGTACCCGAGGAGCTCCCACAAATTTTTGAAGAACTCATAGCCGACCCCGAGTTCCAAGCCGCAATGGGCTACGCATTCCCCGGCACACCGTTTGAGCAGATTGCAGGTGCCATGCGTGCATCAAAAACCAACCTCGATTTTCAGAAGGCACTTGTTAAGCCCTTCTTGGAAGGGCTGCTTGCCAAGCTCAGCAGTGGCATCACAATGAGCTACGACAACAAAGAGAGCCTGCACAATGCCCTTTGCATCTCCAACCACAGAGATATTATTCTCGACTCGGCATTCTTGTGCGTGCTTTTTGTAGAGCACATAGGCAACACCGTGGAGATAGCCATTGGAGACAACCTTCTAATACGCCCGTGGATAAAGAAACTTGTGAGAGTAAACCGCAGCTTCATAGTGCAACGCTCGGCATCAATACGCGAGATGCTTGCTTCGTCGAAACGCCTGTCGTCGTATATGCACCACACCATAGCCGAGCGCAAGCAACCAATATGGCTTGCACAGCGCGAGGGCCGTGCCAAGGACAGCAACGACCGCACACAGGAGGGCCTTATAAAAATGCTCACAATGTACACAAGCGGCAATATGATAGATGCACTCAAGGAACTTAACATAGCCCCCACTGCAATATCTTATGAGTATGACCCTTGCGACTATTTGAAGGCAAAAGAGTTTCAGCAGAAGCGCGACAACCCCGAGCACAAGAAATCGCCCTTCGACGACCTTGCCAATATGCAGCAGGGCCTTATGGGCTACAAGGGAGCCATTCACTACCACGTTGCAGAGTGCATAAACGACGAGATTGACAAGATTGACCGCACCCTGGGCAAGAACGAGATAACAAGTGCCGTGGCACGCATAATAGACAAGCACATACACAGGAACTACCGCTTCTGGCCCATCAACTACTACTATTACGAGCAGCTGACAGGCGACACCCGCTTTGCCGACAAATACACCGCCGAAGAGGCTGCCAAGCTCGACGCTTATATGGCCGACCGCATAAGCAAGGTGGACCTCCCTGACAAAGACGAAGCGTTCTTGCGCACAAAAATCCTGGAGATGTATGCCAACCCGCTTATAAATCATTTGAAGGCTACACAGGAGTAAATAAACAACAATAAAAAATCGGTTGCTCGAGCAACCGATTTTTTTTATTACATATTACACCGTAAGAGGCAGCCCCAATAAACAAAAAGCACAACAATCATCAGCACCAAGCCTGGTGCTGATGATTGTAATAAATACTATTCCTTATTGCTTACTGCGCTCCCCAGATATTATCCCAAGAGCCACCAATATGTTCATTGGAAAGCTGACCGGTGTCATCAGGGTCTTCAGGTTCTTCTCCTGTATCAACGCGGTCCGAAAGCACACCCATATTTTGACAAAGGTTATATAGAGGTTTTAAATCTACAAACTCAGTTACAGGACCTGTATAATTTTTCTTTTTCATCGTCATTTCATTCAAATCTTTATTCATTACTTAAAGTATTCCTCGGCAGGCCTGCCGGCAAGCAGAGCCGCCGAGGAAGATAAAGCTTTATTTCAACATTTCAGTATTAACATACATTTTCTTGCCGTTTACAATGTAGAAGCCGGGAGTTTTCACCTCGTCTATCTTGCGGCCTTGCAGGTCGTAGATTGTTCCATCGAGAGGATTCTCCTCGCTCTCTATCTTGTCAATATCGGTAGTACCACTGAAGAGGCTGAAATAGTATGTGGCAGACAAGTTTGCTGAAGATGTTCCGCCGAGCTTCAAATATACCTTGTTAGCAGTACATTTAACATAACCACCATCATCATTTTTACCGGTATAGTTGAAATTTGCATCGTAGTTCTCATATGCCCAACGCATAGCAACAATACCACCACTCCTTGTGAGCATGTAGATGTTATAAACATTTTCTCCATTCTCGTTCAAGCAACTCTCATAGGTTGTGTAATTGGTACCACCCAAGAGGTTGGTTACATTATCGACAGCAGCAACACTGCTATTCTTGAATTGGAATTCACGAGCGGTTGCAGTTTCAGTTGAACCTCTAAGAATTACAGGGAAGTTTGCAGGAATTGTTGCACCCTCACTTGCATATTCATAGAGTTCAATAGTGTTATCGACAATTGCACTGTTTGTAACAATATAAGCCTTGACACCCGCAGGCACTGTTACAGGATAACCCAGATTGAGGGTTGAATAACCTGTAGTTTGGTCATCACCTGTGGTATTGGGAGCAAGGGAAATGGTGTGCTTAACATTCTCTTCGAGTGTTGTAGGTTCAACTTCCTCAATTACCCAGGCAGATGCTTTATCAACCGCGGTATTATCGAATGCAACCACATTGCCAGGCTTACCGGCGCAGTTAAGCATATTACCACCATCGGGTACAATACCAACTACCACGGCATCGCCACTCTTTCCAAGAGTGTTTATGGCAATCTTCTTAGCATTAGCAATATCCTCGGCATCGGCACCAACTTGCACATTGCTATTATCTAAAGCCTCATCGAGATATGTGGCAGAGTGTAGGTTCTTCATATAGAGGTTGCCATTGTCGTCGTACTCAAATGTAAAGTAGAAGCGAGCATTTGACTCAGCGTATGTATCGCAATATAGCTTACCATTATCGTCTATGCGCATTGAAGCACCGGTACGGTCGCTGGCTGTATAGCCCGGGGTAATGTAGATTCTGTAAATCTTACCCTCCTCGGGAACTATCTTCTCAACACCTACACTTGCGGTGCGCAGTGCTGTGTATGCATCTTTGCAGGCAGTGGCATCGCTTGTGTTGCCGGCTGTAATAAGGTTGCTTGCTGTAGTGTATGCAGTGCTGTATGCATCACCATTGACAAAGGCACCCACGGTTGTACCCTCGGGGGTAGTAGCTGTTTGGTATTCGAGAGTATTCTCAAAGTCGCTCAACTGGTAGTAGCGGGCGTTGTCGTTTTCAAATGTAGCCTCCACAAACTTAAAGAGTGTACCGCCATCATCAGTGTTCCAACCACCTGCCCAGATGCCCAACTTATCGGTTGCATCAAAACCACCGTTGTGGCTCAAGCAAGCGTGGCTTGTTCCGTTTACATAGATATAGAAATAATCGGTGCAACCATTAACCGTTGAGCGTGAGAAATCCCACTCTTTGTATGTAGGAGTTTCAGCTATAGAAGCCGATGCCTGAGCATTGCCTGTGCTTGAAACGCCAAGCATCTTGCCATCGCCGTTGAAAGGCTTGATGAGATAACCGTTTTCGCCCTTCATAAAGTACCAGGCCTGGTAGCTGGCGTTATCGGCAGTGGCAACAATAGCCACCTTGTCGCTTGCAGGCTCGTCGAACTGCAGCACCTTGCTACTGTCGTCGGCACGCTTGCTTATAATCTTATAGAGCACGGGGTTGGCCTCGTCGGTAGTTATAGTTACGGGAAGGCCGGCGTACTTCAGAGCTTCCTCGAGTTTGTCGTAAACAGCCTGCAGTGCGTCAACAGCAGTTTCAACACCGGCCGGTGTTGCATTTTCATCTTCGCTGACACCGGTAGCTGTGGTTATAGCATTTTCCACCTCGGTAACAAGGTCGGCCGTTGTGTGAATGTAGATGGTGGGAGTGTATTTCAACTGCTCACTAAGCTCCACATTTGTGCACTTATATACATTAAATGCACTAAGTGCGTAGTAGGGGTGGCCATCGCATTCGCGAGCATCATGCGTCTCGGTTACCATGAAACGCCAGTAGCGGTACGCATTACCATTACCCAGGCAATCGGTTGAAACCTCATTGGTTGTTCGAGAAAGGTCTCTAAGGGTTGCAATAGTAGTCCAATCACCGTTAAGGTCATTGGCAGCCTCAACAACAGCTGTTTTAGGAGTAAGAGCGGCATACCCACTACGTCCTGTGTAACGGAATTGGATATATTCTGCAGCACCGCCATCGCCTAAATCTACACGCAGATAGTGGTCGAGGCCATCAACATTATTGTCTCCATTGTATGTTGTATGCAAGAAATTACTTGTATCATTATCAAGCAAAGCACCTACACCTAAATTATCACCAGTGTAATTATTAGTAGTACCCGGCGCATTGCAATAGAGATAACCGGCAGTGCCCTCTGCTGTATTCTGCAGTGTAACCGACTCTGTTTCGTATGATGTAATTACAGTTTCATACAAACCGTTTTTAAGGATTCTTGTAGCCTCGATAAGGTTGTTAAGTTCTGTTTTGTCGGCTACAGTTGCGGCATTCAATGCGTCGTAGGCAGCTTGCAATGCTTCTTGTGCCGCTGTGTAGTCGGCCTTAGGCATATAATGGTTTTTAGCCTCTGTAGCAGAGTTCTTCTCATCATATGCTGTTCTCACAAGGGCATTGGTTACAACATTGAGATAAGCATCTTTAACCACTATCGACGGATATGTTTCAATACCAAATTCACTCATGACAAAGAACTTATGTTCAACACCATCGTAAGTTGTAGTACTTTGGTTATTTGTATTTGTAACCATAAAACGCACATATCGATAGGGTTCGGTCATCTCTATCAGTTCCGACTCGTAAGAAACAGGAGCTGTGCCTGTGGGAAGCCCTGTGAGAGTTTTTAGAGTTACCCACTCACCATCTGTGGTGTTGCAAGCCTGTACAAGCATATCGGTGGGAGCATTATTGCTATTTGCCTGACGACCTGTGTAGCTAAACTTGAACGCAGTAATTTCACTATTCTCGCCCATATCCACGCGAATGTAGTGGTGCTCATTGTCATCTTGCTGGTTGTTACCATACGTGGTGTGTAAATGAGTAGATACGTCGCCATCGAGCAAAGCAGCCACACCAAGCTTATCGCTATCACCTGCGCTACTGTTTGTTTTGTTATCGGCGTTGCAATAGAGGATACCCTCGGTTAGTGTAACTGCGGGAACCTCGGTAACGGTGGCCACCTTATTTATAAGAGTTTCTGTATTGGTAATAAGGGTTGTAAGGCCATCGCGTGTTGTGTAGTCGAGTGCTATTACATTATTTACATCATTATATACACTATTCAGTTTATCTTTAATTGCTGTGTACTGCGCCGATGTCAAATAGTGGCGGGTGAGGGCATCTTTGGCAACCTCGAGAGCAAGCAACAGAGCGTTCAAATCGGCATCGGCTGTTGAGTAATAGTCGCTGAACTGCTTGTCGGAAATTGAATAGAGGTTGAAATCGGACATATTAAAGTAGCCTGTAGCTTCTTGTGTAGCCACAGCAAAACGTATGTAACGGTAGCGTGCACCAAGCTCAAGAGGAGTCTCCATTGCCCACTGCTCGCACGCACCGGTAGCAAGACCATTGGCTATGGTAGTTACCTCGGCGTAATCTACCTTATTATTACTACCAAGAATCTTTATTGCTGTGGGGCGTTGGTTTTCATACCCGCTTGCGCGTGTGGTATAATCCATAGAGAGCTTGTTTATAGATGTTGCAACGCCCAAATCTACCTCAAGGTAATGAGTGTATGCAGCAACTGCACCGGCCCCCCAAGCTGTTCCAAAGAATGTTCCGGTATTGGCAGAACCATCTTCATTAACGTCGATAAGGCCTTCAACTTTATTGCTATAGCCATTGCAATCGCCGGCAGGAGCATTTGACCATATATAGAACTCGCTATTGGCATCACCTACCTGCAAAGCAATCTCACCCTTTGAGGTGCCGGTTGTTGCAACACGCTCCAACAGAGTCTCTACAGAGCCTATGAGTGTAGATAGCTCGGTTGTTGTAATAGTATTTTTCTCGTTGGCATTTTCCACCGCAAGCAGAGCATCGTATGCAGTTTGCAATGTAGCCTTTGCCTCATCTAAAGCAACCTGCGAGGTTGCACTTGCCAGAGCCTCGTTTGCAGCAGCAAGAGCATCACTTGCCGCTGTGAGCTGTGCATTTGTAAGTGCCGAGGGTGCATAATCGACATTCACCACGCCATCGGTTGCCATTTTATTGTACAATGGCTGTGCAAGGGCAACAAGTGCCTCTAGACCACTCTTGTCGAGGTCGGCTGGGGTTTTTATTGCCTTGTCGAGTTCGTCGTATGCTGTCTGTTGGTCGGCTATAGCAGCATCGAGCAAGGCAACCGTTGTTGCGGTATCGTGCAACTTCTGAGATTTTGTGGTTGCAAGGTAAGTGTCGAACACAAGAGCCTCGTCGGCTTTGGTGCTTGTGTTTGTCATAGTTACCACAGGCTGGTTTGCCTTGGTAAAGCTAAACTCGGACATTACAAAGTACGAATTGCTCGATTCTGCAGCAGTAACCTTAAAACGTATATAACGATAAGGAACTGTAGATGTTATGGTTTCTGAATTGAAAGTATCATATTCAACAGGCAAGCCGTTGGCATCTTTGGTCAATGTTGTTATCGTGGTGTAAGTGCCATTGCCACCCGCATCGTTTGAACCCTCTACCACTATTGTTGTGGGGCAGTTATTACCATTATTACGTGTTGTGTAACTGAACTTAAACTGAGTGATGGTTTCTCCCTCGCCCATATCTACACGCAGGTAGTGAGGAGCACTGCCTGCAGAGTTTGAGTTATCCCAGTCGGTGTGCAAATATGTAGAATGGTTACCATCGGTAAGTTTATCAACATAATCTGCACTATAATCATTGTCGTTGCGCAAGCAGGGATCGTTGCAATATAGGTTTTCCGTTGTAAGCACCAATGGAACATCGGTAAACTCAACGCTACCCACGGTTTTAATCAAATTGTTGGTGTTTGTTATCAATGTTAGCAATTGGGCTTTCTTTTCATCGAGCACGCTGTTCAAAACAGAATTATACTGATTGAGCAATGTGGTGTATGAACCGGCAGCAGTGCCGTCGTCCAATGCTGTTTTCTTTGCATTTATATCATCAAGCGTTGCACTTGCGTTGTTATATACCGTTTTGCCCTGCTCGGCATCGTTGTATGCAGCCAGCACGGCAGCTTCGGTTACACTCGATGTGTAATCGCTCTTCACTGTGGCCGATACCGTAACGGGGTAGATTGAGAACTCCGACATATGGAAGAATACCATACCATCGCTACCGGTGTTAGTACCGGCATTGTTGCCGGTGGCATCTGTTACAAGGAAACGCAAGTAGCGGTAGGCAGTGCCATTGCCCATAACAATGGCCTCGTTATCTACACCTGCACCTGTTGCAAAGCCCGATGCCACTTGCAGTTTTGTGTAATTGGCAACATCGTTGCCACCTACGTTGCTACCATAAACCTCTATGGTTTTGGGGTAGTTTGATAGGTTGCTTGTGTTACGAGTGGTAAATTTGAACTTGAACGATGTGAGTGTACTGCTTGTACCTAAATCGACGCTTATATGGTGGCCCCAGCCATCGGCGGGAGCTGTTGAATTATTCCACTGTGAGTGGAAGAAAGTGTTTTTATCGCTATCGAGGAGTTTATCTACATCGTTGCCCGACACTGCTGCGTTCGACCATATATAGTTGGCAGTTGTTGAGCTTGACGATTGCAATGATATTTTGCTACCTTCGTTATAGCTTACTGTGGCTACCTCGTTTACAAGGGCAAGCGTTTTCTTTGACAACTCAAGGAGTTCCTCTTTGGCTGTATTTGTGTCATCAGCCTCCAAAAGAATGAATTTCCACTGTGAGTTATCATCGCCCATAGAACCCCAAGTAATAACTTGATCTGTACTGGCACCGTTCATATTCATATATCTGCTAGGCACCCTTGAACAAGCTAATGAATACCAGCCGAGTGATGTTTCTGTGATATTATAATCTACAGCATCGGCTGCCACTGTAAACCTGATACCATTCTGGTCGGTAACTTCCTGTGCATAAGTATTTGTACCTGCATTCTTCAAACGGAAAGCGACATCGCGCTCCAAATACCATTGATTGGCAGCTGTGTTCTCATAGTCGCTACCGGCGGCAACCGTTGTAACATAACCATCGGCTGCCGACATTATACGTGCTGCTCCTTTGTTTATGATGGCATACTTGCTGCCGGGAACAAATGTTACGCGCGAGAACTCATTGGCAACAACTGCGTTATACTCGGCATAGAGCAACTCGTAAACAGCCTGCAAATTGGCAAGGTCGCCGTTGGCAATAACCTTCTGCGCCTCTGTTACATAATCTTGAAGGTTCTCTACTGCCGATGACTTGTAGAAACCCACGCGAGTTGCACTGGTATTTTCGGTAAGGGCTATTGCATTCTCAATAAGTTCCTGCAATAGTGCAAAACGCATTGCGGTTACATCAACCTCGGCCTCGGTGGTAGTGCTTTTTGTATCTACTGCAACTACAGAAGCCTTGCCTGTGGCAAGCAGGTATGCAGCCTCGTCGGATATTGCGAAGGTATATTTATTACTGAATGAAACAATTTCGCCATCTTCGTTGAGCACAAGGAAACCAACACCACCTTCACCACCACTCATAGTAAGTGTACCATCGCTGTTGAGTGTGGCTGTGTAGGTTGTTTCAACAGATACATTGCCGTTGATAAAGTCGGAAACAGAGCCAAAGTCGGAGTCAGGAGTGGTTTCGCCATAAATTTCGCGCGTTGATTCACCATCGTGCTGAACATACGTGGCATTTTCATCGTCGTCGCAAATGAATATAATGGCAAGGTTCTCGTCGTAGCCCATCTCTTTTACCTCGGCAATAGCCTCGTCTATCATCTCTTGCGAAACCTCGTATACCGAGTTGCTATAGTCGCCCACCAAGCGGTCGTCCATTATAGAGAAGTAGCCGTGAGCACGGAAGAACTCTGTGAGGTCCTCGCCTGCAGCCTGGCAGGCAAGTTTATAAAAATGCAGCGTAGATACATCGCCCGACACATTGTAGCCCTTTTGCATAGGTTGCTGGCGCAAAAGTTCAAAAAGACGGGGATAGAACTGTGTGTTGTTACCTGCAAGGTGGTAGTAGAGCCACAAACGGTAGTACAAGTGGGTGAGGGCCCAAATATTGTTTGTGTAAATATCGCTACCCTCGGTATTGTATGCATTGAGCACGCTCTCCAATGAACCATTGTCACCATTGTAACGCGATGTGGACATACCCTTGTACCAAAGTGCAATATTCGAGAAGAGGTTATTGGTAACCTCGGTAAGACCGTTCAATGTGAGCGGTGCTTGGTGCTGGTGGCCAATCTCGTGGGCAGGACCCCAAGTGGAACCTGCGTTGTTGGCCATATTCCGTACAATACCGTCATAGGTGGTTATGCTATAACCGCAGTGGTCCCAGCCACCATACATATAACCACTTTCGGTTCCCAATGCAATACCATGGTGGTTGAAGTACTCGCTGTAGTCCAAGCCGTTACAGAAATCTTGATAGGTTTTATTATCTATAGGAGATTTTTCTGTGTAGTCGTACATCTCGTACTTAGTCGTGTAGTCGCTCCCCCAGCGTGGATAGAAAGCATTCATCTGCACCATTGTCGATTGACTCACAAGACCCATTGTTGCAAGCTCGGAGTACATAATGCGGTCCCAAGCCTCGAGCATAATGTTTATTTTACCTGTCGAAGGGTCGCATTCCATTCCATAATCGGCCCATTTCTTTGTGCTATTATATGGAGTGGTAGGAACATCAAGCAGGTCGGGCAGATAGTATGCCATACCGTTGCTGGTTCCACCATCTTCGTGAGTATAATCGTTCAGGTGGAAAAGCAGTATCTGACGGTGGGCAAGCAGGGGAATAACGTTCAAATTGGCACGTGTTTCCATATATTCCCAATCGGCATCGTTATCGACACTTGCGCCGGTAATGGTTTTCCACAAATCTTCGTTATAGCTAATGCCCTCGTAGGTTTTGCCTGCAAGGAAGTCGCCACAAGCATTGTAGTAGCCGGTTATGGCACCACCCTCAATGTGAATTTTCAAAGGAGGATATTCCGATAGTTTATGAGGGAATTTTTCGGCTGTTGTTGCTCCGTCGGGGTTGTATGTATCAACATTGTAGCAGATGTAGAGCTGGCCGGCTGTGCCGGTGTAGTTTATCACGTTCAAACCGGGCTGTAGCGCGAATCCACCGCCTGTGGCATTGGTTACTCGCCAGTTGTGCCCGCCATCAACAATGCGCAGGCTTGCACCATCTTTTATAGTACCCTCCACCATTACATAAAGAGTTCCGGCCTCGGGCACGTGAATACCTGTGGGGTTGTCGTTGTTGGCGTGTGCGTTTATTCCTAACCACGATGTAATGTCGCCCGCAATACTATAGGGCTCGTACATCTGCACACGGAACTTTTTGGCATATTCACCGCTCCAGTCGCCTTTTGCATCGTCGGCATTATCCTCGGCCCAAGCCTCAATGGTTCCGGCTTTCTCATTATACACTTTATCTACCATTGCTTGCAGGGCAGTGGGGAGTGCGTCGTATGCATCAGTTGCTTGCGCTGCAGCAAGTGAAGCAAGCGCAGGGGTTACACAAGCGGCATCGCTAAAGAGCTCTTCAAGCGCAGTGGTGTAGCCTTCAAGCTCTGCTGTAGTTGGTGCCTTTTCGAGCAAAGCGGTTATCTGCTCTGTTGTATAATCGACCTTGGTTATTGTCCAATGGGTTCCGGTATCACCGGTTCCATTCGACCAACCGACAATATTGTACCCACCATTGTCGCCATTGTTATCGTCGTGCATATAACCATAGCCATCAGAGCTTTTGGTCTTTAACGTATTAAGGGTGGTATTTGATGTGTACAGCTCAAATTTATTATATTCGTCGCTGTAGTCATCGGTCATAGACCAAGACTTGTATGCAGAGGGGGCTCCTTTGAGGTATTTACCACAAGCGAGGTTACGTAACACGTAGTAGTCGCCTTCCTTGGTTACATACCATTCCTGCTTAGTATCGGCAGCATCGGTGGTCTTTGTGTGGACATCATTGACACCATTGGCACTTAAAGAGCGATCGGCTCTTGCACTCACAAAACGGTACACCTGCCCAACCTCTAATGAGGCAAGCTGTGCACTCACGGTTGCCGTCACCAGCAGTAGCAGCGACACAACCCACAAACGAGTAAAAATGTTTCTCATCTTTCTTTTTTGTTTTCCTGCACAAAAAGGAGCTCACACTCCCCTGCGGCAGAGGGTTATTATTATTTTATTATTCCCAAGGTGTAAAAAAAATATCATTTTGCATAGATTCCAGAATGCGACAAATGCGCAAAGCCGTACTATGCATAAATCGTTCAAAATTAGTTAATTTTACTGAAAAGACAAAAAAAGCAACGTTTTATTTACCTTCTTGGGAGCATTTTTATACGAACAGCCCTTTTTGTATTACAAAAACAGGGTTACAGCCAAGAATAATTTTGTATCATTTTTCATAAAAAAGCTCTGCCGGCATCAACATATACAGACAGAGTGCGCCAGCACCCTAATTTATGCAGCAAGCAAACAAATTTTATATAAAAAAGTGGGGTAATTAAAATAATTTCACAACGATTAGTATTATCTTCGCCAAAAATTGAATTATTACTTAAAAATATACTAACTATGGACAAGAAACTAAACAAAGGAACAATATGCGTTCAGGGTGGCTGGCAGCCCAAGAAGGGCGAGTCGCGTGTGCTGCCTATTTTCCAAAGCACCACATTTAAATATGAGACAAGTGAGCAGATGGCAAGGCTCTTCGACCTCGAAGATTCGGGCTACTTCTACTCGCGCTTGCAGAACCCCACCGTTGATGCTGTGGGTGCAAAGATTGCGGCCCTTGAGGGTGGCGTGGGTGCAGTGCTCACATCGTCGGGCCAGGCAGCCAACTTCTATGCAATTTTAAATATATGCCAGGCCGGCGACCACTTTGTATCGGCCACGACCATTTACGGCGGCACATATAACCTATTCTCGGTTACTATGAAGAAGATGGGCATAGAGGTTACTTTCGTTGATGCCGACGCCCCTGCCGAGGAGATTGAGAAGGCGTTCCGCCCCAACACAAAGGCTCTTTTTGGTGAAACAATTTCAAATCCCGGAGCAGCTGTGCTGGACCTTGAAAAATTCGCAACGATAGCACACAAGAACGGTGTGCCCTTTATTGTGGACAACACATTTGCAACACCAATAAACTGCCGCCCCATTGAGTGGGGTGCCGACATTGTTACCCACTCCACCACAAAATACATGGACGGCCACGCTGTGGCAGTGGGCGGTGCAGTGATTGACAGCGGTAACTTCGACTGGGAAGCACACCACGACAAATTCACCTGCCTCACCGAGCCCGACGAGAGCTACCACGGCCTTGTTTATACAAAGAACTTTGGCAAGGCTGCATACATTACAAAGGTGGTGTCGCAGGTGATGCGCGACCTGGGTGCAATGATGGCACCACAGAACGCTTTCTTGCTGAACCTGGGCCTTGAGACACTGCACCTGCGCATGCCCCGCCACTGCGAGAATGCACAGAAGGTTGCAGAATTCTTGCAGGCTCACCCCAAAGTTAAATGGGTTAATTTCAGCGGCTTGGAGGGTGATAAATACCACAGCCTTGCACAGAAATACCTGCCTAACGGTGGTTGCGGAGTAATGGCTTTTGCCGTGGAAGGCGACAAGGAAGATGCCATACGTTTTATGGACAGCCTTAACTTTATATCTATTGTTACCCACGTTGCCGATGCACGCTCGTGTGTACTGCACCCCGCAAGCCACACCCACCGCCAGCTGAGCGACGAGCAGTTGAAGGAGAGTGGCATTGACCCCGACCTCATTCGCCTTTCTGTGGGCATAGAAGATGCCGAGGATATAATTGCCGACCTCGAGCAGGCGTTGAACGTGTTCTGACACGAGACACTGCAATACAAAATAATATTCATTTACAGGCGCGTTCTTGCAACGCGCCTGTTTTTTATTTGCGGGCGCAACATTTTCCCGGGAATTTCACTATCTTTACAAAAGATAAAAAGAGAATGGAGAAATTAGAATACAGCATACACCCCGGCGTTACAGCCTTTTCAACAAAAAGAGGAGGTGCCGGCAGCTACGGTGGTTTTAACATAACCCACTACTGCGGCGACAACGTGCAACACGTTGCAGAGTGCCGTGCACTGCTATGCAAGGAGCTGAACATTGGCGATGAGCAGCTTATTCTGCCACACCAGACACACGGTTGCGAGGTGCTGAACATAGATGCAGCATTTATGAGCGAGAGCAGGGAACGACAAACCGAAAGGCTGCACGGCATAGACGCTGTAATAACAGCTCTGCCACGCACTTGCATAGGAGTTTCTACTGCCGACTGCGTGCCTGTGCTGCTGTGCGACACGCAGAAAAGAGTTATTGCCGCAGTGCACGCAGGCTGGAGAGGCACAGTAGCCGGCATTGCACAGCGTTGCCTTGAAGAAATGAGTGTGCTCCACAGCTGCGAAGCCCAAGACATAAAAGCGGTTATTGCACCAAGCATTGGGTGCGATGCTTTTGAGGTGGGCGACGAGGTTTACGCAGCCTTCGAGGAGGCCCATTTTCCAATGGAGAAGATTGCTACACGGCAAGAAAAATGGCACATAGACCTGTGGGAAGCCAACCGCTTGCAATTGCTGTCTTGCGGCATTAAGGCTGCAAACATTACAGTAACAGGCATTTGCACACACAGCAACCACACGGAGTGGTTCTCGGCACGCAGGCTGGGTATAGCTTCGGGAAGGATTTTTAACGGAATAATGGTTGAAGAATGACAACAATGTACGATATTATATACAACTGCCGGAGATTATTATGCGTGGCACTCGTTGCCATTATCTCTATAACAGCCACGGCGCAAAGCTACATACACTTGTCGCCCTATGGGAACGACAGCAACAGTGGCACAAAAGAAGCTCCGCTTTTTTCGTTGCAAAAGGCTCTGAACCTGGCAGTTTCCACTACAAGCAACGACACAGCATACATTGAGGTTGCAGCCGGCGATTATTACCTGGAAAGCGGTGCCTGCTTGACAGCACCCACTACCCGACCGATTGTGGTGAGGAGTGCAAGCAAGGAGAAGCCTCGTTTTATAGGTGGACGCAAAATAGATAATTGGGAACAGCTGAACAACAGTTTATTTTACGCATATATACCGGAAGCGGTATGGGGCGATTATACATTTGAACAGTTTTTCATCAATGGCCGACGCGCAACACTCGCACGCACGCCTAATAGTGGATTCTACAAAATAAAGAACATAGAAGAGAGTGTAACAGAGCGCGGCAAGAACACCAAAGAGAGCTTTGCCGCTATGCGCATAGAGGGCGATAGCAGCGACCTTGCCATTCTAAAAGATGTGTGGGCCGGGGAGAATGGACAGCCCAAAGTGTCGCTATTCCACAAATGGAACAATGCTAAAATGCATATCGATATTATAAACAAAGAGAACAATACTTTTAACATTGCGGGCCGCAAGTGGGGCGACCATTATATGCCACAAAGTGGCTCACGCTATTTTCTTTACGACTTCAGGCACGCGCTCGACACTGTTGGTGAGTGGTACATGGACTACACAAATGGGAATCTTTACTACATACGACTACCCGAGGAGGAGATGAGCAGTGCCGACTGTGTTATTCCTACCATCAAGAAATTTATCAGTTTCAAAGGAAACCCGGGGAAAGAGATTGAAAATATATCGTTTAAGAATATATCTTTTCAGGTGAGCAAGTTCAATGTACCACGCGCGGGGCTCTACCCTTTCCAGGGGGCTGCCGACATTGGGGCTGCCATAGAGCTTTACTATGCAAAGAACATTTCATTCGACAACTGCGAATTTGTACACTGTGGTGCATATGCAATATGGATTGACAGAGGGTGCAGCGACTGCAAGGTACAGGGTTGCTTAATAGAGGACACCGGTGCCGGGGGAATTAAAATAGGAAACCCTGTGATGCCTGTAGATTTTGCTTCGGTTGCCAAGGGTAATATAATTGACAACAACATTATAAGAGGCGGTGGCAAAGAGGTGGCATCGGGAGTGGGAGTTCTTTTAATGCATTCATCGGACAACAGTATCACCCACAATGATATTGCCAATTTCAAATACAGTGGTATATCTATGGGGTGGCGTTGGGGCTATGGAGCGAGTGCCGCAAAGAACAACACTATAGCATACAATCATATTCATCACCTGGGCTGGGGCGAACTTTCGGACATGGGCGGCATATACACTCTTGGCGAGGCTGAAGGCAACAGCATTACAGGCAACGTTATTCACGATATTGCATCGGACAGCTACGGTGGCTGGGGCATATACACCGACGAGGGCAGCAGCTACATTACCATAAAGAACAACCTTGTTTACCGTTGCCACGACGGTGCTTTTCACCAACACTATGGAAAGGAAAATATTGTGGAGAACAACATTTTTGCCTTTGGCAATAAATACCAAATACAGCTGACAAAGGAGGAAGAGCACAACTCATTTACATTCAAGCATAATATTATTTTGCAGAATGGTGGAAGAACGGCCACAGGCAAGTGGTTCACGGCAAAAATGGATATTGCCGATAACATTTACTGGAACTACGGCGACACACTGTCGTTTTGCGGCAGGAGCAAAGAAGAGTGGAAACTGCAACGCGAAAAAAGCGCACGCTTCACCGACCCACTGATGCGGGAGCCGCTTGCCGATGATTTTTCGTTCAAAAAGAAGAGAGCCGCACGCAAAATAGGGTTTAAGCCATTTGACTACAGCAAGGCCGGTGTCTATGGCAGCGACGAGTGGCGCAGAAAGGCACAGGAGAGCAATGATGTGCACAAGGAGTTCCAGCAAAGGATTGGCCGGTAACTATTTCACACGCTTGCGCAGAAGGCTGCGCAGATAACCTGCACGATAGAGATTGAACACCCACATACGTGGTGAAGCACCCAAAAGATTTTGCTTGAGCAACGGACGAGTGAGGCTATAGACCAAAGAGAGTAACCAGCCTAAATGGTTGCGTTCAATTTTTTCCACACCACGGGCAATGGTAATTAGCGGCCCCATAGATTCATAGTGTGCTGCTAGTGTGCGCAAGGCCTCCTCGTTTTTTGAAAGATATATGTGATTGGCCTCTATATCTACGTTCATCATAGGATTGGCTATGTGCTTAACCACTACACAATTTTCTTGCAAGGCCTTGCCAAAAAGGTTATCCTCGTAGCCATACTCTTTTACTTGCTCGTCGAACTTCACTTTAGAGAAGCTGTCGCGGTCTATGAGAAAATTGAATGTACGGAAATTGGCATACGGGTGGCGGTTACGCCATTCGATGGTGGTGCGTTTTTCATATGTTGTTTCGTGCTGCCAACGCAAAGAGACTTTGGGCGATGGCAGAACCGGCGGGTGTGCCACTCCCCCGCAAACTACTCCTATGGCACCGTCTTTTATAAAGGAGTAGTATGAAGAAAGGAAATCTTCGTTCAAAGGCATTCCATCGCTGTCGAGAAAAAGCAGCCACCGCCCTTTGCTACGCTCATACAGGCGGTTGCGAATGGCAGCACGGCCACTGTTGCAGCCTGCTTCCCAGTAAACAGCACCTTGCATATTATTTATTGCTCTATTGGCTGCCACTATAGTTTTTTGAGTGGAGCCGTCGTCGCCCACTATAATTTCATAACTCAAGCCTTTTACACGCTGTGCCTGCTTTACAAGTGCAGACACCAGCTCGGTACAATCGTAATTATATGTAGGTATGAGTATTGAAAGGAGCATAGCATCTATTATTTACAATGCGAAGATACGTATTATTCGAGAATTTGCAAAATGAGTGCATATATATAACAAATTGGGTGGTGCAAGAATGCACCACCCAATTTGTTATATATTTTTCTTTATGCACCGAAGTTGTCGTACATAATAGATTTTTCCTCAACACCAAGGTCAACAAGCATATTTACAACAGCCTTTGACATGGGGCCGGGACCACACATATAGTACTCGATATCCTCGGGTGCCTCGTGGTCTTTGAGGTATGTCTCGTATATCACCTGGTGAACAAAGCCCGGGGTGTATTTTACGCCTGCTGCGTCGGCAGCGGGGTCGGGACGGTCGAGTGCCAAGTGGAATGTGAAGTTGGGGAAGTCTTTTTCCAACTGCAAGAAATCCTCGAGGTAGAATACCTCGTTGAGCGCACGCGCACCATAGAAATAGGTCATTGTGCGGTCGGTAGTCTTCAGTGTCTTTGTCATATGCATAATCTGCGCACGCAAAGGAGCCATACCGGCACCACCACCTACCCACATCATCTCTTTCTTTGAGTCGAAGATGGGGTGGAAGTCGCCGTAAGGGCCACTCATTATTACCTTGTCGCCGGGCTTGAGTGTGAAGATGTATGACGATGCTATACCGCAAGGCACGTCCATGAAACCTGAGCGGTCGGCCTTGAAGGGAGGTGTTGCAATACGCACGGTGAGCATAATGCGGTCGCCCTCGGCAGGATAGTTGGCCATTGAGTAGGCACGGATTGTCTCCTCTGTATTCTTGCACTTGAGACCGAGCAAGCCGAATTTCTCCCAGGCAGGCAGATACTCGTCACCGATAAGGCTCTTGTCGATGTCCCTGTCGTAGGTCATATCGTATGCAGGAATCTTAATCTGCGCATAAGAACCGGGCACGAAATCCATGTGCTCACCGGGAGGAAGAGCAACAATGAACTCTTTGATGAAGGTTGCAACGTTTTTGTTAGAGATAACCTCGCACTCCCACTCTTTGACACCCATTACAGACTCGGGCACCTTGATAGAGAGGTCGTTCTTAACCTTAACCTGGCAACCCAAACGCCAGTGTGCCTGTTGCTCCTTGCGTGAGAAATGACCGGTCTCCGAGGGGAGGATTTCGCCGCCACCCTCAACTACCTGTACTTTGCACTGGCCGCAAGAGCCTTTTCCACCACAAGCCGAGGGAAGGAAGATGCCGTTTTCGGCCATTGTACCCAAGAGAGTACCGCCGGCTGCTACCTCTACCTCATTCTCGTCGTTAATCTTAACCTTGACATTTCCCGAGGGAAGCAAATACTTCTTTGCCACCAACAGGATAATCACCAGCAACAAGATGATTACAAGGAATACTGCTATACTTGCTAATACTAATTGTATATCCATAGCTCTTTCTTTTATTACATTTTAATACCCGAGAAGCACATAAATGCCATAGCCATAAGACCTACGGTGATGAAGGCGATACCTAAACCACGCAAGGGCTTGGGAATGTTACAGTACTCCATTTTCTCACGAACTGCTGCGAAGAGCACGATTGCCACCATCCAGCCGATACCAGAGCCCAATGCATAGCCCACTGAATCCCAGAAATTGAGGATTGCCTGAGGGTTGTTGGCCTCCATACCTATGCGCTGCTGCATAAAGAGCGAGCCACCCATAATGGCACAGTTTACTGCGATAAGCGGGAGGAAGATACCAAGCTGGCTATAAAGTGCGGGGGCAAAACGCTCCACAATCATCTCTACCAACTGCACAATACCTGCGATAACGGCAATAAAGAGGATAAATGCAAGGAATGTTAAATCCACGCCCTCTATAAGTGCGCCGTTGGCAAGCACGGCTGTCTGCAACAGGTAGTTCACAGGCAGGGTTATCACCTCGACAAATACAACGGCGATACCCAAGCCTATAGCTGTCTTCACGCTCTTAGATACAGCCAAGTATGAACACATACCCAAGAAGAAGGCAAATACCATATTGTCCACGAATATCGAACGGACAATTAAACTAATGAAATGTTCCATAATTCTATTCTGTATCTAAATTATTACTCTTGTAAACTCTTATCCTTGGCACGCTGAACCCAGATAACGACTGCTATGAGGAAGAATGCCATAGGTGCCATGAGCATAAGACCGTTATTAATGTAGCCTGCCTCGTAAACGCACTGAGGAATTACGGGGAAATCGAGCAATGTGCCCGAACCGAAAATCTCACGAACGATGGCAACAACCACAAGAATCATTGCATAGCCCAAACCGTTGCCAATACCATCGAGGAACGAGGGCCAGGGCTTGTTCTGCATTGCAAATGCCTCCAAACGACCCATAAGGATACAGTTTGTGATGATAAGGCCCACATAAACCGATAACTGCACGCTCACATCATAGGCAAAGGCTTTGAGCACCTCGCTCACGAGTGTTACAAGAGCAGCAACAACAACCAGCTGTATGATGATACGAATGCGGCTGGGGATTGTGTTACGGATAAGTGAGATAATGACGTTGGCCATTGCCACAATGATTGTAACCGAAAGGCCCATCACAATGGCGGGTGCCAATTTACTTGTAACAGCCAATGCCGAGCAAATACCAAGCACCTGAACAGTTACAGGGTTCTCTTTAAGCAGAGGCGTGTTGAGAGCCTCCATGTTTTTCTTTGAAAATAGTCCCATAGTTATTCCTCCTCTGTTACTTGTGCCTCCTCGGCAGGAGCAGGCTCAGATTCTACAATAGGTGCAGCGGGCTGTTGCAGAGCAACGAGATAGGCTTTGTAGCCCTCCATTGTGTTCTTTAACATAGCGTTTACACCGTTACAAGTAATTGTTGCACCTGAGATTGCGTTTACTTCACAATCCTCGTTGGTTACCTTCTTGGTTACGCCAAGTGCAACAGCACCGTCGGCAATAATACTCTTGCCGGGGAAGCGTGTCTGGAACTTGTCGCCTGCAATTTCGGCACCAAGGCCAGGAGTTTCACTTGCGTGTGAGAAATATACTCCGTAGATGGTGTTACCATCGCTGTTCACTGCAACATAGCCCCAAATGCCACCCCAAAGGCCGTTACCTGTCATGGGGATAACATACTTGGTCTCGCCTTCTACATCGCAGATGTAAATGGGGAGGTTGCTGTCGTTTACGGCATCATTGGCTACATCGAAACCGCCCTCGGTAGCAACTACCTCACCGGCGTTGTTGATGATAGCCTCTTGCTTAACCACCGCAGCGTATGTTGCTGCAGCATCGGGCTGGTTCTTGATGTTGAGCGATGATAGTATCTGCTTTTTCTTGTCGAGACGGATATTTTCCTCCTGTAAAGGACGAAGCGACGATGAAACACCTGCGAGCAAGAATGCCACTATGACAACTACGATAGATGCGTAGATGATAGCGTATGAGTCGCTGCTTGTGTTAAAGCCTTTCTTTGCTTTCTTGGCATCGCCCTGTGCATCGCCACCACCAACAAGCTCGAACTCCGATGCAGGGGCTTTACAAAGGGGGCATACAGAGGGTGCCTCTGTGCCTTCGTGCGTGTAGCCGCACACTTTACATACATATTTAGCCATATCTGTTAGTTCTTTTTGGTTAGACGTTTAGCACGAGCCTTGACATTTGACTGAACAACGCAGTAATCTATAAAAGGTGCGGTTACGTTCATGAGCAGAATGGCAAGCATCATACCCTCGGGGTAACCGGGGTTAAAGACGCGAATGAGAATTGCCATTGCTCCAATGCCGAAGCCATAGATGAATTTACCGGTCTCGGTGCGGGCTGCTGTAACAGGGTCGGTAGCCATGAAGACGGCACCGAAGCAGAAACCACCAAGCAACAGGTGTGTGTAGATGGGTTGCTGCAGTGCAGGGTTTTCGGGCATAAGACCTGTGAAAAGAAGCACCATTGCAATGCCACCAACGAATACAGAAACCATTACCTTCCAGCTTGCAACACCTGTCCACAAGAGAAGAATTGCACCAAGTGCAATGGCGATGACGCTTGTCTCACCGATAGAGCCGGGCATGAAACCGCAGATGAGGTCGCACACAGAAAGTTCTGCGCCTGCTGCACCTACTATGGCACCACCCTCCTTAACAAACTGCAAAGCTGTTGCGCAGGTGTAACCGTCGGGGAGGTCGTAACCGATACCGAAGATAGACTCGGTAGCCACCCAAACAGACTCACCTGAAATAACTGAAGGATAGGCAAAGAAAATGAATGCACGGGCAATGAGTGCCACGTTTACAATGTTCATACCTGTGCCACCAAACACCTCTTTGGCAAAAATAACCGAGAAGGCTGTGGCAACGGCCAAAACCCAAAGAGGGCAGCCTGCAGGCACAATCATGGGGATAAGAACACCCGATACAAGGAAACCTTCGTGTATCTCCTCGTTCTTCCACTGTGCTACGATAAACTCTATTCCCAGACCTACAATGTATGTTACGGCAATCTTGGGCAACATTACCATGAGGCCGAAAAGGAACATCTCCCAGCAAGATGTTGTAGCTACTGCACCTGCTGCAAGAGCATTCTGATAGCCGAGGTTGTACATACCAAACAACATCGCGGGCAAAAGAGCAATGACCACGAGCGACATAATACGCTTGCTGTCTATTGCATCGTGAATATTAACACCGCTTTTCGAGGTATCGTTGGGAACGAATAGGAAAGTCTCCATTCCGTCGAACACTGAGCGGAAAGCGTGCAGCTTGCCACCCTCCTCGAAGTTGGGCTTAATTTTATTCAGATAATTTCTCAAAAATTTCATATGATCTATATTTTATTTTGCTTTATAACTCAACCGCCAAAAGACGGTTACCGGCTTTAGCACATTTCGGCACGGAGCTTATCCAAGCCCTCGCGGACAATGCGCTGCAATTCCAATTTAGACGAATCGACAAACTCGCACAATGCGAAATCCTCGGGAGCAACCTCGTAGATACCAAGTTCTTCCATCTTGTCGATGTTACCGGTGATGATGGCCTTGATGAGGTACTCGGGGTAGATGTCCATGGGGAATACTTTGTCGTACTCGTTTGACATAATCATATGACGCTCGCCACCCTTGATGCGGGCATCGATGGTGTAGCTGCGTTTGGGCATAAGCCAGCTGAAGTAACTACGGCTGGTGCTGAACATAGAGAAACGGGGTGCTATCCAACCGAAAGCCTCGTCGCCACCCATTATCTCGGGAATAACGGTTACCTCTGTAGAGAATGCACCAAGGAAGCCGTCGGCTGTGGTGGGCTTGCCTGTGAGCACGTTGCCGTCGATAATACGCAAGGGGTTGTCCTCCTTCAAACGACCTGCAACAAGTGTGCTGATTTGCGCGCCAAGAACAACCTTGCTGTATGAGGGGTTCTTAACCTCGCTACCTGCAAGTGCTACTGTGCGTGTGAAATCTACTTTACCCTTGTTGAAGAGACGACCAATGAAGATTACCTCCTCGGCACCGATAGTCCAAACAACCTCGCCCTTGTTCACGGGAGCCACGTGGTTTATCTGCACACCCACATTACCTGCGGGGTGAGGTCCCTTGAAAATGGTTGTTGTTACGTTCTTCGCAACGCTCAATGCAGCAGCTTTCTGGCTTGCACTCACGCCCATATAAACGGGGGCGATGCGAGAAAGTGCATCAAGGCCTATCTGGAAATCGTCCTCGTTGCCTTTGAGAGCAACCTCGAAATCAACAGCCAAAGGCTTTGAGTCGAATGCCGAAACGAAGATTGCTCGGGGTGAATCACTTGGAGTGGCGATAACATCATAAGGTCTTTGGCGCATAAAAGCAAAGAGGCCCGACTTCAACAAATCGGCCTTCACCTCCTCTGCTGACAGAGAAAGTACATCTTTGGCTTTGTAGTCCACAGACTCAAACTTACCGTCCGACTCTACTACGACGCTCAATACGCGTCTTCTCTCTCCGCGGTTTACCGCTACAACTTTTCCGCTCACGGGCGAAACAAATTGTATTTCGGGACAGTTCTTATCAACAAACAAGGGCTCTCCTGCTTTTACAACGTCCTCGGGCTTAACCACCACTTTGGGAGTTACGCGTGTGAAATCGGCAGGCATCAAAGCATAAAGCTTGGCGGCTGCGATGGTTGTTGTTTCAGCAACAGGAGCACCTTTCAGATTGATATCCAATCCCTTAGAAATTTTTACAACTCTGTGCATATAAATTGAGTTACGTTAGTACATTATATGTGGCAAAAATAAAGAAATTTTTCCGTATTTCTAAAACTTTTTTAACACAAATAACTGTGTTTTAGAGAAAAAAGTTAGAAACAATTAGATGTGCTAAGGTTGCAGCACTTTCTCTTAACTGTCTCTCATACACCGCCGATATTATATTTAGGATTACTCCTGCTTGTGAGAACGGCACACCGTGTATTCTTTGGCGTGCATTGACTTTTAGAAAAGAAGGTGCTTAGCACCTCACAAGACTTTACAGGCGAGACTTTACCGGCAAGCAATGGTGCCTGAAAGAAAAAAATGAGAGGATACCTCACGGTATCCTCTCACATCTATTAAGTAAGTAATTTATTATTCAGCAGTGGCTGTAGTAGCTGGCTCTTCAGTTGCTACTGCTGCCTCTTCTACAACGGGTGCATCTGCAGCCTTCTTTGCAGAACGACGGCGGCGTGTCTTCTTAGCAGGAGCCTTAGCCATATTCTCATTGTAATCAACAAGTTCAATGAAGCACATCTCGGCTGCGTCACCGGGACGTGTACCCAACTTGATGATGCGTGTGTAACCACCGGGACGCTCGGCAACCTTTACTGAGATCTCCTTGAAGAGCTCTGTAACGGCCTCCTTGCTCTGGAGGTAGCTGAATACAACGCGACGAGAATTGGTTGTGTCGTCTTTAGACTTTGTGATCAAAGGCTCAACGAATTTCTTCAATTCCTTTGCCTTTGCAAGGGTCGTAGTGATTCTTTTGTGCATGATCAAAGAGATAGCCATATTTGAAAGCATAGCTTTTCTGTGAGATGCAGTACGGCCCAAATGGTTAAAAGATTTTTTATGTCTCATAATTATTCTTTATCTAATTTATATTTTGAAATATCGGTTCCAAACGAAAGATTCAGACTCTCGAGCAAATCATCAAGCTCAGTGAGCGATTTCTTACCAAAGTTACGGAATTTAAGAAGGTCGGTTTTATTGTACTGCACAAGCTGACCAAGGGTCTCTACATCGGCAGCCTTCAAGCAGTTGAGCGCACGAACCGAAAGGTTCAAATCTACTAACTTGCTCTTGAGCAACTGACGCATATGCAATACCTCCTCGTCAAACTCTTCGTTGCCGTCGATGTCCGAAGCCTCAATGGCAATCTTCTCATCAGAGAACAACATAAAGTGATAGATAAGGATTTTAGCAGCCTCCTTAAGTGCCTCCTTCGGGTGTATAGAACCATCGGTCGTAATTTCGATTACCAAACGGTCGTAGTCGGTCTTCTGCTCAACGCGGAAGGGCTCACGTTCGAATTTTACGAGACGAATAGGAGTGTATATCGAGTCGATTGGAATCATCGTGGGCTCTGTGCAGTACTCACGATTCTCATCAGAAGGAACATAGCCACGTCCTTTGTTGATGTTGATTTCAATCTGCATTTTAGCCGATGAGTCGAGGTGGCAAATGACTAACTCGGGATTTAACACTTCAAATCCGGTTAAATACTTACCAATCTCACCGGCAGTGAATACCTCTGTATTCTCTACATTGATTGAGACTTTCTCGGTTTCGAATTCCTCAACGATTCTTTTGAATCTAACCTTCTTAAGATTCAATATAATGTTGGTAACATCTTCTTTAACACCGGGTACTGTAGCAAACTCGTGCTCTACACCGGCTATCTTGATGCAATTGATTGCAAAGCCCTCCAAAGAAGACAACAAGATACGACGTAGTGCATTACCTACAGTAGTAGCAAAACCGGGCTCCAAAGGACGAAACTCAAACTTACCATAGAAGTCGTTCGCCTCCAACATTACTACTTTATCAGGTTTTTGAAATGTTAATATCGCCATTATCAAATATTAATTTTTGCTATACAACTCAACGATTAATTGCTCCTTGATGTTCTCGGGAATCTCCGAACGCTCGGGCACGTTCAAGAACTTACCTGACATTGAAGACTGCTCCCACTCCAACCAAGGATATTTGCTGTGGTTAAGACCTGCCAAAGAGTTCTGGATAACCTCGAGCGATTTTGAACGCTCGCGAACACCTACAATCTGACCAGCCTTAATTGTGCGTGAAGCAACGTTACAAACTTTGCCATCTACAACAATGTGGCAGTGGCTAACCAACTGACGTGCAGCAGCACGAGTGGGAGCAATGCCCAAACGGTAAACAACATTGTCCAAACGAGACTCCAACAACTGCAAAAGCACCTCACCGGTAATACCGGGAGCTGAATCGGCCTTGTCGAAGGTGTTGCGGAACTGACGCTCCAAAACTCCGTATGTGTATTTAGCTTTCTGCTTCTCGGCTAGCATGACACCATACTCAGATGTCTTGCGACGACGGTTGTTACCGTGCATACCGGGAGCATAATTTTTCTTAGAAAGCACTTTGTCGGCACCGAAAATGGGCTCACCGAAACGACGTGCAATCTTGCTTTTTGGTCCTGTATATCTTGCCATTTTAATTTCTGATTAATTTTGATTATACTCTTCTTCTCTTAGGAGGACGGCAACCATTGTGTGGCAACGGTGTTACGTCTATAATCTCTGTAACCTCGATTCCTGCACCGTGTACTGTGCGGATAGCCGACTCGCGACCGTTACCGGGCCCCTTAACATATGCCTTTACCTTGCGCAAGCCCAAGTCGAAAGCGATCTTTGAGCAAGCCTCGGCAGCCATTTGAGCAGCATAAGGAGTGTTCTTCTTAGAACCTCTGAAACCCATCTTTCCTGCAGATGACCAAGAGATAACCTGACCTTCGTCATTAGTAAGGCAAACAATGATATTGTTGAATGACGAATGTACATGAAGCTGTCCGTTGGCTCCCACCTTAACATTTCTTTTCTTTGTTGCAACTGTTTTCTTTGCCATATTACTTACTTATTATTTTGTAGCTTTTTTCTTGTTAGCAACTGTCTTCTTACGTCCCTTACGTGTACGAGCATTGTTCTTTGTGCTCTGACCACGAACCGGCAAACCGTTACGATGACGAATGCCACGATAGCAACCAATATCCATCAATCGTTTAATGTTCAACTGAATCTCTGAACGAAGGTCGCCCTCTACTTTAAACTCTGCACCAATAATCTCACGAACCTTAGCTGCCATATCATCGGTCCAATCCTGTACCTTGATATTGCGGTCAACACCGGCCTTGTCGAGGATTTTGGCTGCACTGCTGCGTCCGATACCATAGATGTATGTCAACGCAATCTCTCCTCTTTTGTTCTGAGGAATATCTACACCAACTATTCTTATAGCCATATACGAATATATTATTAATTACTACTTTAATTACCCCTGACGCAGTTTGAACTTGGGATTCTTCTTGTTAATCAAATACAAACGTCCGTTTCTGCGAACGATTTTGCAGTCGGGAGTGCGTTTCTTAATAGATGCTTTAACTTTCATATTATATTGTTTTTTATTTATATCGGAATACGATTCTTCCTTTGGTTAAATCATACGGGGACATCTCTATTCTTACTTTGTCGCCGGGAAGAATTTTAATGTAGTGCATTCTCATCTTTCCAGAGATATGCGCAATCACTTCGTGACCATTCTGTAATTCTACACGGAACATAGCGTTTGACAATGCCTCTACGATTGTACCGTCTTGTTCAATAGCGTTTTGTTTAGCCATATTAATATCCTTTGTTTCTTAAAACCTCTTCAACAAACTCGAATGATGATAAAATATCAGCACTGTGCCTGCCTACTGCAATGGTATGCTCAAAATGGGCTGCATTCCTGCGGTCTCTTGTACGCACTGTCCAGCCATCGCGCTCCATAAATATCTGACGCTTACCTAGGGTAATCATCGGCTCAATGGCTATGCACATTCCCTCACGCAACTGTAAACCGTTGCCACGGCGACCATAATTGGGAACCTCGGGAGCTTCGTGCATATCTCTACCTATTCCATGCCCCACAAACTCACGAACTACGCCAAAACCGTTTTGCTCGCAATGCGTTTGAATAGCATTACCTACATCACCAAGACGCTTGCCGTGAACTGCTTGTTCAATACCTTTATAGAGCGACTCCTTGGTAACTTGCAACAATTTCTTTGTTGCTTCATCAACCTCGCCTACACAAAATGTGTAGCAGGAATCACCACAGAAACCATTCAACAATGTTCCACAATCGACCGATATTATATCGCCCTCTTTCAAGGGAACATCGTTGGGGATTCCGTGTACCACTACATCGTTTATCGATGCACAAATTGAACCCGGAAAAGGAACACCTTCGTGGTTGGGATAACCTTTAAAGGTTGGGATTGCTCCGTTGTCCCTTATAAACTCCTCGGCCACTCTGTCGAGCTGCTTTGTTGTTACACCCGGCTCTATTATTTTAGCAACTTCGGCAAGCGTTCTACCTACAAGCAGATTGGCCTGCCGAAGTAATTCAATTTCATCTGATGTCTTAAGAAATATCATTCTTAGCTCTACAAATTAACCTACACGACCCTTAATGCGACCCGAGCTCAACAAGCCATCGTAGTGTCTCATCAAAAGATAGCTCTCCACCTGCTGCAGTGTGTCGAGAACAACACCTACAAGAATGAGCAGAGATGTACCTCCGAAGAACGCGGCAAACTCCTGCTGCACGCCAAACATACCCGCAAATGCAGGGAAGATAGCTATTGCAGCCAAGAACAATGAACCGGGGAGGGTTATGCGCGACATAATCGTATCAATATATTCTGCAGTAGGCTTGCCGGGCTTGATGCCGGGGATAAAGCCATTGTTGCGCTTCATATCATCGGCCATCTGCATCGGGTTGATGGTGATAGCTGTGTAGAAATATGTAAACAATATGATAAGTAGCGCAAAAATGAGGTTATACAACCAACCTGTGGTATCTGACAGCTGCTGTACAAATGCCGAAGGCTCAGATGTTGCTCCGTAGCTCATGAATGCCAAAGGAATGAACATAATTGCCTGTGCAAAGATGATAGGCATTACATTGGCAGCATTCACTTTAAGGGGCAAATACTGACGCGCACCGCTGTAGGTGGCACCACCTGCCGACTGCTTTGCATATTGCACAGGCACCTTGCGAGTACCACGCAACAAAGCCACACCGGCACAGATAACCAAGAACAAGAATACTATCTCGAAAAGGAACATAATGATACCACCACCTGTTGCAGCAGACATACGAGAGGTAAACTCCTGAATGAAAGCCTGGGGCAGACGTGCGATGATACCTATCATAATGATAAGCGACACACCGTTACCAATACCTCTGTCGGTAATGCGCTCGCCCAACCAAAGAACGAACATACTACCTGCAGCAAGTATTATGGTAGAGGTAATCATAAATACATTCCAGTTTATCGACTCGCTCAATGCAGAACCTGCTGTATAACGCAAGTTCAAAAGGTACGAGGGACCCTGAACAAGAAGAATCAGCACTGTTAAATAACGAGTGTACTGGCTTATCTTGCGACGGCCGCTCTCACCCTCACGCTGCAACTTCTGGAAATAAGGAACAGCGATTGCAAGGAGCTGAATAACGATTGAAGCCGAGATGTAGGGCATAATACCCAGTGCAAAGATTGATGCATTAGAGAATGCACCACCTGAGAACATATCTAGCAGAGACATCAAACCACCACTTGTCTGGTCTTGCAAACGGGTGAGCATCGCGGGATCAATACCGGGAAGTACCACGTAAGAACCGAATCTATAGATTGCGACAAACAGCAATGTAATACCGATACGCACTCTAAGATCTTCAATCTTCCAGATATTTTTTATAGTCTGGATAAATTTAGGGCTTGATTGTTTATTTGCCATTTTTTAAAGCTTTACTACTGTTCCACCTACTGCCTCGATAGCCTCTACAGCCTTCTGTGAGAAAGCGTGAGCCTCTACGGTCAATTTTGCTGTCAAAGTACCATTTGCAAGGATCTTCACCAACTGAGAAGATGATACGAAACCTGCAGCTACCAATACCTCAATGTTGATAGTTTCCAAGGACTTGCTTTCAGCAAGAGCCTGAAGTGTTGATAGGTTGATCGCTTTGTACTCTACACGATTGATATTTTTGAAACCGTACTTGGGTACACGACGCTGCAAAGGCATCTGACCACCCTCGAAACCAATCTTCTTGCTGTAGCCAGAACGCGACTTGGCACCCTTATGACCGCGAGTTGAGGTACCACCTCTACCCGAACCGGTTCCACGTCCAATTCTTTTGCGTGCCTTGACAGAGCCTTCGGCAGGCTTAAGATTATTTAATTTCATAGCCAAATCTTTTTTTAATTAATTACTCTTCAACAATGGCAACCAAATGCTGAACTTTTTTTACCATTCCACGAATTGATGCGTTATCGGGACGCTCAACAACCTTGTTCATTTTTCTAAGGCCAAGAGCATCAAGTGTCAGCTTCTGAGTTTTAGGAGCACCAATGCGACTCTTAACTTGTTTAATTTTAATTGTAGCCATTAATTTTCCTCCTTATCCGTTAAATACTTTACTCAAACTTACACCTCTGTTCTGTGCAACCATGCGTGCATCACGCATCTCGCTCAAAGCTGCAATAGTAGCTTTTACCAAGTTGTGGGGGTTAGAAGAACCCTTAGACTTAGCAAGAACGTCGGTAATACCAACACTCTCCAACACTGCACGCATAGCACCACCGGCTACAACACCGGTACCGTGAGATGCGGGCTTGATGAATACCTCGGCACCACCAAAGTGAGCAGCCTGCTCATGAGGAACAGTACCTTTGAGAACGGGAACGCGAACCAAGTTCTTCTTTGCAGCCTCAACGCCCTTAGCAATAGCAGCAGTAACCTCGCTTGCCTTACCAAGACCGTAACCTATGATGCCATTCTCATTACCTACAACAACGATTGCAGCGAAACTGAATGTACGGCCACCCTTGGTAACCTTGGTTACACGGTTGATAGCAACCAATCTATCTTTCAATTCAACGTCGTTTGCGACTTTTACTCTATTATTAATTGCCATACTCATTAGAATTTAAGACCACCATTACGTGCAGCATCAGCTACTTCTTTTACTCTACCGTGGTAAAGGTAACCGTTACGGTCGAAGACAACAGTAGTAATACCTGCCTCCTGAGCCTTCTTAGCGATCAACTCACCAACCTTTGCAGCCTGCTCTTTTTTGGGCATAGCCTCGAGACCGAGCGAAGATGCAGAAGCCAATGTCTGGCCTTTCTGGTCATCAATTATCTGAACATAGATTTGCTTGTTGCTGCGGAAAACGCTCATACGAGGACGCTCTGCAACACCTGAAATCTTGTTGCGCACTCTATATTTAATCTTGGTACGTCTTTCTATTTTTGTTGTCATATACTTACGATTTTACTAAATTATTTTGCACCTGCCGACTTACCAGACTTGCGACGAATAACCTCGCCAACAAACTTAACACCTTTACCCTTGTAAGGCTCGGGCTTGCGGAATGAGCGGATTTTTGCACAAATCATACCAAGCAACTCCTTGTTGCAAGACTCCAAAATGATAAGAGGGTTCTTATTTCTCTCAGATTTAGTCTCAATCTTAACCTCTGCGGGGAACTGCAGGTAGATTGGGTGAGTAAAACCAAGTAACAACTCTATAGCATTGTTGGGTTTGTCGTTTACACGGTAACCTACACCAACAAGCTCAAGCTCTTTCTTGAAACCGGTAGAAACACCGATAACCATATTATTGATGAGCGCTCTGTACAAGCCGTGGAAAGCGTGCTGCTGCTTTGTTGCTTCAGCATAAGTTTCAACATCGGCATACTTAACTGTGAGAACACCGTCCTCAACCTTTACTGCGATAGAAGCATCTATCTTCTGAGAAAGCTCACCTTTGGGACCTTTTACAGTTATAACGTTCTCGTCACTTATAGTAACATTAACGCCTGCGGGAATACTAATAGGTAATTTACCAATTCTAGACATTGCTCAATCCTCCTCTATTAGTAGACATAGCAGAGTACCTCACCACCGATTTTCTCGGCAGCAGCCTCTTTGTCTGTCATTACACCTTTGGATGTCGACAAAATTGCGATACCCAATCCATTAATCACTCTGGGCATATCTTTGTATCCCGTATAACGACGCAAACCGGGAGAAGAAACGCGAACCAAATTCTTGATAGCGTTCACCTTGTTTACCGCGTCGTACTTCAAGGCAATCTTGATAGTGCCTTGAGGGCCATCTTCAACAAACTTGTAGTTCAAGATGTAACCCTTCTCAAAAAGAATCTTTGTAATCTCCTTTTTGATGTTCGAGGCAGGAACTTCAACCACTCTGTGCTTAGCTTGAATGGCATTTCTCAACCTCGTCAAATAATCTGCAATAGGATCTGTCATAAAAATTAATTTTAAATTGATCAGGACTTCCCTGACAATATTTATATTAAACACTCAAAAATTTTACCAACTTGCTTTCTTAACACCGGGGATAAGACCCTGAGATGCCATCTCGCGGAACTGAATACGTGAGATACCGAAAGTACGGATATAACCTTTGGGACGACCTGTCAGCTTGCAACGGTTGTGCATGCGGATAGGGTTTGAGTTCAAAGGCAGCTCCTGCAACTTGCGTGAAGCCTCATAAGCCTCCTCGGGAGTACCGGTATTGATAATCTTCTTCAATGCCTCACGCTTAGCAGCATATTTCTTTGTCAATTTTGCACGCTTTACCTCGCGAGCCTTCATTGATTCTTTTGCCATAGTTCTTATGAATTTTTAGCGTTTTTAAAAGGAAGACCAAACTCTTTCAACAGAGCATAACCCTCTTCGTCGGTCTTTGCGGTAGTAACAAATGTAATGTTCATACCTGTGAGACGCATAATGTTATCGATGTTGATCTCGGGGAAGATAATCTGCTCCTTGATACCCAAAGAGTAGTTACCATTACCGTCGAACTTGCTCTCAATACCCTTGAAGTCGCGGATACGGGGAAGAGCTACACGAATCAAACGCTCGAGGAACTCATACATGCGCTCGCGACGCAGAGTTACCATAACGCCGATAGGCATCTTCTTACGCAACTTGAAGTTTGAAATATCTTTACGTGAAACAGTAGCTACGGCCTTCTGACCTGTGATAGCTGTTATTTCGTTAATTGCAACATCGATGATCTTCTTATCCTGAGTAGCTGCACCAAGACCCTCGTTGATAACGATTTTCTTGAGTACAGGAACCTGCATCGGTGATGAATAGTTGAACTGCTTCATCAAAGCCGGAGCAATACGCTCGGCATATTCTTTTTTAAGGCTAGCTGTATTACTCATTGTTAAATCTCCTCTCCTGATTTTTTAGCATAACGAACCTTCTTACCCTCTGCATTAACCTTGCGGCCGATGCGTGTTGCCTTGCCACTCTTGGGATCAACCAAGTTCAAGTTAGACACGTGGATTGAAGCTTCTTGTTTTACAATACCTCCATGAGGATTCTTTGCGCTGGGTTTCGTGCTCTTAGAAACCATATTAACGCCTTCTACGATGGCACGGTCCTTCTCAACGATAACCTTCAAAACCTTACCGGTCTTGCCTTTGTCCTCGCCAGAGTTTACTATTACCGTATCACCTTTCTTGATATGTAATTTCTTCATTACTTCAAAATTTTAAATATTAAAGTACCTCCGGTGCCAATGACACAACCTTTGTATAATCAGTTGCACGGAGCTCACGTGCTACGGGGCCGAAAATACGGCTACCGCGCATTTCGCCGGCATTATTAAGTAGAATGCAAGCGTTGTCATCGAAACGGATATATGAACCATCTTGACGACGAACCTCTTTCTTAGTACGAACAATAAGAGCTTTAGATACAGCTCCTTTCTTCATATCGCTTGAGGGGATGACGCTCTTCACTGCAACAACAATGACATCACCCACAGAAGCATAGCGACGACGTGTACCACCAAGCACACGAATACACAAAGCTTCCTTTGCGCCGCTATTATCACATACTGTAAGTCTAGATTCAACCTGTATCATAATTACTTAACTTTTTCGATGATTTCTACTAATCTCCATCTCTTTGTCTTGCTCAAAGGACGAGTCTCCATGATGCGAACTGTATCGCCTACAGAGCACTCATTCTTCTCATCGTGCACGTGATATTTCTTTGTTCTGCTCACGAATTTACCGTAGATGGGGTGCTTCTCCTTAAATTTGGCAGCAACGGTGATAGTCTTCTCCATTTTGGTGCTTACAACTATACCGGTACGCTCTTTTCTCAAATTTCTTACTTCCATAAGTCTCTTAATTATTTATTTAATTCGCGAGAGCGCAACTCACCTTTCATGCGTGCTATGTCGCGACGCAGACTCTTCAACTGCACAGGATTCTCCAATGGTGATATTGCGTGATTAAGTTTCATTTGGGCATAACGAGTTACATCAGCCTCAATTCTCTCTTGCAGCTCTTTAGTTGCGAGCTCTTTGATTTCTGCTATTTTCATAATTATTATGCCTGATTAAAATCGTAATCGCGTCTAACAATAAACTTAGTAGTAACAGGAAGTTTTTGTGCAGCAAGGCGCAATGCCTCTTTTGCAATTTCGTAAGAAACTCCCTCTACCTCAATCAATACACGGCCCGGTGTAACGGGGAATACAAAACCTTCGGGATCACCTTTACCCTTACCCATACGTACATCGGCAGGCTTACGAGTGATAGGTTTATCGGGGAAAATACGGATCCAAATCTGGCCCTGACGCTGCATGTAACGAGTTACCGCAATACGAGCTGCCTCAATCTGGCGACCGTTTAACCATTTATACTGCAAACACTTGATTCCAAAAGAACCGAATGCAAGCTGGTTTCCTCTCTGAGCAAAACCTTTCTGCACACCGTGTTGCACTCTTCTATATTTTGTCTTTTTAGGCTGTAACATAATTCTTGAAATTCAATTCGTTAGCGATTGTTGTTTTTCTTACGTTTGAAGTTTCTTCCGCCAGCCTGGTTGTTGTTAAAACCGCTCTCCTTGCTTTGTGCAAAGTTAGGAGCGAGGTCTCTTTTACCATAAACCTCACCACGGCAAATCCAAACCTTGATACCGAGAAGACCAACCTTGGTCAAAGCCTCAGTCTGGCAATAGTCGATGTCAGCGCGGAAAGTGTGCAAAGGAGTACGACCCTCTTTGTACATCTCTGAACGAGCCATTTCGGCACCATTCAAGCGACCTGAGATTTGAATTTTGATACCCTCGGCACCCATACGCATTGTGTTAGCAATAGCAGTTTTGATGGCGCGACGGTAAGCGATTTTACCTTCTACCTGGCGTGCAATATTGTTAGCTACAATATTGGCATCTAGCTCAAGTTTCTTAACCTCAAAAATATTAATTTGAATATCCTTGTCGGTGATCTTCTTCAACTCCTCCTTCAACTTATCAACCTCCTGACCACCCTTACCGATGATGATACCGGGTTTAGCGGTACAAACGGTAATTGTAACAAGTTTCAAAGTACGCTCGATGACAATTTTAGAAACGCTTGCCTTAGCCAAACGTACATTAAGGTATTTTCTGATCTTTGAATCTTCAACCAATTCGTCACCGTAGTTCTTACCACCGTACCAGTTGGAATCCCATCCTCTGATGATACCTAATCGATTACTAATTGGATTAACCTTCTGTCCCATTGCTTTCTACTTTTTTATTGTCATTACTTACTTTGGTATCCACGTAGATAGTAACGTGGTTGGAACGCTTACGGATTCTATATCCACGGCCCTGAGGTGCAGGACGCATACGATACAATGTACGTGCCTCATCTACAAAAATCTGTGAGATGTAGAGCTCGCCATTTTCAGCTTTGCGCTCGTTTTTCTGCTCCCAGTTAGCTATCGCCGAACGCAACAGTTTCTCAACGTTGTTCGAAGCAGCCTTTGTGGAGAACTTCAAGACACCGAGTGCACGACCTACCTCCATACCACGAACCATATCGGCTACAAGACGCATCTTACGGGGTGATGAGGGAATATCTTTTGCACTGGCGAAATAAAGGCTTTTACGAGCCTCTTTTCTCTTGTCAGCAGCTATTTTTTTTCTTGCTCCCATTATTATATTTTATTTAATTCAATTTTAAAAAACCTGTTTATTTTTTACGGTTACCAGAGTGTCCACGGAAAGTACGTGTAGGAGCAAACTCTCCCAACTTATGACCTACCATGTTTTCTGTAATGTAAACAGGGATAAATTTATTACCATTATGAACAGCTATTGTGTGTCCTACAAAATCGGGAGAAATCATAGAAGCACGAGCCCAAGACTTGATGACCGATTTCTTACCGCTCTCGTTCATGGCAAGCACCTTGTTCTCCAACTTTACATTGATATATGGACCTTTTTTTAATGAACGACTCATATTAATTCAAAAATTTCCTTATTATTACTTCTTTCTTCTCTCAATAATGTACTTGTTAGACTGCTTCTTGGGCGCACGAGTCTTGAGACCCTTAGCATACAAGCCCTTACGAGATCTAGGATGACCTCCTGAAGCACGGCCTTCACCACCACCCATGGGGTGATCAACAGGGTTCATAACAACACCACGGTTGTGAGGACGACGGCCCATCCAACGAGAACGACCGGCTTTACCCGAGCACTCGAGTGCGTGATCCGAGTTACCTACTGTACCGATAGTAGCACGGCAAGTACCCAAGATACGACGTACCTCGCCCGAAGGCAACTTGATAACGCAATAGTTCTCATCACGAGAAACGATCTGTGCAAAGTTTCCTGCCGAACGAACAAGGATTGCACCCTGACCGGGACGAAGCTCGATGTTGTGAACAACTGTACCGATAGGAATTGACTTCAAAGGAAGTGTATTACCAAGCTCGGGAGCAGCATCAGCACCTGACATCAAAACTGCGCCAACCTCCAAACCATTAGGAGCAATTATATAACTCTTCTCGCCATCAGCATAATACAACAAAGCGATACGAGCCGAACGGTTAGGATCGTACTCGATGCTCTTTACTGTAGCGGGAATTCCATCTTTATTACGCTTGAAATCAATAAATCTGAATTTACGTTTGTGACCACCACCTCTGTAACGCATGGTCATCTTACCGGTGTTATTACGACCGCCGGTTGAACGTTTACCGGTTACAAGCGATTTCTCTGGTACCGCAGCAGTTATCTCTTCAAAGGTACCAATAATCTTATGTCTTTGGCCCGGTGTTGTAGGCTTAAATTTACGTACTGCCATCTTAATTAAATGTTACTATAAAAATCAATAGTATCGCCTTCTTTAAGTGTGACGATAGCTTTCTTCACAGCGTTTGTACGGCCTTTCACAAAGCCTGCTTTTGTGTAACGGCTCTTGTTCTTGCCGGCGTAGTTCATAGTATTTACATCAACTACAGTTACATTGTACAACGCCTCTATCTCTTTCTTAATTACCAACTTGTTAGCCTCGGGACGAACAAGAAATCCGAAACGATTAAACTTATCGGTAATGTTTGTCATCTTTTCTGTGACAAGTGGTTTAATCAATACTCCCATTGTTTACGCCTCCTTTTTAGCTAATGTGTTATTAATAACCTCGAGAGAACTCTCGGTCACAACTAATACTTCGGCATTCATAATACCATAGGTATTTATGTCCGAAGCGATTGCAACCTTAGTGCCCTTCAAATTACGAGCTGACAAATATACGCATTTATTGCTAGATGGCAAAACGAAAAGTTGTTTCTTTTCAGAAACATTAAGTTTATTTAACATCTCAACAAATGCTTTAGTGCTGGGAGCCTCAAAATTGAAGTCCTCAACTACTATAATCGCATTGTCAATAGCCTTCTGTGAGAGAGCCGACTTGCGTGCAAGTTGCTTAACTTTCTTGTTGAGTTTGAAGCTGTAATCGCGGGGTGTGGGACCAAACACACGAGCACCACCTACCAACAGGGGTGAGTTGATATCACCACGACGTGCGCCACCGCCGCCCTTCTGACGACCGAGCTTACGTGTTGAACCTGAAATTTCGCTTCTCTCTTTTGATTTATGTGTACCCTGACGCTGTGCTGCGAGATACTGTCTAACAGCCATGTAAACAACGTGCTCGTTAGGCTCGATGCCGAAGATAGACTCGTCTAACGTAACCTTTCTTCCGGTGTTTTCACCCTTAATATTTAATACGCTGACTTCCATTACTTTTCAATTATTACGATTGAACCATTGTAACCCGGAACCGAACCCTTGATAACCAACAGGTTGTGCTCAGGAATAACCTTTAACACTTGCAAATTGTGTGTAGTAACACGAGCGTTACCCATCTGTCCACCCATGCGGAGGCCTTTGAATACCTTTGCAGGGTAAGAACAAGCACCAATAGAACCCGGCTTGCGAGCGCGGTTGTGCTGACCGTGAGTAGCCTGACCTACACCACCAAAATTGTGGCGTTTAACAACGCCCTGGAATCCTTTACCCTTAGAAGTACCTGTTACTGTAACGTAAGCGGTATCAGCAAAGAGATCCACTGTAACAACATCGCCCAAGTTGAGCTCTGTCTCAAATTCCTTGAACTCGGCCAAGTGTCTCTTGGGAGCTACACCGGCTTTCTTGAAGTGGCCCATAAGAGGAGCATTAACACGGCTCTCCTTTTGGTCCTGAAAACCGAGCTGAACAGCCTCATAGCCGTCTTTCTCGATAGTCTTCACCTGTGTAACTGCGCAAGGACCTGCTTCGATAACAGTGCATGGAACATTTTTACCATCGGCACTGAAAACGGACATCATTCCGATTTTTTTTCCTAATAATCCTGGCATTTCAGTTTAATTTTTAATTAATGACTTTTTATTAAAATACTACACTTTAATCTCAACCTCAACTCCTGAAGGAAGCTCAAGCTTCATAAGAGCATCAACAGTCTTAGCAGTAGAGCTATAGATGTCAATCAATCTCTTGTAAGAAGACAACTGGAACTGCTCACGAGACTTCTTGTTAACGAAGGTTGAACGGTTCACAGTGAAAATACGTTTGTGAGTAGGCAATGGAATAGGACCGCTAACAATAGCACCTGTTGCCTTAACAGTCTTTACAATCTTCTCAGCCGACTTATCAACCAAGTTGTGATCGTAGGATTTAAGTTTGATTCTAATTTTCTGACTCATCGTCTTTTAATATATTTATAAGATTCATAATTGCCTGCCGGTTAAGAGTCATTCGCTAACCGGCAGGCGTTATTTTATTTATTACTTCTGCAATTCCTCAAGAATCTGCTTTGTCAAAGAAGCACTTACCTGATCGTGGTGATCGTAAGTCATTGACGATGTTGCACGACCCGAAGTGATTGTACGCAACGATGTTACGTAACCAAACATCTCAGACAGGGGAACCATAGCCTTAACGATGCGGGCACCTGTACGGCTTGTCTCAAAGCCCTCTACCTGGCCGCGACGCTTGTTAAGGTCGGCGATAACATCACCCATGCTCTCCTCGGGAGTAACAACCTCAAGCTTCATAATAGGCTCCAAGAGAACAGGGTTGGCCTTCAAACAAGCATTCTTGTATGCCTGAATAGCACAAACCTCGAACGAGAGCTGGTCAGAGTCAACAGGGTGGAAACCACCATCGAGCAATGTAACCTTCAAAGACTCCATAGGATAACCGGCAAGAACACCGGCCTTGATTGCTGTCTGGAAGCCTTTCTGTACCGAGGGGATAAACTCCTTGGGTACGTTACCACCCTTAACCTCGTTTACAAACTGCAAGCTACCCTCTTTGAAATCCTCATCAGCGGGACCAACAGCAACAAGAATCTTCGCATATTTACCCTTACCACCGGTCTGCTTCTTGTATGTCTCATCAACCTGAACAGTCTCAGTGATAGCCTCTTTGTAGCTAACCTGGGGACGACCTTGGTTACACTCAACATTGAACTCACGTTTCAAGCGGTCGATAATAATCTCCAAGTGGAGCTCACCCATACCTGAAATAATTGTCTGGCCCGACTGCTCGTCTGTCTTCACAGTAAATGTAGGATCCTCCTCGGCCAACTTAGCAAGACCGTTAGCAAGCTTGTCAAGGTCTTTCTGAGTTTTAGGCTCTACTGCGATAGAAATCACAGGGTCGGGGAAGGTCATAGACTCAAGTACTATAGGAGCGTCCTCAGCACAAAGAGTATCACCGGTACGAACATCTTTAAGACCGATAACAGCACCGATATCACCGGCACCGAGAACCTCTATAGGATTCTGTTTGTTAGAGTGCATCTGGAACATACGAGAGATGCGCTCTTTGCGGCCCGAACGAGTATCGAAGATATATGAACCCGACTCCAATTTACCAGAGTAAACGCGAACATAAATCAAACGACCAACGAAGGGGTTTGTAGCAATCTTAAACACAAGAGCCGAAGTCTTGTCGTCCTCGCTGGGTTTACGAACCTCTGTCTCGTCTGTCTTGGGGTTTATACCCTCAACAGCAGCAGTATCGAGAGGAGAAGGCAAGAATGCACATACAAAGTCGAGAAGAGGCTGAACGCCCTTGTTCTTAAACGAAGAACCACAAGTCATAGGAGTGAGCTCCATAGCAAGTGTACCCTTGCGGATAGCAGCAATAAGCTCCTCTTCTGTTATGCTATCGGGATCCTCAAGAACCTTCATCATCAACTCCTCATCGTAGTCGGCAGCCTTCTCAAGAAGGTGCTCGCGCCACTGGTTAGCCTCATCAACCAACTCTGCAGGAATCTCCTCTACAGTGTAATCGAGGCTACCGTCTTTGTAAACAAGAGCCTTCATTGTGATAAGGTTGATAACACCAAGGAACTTCTCCTCAGAACCAATAGGAATTGTTACGGGGCAGGGATTAGCACCCAAAATCTCCTTCATCTGACGCATTACAGAGAAGTAGTCGGCACCCGAACGGTCCATCTTGTTTACATAAGCAATACGGGGAACGTTGTATTTGTCGGCCTGACGCCAAACAGTCTCAGACTGAGGCTCAACACCGCCTACTGCACAGAAAGCAGCAATAGCACCGTCGAGTACGCGCAATGAACGCTCTACCTCAGCAGTAAAGTCAACGTGTCCCGGAGTATCAATCAAGTTAAACTTGTACTGTGTACCATTCCAGTTCCAGAAAGTTGTAGTAGCAGCAGATGTAATGGTGATACCACGCTCCTGCTCCTGCTCCATCCAGTCCATTGTAGCTGCACCGTCGTGCACCTCACCGATTTTGTGAGACAAACCAGTGTAGAACAATATACGCTCCGATGTGGTAGTTTTACCAGCATCAATGTGAGCACTAATACCGATGTTACGGGTAAATTGTAATTCGTTAGCCATCTTCGTATAATTTTCTTAGATTAGAAACGGAAATGTGCAAATGCACGGTTAGCCTCAGCCATACGGTGCATATCCTCCTTACGCTTGAACGCACCACCCTGGTTGTTGTATGCGTCCATAATCTCGCTGCAAAGCTTTTCAGCCATAGACTTGCCACCGCGTTTACGAGCGAACAAAATCATATTTTTCATTGAGATAGACTCTTTGCGGTCTGCGCGAATCTCTGTGGGCACCTGGAATGTTGCACCACCGATACGGCGAGATTTAACCTCTACTTTGGGAGTAATGTTCTCCAAAGCCTGCTTCCAGATTTCAAGAGGAGTCTTCTCCTCGTTCTTCATCTTGTTACCAACAAGCTCAAGAGCACCATAGAAAATAGTGTACGAAACGTTTTTCTTTCCGTCATACATCAAATGGTTAACGAATTTAGAAACCATCTGATCGTTAAATACGGGATCCGGAAGGACCACGCGTTTTTTTGGTTTTGCTTTTCTCATTTTCCTTTACGAAAATTAATGTTTTGTTTGGGCTGCGTTATTGCAAATTCTTCAACGCCTCCACCGAGGCATTTACTCAACCTATTTATAACTTATCCAACAAACCAAAACTGTTAAATAAAATAGCGGGTGTATTCTTTATTTTACAAGCCGAACCACCACTTTCAAAGCTTGCAAAGACTTGTGTTATTACTTCTTAGCTTTGGGGCGTTTTGCACCATACTTTGAACGACGCTGTGTGCGGTTGGCAACACCTGCGGTATCCAATGTACCACGAACAATGTGATAACGTACACCGGGGAGGTCCTTAACACGTCCACCACGTACTAACACGATTGAGTGCTCCTGCAAGTTATGACCTTCACCGGGAATGTAAGAGTTCACCTCTTTTTGGTTGGTCAAGCGAACACGAGCAACTTTTCTCATAGCAGAGTTAGGTTTCTTAGGTGTGGTAGTGTAAACACGAACGCAAACACCACGACGCTGGGGACAGTTGTCGAGTGCAGGCGACTTGCTCTTCTCCACAATCACCTCTCTGCCTTTTCTTACTAATTGCTGAATTGTAGGCATTTTGTTAATTTTTTAATTATTATTATGTTTTAAATTATATTCTACACAAGCGGACACGGTGGTCCATTTTGGCTTGCAAAGATAGAAATTATTTTTCTAATAAAAAAGCATTTGATGTTTTTTTAATTAAAAAGCTGTTTTAATTTCTTTTAAATTGTAAAAACAACGCCAAAACCACCGAACAAAACAAACAAAGAACGAAGCTTTGGACACACCTTATTAATATAATATAAAGGAAATAACAAAATCTGTTGTGTTTTTTTAAAAAAAAGCAATATCTTTACACCCGTTGAATATTATAACTAGTTAAAATATGAGAAAAAATTACCTTTTAATCATTCTGCTTGCACTTGCAGCAATAATGCCCGCAAGCGCAGCATCAGGCATCAAACTCGGCTTCACAAGAACCGGCACCGATGCACAGAGCGTTACCATAAGCGTAACCGACGAGAACGGAACAGCTATCGACGGCGCAGCAGCAACGCTCACAACATCACACGCTTTCAAGGGCACAGGCGGTGCTGTAACACAGAGCATCATCTGCCCCAATGCAAACGGCAACACAAGCCCCACCATCGAGCTCACCTTCACCATCACCGGTGTACCCTCGGGCTTTAAATTCGACAACATCAACGCCCACATTCACGCACTCAATGGCAGTGGCAACTACCAGGAGACCGGCGACGGAAAGTCGCGCCAGTGGAACGTAGCAGTAAAGCAAGGCAGCAGTAGCAGCAACCTTGCGACATTCGGTTCATTGAGCAATATTGACATTGCAGCCGGCATTACCGGTGCAAACAAGGTATGGACAATCGAAGGTAGCGAGGTTGCAGCAACCGGTACCTTGGTTGTGGGACTCACCATAACAGCCGGAGCATCAAACGTAGGCTGTTTCTTCGGTCTTTCAGAACTTTCGCTCACCAACACCAACGAGGAAGAAGGCGGAGAGGGTGAAGAAGGCGGTGAAACCGACACCCCCGAAGATGACGGCAGCAAAATATACACCATAAGCTGGAAAACCACCGGTGGCAACTACATCACCGAGGGCACCGACCAATCTATGTACGTAGCAAGCTACAGCATAACAGAACGTCAATTCTGGAAGTTCATACCCACAGGCAAGGAAAACTGCTTCTACATACAAAACACAGCCACAGGGCACTACATGGAGAGCTGCAACAAGACACCTTCATCGAACTCACGCATAAAAACAACAACCACACCCGTTGAGTACTACGTTGCCCCCACAGCCGCCACAAGCGGCGAGATTGCCGGCTGCCACTACCTATCATCAACCGACTGCGACAGCTACAGCGACGAGGCTGCCGGCCCACGTGCACTAAACAAAGACGGTGCATCGAACTATGTAATCACCTGGCAGGCAGGCACAAGCCGCGTTGGTTCATATTGGAAACTCACAGAAACAGAAGACCTTTACGAGGTGCGCAATTTCGAGCCCAGCGAGGCCATAGGCAAAGTAAACATTGCATACAGCATAGGCACAACACAGAAGAACATCACCCTTTACGACAACAGCATCACCTTGGAGACCAAAGACATGGCAAGCGCAGGCCAGGGCTGGTACTTTGTAGGCAGCAACAACCAAGAGGGCTACCTCATTGCATCGGCCGAGTTTGTAAGTACCACCATAGGTGTCGATGAGAACGGCGCAATAGTAGCCACCACGGACACCGACACACGCTGGCAAGTATTTGCAGAGGGCGACGGCTTCACTTTTCGCACAAAAGAGGGTGGCATAACACTCACCATAGGTGGCGAGAGCGTGTTCTACGTAAACCTTAAGCGCACAGCCTATGCACTCGACAGCAAAATATACTACAACCCTTGCGGAACACTTGGCAACGCATACATCACAAGCCTGAGACTTGCAGGTGAGGGCACAATAAACGCACTCAACTACGAGAGCACCTCAAAACCCTCTACCTGGCACAAGATATACTCACACGACAAGGCCACTGTAGCTTTGGGCGGCGAAGCAACACTCGACATCACACTCTCACAAGCAGCCGATGCCGACCTTAAAGCATTTGCATACTTCGACTGGAATGCCGACGGTGCGTTCGACACCACAGAGGAGCTTACCGTTAGTGGCACAAGCGCATCGGGCACAATAGCCGTACCCGACTGGGCCGAGCAGACAGACATTCGTATGCGTGTGCGCATCAACAGCAACGGCCTCAACCTTGCCGACGACGACGTTGAAGGCTTCTTGTACGACTTCATCATAAAGGCAGCACCCGCAAAAGAGGGCCGCAATATCACAGTAGCCACAAATGCCAAAGAACGCGGTAGTGTGAAACTATCAGCTACAAGCGAAAGCTACGCAAAGGGCACAGCCCTCACAGCCACAGCCACAGCATACAAAGGCTACACCTTTATCTGCTGGAAGGAGAGCAACAACATTGTATCGACCGACGCCACATACAGTTTCACAGTGGAGCACGACATGGACCTCGTTGCATTCTTCTCTCCCTACACAGAGGAGACACCCATAACAGGCTCTTTTGTACGCCTGCAAGGAAAAGCATCGGGCAACTACATGAGTGCAACCCCCTTCAGCGGTGAGCAGATGTCAATGATTGGAGATGCCAACGCCGCAAGCACCATTTTCTTCCACACATCGGAGAAAAAATTGCTGAGCTACACCGCCGGAACATACATGCACAGTACACATAGCATAGGCACAATAGGCCGTGCAAACGCAGAAACCGTGGAATTCCGCGCATCGGAGAGTGGCACCGAGGGCTACAACACCCTCTACACCAACTACAGCGGTTCAAAGTATGTTTACGACAACAACACAAAAGTTGACCGCACCAGCAGCTACGTAGCAAACAACTGCGAGTGGACCGTAAGCGACGTGGCCACCCTCCCCGTAACTATAGGCACCACAGGCTACACCACCCTTTTCAGCCCCGTAGCACTGGAAGTTCCCGAAGGTACAACAGCATACACCGCACTTATTGACGGAGACTACATAAACCTTGTAGAGGTGCCCAACAACACAATTCCCGCAAGCACAGCGGTAATTATAAAAGGAGGAGAGGGCACATACCAGTTCACCATCACCGAGAATAGCGATGTAATTGAGGACAATGTTCTGCTGGGTACAATAGAAAAAATAGCCACAGGCAGCATACCCGCCCCCTACACCCTGCAAACCGACGAAACAACCGAGAGCGGAGTAGTTATGCGCCGCTACACCGACACACACATCAACGGTTTCAAGATGTATATGAGCATTCCCGATGCACAACAAGCAGTAGCGATACGCTTACCCGGCATCACAAGCATTGAAAGCACCGAAGCCGACGAGATAGACATCATCTACGGCGACAACACCGTTACCGCAACAGGCAAAGCAATAAAGAGCATCGCCATTTACAACAGCAATGCCGCACTTGTAGCCAAAGGCAAGGGCAACACCCTCTCAACAGCCTCACTTGCAAACGGTATATATATAATAAAGGTACATAGTGCCGACGGAGAGAAAAACTTCAAATTCTACAATAGATAAATACTAACCGAAACATAAAAACCATAAATAATATGAACAAAGATAAACTAATGCTCTTTGGCTGTGGCTTGCTCGCAACAGCAACAATGCAGGCCGAAGAGGCACAAAAGCCCAACATTATATATATAATGTGCGACGATATGGGATACGGCGACCTCGGTTGCTACGGCCAGAAGTACATAAGCACCCCCAACCTCGACAGAATGGCAGCCGAGGGAATGCTCTTCACCGACGCCTATGCCGGCAGCCCCGTGAGTGCCCCCTCACGCGCATCGCTCATGACAGGCCAACACACAGGCCACACCAAGGTGCGCGGTAACAAAGAATACCGCTTCGGCAGTATCACATACGGAAAGACCACAGACCCCACACAAACAGGACAGGAGCCCTACGACCCCGACCACATAATTCTCCCCGAGATTATGAAAAAGAACGGCTACAACACCGGTATGTTCGGTAAGTGGGCCGGTGGCTACGAAGGCTCAGAGAGCACCCCCGACAAACGCGGCATCGACGAGTACTACGGCTTTATGTGCCAGTTCCAGGCCCACCTATACTACCCCAACTTCTTGAACAAGTACAGCGCGGCCGATGGCGACACCGAGGTAACACGCGACATCTTGGAGAACAACATAAACTACGCAATGCACGGCGACGACTACAAGAACCGCCGCGACTACTCGGCCGACATAATACACCGAAAGGCAATGGAGTGGATAGACAAGCAGACCGACGAAACACCTTTCTTCGGAATATTCACCTATACACTGCCCCACGCCGAGCTTGCACAGCCCAACGATTCAATTCTGCAAGCCTACCGCAGCAGTTTCTGCTCGGAAAAGACATTCGGTGGCGATGCAAGTTCACGCTACAACCCCACCGACTGCGCACACGCACAGTTTGCAGGAATGATAACCCGCCTCGATGCTTATGTAGGTGAAATATTCGCACTACTCAAGAAGAAAGGCTTTGACGAGAACACTATCGTGGTATTCACCAGCGACAACGGCCCCCACGAGGAGGGCGGTGCCGACCCCGCATTCTTTAACCACGACGGCAAGCTACGCGGCACCAAACGCTCTACACACGAGGGCGGAATACGCGTACCTTATATAGTACGCTGGCCCGGCAAGGTAGCAGCAGGCAGTGTAAACGACCACCAGCTTGCATTCTACGACGTAATGCCCACACTCTGCGAGATTATCGGTATAGAGAACTACGAAGAAAAATACCGCAACCCCAATGTAGAGAACGACTACTTCGACGGAATCTCTTTTGCAAAGACACTTTTGGGACAGCCCGGCCAGGAGAAGCACGAATTCCTCTACTGGGAGTTCCACGAGACCAATATGATGGCACTGCGCATGGGCGACTGGAAAATGGTTGTACAGAACGGCAACTGCCGCCTCTACGACCTTGCCAACGATGTACACGAGGACACAGACATAGCAGCCCAGTACCCCGACATCGTTGCTCAAATGAAAGAGATTATCTTGCAAGAGCACACAACAAGCAACATAAGCCAGTTCAACAACATCACACTGCCACAGTAATAGGCAGTATATAAAAAGCAGCGCACCCCCGAGATGAGCAAATTAACACACGCTCATTTCGGGGGTGCACTGCTTAGCAAGACAGACAGAGCACCCCTACCCCGCGCCATACGTCGCCCTCTTTTTCCTAAACTACTACGGCTCTTTACTGCCCCACTTACGGTGCCGGCGTGTTTTTTAAAATACCTTTGCAGGTGAGCACACACACCCGCAACACAACCCACGGAATTTACAAAACACAAAAATTTAAAAAAATATTTCCATAATTTATTCTTTTTTACTACCTTTGTCGCGAATATGGTATAGTGAGCCAAAGAGATAGCATCACAGCACATTGTAGCGACGTTTTTGTAAATTTTGAGTAAAATTGATGATTGCTTAAACAATACAGCGGGTTCATACATTATACTATATAAACAGGACTATTTAACTATTAACTTAATATTAACTTTATGAAAAAATTTACATCTTTAATGTTGATGCTGCTATGTGCAGTAACAACTTGGGCAGGCGTTACAGACCTCCCCGAAATGTCCACAGAGGGTAATACCAAGTGGTACACAATTAAGAATGTGCGTAAAGCAAAGTATGCCACATACGCAGGTGAGTCAACTTCTATGACACAGCAATCTTCTGTTCAGGATGGTTCACTTTTCTATTTCACAGGTTCTGTAGCTGATGGCGTTGCCACAGTGAAAATTCACAACGCACAGGCAGGTGATTTGCTCTGCGCCGGCACAAACAGTTGGACAGCAGAAGGTATCGATTGGTACATCGCAGCAAAGACAGAAACCGGTCTTTCAATCTCTAAGACAGCCGATTTCTCAGGTTATGACAGCAGCTGGAATGATTTTCAGGGCAGCGGTACCAGCGTAGATTACTGGACAGCTACCGACGCCGGTTCAATATGGGAAATTACAGAGTTTGGTGCTGATATTCAGGCCGTTCTTGACGAGATGCTCGCCAACCAGACCAACCCTATTATGAATGAGTACAAATACGATGAAGAGAAATACAATGCACTTGCATCGGCATACGCGACCTTCAAGGCTGAGGCAAATATGACCAACTACAATGCTTGCTCTGCGATTGTAGCTACCCTTGAAAAAAATATGCCCGAGGCCGGTAAATTCTATGTTATCGAGGCTCCTTTGTTCTACAATGTACAGGGTGTAAACAAAGGTTTGTATGTAAACGAGGAGGGTGCACTTGCTTGGAACACCATCGACCTCACCAACAAGGCATTCTATTGGAATGTAGAGGTTGTTGATGGCACATACGCAATCAAGAACGTAAACACAAGCACATACATCAATGGTACAGCTATGAGCGAAACTGCTGTATATGGCAGCCTTTCTGCACTTGGTGAAGGACAGTTTAATATCATTATTAACGGTGTAACTCTTCACGCTAACAACCACGGCGATGGTAAAGGAGCAGGCAGCAATGTGGTAAGCTGGGGTGGCTCTGTGGGCTCGGCTTCAGCTTGGGCTTTCATTGAGAAGAACGACCCCGATGCAAATGTACCCGTTACTGTTGTTTACAACTTCATGTATGAAGGTGTAAAAAAATACACTCAGACAACTGAAACAATCGCTGGCGAGAACTACCCCGCTGTAAACATCGTATTGCCTTTTGGTGTATCTGCAACAGCTCCCGAAGAGGTAATCAATGCAGGGGACGCAACAGAGGTTGATGGTGTTAAGACCATTACTAGAGAGATAGAGCTGACAGTTTCTCTTCCTTTTGAATACTATAACAGCTACAGCGAGGTTGCACAGTGGTACTATGTAAATGTACGCGACGACGGCCCCACATATATGTACTACGATTCAAGCATCGAATACATTAAGGCTACTGCAACAGAAGTTCCTTCTGATGCAAAAGACGCATACAGCTGGGCATTCATAGGTAACCCCTTCGATGGATTCAAGGTTGTAAACTTGCTCGCAGGTTCTGCAATGGTACTTTCTTCACCTGCTACACCCACAGCCAACCAAGATGCAAGCCAAATTGCACGTATGGTAACAGAGGAAGGTGCTACAGGTAACACAGATTGGGATTTCATAAAGCCCACACACGCCAATGCTGCAGCTAACGGTTTCTACATTCAGCACCCCACAGCTCCTGCTTATGCACTTAACCGCCAGGGTTACAACGGTGCTAACACTGTATGCTACTGGGACTCAAGAGACACCGGTTCTACATTCCAGGTTGTAGCACGCCCCAGCGTTCAAGGCGAGCTTGAGGCTCTCATTGCAACAGCCGAGGCTAAACTCGCTACAATGGAATCACTCAAGAGCGAGGCTGCAGGTTTCTACTCACAGGCTACTATTGACGAGCTTGCAGCTGCTATCAGCGTTGCACAGGAGGTTACTGTTGCCGACGAGGAAGATATAACAACATTGCAGGCAGCTATCGACGCTGTTCACACAAACACACCTGCTATTGGCAGCTTCATTGCATTCCAATCGGCTTCTACCAAAACATATTGCGCCGGTAAATATGTTAAGACAGTTCCTGCTGTAACAACATACGAAGGTGGTGGATATTCAGCAAACCGCGACCATACTCAGCTTGTATTCGATACATTTGAGCCCGAAACTACACCTTCTGCAGTGTTCCAGGTTATTGCCGGCGACAACGAGGGTGAGTTCAAATTGAAGAATATGCATACACAGGAGTATGTAGTTTCATTTGTTAAGAATGCAACACACATGGGTACCGAGGCAAATGCAGTAGCAATCACACTCAAGCCTATCAGCGAGGGACAAATTGCTGTATTTGGTGCAAACAATGGAATGCCTATGCACGCACAAGAGGCTCACAATGTAATTGTAACATGGAATGCAGAAAAAGATAATGCATCAGTTTGGAATATCATTAATGTTGAATCATTTGCACACGTTCTTACAATCAGCGAGGTTGGTTACTCAACATTGAAACTCGGCTTCGATGCAACTATCCCCGCAGGTGTTGAGTGCTACTACGCAACTGAGGCTATCGACGAGAATGGCGTTCTTAACCTTGCAAAAGTAGAAGGCACAATTCTCCCCGCTAACACAGCTGTTATTGTTAAGGCTGAGGCCGGAAGCTATAACTTCACATACTCTGCAACTGCAGGTACAGAAGTTGAGGGCAACAAGCTCGCAGGCTCTGTTTATGACGAGAACATTACCACTGCAGGTACAGCATACGTTCTTTCTGCTCCCGATAACAAAGTAGGCCTCTACAAGGCTACACTCACCGATGGTGCATTCAAGAACAACGCAAACAAGGCTTACTTTGAAGTTGAGACAGCTAACGGTATTGCAAGCTACAGCTTCAACTTCGACTGGGCCGGCACAACAGGCATCGACGGTGTTGTTGCTGAGGGCGCAGAGAACGGCACAATCTACGACATCACAGGTCGCCGCGTTAAGGCTATCACAGCTCCCGGTATCTACATTGTTAACGGCAAGAAGGTTGTTAAGTAATAACTGATATACAAAAGATATTTCCTTCGCTTCGTGCGAAGGAAATATCTAAAACAATAATGAATATATAAAATTATTAAACGATATGAAAAGAACTTATGTATCACCTCTTGCAACAGAGGTTAATGTAATGACAGAGGGTATGATTGCTGTTTCATTGCAAGCATACGACAAAG
>JAFUOP010000024.1 GCA_017481875.1 Bacteroidaceae bacterium
GTTAAGCCTGTAGCTAGCGTTCATCCTGAGCCAGGATCAAACTCTTCGTTGTAAATTTTTATTTGTAATACTAAAAGTATTTTGTCTTAAGTTGATACCGGCCGGAATTAAAAGTACATCAAATTATCTTGACGGTTCGTTTTATTGTTCCTTACTTATACACTAATAATTTAATTAGCACGTTGTACTGCTTGTCTGTATGGAATGTTTTCAAGGATCATCGTGCTCACCGGGAGAACCGTGTTACCGCGTTCCTTCCCGAAAGCGAGTGCAAAGGTAAAGCAAATTTCTGAACTGGCAAACTTTTCCCAAGAAAAAATTGCAAAAAATTCAATATTTTTATTTTCCAACTTTTTTAGTGCATATTTTTAAAACATTTTGTTCATTTTTAAAATATATTCAAGCCGATATTATAAAATTCCATACTACAACTACCGGAAAAATTTTCCTGCCACACAGACAAAAGAAGAGGTCGTTGAAAAATTTATCGACAACAGCTCTTTTTTGTGAGCGCAACTTAATGTATCTTCGCAAAAGGAATAATTGTTCTGCCAAGCAGCCCTTATACCTTATTATATTATATATGATAGACAGAAATACCATAGAACAAATAATGGACACGGCCAAAGTTGAAGAAGTTGTTGGCGATTTTGTGGCACTGCGCAAGCGCGGTGTGAACATGATTGGCTTGTGCCCATTTCACAACGAAAAAACCCCATCGTTTACCGTGTCGCCTGCAAAGAACCTATGGAAGTGCTTTGGCTGCGGCAAAGGCGGCAAACCCGTGCACTTTATTATGGAGCACGAGCAGCTGAGCTACTACGATGCTCTGCGTTGGCTTGCCAAGAAATACAATATTGAGATACGCGAACGCGAACTCACCAATGAAGAGAAAGAGCAAGAAAGCCTTCGCGAGAGCCTTTTCGTGGTAAACCAATATGCACACCAGTTCTTTATAAATGCATTGCAATCAAGCGAAGAAGGGAAAGCAATAGGCTTAAACTATTTTCGCCATAGAGGACTGCGCGACGAGACTATTGAGAAATTCGGGCTGGGTTATGCACCCGAGAGGCGCGATGCGCTTGCCACCGCAGCAGTAAAGGCAGGCTACAATGCCGACCTACTTGCAAAAACAGGCGTATGCTACAAGACCGACGATGGGCAAATGAAAGACCGTTTTTGGGGACGCTGCATATTCCCCGTACACACAATCTCGGGTAAAGTTGTGGCTTTTGGCGGCAGAATATTGCAGAACAACACCAAAGCCGCGAAGTATGTAAACTCACCGGAATCGGAAATATACCACAAGAGCGACCACCTCTATGGCCTCTATTTTGCCAAGCAGGCTATAATGCAAAAGGACCGTTGCATATTGGTAGAGGGTTATTTAGATGTAATTTCAATGTACCAGGCAGGCATAAAGAACGTAGTGGCATCTTCGGGGACCTCACTCACCACCGGACAGATAAAACTAATACACCGCTTCACCAACAACGTAACACTGCTCTACGACGGCGACAAAGCCGGCATAAAAGCCTCTTTACGCGGAACCGATATGCTACTGGAAGAGGGTATGAACATAAACGTGGTGCTACTGCCCGACGGCGAAGACCCCGACAGCTATGCACAGAGCCACAGCACCGAAGAGGTAGAAGAATACATCAACCGCAACAAAGTAGATTTCATTCGCTTCAAAACAAACCTACTACTCGACGAGGTGGGCGAGGACCCCGTGGCACGCGCCAACCTTGTAGGCGACATTGTAAAAAGCATTGCCGTTATCCCAAACGAGATACTGCGCAGCGAGTATATAAAGAAATGTAGCGAGATGCTGAAGGTAAGCGAGCAGCTACTCGTAAAAGAGACAGCAAAGATTAGGATAAAACACAACGAGGAGATACAAAAATGGCAAAACGGACAAAACACTCAAGCCGAAGAGCAGACGCCGACGCCCGATGAAGGAACACTACAAAACACAGCCAACGAGTTTAAACAGAACATAATAGAAAGCTACAGTAACAAGCCCCTTTACAACAAAGAAAAAGCCATTATACAATTTCTGTTACGCAATGGCGACAAGTTAGTACAAGTACCCGAGAACACAAGCACAGGCACCCCGGCGTTCACAGAGACAGTAATTTCTCACCTATACTATTCGTTCAAGGAAGACGGTATAGAACTGAGCCACCCGCTCTACAAACGCATCTTTGAAGAGGCCTCACAATATGCTGCAGATATAAATTTCAACCCAGAGCGACACTTTCTTACACACCCCGACAGCGAAATTTCACGCCTTACGGCCGACCTATGCGGCGAGCGATATATCCTAAGCAAGTTTTTTAGCGAACAAGCAAGTGGCGAGGAGCGCAACGAAATGGCAATTCTGTTTGAGCAGACAACGCGCCTGTCAATAGCCTACAAGCACGCCATCATAGACGAGATGCTCAAGGACACTATGGCTGCTCTAAAGGACCCTGCCAACACCTCCGACGCTGCCAAGGTTATGGAACTTATGGAAAACTTCAAGTTCCTCAAAGAGACACAACAGGCACTCAACAACCTGCTGCAGTTCTATGGTTTCGGCTCTGCCGCGTTGAATGTATAGCCATTATAAAAGGGTGCCCCCGGGGGCACCCTTTTATAATGGTTGTAATATCGAACGTATGTGAGATATCTCAAAACAACTCCTGCGGAATAAGTTTTTTTGCTTGAAGAAAATCTTCCACAGTGTCGAGCTCCACCGAGAAAAGATCAGTTACGTCCATCACGCCAAAAGTATATCCTTGTGGCATGAGACGTTCAAAAGCTTTTTCATAAAAAACATTGTCGGCCTTCTCCTCCTCTATCATCACCTGCAGCTCTTTAAAAAGAGCTGTTGTATAACTACTCGACATTCTTTCAATACCTATAGACTCGCCTATGGCATCGGGTATAGAACAAACCTTGCTAATCTCCTTTACCAGCCCATTCTCATCGACTATAACTTTTATCTCTTCCTCGCCCAAGGGGTGGTTGTTCAATGCAAGAATATTCTCTTGCGAAGAAGCCAGCAGACGCGTTACAATTTCGGGAGAAAAGAGAATATCACTGTCGAGCAACAAAATATCCTTGCCGTCAGCCTCTTTGCGCGTGAGCCAGAGCGAATAGATGTTATTGGTGCTATCGTAAATATCGTTGTGTATGAATGTGATATTCACACCCGCATAGTTATTTTGCAGGAACTCCTCTATTTGGTTTCTAAGATAACCGGTAACGACAACAAATTCCTCTATGCCGTTTTCTATGAGTGCGTCAAAGGTGCGTTGCAACAAGCAACGCTCGCCTATCTTCAACAGGCATTTTGGAGTATTGTCGGTTAATGGGCGCAAGCGCGATGCTATGCCGGCTGCAAGTATTATAGCCTTCATTGCTGTGAAATTCTTTTTATTGTATCTATGACAATTCTGTTCTGCTCGGGCAAGCCAAGTGTTATGCGCATATGCTCGTTAATATCGGGCTCGTTCATAAACTTAACCTTGTAGTTTTGCGCAGCAAAGGCCTCCTCCAATGCCTTCTTCAGTGCAATGGGATACTTAATGAGTATAAAGTTGGCTACCGATTCATACACAATGAAGCCGGGGAGGCAACCAATTTCATCTTCGTAGGCCTTGCGGCTTTCGTTCATCATTCGCGCAACCTCGCGGTAGTGGTTTTCACTCTTTAGCGCAGCTATGGCAACGTCTTCCGACAATCTGTTGTAGCCCAGGTACTTGTTGCTGTACTTTATGAAGCGTATCAAAGCCTTGCTTATGAAACCAAAGCCCATACGCAAGCCGGGAAGGCCGTAGAATTTAGATAGTGTACGCGAAATAATGAGGTTATCGTATTGGTTTATGAGGCGTTTAATGTATGATGTATCCTCTGTTACAAACGATGCGTATGCCTCATCTACCAATACCACGGTGTCGCCCGCTGCAATCAACAATTCCTCAAGCTCGGCAGGTGTGAGCCCGTTACCTGTGGGGTTGTTGGGCGATGCCAGCAACAGCATTTTGGGCTTCTCTTCCTTAATCATCTCCTTTATGCGGGCCATATCATATTTATATGTGTTGCCCTCCTCGTAAAGAGGATATTGTATTGTGCAGCCATCAACCTCGTCGGCAATGGATTTATAGTACCACCAAGAGAATTTGGGTATAAGAATCTTTTTGTTGCCGTCGGCAAGAGTGAGGAAGTAGTGAACAGCCTGTTTCAAAATATCCTCGCCGCCGTAGCCAAGCAATACTTGAGACTCATCAATGTCGTATAGCTCGGACAGGAATACCGAAAATATACTTTTCTTGCCCTCGTCATAGATACGTGTGTAGAAACACAGTTTGTTCACATCAAAATTCTTCAAAGCCTCTTTCACCTCCTCCGAAGGGGGATAGTTGAATTCATTTCTGTCAAGAAATATTTGCGTCTGTTTCATAGTTATGTATTATTATATTATTTCAAAAAAAATTTATACCCGCTTTGCAGGCTGCAATAAACACACTATCTATTATTCTTTTTTGCATACTCCTTGTAGGGCATATCCAAATCTAAATAGTAGAAATTGTGTTGTATCTGTTTTGAATGAGGTGGCACAACCATATATTCACCATATTTCTGATGAAGATAATCGTGCGGGTGCTCCACGCCCATAACTGTTACGTTTTCAAATTGTATAGGTGTGGGTGAGCCTAAAATACTCCTTTCCATTACTCCTTTAAGACCATCGTCATGGTCCACCACAAACTTGCTCTTGTCATAGTCATTGCTTGTCATCATAGCACGTAATTTATGTTGCAAGCCTTCAACCGTGAACAGCCTGCGACAAAGCAACGGCAGCCACGAAGAGGGGCCATGCCCGTGCCTGTAGGGGTTACGATAAGTAAAATAAAGTGCTTTTATGTAGAACTTATATTTTATAAAATGCCAGCGACGAGCTATTCTGTTTTCGGGCACGCCATCAAGGGGGAACACATCTATATATATTCCACCAAGGTAGTTCATGTGTTCACGCTCTATCAACGTAGTATTGGCATTCTGTATTTTTGCGAAGGGGTGCGGATAATTGGCATCATTCTCCGCCGAGATTAATTCATACTGCCCGGGCAGCCACTCCGCGGCATGAGCCAATAGCTTTTCATAATCGCTACGTGGCATTGCAATATCAATATCATCGTCCCAGGGTATGAACCCCTTGTGGCGTACGGCACCAAGCAAGGTGCCTGCTATTATGTAGTAACGCAGATTATGCTTTAGGCAAACATCATTTATAGCAAGCAATGTTTCTAAAATTTTCAGTTGCAGTGGTCTTATGTCGTATGTTGCCATATTTTTACCTCGTTTTAGGCTGTTGTTTATAAGTGCCGGTACTCCGACCGACATGCATCGCTTAACCTCTATTTCTTCTTAAACATTTTACTCCAGAGCCTACTAAAAACTGAACGTTTATACTCACGTTGCACATCTTTTAACACCTCGGTATAACTGCGCTCTGTGTCGAACACCACAGCTCCGTGAAAATTAGGTGCCTGAATAGGTGTCATATAATTGGGACCGAAATGTGTTCTCAAGAATGCGTCGTAGTCGTGCGGAGCGGGTATCTTTGTATTTTCAAAAGGCAACCATACCGTTTTGTCAAAAATGCGTTTATCCCACACAACCTTGTCGCCAAGGAAAGTGAGCTCTGCTACTTTTGTATGAGGCATTTTCCACAAAGCACGCATTTCATCTTCGGCCTTGCCGTATATACTTGCCCAGCCGTGCTTACGCACCATATAATTGGCCTTTATCTTGCGGAACACAAGCGACAAACGCCCCGACGCAAGCAGGTTGCAATTTTTGCTCTTTAAAAAGCGAAAGGTTTTTATACAACGCTTACGGCTTGCACGCACAAGTTCTCTATCGTCGGGTACTGCATCTATTGGAAAAATATCTATAAAAATTCCTTGATTAAAACGTTCAAAGCTATCGGACGGGCGTATTGCGGCAGTGTCGCTACGGCGGAATTGCGCGTGCCCTCTGTGATAATCGATATCACTATATGCTGTCTGCAAGAAATAGGGGGCCTGCAAACCCTCATTGCCTATTTTGCACATACGATCGTAGTCGTCGCGGAGCATCGCCAGGTCTATATCATCGTCCCAGGGTATAAACCCTTTGTGGCGTACAGCACCAAGCAAAGTACCACCATCGGCCCAACAACGTAGATTATGTAGCTTACAATAATCGAGGAATTTTTCCAAAAGGTCGAGCTCCACAGCCCACACTTTCTTCATAGAGGCCGGAACCAGATAACCGTCTCTTACCTCTTCTTCTGTATTAAAGTTCATATTCTATATTTTAGTATATTGGCACTATCAGCTGTTATGTGCAAGGCACAAATTCGCCATTTACGCAAAGATACCTATTTTTTTTATAACTACACTATGGATTTGTAAAATTATAAGATTTTGAGCTTGTTACAGAAAGATTGATGCTCAAAACAGAGCAAAAAGTCAGTTGTTCGCCTGCTTGAGACCATAGGGGGTAACCACCACACGCCCGCGCTTGGTTTCGCGACGAATGGCTTTGTTGCGCTCCAATGCCTCTTTGTTCACATAGGGGCGTTTATGGTCGAGGTGCAGCACTATTGCAGAATAACGTATCTGCTTCGAACGTATTCCCATATTAAAAAGCCTCTCACCCATTTCACGGTCCTCGCCACCATACTGCATACGCTCGTCGAAGCCTGCCACGGCAAGAATGTCGCTGCGCCAACCACTGGAGTTCATTCCGTTCCAGGTTGCCTTGGTGGGGGTTATTAAGTTCATAAGTGTCGCCACCCACGGGCGGTTTACCAGTTTCAGACATTTTATACTGCATTTGAGCCCCTGCTCCTTGAGCCACGGCAATCTAAAAGCACGGCCATTGGTAATATCCTCCCGCGTTATCTGCTCGCTTATGCTCATAGGCAGTTTAAAATAGCCTCCCGACAAAATATATCCCTTACGAGCAAAACGCATATGGGTTTCTATGAAATCGGGGCGTGCCACGCAGTCCTGGTCGGTGAAAATAAGATAATCGGCAGTGGCAACACGCAAAGCCTTATTAAGAATTTTTGTTTTGCGGAAACCGTCGTCCTCGTGCCACACGTGTTTTATGGGCAGCATATGACTGAAACGCTCAATGAGCAGGCGGGTTTCATCGCCTGAGCCATCGTCGGCAATAATTATCTCACTTGGAGCAACGCTCTGTTTTTCGTAGCTCCACAAGGTTTTTTCGAGCCAACGCGGGTTGTTATATGTGGATATAACCACTCCTACCGTAAAATCCTTCATATGCCGGTGTATTATTGTTACACAAAATATTTGCTTAAAAACTTGTAATACCCCCACTCAACCAAATGCAGATATAGGTTGTGCCACGAGAAGAAGGCCGATGCAGGCTTCAGCAATGCTTTGCCGGCAACAGCCGTATCCTCTATTGCATCGAACGCCGCAGCAATTATGTTGAACATATTGTGCTTGCCCAGCACCAATTGCTTAGCTTGTGAAAGCAACTCGCCACTGCTTTCAAAAAGTTGCTCGCGCTCGGCACGCTCCACGGCCTTTACAAAACCGTTAAAGTCGCGAATATCAACAGGCAAGAACGAGCCTTGCGGGAAATAGTCGCTAATGTTGGTACAACCGTGGTACAGTGGGTATGCACCACCAAGGTAGCAGTCGGCAAGTTTTTCGGTCCAATAAAAATCGCAGGTAGAATTCTCTATTACAATGTGGTATTTATACGGGGCAATAACTTCCCACTTATCTTCAAAATCCTTGAACCCGTAACCATAAATATCTACCTTATCACCGTAATATTCCTTTAACTTCTTTATAAAACGCAGACGATCGACGTGCCCCTTTGTAAACGCCTTTTTTGTCGTAATCACCGACATAAATTTGGTTTTTTCGGGTGTGGCACGTTGCAAATCTTCCCTGTTCATTGTGGGCACTCCCTTGCCGTTTCTAAACACAGCACCTGCATACCAAGGCAACACCGCAGGGGTGTTCACAAGCCTTGTACCACTTGTTGCCGAAACTTTCAGTTCGGGCTGACAGGAGAGTACCGTGCCAAATTGGTCGCAGTAGCCACGTGGGTATCCAATAATGCCATAGGGCTCGCAAGTTACAAGCATAGTGCGCTCTTTGGGCACATCTACATATTTTTCGGCATCTATACCCTTCCCCTTTACCACGATGAAATCGGGAGTTTCATCTATTTTGTTAATAAAAAACCTATACCGGCCATCGTCGCTTGTACCGCCACCGTTTATTGTTTGGCGTGCGGACACCATTGCATCGCCTGTTAAGATAAGGACTTTTCTCATAGTCGTTTATTACTGTTTTTTTGTAGCCAAGTATTTTTCGGCACTTTTTACACCCTCCTTAAAATAATAACCTGTTGCAAGACGCTCACTCACCACCTTCGCAGCATTCTTCATTTGTGCATACTCACTCTCTGTGATAGCCGATAGACGCTCCTCTATCTGCTCCAGAGAATCCACTACCAGGCCCAGATTGTGTTCCTTTACAAACGGTGCCATAGCAGCCTTGCTCCACACTATTACAGGCACGGCCGCACGCAGGTAGAAAGATGTTTTATGCGGGTTGTTTATCTTCAAATATTCACCCCAGGCACCGGTGCACTCGCCGGTGGAATCTCCGTCCCACACAATACCGAAGTCGGCATTTACACTGCTTATAAAATTGTCCGACGATATAAATCCATGGTAATGAAGTTGTTTACATCTGTTCTGCGCATCATCGAAGCCCTTGCCATAAAGATCTATACTATAGCTCTTTACACAATTGTCGAGTTTATACAGAAACTCATTACGCCAACGCCCCAGATTACCCGCGTACACAACCTTGCGAGGCGTATGCGGAGTTTCGTAGCTGGCCGGCATTTTGTCCGATAGATAGTCAAATATTTGCAAACAGTGTATTCCACCTTTAAAACCATGCTCCAAAAGATAATCGCGCATAGTGGGATTATGCACTATTAAAAAATCGGTGAGAGCAAGACGTTTGTTCTCCTGCACCGGAGTAAGCTTTTTACGCCTGAAAGCACCAAGGTCGTGAATTATTGTTACAACCTTTGCACCTTTCACTCGAGCAAAGCGGCAAGCCGGTTTATAAAACTTTTTCATTGGATATTGCAGCAGTAGCACATCGCCCCTCTTCACACGCAGCAATATATTGCACACTGCAAATAACTTGGTGAGGAAACGACCTACGCCACTACCGCCAAAATTACAACGGGTAAGGTTTTCAAACCCCTCACGACGACAAATCTCATCAATGTCCTGCTTGGCTTTGTTTATAGTACCTATTTCTATATAATATTTCATTTCCTAAGTATATAATGTTTTAGCATTCCTGTAAACTTCTTACGCCTCACCCAGCTTCTGTCGTGCTTTTGCTTTACTTTCACTGCCTCATCTATATCACTTTGCGCCCAACCACGTGCCGCGGCATACTTCTCAAGCACAAATTTATAAACATCTGTAAGCCACCAAAAGAGAGTGAGATTTTCCATACAATCTTTTTTAGGTACTGCATCACTATAGAAACGCATTCGGTTTATGTCTATAAGCTCAAAGGAGTAGCCGGTAGCTGTTTTTTCATATATAACATTAGTAGGGTTCAGGTCGCGGTGCAAAACACCCGCATTGTGCAACGATGCCACATACCGTGCATAGGCTGTTGCAAGAGCGGCATCAAAAGGCTCGGTATCGATGAGTTCTGTGCGAATAGGGCCCTTTGGGGTATAAGCACAAATATAATAAACCTGCGCTATCAGGCCCCACTTTCTCTCTTCAATATAAGCAACCTCGTGCGGAGTCTCAAAGCCCCTCTTGCGCAACTCTCTTGCATTTTCGTATGAACGACGCGCTTTGTTCGGCCTGAAAAACGTATAAACAACACGCTTCAGCCAATCGTGGGGCTTATATTTTTTTACCACTAAAGAAACACCATCGACGGGCTCATACTGCACAATCTTGTTACGGCCGCAATAAAGCACATTGCAGTCGTCGGCAGCAACAATACCGGGAGCAGATGCCACCTGCTCACGTAGCGACTCATATTCGGGCGCGACAACAATTTTCATATTATAAATTTTTTGCCCTCCTGCCAAGCACTATTGGCAAAACGCGTTTTACTATCAATATTATAGGAATAAACGCCAGCAATACAGCAAGCGACAACACAAACATTGCTATGTTTTCGGGCACAATACCCCAATCGGAACGTTTTATCATCTTAAGTGGCGAGTGCAACAACTCTCTGTGGAATACCAATGTAACAATGGTTCCCATTGATGTTATGCGCACAGCACGCCAGTCGAACCTGTCAAGCAATACCGAAATTAAGAATACCATGAACGAGCCCGACAAGGAGCCAATGACAAACAGTATAAAATAATTGCCGTATTGGCATTGAAACATATCGGCAGAATCGTTGTAACGCCCAGCAACTCCTGTTACAGCAACAGCAAGCAACAGCAACAAAAATGCACGTAACTGAGAAGCCTTAAGGCTCGCAAACAGCCTATCAAACTCCGCACGGCCATACGATGCCAGCCAATTGCCCAGCATAAAGAACGGCAAAGCCAGCAATACATTCGTTACAGACCACACCCAATCGAGGCCCAGTGCATTATAGACAAGAGCTCCAGCTACAGCAATTGCAGAAACAGCAATCATCTGAACTCTTCCCGTAACAAATATCTGGTATATGAACTTTATAAGAATAAGTGTATAGACAAACCAAAGATTACTACAACCCGAAGCGTCGTGCAGCTTATGGAAGCCACCCAAAACAGCCACAACAGACCATATCCATTGGCCATCGTCAAGATGCTTGAAGATGTAGCCTGCCACTTTTATAAAGGCGAGTATAAGATAAGGTATCACGAGACTATTGCAAGTCTTTTGTACACACACCCTCATACTCTCTTCCCTCTTTGTCAGGAAGCCCGATATAATAAAGAAAACCGGAACATTAAAAGAGAATATAAACCCCGATACCCCGTCGGGGAAACAGTGCCCCCAAATTATTGCAAGCATTCCAAGGGATTTCATCCAGTCAATCCACACCTTGTGTTGGGTATTAATAGAATTCGCCATATAACAATACCATATAATGTTTGTTCACAAAGGTATGCTTTTTTTTCAATAAAACACGCTTTTTGTAATTTTTACCTATGAACACCCGCACACAGGCAAAAAAAATAGGCTGCTCACTACAGAACAACCTACCTTATTGGAAAATGTTTACAAGAACTTTATTTATTACGCAAAAGATTCATAAACTCCTCACGTGTCTTGGCCTGGTTAAAAGCACCACAAAAATCAGAAGTAGTAGTAATGGAATTTTGTTTCTTTATACCACGCATCTGCATACAAAGATGCTGCGCCTCCACAACCACCATAGCACCAAGAGGGTTCAAGGTATTCTGTATGCACTCTTTTATTTGAAGAGTCAAACGTTCCTGCACCTGCAAACGACGCGAAAAAGCATCTACCACACGAGCTATTTTGCTGAGCCCCGTGATATATCCATTGGGAATATATGCAACGTGCACCTTGCCAAAGAAAGGGAGCATATGATGCTCGCAAAGAGAGTAAAAATCAATATCCTTAACTATTACCATCTGCTTGTAATCTTCTTTGAACATAGCACCACGCAGTATAGCTTCGGGGTTCTCTTTATAACCGGCAGTGGCCTCCAACACGGCACGTGCCACACGGTCGGGCGTTTTTACAAGGCCCTCGCGGTTTACGTCCTCACCTATAGCCGACAACATATCGTGGCAGCTATGCATAAGCATCTCTTTTGCCTTTTCTGTATCTTGCAACATAGTTAATAAGGTATATTTATCAGAGTCTTTCTCACCGATATCTCTTTGAACTTTTTTGTAGCTTTCAGCTTGTACATTACAGCCTCGGCCTCCTCACGTGTGCGATAGTCGCCATATTGGCAGGAACGTATGGGTGATTCAAAAACAACATACACCTCGGCACCAGGGAAGTGCTCTCGCATATATTGTGCCCAGGTATTGGCTTCCTCGCGTGCTGAACGGGAGTTGTTACCTGAATAAACCATAACACGGTAACCCTCTACCTGGGTTGTCTTAAGAGCCATTTTCCCCATTAAGCTGTCGAGCTTTGCCGGCTGCTGAATACTCACGGTGCCCATACCCTGCTCGGCACGCCTGAGTTCCTGCACAATAGTGCTCTGTGCCCCGGCATTGAGGGCACAGAACATTATTGACAGAAGTAACAATATTCGCTTCATTATTTAAAAGCGTCAATGATACCTTTGAAATCGGCAACCTTGAGAGCTGCACCACCAATGAGACCGCCATCGACGTTAGGATTGGCAAAGAGCTCTTTTGCATTGCTGGGCTTGCAGCTACCGCCATAGAGAATAGAAGTATTCTCGGCAACCTCGTTACCATATTTTTCGGCAATGGTAGAACGAATGTATGCGTGAATCTCTTCGGCCTGCTCGGGTGTAGCTGTAAGGCCGGTACCGATAGCCCAAACGGGCTCGTAAGCCAAAATAATCTTTGAGAAATCCTCGGCAGAAAGGTCGTAGAGCGAGCCTGCAAGCTGGCTGTAAACAACCTGGTTCTGAATACCCTGCTCACGCTCCTCTTTTACCTCACCAATGCAGAAGATAGGTGTAAGGCCGTTAGCAAGAGCAAGCTGCACTTTCTCTTTAAGGATTTCTGCAGTCTCGCCATAATATGCACGACGCTCAGAGTGGCCAAGAATTACATACTTTGCACCTGTAGATGCCACCATAGAGGCAGAAACCTCGCCTGTGTATGCACCCGACACTTTGTCGGCACAGTTCTCGGCACCTACACCAATGATTGAAGAATCGACGATAGGAGCCACCGATGCAAGGTGAATGAAAGGTGTGCAAATTACTACGTCGCAGTTGGGCTTGTCGGCAGTCAAAGCCTCGTTAAGCTCTTTTGCAAGAGCAATACCCTCTTGAAGATTCATATTCATCTTCCAGTTTCCGGCAACAATGTTCTTTCTCATTTTAATTAAATTTTAAAGGTTTATATAAATTATATCACTCAATTTCTTTGGATTGCAATGCTGTATTTTCTTCTATAGATTTTGCATTTTTACCTCTATCTTTTTTGCCCATACATGCAAATACATCTACAAACAATATAAATGCAACAGGCAATATAAAGGATAATGACCAAAAATGCCACCCTCTCATAAATCTCAAGCAGTTTACCAACCAATCGCTTTTAAACAATGTGGCCGACACCGACGTTGTATCCACTTCGGGCACATCGTCTATTTTCCACTTATCCAGTATAACACCATCTTTCAGGAGCAACAACCCGGGGTTGGCACGCACCATGGTTTTGAGCATATCATTGTCGGCCCAATACAATGGGTATTCCGCACCGGTACGCTTGCACCAAAGAGCCACGGCTTCTTCATCGGACGATGTTACAGCATAAAAGCTAAAGCCACGGTTAATGCTATAATCGTAGAGGTCGTTAATTTTATCCACACGACTCTCGTCGGCATTCTCAAGAGATTCCATCACCAAAATTGCTACATAGCCCGTATCGGCAAGAACATCTTCGGCAATATCATAATCGGTTGCAATGTCTATTAATGCAAAGTCGTTGACTGTGGCAGGCCGTGCAGGCTCCACAAGTTTGTTGCGACTACCAATATAATTCCACTCTGCTCCGGGAATACTGCCTGCCGCAAAGTCGCGTTGCTCGCCATTTTTCTCATAAACAGCTATGCTCTCATATTGTGCCGGCATATCTATCACCGCTTCTCGCAGATTGGTACCAACGGCAAACGGGCGGAAATCTATCACCGGCAGATGCCATACACTTATACCCTCGATAAATATTGTGTAGAAAAACACAAAGAGCACTGCCAACCACCTGCTTTTATTGCTTATACAACGACGATACAAAGAAGTATTGAAACATACCACAGCCGCCATAAACAGCAAAAACAGGTTTTTTATAAAGGTCTCCAAGTTTGTAAGTTGCATAGCGTCGCCAAAGCAGCCGCAATCGGACACCGGATTCTCCAGCAGTAAATAAAGAGTAAAAGGAGTATAAAAAAGCATCACAAGAAAAGCAAACACCGCCACCGGTTTACGGTATGCCCCTATAAGAAGCAAGAAGCCGGCTATAAATTCCACGCCCACAATAACAAGAGCAAAGAAAAGAAGCCACGCATCGGAAAACAGAGTGATGTCAAAAGTTAATGCATACTCCTTCAGTTTATAAAAAAAGCCTATGGGGTCGACAGCCTTTACAAAGCCCGACACCATAAACAGGAATGCCAACAACACACGACAAGCGTTGGTGAGCAACGTGGTAAGCAATATTTTTTTAGTTGGCGATACCATTCTTTATCAAACCAAACACTGCATAGTTTATCATATCCATATAATTAGCATCGATACCCTCGGACACTTTTGTCGCACCTTCGTGCTCCTCTATTTGCTTTGTACGCCATATTTTTGTGAGGATAAGGTCGGTGTATGAGGTGGTGCGCATTCCCCTCCAAGCTTCGTTGTAGTCGTGGTTTTTCTTCTTCATGAGCTCAAGGGTTGTCTGCGCTTTTTTGTCATAAAGAGCCATAGCCTCATCGGGCGACAGGTCGCAATGGTCGGCAAAGCCAAGGTCGAGCTGAACAAGAGCTATTATTCCATAGTTCACAATTCCTATGAGCTCCGAATTTATATCTTCGCCCACAAGGTTTTCGGCACCGGTTTCAAGGGTGCGTATGCGCTTTGCTTTTATAAAAATCTGGTCGGTAAGCGACTGAGGGCGCATTATACGCCACGACGCACCATAATCGTACAATTTTTTGCTGAACAGTTCACGACATACAGCAAGCACTTTTTCAAACTCTTTATTAGTATCGTTTGCCATTTTTATCTGTTTTCGCGTTTAGGATATTTCTTAAACCAACTACCCACTTTTAACTTTACCACCCCAAAGAGAGCTTCACTGAATATTCCCCCACTCATTTTTGAAGTACCAAGCACCCTATTGACAAAAATCACCGGGACTTCTTTTATTTTGAAACCACATTTGTGAGTAGTGAATTTCATCTCTATTTGGAAAGCATAGCCCTTAAAACGTATTGAATCGAGGTCAATTGTTTCCAATACTTCGCGACGATAGCAATTAAAGCCCGCAGTTGTATCGTAAACAGGCAAGCCGGTGATAAAACGTACATACTTTGAAGCAAAGTAGGACATCAGCACACGCCCCATAGGCCAATTTACCACATTGACACCTGTTACATAACGGCTGCCAATAGACAAATCATAACCATCTTTGGCACAAGCCTCATACAGCAGAGGAACGTCTGCCGGGTTGTGAGAAAAATCGGCGTCCATTTCAAAGATATATTCATACCCCTGCTGCAAAGCCCATTTAAAACCTGTAATATATGCTGTACCCAGCCCCAACTTGCCTTTACGCTCAAGAATATGAACCCTGCCGGCAAACTCCGACTGCAAGGATTTTACTATTGCCGCTGTGCCGTCGGGCGAGGCATCATCGACAACAAGAACATCGAAAGAATGCTCAAGTGCCACAAGAACACGAATCATTTTCTCAATATTCTCTTTTTCGTTATATGTGGGAATTATTATTACTGCGTCGCTTTTCATAAAAAACAAGTAAAAACAGGCACGCCTCACCCGAGGCTGCCGACTATTTTGCACAAAGATAGGTTAAATCTAAAAAACTATCAAAATTATCTTCTAAATATTATTTAAATAAATAATTTGCGCAAGCTCGCGATTAATAGTATAAGTTTTTTTGCCGAGAATTTGGTTTTTCTCACTATCTTCGCACACGAAAATAAAACCATAGAACTGTGGAAAAAAGCAAAAAACTATTTATAGAAACATACGGCTGCCAGATGAATGTTGCCGACAGCGAGGTAATAGGCTCTATTCTTAAAGTAGCCGAATATGAAGTAACCGACAACATTGCCGAAGCCGACCTTATACTGCTTAACACCTGCTCCATACGCGACAACGCCGAGCAGAAGATTTATGGCCGACTGGACCAATTGAATGCAATGCGTCGTGGCAAAAGCACCCTTGTGGGCGTTGTAGGCTGCATGGCCGAGCGCGTAAAAGAGGAATTGATTGATAAATACAAAGTAAATATTGTGGCAGGGCCCGACACATATTTATCGCTCCCGCAGCTTATTGCCGAAGCCGAAATGGGGCACGCCGCAATGAACATAGAACTATCGACCACCGAAACCTACCGCGATATTATCCCCATGCGCATATGCAGCGGAAACGTTTCGGGCTACATATCCATAATGCGTGGTTGCAACAACTTCTGCCACTACTGCGTGGTACCCTACACCAGAGGGCGCGAAAGAAGCCGCGACATACAAAGCATTCTTGCCGAGGCTGACGACCTTGTGGCAAAGGGGTTCAAAGAGATTATTCTACTGGGGCAGAATGTTAATTCATACAATTTTGAAGAGGCCGACGGCACACGCATTACATTCCCCGAGCTTTTGCGCCGTGTGGCACGACACGCCCCCACAACACGCATACGCTTCACCACTTCTCACCCCAAGGATATGAGCGACGACACACTGCGTGTAATAGCCGAAGAATCCAACGTGTGCCGCAGCATACACCTACCCGTGCAAAGCGGAAGCAGCACTATGCTAAAGGCTATGAACCGCAAATACACCCGCGAGTGGTACCTCGACAGAATTGAAGCCATACGCACAATAGTGCCCGATTGCGGCCTTTCCACCGACATTATTGCAGGGTTCTGCGGAGAGACCGAAGAGGACCACCAAGCAACTCTATCGCTTATGCGCCACTGCTCCTATGACGCAGCATTTATGTTCAAGTATTCGGAACGCCCGGGCACATTTGCCAGCAAGCACATGAAAGACGACATAGAGGACAAAGAGAAGGTGCGCCGCCTGAACGAGATTATTGCCCTGCAGCAAGAGTGCTCGGCAGCAAACAACAAAAAGTGCATAGGACAAACATACGAAGTACTTATAGAGGGAGTGTCCAAACGCTCACGCGAACAATTCTTTGGGCGCACAGAGCAAAACCGCACTGCAGTCTTCGACCGCAAAGGACACAAGATAGGCGATTTTGTAAAAGTAAAGATAAACGACTCCACAGCAGCAACACTGCTTGGCGAAATTGTGGAGTAACAATGTATAGCACAAGAAGTAAAAAAGTCTCGGCAGTGCCGAGACTTTTTTACTTCTTACCTAATCTTTCGTTCATGCGTTCTGCATAACTCCTTCATTTACCCTCTACAGGCAAAATGAGAGCAAGGATTGCATAAACTACAGCACCAAGAACAATTCCTGTGAAGAATGTGATAACTGCGTACAAGATGCGAACCAATTTAGCATCGAGGCCGAACTCCTTGGCAAGACCTGCGCACACGCCTGAAATAACTCTGTTGTTAGAACGATACAATTTTCCCATAGTAAATTCTGTTTAATAATTATTGAAAAGCAGGAGTATCCTGCAAAAATTTGCGCAAAATTACAAATTATGAGCATTTATATGTGTTAAAAAATGTAATTTTATCAAATATTTTGGTAAAACTTCAGAAAAAGAGAACTTTTTCGCCCTAAATAATATATTTTTGTACCGAGTTTCGGAGGATTATGCTCCTTTCAATTAAAGAAAACAAACAGGAATCAATGAATATAATAACCCACAAATATTGCCCACTCTGCAAAAGCAAGACAATTGAGAAACAATTCTCATGCACAGACCATTTTGCGACAGGCGAGACATTTGATATTTTTAAGTGCAAGGATTGTGGGTTTACATTCACGCAAAACATTCCCGACGAAAAAGAGATTGCACCCTACTACAGCTCACCGACATACATTTCCCACAGCAACACCAGCAAAGGAGTTGTAAACAAGCTATACCACATTGTACGCGGTATAATGCTGCGTCGCAAAGTGGCACTGGTAAAAAAACTCACATTGCTGCAAAACGGACGTATTGTTGATTATGGTGCCGGCACAGGCTATTTTGCACGAGCAATGCAAAAAAAAGGGTGGAACGTTACAGCCATAGAAAAAAGTGCACAAGCACGAAAATTCGCAAAAGAGGAGTTCGGCCTTGAAATGCTGCCCGAGGAGGCACTGAAAGAGATTGAAAGCAACTCGGTAGATGTTGTTACACTGTGGCACGTAATGGAGCACATACAGCAAATCGATGCTTTCTGGGAGGAACTTAAGCGTGTATTAGAGAGCACCGGCATAGCCGTTATTGCCGTGCCCAATTGCACATCGTACGATGCCGAATTTTACAGTGAGCACTGGGCTGCATACGACGTTCCGCGCCACTTGTGGCATTTCTCACCAAGCACCATAATGAGATTGGGAGAAAAACACGGTTTTATTTTAGAAAGACAATACCCGATGATATTTGACGGGTTCTACATATCACTCTTGAGTGAGAAATACAAAGGACGCCGCCTGAAGACTCTGCGCGGTTTTTGGAATGGTTTTTTGGGGCTATGCGCAACGCTCGACAAATGCAACGCAAGCAGTTCCATTATATATGTATTTAGAAAAAAATGAGTAGAAAAAAATCGTTGTTTAAAGTGCAGACTATAAGCGTTTACATAAGTACAACGCTAGTGTTGCTATTGCTTGGAGTAATGGGGCTGCTTTTTGTTACGGCCGACTCTCTTGCAAAACACGTACGCCACAACCTCGCCCTTACCGTAGTTATGAAAAGCGATGTGAGCGAGGGAGAGATTCTAAAATTCCAAAAACAGATAAACAAAAAAGACTATGTTCTTGCAAGCAGATATATTTCGTGCGAAGAGGTGCTTAAAGAACAAATAAAAGAGCTGGGCACCGACCCCGTGGAATTTCTCGGATACAACCCATACGATTCCTCTATAGAAATATCTCTCAAGAACGAATATGCCAATAGCGGCAGTATTGCAAGAATTGAAAAAGAGTTGTTAAACAACAAATTAGTAAACAATATTATATACCAGCGTGAGCTTATAGACTCCATTAACAGCAATATAAGGAAAATAAGTGCAGTGCTACTGATATTCCTTGTAATGCTCACAATAATATCTTGGTCGCTCATTGGTAATTTAGTGCGTCTGTCAATATACTCAAAGAGATTTTTACTACACACAATGAAATTGGTTGGAGCTACCTGGGGTTTCATACGCCGCCCATTCATAATGCATAATTTGAAAATAGGATTAATATCGGCGGTGTTGGCAAACATTTTGTTGGCAACAGGGCTTTATATTGCGTGGCGACACGAACCGGCTATTGCCACAGTGTTGCCCCCGGCACACCTTGCCACAGTGGCACTGGGGATAACTCTTTTTGGGATAATAATATGCGTGCTATGCGCCTATCTTTCGGTAAACAGGTTCCTACGCATGCGCAGCAACGACCTCTATTTCATTTAAAAACATATAAGACAAATGGATAAAAGAAATTTTGCTTTCGGTAAAATGAATTACATACTGCTTATTGCAGGTGTATTGGTTATAATTTTGGGATTTATACTTATGTGTGGCCCTGCTACCACTGAGACTCATTTTGAGCCCGATATCTTTAGCGTAAGAAGAATTAAGGTTGCACCCACAATATGCTTTTTTGGTTTCCTGTTTGTAATATATTCTATTGTGTACAGAGGTAAAAGCGAGAAGAACAATAAGGAATAAGAATTAAATTATCATAAAATGACGACATTAGAAACTATAATCATCGCTATTGTAGAGGGGCTCACCGAGTTTCTTCCCGTCTCTTCTACAGGCCATATGATAATAACCCAGAATATTTTGGGAGTAGAAAGTACCGAGTTTGTAAAGGCATTTACCTTCATTATACAGTTTGGTGCCATTCTATCGGTGGTAGTGCTTTACTGGAAAAGATTCTTCAAGCTCAACCACACCCCCGCGCCCGAGGGAGCCGGAGCACTTAAAAAATTCCTGCACAAGTACGATTTCTATTGGAAACTGTTTGTGGCATTTATACCCGCCGCCGTGCTAGGTTTGTTGCTCAACGACTTTATAGACGAGATGCTGGAAAGCGTTACCGTTGTGGCCATAACACTTATAATCGGTGGCATTTTTATGCTTTTTTGCGACAGGATTTTCAACAAGGGAAGTGAAAAAACCGAGCTCACCGAGAAACGCGCATTCTGGATTGGACTATTCCAATGTATTTCAATGATTCCCGGTGTGTCGCGCTCAATGGCAACAATCGTGGGTGGTATGGCACAGAAATTAACACGCAAGGCTGCAGCCGAGTTCTCGTTCTTCCTTGCCGTGCCCACAATGTTTGCAGCCACGGTATTTAAAATGCTCAAGATATTTATGGAGCCCGACGGCTTGGCCATAATAAAAGAGAACATAGGTACCTTGCTTATTGGCAATGCGGTGGCATTCGTTGTAGCACTATTGGCAATAAAATTCTTTATAAGCTTTGTTACAAAGTATGGTTTTAAAGCTTTTGGCTGGTATAGAATTATTGTAGGAAGCACCATTCTGGCGATGATGCTTGCCGGGTATAACTTAACTATTGCATAAATGGATTTTATAGCAGGAGAGGTGCTTGCAATATACAAGCCATATAAGTGGACATCTTTCCAGATAGTGAACAAAGTGCGCTATCATTTGAGCCACAAGCTTGGTATTAAGAGGTTTAAAGTAGGGCACGCCGGCACGCTGGACCCGCTTGCGACAGGAGTGTTGCTTGTGTGCACAGGCAAAGCCACCAAGCGCATAGAGGAGCTTCAAAGCCACACAAAAGAGTATGTAGCAGATATTATGCTGGGGGCAACAACCCCCTCTTATGACATGGAGCACCCGGTGAATGCCACCTACCCCACAGAGCACATAACAGAAGAACTTATAAAAGAGAAATTACAGACATTTGTGGGCAACATAGCACAACGTCCGCCTCTCTTTTCGGCCTGCAAGGTAGATGGCAAGCGAGCATACGACCTCGCACGCAAGGGTAGCGACATGGAGCTTGCGCCCAAGCAGGTGCAGATAGATGAAATTGAACTGCTACATTGCAGCCTGCCACAGATAAAAATACGTGTTGTATGTGGCAAAGGTACATACATACGCTCACTGGCTAGAGATATTGGAGAAGCTCTTGAGAGTGGAGCATATTTAACAGGTTTAACCCGCACCAGAGTAGGAGAATTCGGTGTTGAAAATTGCATCAACCCCGAAGAATTCCCCGAATGGTTAGAAAAACATATAGTACTATGAGTATAATTGACGAAAATTTTTACATCAGCTCACAGCACATGAAGCTGTCGCAGTTTAAGTACAAGTTGCCGGAGGACAGAATTGCCCTCTACCCAATGCCCTGCCGCGACGAATCGCGTCTTATGGTTTTGCACAAGAAAACCGGAGAAATAGAGCATCGTATATTCAAAGAAATTATTCATTATTTCGATGAAAAGGACGTTTTTGTATTAAACGACAGCAAGGTTTTCCCTGCACGCCTCTATGGTAACAAAGAGAAGACCAACGCACAAATAGAGGTATTCCTGCTACGCGAGCTTAATGAGGAGTTCCGCTTGTGGGACGTGCTGGTGGACCCCGCCCGTAAAATACGTATCGGCAACAAGCTCTATTTTGGCGAGGACAACTCTATGGTTGCAGAGGTAATAGACAACACCACCTCACGTGGCCGCACATTGCGTTTTCTCTACGATGGACCACACGATGAATTCAAGAAGGCACTCCACTCGCTTGGTGTAGCCCCCCTGCCCGATGATTTCAAACGCCTGCGTAAAGAGGAGCCCGAAGACCTCGAAAACTTCCAAACATACTTTGCAAAGAAGGAAGGCTCTGTTACAGCATCATTTGCAGGCCTGCACTTCACTCGCGAGCTTATGAAGAGAATGGAGATTAAAGGCATTGACACCGCCTATGTTACCATGCACACAGGCCTTGGCTGTTTCCGCGAGATTGATGTAGAAGACCTCACCAAGCACAAAATGGACAGCGACCTCATAAACGTGGATACAGAGGCTGTAAACATTATAAACAAAGCAAAAACCGAAGGACGCAGAATATGCGCTGTGGGAACATCGGTGCAGAGAGTGCTGGAGACTGCCACACTCACCGGTGGCATGCTCAAGGAGTACGATGGCTGGACAAGCAAATTTATTTTCCCCGAGTACGACTTCCAGGTGGCCAACTGCATGATTGCCAACTTCTATGCCCCCTACTCAACAATGCTTATGCTAACATCGGCGTTCGGTGGATACGACAACGTGAAGAACGCATACGAGGTTGCTTTGAAGGAGGGCTACCGTTTCGGGCTCTACGGCGATGCCATGCTCATTATCGATTAATGGAGAATAGAAAAGTATATTTAGGGCTGGGGACCAACTCCGGCAATAAAAAAGAGAACCTTACGCGAGCGATAGAAAACCTATCGCTCGCTCTTGGCTTGCCCACAGCCTGCTCCACGTTCATAGAGAGCGAGCCGTGGGGTTTTGAATCCGAGAACAGTTTCCTTAACTGCGTGGTTGCCTTCGACACCCACCTATCGCCCACTGAACTGCTCGACACCACCGAGGAGATAGAACGTCGCCTGGGACGCACAAGCAAAAGCCACAATGGGCAGTACAGCGACCGCACAATAGATATTGATATTCTATTCTACGGCAATGAGGTTATAAATAGCGACCGCCTTACCATACCGCACCCACTGCTGCACCTGCGCAATTTTGTACTGCGGCCCCTGCACGAGATAGCACCGCAACTCACACACCCCGCTATGGGGCGTACCATAGACGAGTTGCTTGCCGAACTCTCTAAATGAAACAGCGTGAACGCTTTTTAACATAGCAATTATAAAAATATAGGGCAAAAACTTTACTATTTTACACAAAAAGTATATACCTTTGCACCGAAATAAATAAAGAATAGAGCCACAAAGGCTCGTGTGGAAAGATTTGGCTGCTTGCAACCACGGTAAAAAATGCTAAAATACCTCGTTCCCCCGAGGGCGTATGGCACTCTGCCGCAATGCAAAATCCCATCTACTCCACAGTTTTTAAAAGATTATTAACCGCCCCACAGGGCACAAAACTATTATTATGGGATATTTATTCACTTCCGAATCAGTTTCCGAGGGACACCCCGACAAGGTTGCCGACCAAATTTCAGACGCAGTCCTCGATGAACTCCTTGCCTTTGACCCACAATCAAAGGTTGCTTGCGAAACACTTGTAACCACCGGACAGGTAGTAATAGCCGGTGAGGTAAAATCTTCGGCTTACGTAGATTTGCAAGACATTGCCCGCCGCGTAATAAACCGCATAGGTTACACCAAAAGCGAATATATGTTCGATGGCAATTCTTGTGGAATATTTTCGGCTATTCACGAGCAGAGTGCCGACATAAACCGTGGCGTTGAGCGCGAGGTTCCCATGGACCAAGGTGCCGGCGACCAAGGAATGATGTTCGGGTACGCCACGAACGAGACCGAGAGCTTTATGCCTGTGTCGCTCGACCTTTCGCACCTCATACTGCGCGAGCTTGCCGAAATACGTCGCGAGGGCAAAGAGATGACATACCTACGCCCCGACTCAAAGAGCCAGGTAACCATTGAATACAACGACGACAACAAACCCGTGCGCATAGACACCATTGTCGTTTCTACCCAGCACGACGACTTTATACAGCCCGACGACGACAGCCACGAAGCACAAAACGCAGCCGACAAAGCACAAGTTGCCAAGATACACGACGACGTAGTGAACATTCTCATTCCCCGCGTAAAGGCAAAAATAACATCGGAAAAAGTACTTGCACTCTTCAACGACGAGATAAAATACCACGTAAACCCCACCGGAAAGTTCGTTATCGGTGGCCCCCACGGCGACACCGGCCTCACCGGCCGTAAGATTATCGTAGATACATACGGTGGCAAGGGAGCACACGGCGGTGGCGCATTCAGTGGCAAAGACCCCAGCAAAGTGGACCGCAGTGCAGCCTACGCAGCACGCCACATAGCAAAGAACCTTGTGGCAGCAGGTGTAGCCGACGAAGCCCTCATACAGCTATCATACGCTATTGGTATTGCACAGCCCGTGAGCGTGTTTGTGAACACATACGGCACTGCAAAAGTAAAAATGAGCGATGGAGAGATAGCACAAAAGGTGCAGCAGCTGTTCGACCTGCGCCCCAAAGCAATAGAGGAGCGTTTGAAACTGCGCAACCCCATCTACAGCGAAACAGCGGCATACGGGCACGTGGGCCGCACACCTCAAACGGTAACAAAAACATTTGAGTCGCGTTACCTGGATAAGAAAGTTATCACCGTAGAACTTTTCACTTGGGAAAAACTCGACTACGTTGAAAAGGTGAAAGAGGCCTTCGCTCTATAAAAAATGATAAAATTCAGCGACTTGATAAACAGACTAAGGCATAATAGGGGGTTTGGTGTACAATCCCCCTCTGCCTTTTTCTTCGTAACCCAGGTGCTGAAAGAAAAACTACCCTACTACGCATACGAGCAAATAGACAGCATAGCACAAGAAAGTGGCACACACAGCAAGAAAATGTGTCGCAGGCTGTTTAGAATAGCAAACTATTTGCAGCCCAAAAGCATTATTGCAATAGGGACAACGGCCAAGGCACCCCTTTGTGCACTTTCAGCAGCTGCAAGCACTGCCCAAGCAACCTTAATTTCGGCAGAAAGAAGAGCATTACCCGCCGCCGACAAGTTCTTAATAAACAGAGGTGCCCACAAGCTACACGGGGAAGAGGAAAAACTCCTGCAAGAATACCTGCACGCACATACCCCCCTGCAACTGCTGTTTATTGGCCGCGATTGCGACATTGCAAGCACACAGCAAACAGCCCTGCAACACACCTGCAGCCACACGGCAATAATAGCAGACGACATACACCGCACCCCCGGAAGGCTTAAACAGTGGCAAGAGGCCGTGAACAACCCACAAACAGTTGTAACATACGACCTCTACAGCATGGGCCTGCTCCTCTTTGACAACAAAAAGAAGAAACAGCACTACACGCTGCTAATGTAACAAAGCAAGGTATGAAAAAAGCAACAATATACACCGGCTGTGGCGACAACGGCACAACATCACTCACACACGGCACACGCGTGCCCAAAGACCACCCACGCGTGGAAGCATACGGCACCATAGACGAGCTTAACGCCTGTATAGGGTTACTACACGCTTGCCTGCCCGCAGAGCACCACACCACCATTGAACGCATAGAAAACAACCTACTTACAATAGGGTGTGCCCTTGCCGACGAGCAATGCAACCAAGCACCCATAAAAGAAGAGGAGATTGCATTGCTGGAACAAGAAATAGACCGGCTTGAAGCTGACCTGCCACCAATGCACAAATTCATACTACCTTGCAGCAACGAGGCAGCCGCACGTGCCAACCTATGCCGCACAGTGTGCCGCCGCGCCGAACGTCGCTTGGTAACGTTGCAACACGAGTATCCCGCCACACCCTGCACTGCAACATACATAAACCGCCTTTCAGACTACCTGTTCCTGCTCCAACGACAACTTGCTGCAGGAGCGGAAAAAAAGTGGGAAAAGCCTTGTATGTAAACAAAATTAAACTACTTTTGCAGACATTATATTAAAAACCATTTTATACTATCTTATAATATGTATTGGACACTAGAATTAGCATCAAAATTGGAGGACGCACCATGGCCCGCAACAAAAGATGAGCTCATTGACTATGCTGTGCGCTCGGGAGCTCCGCTTGAAGTAATAGAGAACCTACAGGAGATTGAAGACGAAGGCGACGTATATGAGAGTATCGAGGACATCTGGCCCGACTACCCAAGCAAAGAAGACTTCTTCTTCGACGAAGAGGAGTATTAAGAACAAGCAATTAGTTAAACCATTTATTTTCAACAGGGGAAACAAGGAAAAATAAACTTGTTTCCCTTATTTACTTACTCTACCACCGATACAACAAGCGATGCAAGAGCACCCCTCTTGCATCGCTTGTTTATTACCGGTTATTAAGATATTTACTGCTGCGCTTTGTAGGCCTTTATTCTCTGCTTTATATTCTTGCGCAGGCACTCGCTATACACCCAAGGCTCTATGCTGTGATAGTCGCCCACATTTAGAATATCTAAAATATTGGGAAGATAGCTGCCGTCGAAACCATCTAACACCAATACATTGTATTCGGTGTTTAGGGTTACTGTTATGGTGTCGTGCAGGGTTGCAGGGGTGGAATCTATGCGCCAATTAACAGGGTTGATGCTCATTACATTGGGCAGGCTTATCACCGGCTTGGCATATTTGACATCGGACACTGAATTGTAGCAGATGGTAACCCCTGTGTCGAGCGAATCTTTTGCCGCCTCTATCCACGGGGCAGCGGCCACATCGTCGGGGGTTACTTTGTAGCCAAGCACATAGGCGGCAACCATTCTGTTCCTTATGTCGGCCGGCATTGTCTTCATCAGCTCCACAACCGATTTTCCACCTTGACTGAAACCGGCCAGCACAAATGGGCGATTGTTGTTGAAATGCTCTATAAAATGGTCGAATGCCTTTTTTACATCAACGAACGACACCCTTTTGTATCGGTTCGCAATGGTATCTTCATTGAGCGTTGCCCACGTTTCGAGTGTTATATGGCGGTAGAATGGCGAATAGAAGTTATTTCCGTCGGCCATATATTCGGCTACGCGGGACATCTCGCTTGCCATATTATCGGTATGTGTTTTGTTATACACATCGGCATAATGGCAGATGTTGCCATCGGTGGTGGTCCAGTCGAATTCCCACGTCGATGGAATATAAAAAACATCGGCGCCGTTGCCACCGGCATCGTTCAGAACATTAAACCACATATCGGCGTGGCTGTAATTGGGTGGCGGGGGAGTATATTGCGAAAGCTCCGGCTCAAAATCATTACTGTCGCAAGCAGATAGGAGGCTTGCGACAGTAATGAATGCGATATAAATACTTTTTTTCACTACGTAGTCTCTATTTAATACATAATTCCACCTATACTCTCTTACTTAGGAACCATATTGTAGCTGACAACAAGAAGCAGCTGGTCGAAGGTATCGGCATAGGATTTTTTCCAAGCCTCAAAGGTGGCTGCATCGGCCTCTATGCCCAGCATATTAAGGTCGTTCAAAGCCAACAGTGAGTAGCAGCTCTCATCAACAAAGCAGAGAGCTATTTTACCTACTGCAAACAGCTTTATCAGAACCGCAATATTGCAAGGGTTCTCGGCCGTTCCAAAATTGATAGACACTATATCGTCGCCCAAATATGTAAAGGGGTATGCCTTTCGTGTTCCGTCGGCTGCAATGATATAAAAATGGTTTCCTTCGAACCTTACAGTGGCAAATGCCGGTGCTAAGAAACCGGTCTGTACTTTTTCAATTAGTTCGGAAACGGAGTACTCATTGACAACCGGTGTTCCATTGAAATCGTATGTGGGCGATGTATATACATCTTTGGCAGCTTGGGGAACAAGCATAGCTTCTTGAAAGCCCCATACCCAACCATTGATATCTTCAAATTTAGGAGGATATCTGCGATTAAAGTTTTTGTTCACACCATCTTCCACAAAAGTGAAAAGGTCCTCATCGACAGCTTGGAAATCGCCCTCGCGCTTTTCTCCATTAAAATCAAATGTAAGTTTACCATTCTCCAAGGTATATGTGCCACGTACCTCCCAAGTATTGTCGTCGGCTACTCCATTGGAAGTGACAAAACCACCATCTTCAAAGGTGAGCATTTCGCTATACCCACTGGTGGCGTAAATCCAGCAACCACCAACCAATTCCACGGAAGGAGATTCGGGAGAGTCGTCATCGTCATCGTCACAACCTGCAAGGATTGTACCCATTGCCATAAAAGCCAAAAACAGACTGAATAATTTTAACTGTTTCATCTTAGTTTTGTTTTTTATTAAAGGCTCAAAAAATAGTTAATCATACAAGCAAACTGAGCCTCTATGGCTTGCAAATATAATTTGTGTTAAGATTTTCAGGCTTAATCACCGCAAATATATAATAAACAAACAACTAAACAACGAGGCAGGGTAATTATTTTACAACTAACGCCCAATTTGTCAAATACCATATAATGTATTGTGATAATATCTATGTATTTGTTTATTTTTAATTAAAATCATTTATATTTGCGCTATATTACGTAAATTATGTACTAACTATAACTGATTATGAAAAAAATCCTTTCGGCAACACTAATTGCCTTGATGGCCCTGCTGCCATCTATGATACAGGCAAAGGTTACCCACCTGTTGCCCAAGCCCCACTCCGTGGTAGAGACCGGGGGCACTGCATTTGCGCTTGGGCGCACGGTAACCATAACCGACGAAACAGGTTGCATTGCATTGCAGAAATTCTTCACAGACAATAACTGCGCCATTGGCGAAGGCGGTGCCACGGTTAATGTAACCATAGTTGAAAGCATTGCCGGCAGCCACGACTACACCCTAGAAGGCTTCGACAATGAGGCATACACCCTCACCGTTACCACCGATGCCATTGAAATAACAGCCGTGAAACCCGTGGGCGTTATACGCGCAGCACAAACACTTGCACAGCTTGCCGAGGGATACACAGGCACCCCCGCCGTGGAGGCCGTAACAATA
>JAFUOP010000025.1 GCA_017481875.1 Bacteroidaceae bacterium
CCGATGAGATGCATCGCCAATGCAAGAAAGAGATTGTAACTTACAGAACGAAAAATGACAACACGGCGTGCCGTGTTGTCATTTAGAAAACTTTGATTATTTTTGTATCAAATCCTGTAACACTTTTTTAGGACGACACATGTGATAAGTGTATACTAACAAACTGTTTTCGTAGCTTCTAAGCGTTCTTTCTCGCTCAACGAAGCAAGCCGCTTCACCTCGTCGATAGAGAGATGCAAGGCATCAGCTATGCGGGTGCCATACTCCACGTCGGCAAGGTAACAATGGGCCGCGTGGCGGTATTTTATATTATCGGTAACAGGCATAATATCGGCTGCAGTGTTGTTTATGAGCAGCCGGCGTTTATCTTCGGTCATAAGACGGTAGAGGTCGCCTGCCTGATAGAAACAGTTATCCTCACGCTCCTCGTAGGGGTTGTAGCGCATAGCCTCCCCATTCACAGGCGAGTATGAATGCACAGTATCTTTCACCTGCCACTCCCCTATGCTGTTGGGCGAATAACCCTTTGTGGCACCACTGTTTTCATCTACGCGCATAAGACCATCGCGGTGATAGCTGTGGAACGGACAACGCGGGCGGTTCACAGGTATCTGGTCGTGATTTACGCCCAAGCGATAGCGTTGTGCATCGCCGTATGAAAAGAGCCTTCCTTGCAACATTTTATCGGGCGACAAGCCTATACCGGGCACTATGTGGGCCGGATTGAATGCCGCCTGCTCTATCTGTGCAAAGTAATTTTCGGGGTTCCTGTTCAGTTCCAAAATACCTACCTCAATGAGCGGGAACTGCTTGTGGCTCCACACCTTGGTAAGGTCGAAGGGGTTCTCCTTGTAGCTGCGTGCCTGTTCCTCGGTCATCACCTGCACACATAGTTTCCAACGCGGGTAGTCGCCACGCTCAATGGCATCGAAGAGGTCGCGCCCGTGGCTCTCGCGGTCTTTTGCTATAATATCGGCAGCCTCATCGTTACTCAAGTTTTTTATACCCTGCTGTGTGATGAAATGGAATTTCACCCACACCCTCACGCCCTTGTTGTTTATGAGACTGAAGGTGTGCGAACCAAAGCCGTGCATATGGCGGTACGATGCAGGAATACCCCTGTCGGACATTACTATTGTTACCTGATGCAAAGCCTCGGGCAGCATAGTCCAGAAATCCCAATTGCTCTGCGGTGAACGCAGGTTGGTGCGTGGGTCGCGCTTAATGGCGTGGTTAAGGTCGGGAAACTGCAGGGGGTCGCGCAAGAAAAAGACAGGAGTGTTGTTGCCCACAAGGTCCCAATTACCCTCTTCGGTATAAAAACGCACGGCAAAACCGCGGATATCACGCTCGGCATCGGCTGCACCGCGCTCGCCTGCAACGGTTGAAAAACGCACAAGAACATCGGTCTTTTTACCCACAGCCGAAAAAACCGATGCACAGCTGTAGCGGGTGATGTCGTTTGTAACTGTGAAGCAGCCAAAGGCCCCACTACCCTTTGCATGCATACGACGTTCGGGAATAACCTCGCGATCAAAATGCGCAAGTTTCTCTATGAGCCAATTATCCTCGAGCAAAAGAGGGCCTCGATGCCCTGCCGACAGGGAATTGGTGTTGTCAACAACAGGCGCACCCGATTCGTTTGTAAGAAATTTTTTATCCATAAACAATAAAGTATTTATATTTAATTTCTTAACAAGCGGGCCGTGGTTTTGTTCTTAAATACAAATAGTATCCCCGCTATAAAAGCAGGGATACTATTAACGATTATAACCGTAAACTATTACTTTACAATCTTCTGTATCTCACTCAGTTTATTGAGTGCTTCAAGCGGGGTGAGATTGTTTACATCTATTCCAAGAATCTCGTCGCGCACCTGCGAAAGCACAGGGTCGTCGAGCTGGAAGAAATTGAGTTGCATACCCTCACGGCTGTCGGCTATTTGTGCAGCGGGAGAACTTTTTAACTCACCACGGCTATCGTTTGCCTCGAGCTTGCTCAATATTTGTTCCGAGCGTTTTACAATACTTTTGGGCATACCGGCCAGCTTCGCAACGTGAATACCGAATGAGTGTTCACTACCGCCCGGCATAAGCTTGCGCAAGAATATCACACGCCCGTCCATCTCCTTAACCGACACATTAAAATTCTTAATACGGGAGAAACTCTTTTCCATCTCATTAAGTTCGTGATAATGAGTGGCAAAGAGGGTACGTGCCCTGCCTTTTTGCGACTCGTGTATATGCTCTACGATGGCCCAGGCAATAGACATACCGTCGTATGTTGATGTTCCACGGCCAAGCTCATCAAAAAGCACAAGACTGCGCCCCGAAAGGTTGTTCAAAATATTGGCAGCCTCGGTCATTTCAACCATAAATGTAGATTCTCCTGCCGATATATTGTCGCTTGCACCCACACGGGTGAAGATTTTATCCACAAGGCCCACGTGAGCACTGTCGGCAGGCACAAAACAGCCTATCTGTGCAAGCAGTGTTATGAGTGCCGTTTGACGCAAAAGAGCCGACTTACCTGCCATATTGGGGCCTGTAACTATTATTATCTGCTGCTTTGCAGTATCCAAGTACAAATCGTTGGGTATATAGCTTTCGCCCACAGGCAGCTGCCTCTCAATTACAGGGTGCCTGCCTTGCTTTATTTCCAGGACATCGTCTTCGGAAATTACAGGGCGCACATACTTGTAGGCACGCGACACATTGGCAAAAGAGAGCAGGGTATCGAGATTGGCAAGCAGAGTGGCATCGAGCTGAATAGAGGGTATGTACGATGCAAGCTCTGTTACAAGTTCATTATATATGCGCGATTCAAGTGAGAGAATCTTCTCCTCGGCACCCAAAATTTTCTCTTCATACTCTTTGAGTTCTTGAGTAATGTAACGCTCGGCATTAACAAGTGTCTGCTTGCGTATCCAGTCGGCAGGAACATTCTCTTTATATGTATTGCGCACCTCTATGTAGTAACCAAAGACGTTGTTAAACGATATTTTAAGGCTGGGAATACCGGTGCGCTCGCTCTCACGCTGTTGCAACTGCATAAGATAATCTTTGCCGTTGTAGGCTATTGCACGCAACTCGTCGAGCTGCTCATTCACGCCATCGGCCACCACGCCGCCTTTGTTCAGCAGGAGCGGAGGCTCCGGGACTATTTCTCGTGCTATGCGGTCGCGTATGTCGGCACAACAATCGAGCTGTGCACCTATTTGCTTTATAACCTCGTTCGACGACTGCTCACAAGCTGCTTTTATGGGCTCTATTGCCTGCAACGCCAATTTCAACTGCACAAGTTCACGAGGCGACACACGCGCTGCTGCCACTTTTGAAATTATGCGCTCAAGGTCGCCTATCTGGTGCAGCTGCTCCTCGACAACGTCGCGGAATGCAGGCTCACGGAAATAATATTCCACTATATCCAGGCGGTCTTCTATGGGTTTTTTATCCTTTAATGGAAACACAAGCCAACGCTTCAGCAAGCGGGCACCCATAGCTGTAATAGTTTTGTCTATAACCGAAAGCAGTGACGAACCGCCGTCGTGCATAGTACCCAAGAGTTCAAGGCTGCGTATTGTGAATTTATCGAGGCGCACATAACGCTCCTCCTCAATGCGCGATATATTGCGTATGTGCGACAACTGTGTGTGCAGTGTAACTGCAAGATAGTGCAGAATGGCACCTGCTGCCACAATACCACTGCGCAGGTGGCTTATTCCATAACCTTTTAAGTTTTTAGTTTCAAAATGCTTTGTGAGTTTTTCGGTGGCAAATTCATCGGTGAACACCCAATCGTCGAGTTCAAAAACAAGATACTTGCTGCCGAAACACTCCTCGAAACGCCTCTTTTGCCCACGCTCAAAAAGCACCTCCTTGGGGCGGAAATTTATGAGCAGTTTCTCTATGTAATCGAAGGTGCCCTCGGCAATAAGAAATTCACCTGTGGAAATATCCAGGAACGACACACCGCACATAGGCTTGCCAAAGTGCACAGCGGCAAGGAAATTATTCTCCTTGTAATCGAGAACGTTATCGTTTATGGAGACACCGGGGGTAACAAGCTCTGTTATGCCACGCTTCACAAGTTTTTTTGTCATCTTGGGGTCCTCAAGTTGGTCGCATATTGCAACACGCTTGCCGGCACGAATGAGCTTGGGAAGGTATGTATCGAGCGCGTGAAAGGGAAAACCCGCCATTTCAGTTACTTGTGCTGCAGGGTTTTTGCCATTGGAACGCTTGGTAAGGGTAATACCCAAAATTTCCGATGCAACAACTGCATCGGCACAATATGTTTCATAAAAATCGCCACAACGGAAAAGCAGAATAGCGTCGGGGTGCTTTGCCTTAAGCTCCAAAAACTGACGCATCATAGGGGTTACGGCTGTATCTTTTTCGGCCATATAATATTCAAATATAAAACAATGCTAATATCTTGCGAAGATAACTTTTTTTAGCGAAAAACAGGGTATGAAATTTTAATAAGTTACTTAAATTTTGCCGGCCTGTGCATAAAAAATATATTAAAAAACAATTTCGGCACAAGAATATAAAAAAACTACTTTTTTTATATATTTTTGCAGTTTATTACATCTACTATGTAGATAGTAATACCACTGAACAAAGAAAAATAAATAAAAACATATAAAGAAAAATGGGATACAATTTTAACGAGATTGAACAGAAGTGGCAACAACGATGGAGAGACAACAAAACCTATCGTGTTGTGGAGAACAGTGAGAAAGAGAAATTTTATGTACTTAATATGTTCCCTTATCCATCGGGGGCAGGCCTGCACGTAGGACACCCGCTCGGCTACATAGCTTCCGATATTTTTGCACGTTTCAAACGCTTGCAAGGATACAATGTGCTGAACCCTATGGGCTACGATGCATACGGCCTCCCCGCAGAGCAGTATGCTATACAAACAGGCCAGCACCCTGCAATAACCACCGAGCAGAATATAAACCGCTACCGCGAGCAGCTCGACAAAATAGGATTCTGCTTCGACTGGGACCGCGAGATAAGAACCTGCGATCCCGAGTATTATCACTGGACACAGTGGGCGTTCATTAAAATGTTCAACCACTATTACGACAACGCAACCAAGAGCAGCCGCCCCATAAGCGAGCTTATTGAAAAATTGAGCAAAGAGGGTAGTGTAAACATAGATGCCGCCTGCACAAAAGAGGTAAACATTTCTGCTGCCGAGTGGAATGCTATGAACGAGAAAGAGCAACAAGAGCTTTTAATGAACTGGCGTATAGCCTTCCTCAACGAGACTATGGTAAACTGGTGCCCGCAACTTGGTACTGTGCTTGCCAACGACGAGGTTGTAGATGGCGTTTCGGAGCGTGGTGGCTTCCCTGTTGTTCAGAAAAAGATGAAACAGTGGTGCTTGCGTGTGTCGGCATACGCACAACGCCTGCTCGACGGCTTAGACAATATAGACTGGACCGACTCACTAAAAGAGACACAGCGCAACTGGATTGGCCGCAGTGAGGGAACAGAAATGCAGTTCCACATAAAAGACAGCGATATTGAATTCACTATATTCACCACCCGTGCCGACACCGTTTTTGGTGTAACATTTATGGTGCTTGCCCCCGAAAGCGAGCTTGTGGCACAGCTCACCACAGCCGAGCAGAAGGAGGCTGTAGAGGCATACCTCGACCGCACAAAAAAACGTACCGAGCGTGAACGTATGATAGACCGCAACGTAACAGGTGTATTTACAGGTTCATATGCAATAAACCCCTTGACAGGAGAGAATATCCCTGTGTGGGTGAGCGACTATGTGCTTGCAGGCTACGGTACAGGAGCTATTATGGCTGTGCCTGCACACGACAGCCGCGACTACGCATTTGCTAAACACTTCGGCATTGAGATACGCCCGCTTATAGAGGGTTGCGACGTAAGCGAGGAGAGCTTCGATGCAAAAGAGGGTATAATGACAAACTCACCCACAGCCGCATTTGCCCACTGCAAGCTGAACCTCAACGGCCTCACCGTGAAAGAGGCTATTGCAGCCACAAAAAAATATGTTACCGATAACAAACTTGGCCGTGTGAAAGTGAACTACCGCTTGCGCGATGCAATATTCAGCCGCCAGCGTTACTGGGGCGAGCCTTTCCCAATATACTACAAGAACGGAATACCCACTCCCATACCCGAGGAGTGCCTGCCTCTCGAACTACCCGAGGTAGAAAAATTCCTCCCCACAGAGAGTGGAGAACCCCCATTGGGCCACGCTAAAATATGGGCTTGGGACTGCGTAAATAATTGTGTAACAAGTAAAGAGAATATAAACAACGAAACTATATTCCCCTTGGAGCTTAACACAATGCCCGGCTTTGCAGGCTCAAGCGCATACTACTTGCGATACATGGACCCCCGTAACAACAAGGCACTTGTTTCAAAAGAAGCAGATAACTATTGGCAGAATGTAGATTTGTATGTAGGAGGTACAGAACACGCTACAGGCCACCTCATATATTCACGTTTCTGGAATATGTTCCTTTTCGACCTTGGCGTGAGTGTTAAGGAAGAGCCCTTCCAAAAACTTGTAAACCAAGGTATGATTCAAGGCCGCAGTAACTTCGTATATCGCATTAAAGATACAAACACATTTGTTTCACTTAACCTTGCTAAAGAATACGACGTAACACCACTGCACGTAGATGTAAACATTGTATCGAACGACATACTCGACATTGACGCTTTCCGTGCTTGGCGTCCTGAATATGCCGATGCAGAATTTATTCTCGAAAACGATAAATACATCTGTGGTTGGGCAGTGGAGAAGATGAGTAAATCTATGTTCAACGTTGTGAACCCCGATACCATTGTAGAAAAGTATGGTGCCGACACACTGCGTCTCTATGAAATGTTCCTGGGCCCCGTGGAGCAGTCTAAACCGTGGGATACAAACGGAATCGATGGCTGCCACCGTTTCTTGCGCAAGTTCTGGGGTATGTTCTTCGACAAGAACGACAACTACATTGTGAGCGACGAGCCCGCAACAAAAGAGGAGCTAAAAGCACTACACAAACTCATTAAAAAGACTACAGAAGATATTCCCGCATTCTCTTACAACACCACTGTGAGTGCGTTTATGATATGTATAAATGAACTTAGCGCACTTAAATGCAACAAGAAGGAGATTTTGGAAAAAATAGTCATTCTGCTTGCACCATTTGCACCACACATAAGCGAAGAGTTGTGGGAGATTACAGGCCACACAACAAGCGTGTGCGATGCCCAGTGGCCTGCGTTCAACGAAGAATTCTTGAAAGAGGATACAATAAAATACACCATATCATTCAATGGAAAGGCACGCTTCACTATTGAATTTGCAGCCGATGCCACAAATGCCGAAATTGAAGCAACTGTGCTTGCCGATGAGAACAGCAAGCGTTACATTGAGGACAAACCCATTAAAAAAGTAATCATTGTACCCAAGAAAATTGTTAACGTGGTAATGTAACAAACACCAAATAAAAAGAGTAAAAAAAAAGCATTATTGTAAAATATAAACAAAGTAGTAAAATGGCTAAATTTTCATTTCCAAGACCTTCTATAATGTCGGAGGTTAAGAGCTATACAATGATTACATTGGGACTTGCGCTGTATGCATTTGTATGGAACTTTTTTATGAGCCCCTACGAATTCCTCATTGGTGGAGTAACCGGTATCGGTGCCATTGTTCAGTACTCCACAAACGGCCTCGTACCTATGCAGTATGTCTATTTTACAGTAAACATTCTATTGCTCATTGTAGCTATGAAGATTCTTGGTTGGAGATTCTGTGTAAAGACAGGTTATGCAATTTTTGCAATGACAATAATGCTGGATTTCACTCAAAAAATATTGAAAGACTATAATGCACTGAGTATATTGGGCCCCGACAAGCAGCTTGAGGCTTGCCTCGTGGGTTCAATATTCATTGGTGTGGCCATAGCAATATGTTTCCTGAATAACGGAAGCACCGGTGGTGTGGATATTGTAGCAGCCATTGTAAACAAATACAAAGATGTGAGCTTTGGCCGCGCAATGTTCTACATTGATGGGTTTATAATTACAAGCAGTTACTTTATAATTCCTTCGGACGATGTAAAACTGAGCCTTTCGAGAATGTTCTACGGATATATCACTCTGGTAATAGTGAACGTGGCACTCGATTATATGGTGAACAGCAGCCGTCAGATGGTACAATTCTTTATATTCTCAAGTAAATACGAGGAGATTGGTTACTACATTACCCGCAGGCTCAACCGTGGAGTAACACTGCTCGACTCGGTAGGTTTCTATTCAAAGAAAGAGGGAAAAGTTATAACCACACTCACACGTGCCAACCAATCGAACCTGCTGTTTAGCATGGTAAAACAGATAGACCCCAACGCACTTATATCACAATCTAAAGTTATGGGTGTTTATGGCAACGGATTCGACAAGATAAAGGCAAAGAATATAAAACTACAGGAGGGTATTGAAAAACAAGATAAAATAACTGAAAAGAAAGAGTAGAATGAAACTTGTATTTGCTACAAATAACAAACACAAACTACAAGAGGTTAAAGAAATTGTCGGTAATAGGGTAGAGGTACTCTCTCTTAAAGATATCAACTGCTACGACGATATTCCCGAAACAGGCAGCACACTCGAAGAGAATGCACTTATAAAAGCACGCTGGATAAGTGAAAAATATAATTGCAATTGCTTTGCCGACGATACCGGCCTTGAGGTTGAGGTTCTCGACGGTGCCCCGGGAGTATATTCGGCCCGCTATGCAGGCGAGGAGTGCAACCCCGAAGCCAATATGCATAAGTTATTACAAAATTTAACAGGAAAAACCAACCGTGCTGCACAATTTCGCACAGTTATTGCGTTAATTATAAATGGAGAGGAGCACCTGTTCGACGGTGTGGTAAAAGGGAATATAAGTACCGAAAAAATGGGAGAAGCCGGCTTTGGATACGACCCTATTTTTATTCCACAAGGCTACAATTTAAGTTTTGCGCAAATGACAAGCGAAGCTAAAAACAGTATCAGCCACCGTTACAGGGCCACCGAAAAACTAAGCAAATACCTAAAGGAGAATTATGATTAAGAAGTTTTTTGCAATAGCTTTAATTCTATTACTTGGAGTAACCACAAAAGCAGCCATAGGCGACTGGCAACTGCACACGGCATACAGCGATGCCACTTATTGCCAAGTTATCGGAAACAAAATATATATACTTGCATCGGGCTCACTTTTTACTTACAACAAGGAAGATGGTGAGGTATATACTTATGACAGAATAAATGAATTAAGCGATTATAATATAACTCACATAGCATATTGCAAAAACATTGAAGCATTGGTAATAGTATATCAAAATGCAAATATTGACATACTATATTCCAATGGATATGTATATAATATATCCGATTTCAAGAGTAAAATTATTCCGAACAAAAACATAAACAGTGTAAATATAAACGGCAGCACAGCCTACATAAGCACCGGTTTTGGAATAGTAGAGCTTAATCTTGAAAAACTTGAATTTACCAACACTTACAATATTGGTTACAACACCTATTGTTCATACATTTATAACAACCATTTATACATAGGAACAGAAAATGGTGTATATAAAGGTGCCATTAACGACAACCTGCTCGACAAGGCCAATTGGAGTAAAACAGACGATGCTAAAATATCGGCAATATGTGAAGTCAATGGGAAACTAATATGTATTATAGGCCAAAAAGGTGTGTATTACATAGATGATGATACAATGAAAAGCCTGTTCCCCGTGTCGGCCTCAAGAACATACAAGTATTCATACAAAGAGAATAATAAACTATACATAGGGTGGGAAGGATTACTCACCATTATGGATTGTATAGAGCCTGAAACCCACTACAACACCACAACAGGAACAAACTTCTTGGCAGCCGATGGAGATACATTCTGGAACTGCAAAGGAACAAAAGGATTGGTAGAAAGCAAAATAGATTATACTTCAAACGAAACACGCAAATCATTTATTGACGGAGAAAACTATATACAGCCCAACAGCCCCGTGCGTAACTACTGCGAGTATATGCATTTTGTAAACGATGAAAAATTACTTGTTGCAGGTGGAACGCTCAACTATTTTGATATAACATTCTACCCGGGCACTCTTATGGAGTATCATTACGACAGTGAAAAATGGAATAATCTGCCCGAAGATGAAATAATAAAAACAACAGGGCTCAGATATGTAAATATGTGCTCTATCGACGAAGACCCCACAGAACTGGGGCACTATTTTGCAAGCTCATTTGGTATGGGATTGTATGAATTTCGTGAGGGAGCATTTATAGCACACTATAACCACACAAATACTCCACTCGAAAGCCCATTAGGAGCTAACCACCCTAACGCATCAAAGTATATACGAATACCACGAGTAGAATTTGACAACGATGGTAATTTATGGGTTGTAAACACTCATTGCGAGAATATAATAAAAGTGCTTAAAAAAGATGGTAGCTGGCAATCGCTTTACTACAAAGATATAGCCTACTTTGAAACAATGGTTGAAATAATGGTCGATTCACGTGGTTGGCTTTGGCTTACATCTTTGCAAGGTGGCGAAGGTGCAGGACTCTTCTGCGCTAAAATGAACAACACTCCTTTTGACACAAGCGACGACCAAACCAAAAAGTGGCTTAATAAAATAACAAACCAAGACGGTACAAGCTACACAATATACCAGGTAACAGCCATAAAAGAGGACAAAAACGGAGAAATATGGGTGGGAACCGATGCCGGATTGTTTGTAATAAAAAACCCGGAAAAATTCTTCGACGATGGTATATACACACAAATAAAAGTTCCACGTAACGACGGTACAGGCCTCGCAGATTACCTTTTCAATGGAGCTATGATAACAAGCATTGAAATAGATGGTGCAAACAGAAAATGGGTAGGTACAATGAATAATGGAATATACCTTGTAAGTGCCGATGGACTTGAAATGATACATCACTTTACAACAGAAAATTCTATATTGCCATCGAATAGTATAAAAAGCATTGCAATAAATAAAAAAAGCGGTGAAGTATTCATTGGTACAGCAAATGGAATAGTAAGTTATATGAGCGATGCTACAGAGCCCGAAGTAAAACTACAAGAGAGCACTGTACATGCCTATCCAAACCCCGTAAAAAGCTCATACAACGGAAATATTTCAATAGTAGGGCTGACACACGATTGTGATATAAAAATCGTCGATACGGCAGGATATTTAATTACAGAGGGGTCATCAACCGGTGGTATGTTTACTTGGAACGGGCGCAATGCCAAAGGTGAGAAGGTTGCAAGTGGGGTTTATTACGTTCTTATGTACGATGAGAATGGCGATGAAAGCCTCGCTACAAAGATTTTGATTACTCGATAGGGTAGTGTGCTACATATATATATAAGGAGCTTATTCGGCGTTTCACCGTTTAAGTTCCTTTTTATTTTATAAGATGTTTTACTTGCTATAAACTCCTCGGTGCTGATTATCGGCTGTTCTTTCATTTTGGTTATATTTTTTATATACTTTCTATGCCGATAGAAAAGCACATTTCTGTTATGAAAAGAAAGGATAAAAAGAATTAAACAAAGAAATGCTCACGGAGCACCAAGAACTATATGGAAAATTAAATACAGATATACGACATTAGCCACCGGAAAACTTTACAGCAAAATGCATCAGCGGGATTTTCAACCACAATTATTATATATATTTCCTTATTTTAAAATTTAAATAAATCAACAACAATAATAAAGCTTGTTGATATTGTAGAGAAATAATTTTAAAAAATATTGTTTTTTAAGTTATTAAAGTAAAATAGAAACTTGTTATAGAATTATAAACAATCTAATATATTATATATAAGCGAATTATCTATGTTATAAACACGTTGTTAATAATAGCGAATATTGATATTATTATCTGTTGAAACTACGGAATTCGGTTAAAAAGCCATTGAAAAAAATAAGTGAAAAAAGTGGCAAAATAATTTGGCTTTTTAATTTAGTTGTCGGCTTAATCAATAACTCATTTTTTCAAAATCAAATTACTATTTTTTACTCTTTATTTATTATTGGGTTTTCAACAACCTATCAACAATTAAAAGCTCGGTTTTCAACAACAATATATCAATGTTATTTGTGATATACCTATATGTAATAAACAACAAAATAGCTGTGATAAAACTACCACAGCTATTTTGTATACATATTAAATTATATTACTTAAGCTTGGCAAGTGCCTCTTTAATACGGCGTATTGCCTCAATAATATTCTCGTCGCTTGTAGCGTAGCTCATACGGAAACACTCGGGAGCACCAAACGATGCACCGCCTACTGCGGCAACGTGCGCCTCGGTGAGCAGGTACATTGCAAGGTCGTCAGAATTGTTTATAGTCTGTCCGTTGTAGCTTTTTCCGTAGAATGAACTGCATTTTGGGAACAGATAGAAAGCACCTTCGGGAACGTTTACTTCAAGTCCTGGAATCTCTTTTGTAAGTTTTACAATGAGGTCGCGGCGGCGTTCAAATGCTTTTCTCATCTCCTCAACAGGCTCCTGCGAGCCGTTGTAAGCTTCAACAGATGCTATCTGCGATATTGAACCCGGGCCACTTGTGTATTGTCCTTGCAGCTTGTTGCAGCCTTTTACAATCCAGTCGGCAGCAGCAAGGAAACCAATGCGCCAGCCTGTCATAGCATATGCTTTTGACACACCGTTTATTATGATTACTCTGTCGCGTATCTCCTCGAACTGAGCAATGCTCTGGTGCTTGCCCACATAATTTATATGCTCATAAATTTCATCTGCAACCACAAAAACATCGGGGTGCTTTGCAAGCACATCGGCAAGTTCTTTAAGTTCCTCTTTTGTATATACCGAGCCGGTAGGGTTCGATGGAGAGCAAAGAATAAGCATCTTTGTTTTGGGAGTTATGGCAGCCTCAAGCTGTGCTCCTGTGATTTTAAAGTTTTGCTCTATGCCTGCCGACACAATAACAGGGGTACCGTCGGCAAGTTTCACCATGTCGGGGTAGCTTACCCAGTAGGGTGCGGGTATAATAACTTCATCACCCTCGTTTATAAGTGCCATAATAGCATTGCACACAGCTTGTTTAGCACCGTTCGATACAGAAATCTGTGCTTCAGTAAATTCAAGCCCATTCTCTCTTTTAAGTTTCTCTACAATTGCTTTGCGCAATGCAGGGTACCCGGGAACGGGTGAATAACGCGACCAGTTATCTTCTATAGCCTGTTTTCCGGCCTCTTTTATGGCATCGGGAGTGTTAAAGTCGGGTTCTCCAACACTCATATTAATTACATCAACTCCTTGAGCTTTCAATTCCTGGCTTTTTTGCGACATTGCCAATGTAGCAGATGGTGCTAATCTATTGACACGGTTAGATAATTTATTCATATTATAGTAAGTTTTTTATTTCTTGTTATTAAAGTGTAATGTGTGTCCCATTCTTTCGGCTTTGGTATGCAAGTAACGTGAATTGAAGTTATTAGGCTCTATTTCAATACTTACATTTTCTACAACTTCTAGTCCATAACTCTCTAGCCCAATACGTTTTACAGGGTTGTTTGTTATAAGTCGCATTTTGTGAACACCTATCTTGCGAAGAATCTCGGCACCTACACCGTAATCTCTCTCGTCGGCTTTAAAACCAAGGCATAGGTTGGCATCTACAGTGTCCAATCCCTCTTCTTGCAGTTTGTAGGCTTTCATTTTGTTCATAAGGCCTATTCCTCGCCCCTCTTGGTTCAGATATACAATAACACCTTTACCTGTCTCTTCAATAAGTTCCATAGCTTTGTGTAGTTGTGAACCACAATCGCAACGTTGTGAACCGAATATATCACCAGTCATACAAGATGAGTGTACACGCACAAGAATAGGTTCATTTTCTTGCCACTCTCCCTTTATAAGTGCTATATGCTCGAGCCCTGTTGCAGTCTGTTTAAAAGGAATCAGGCGGAAGTGTCCGTGCTCTGTGGGCATATTTACCTCCTCACCTTTCTCAACAAGCGATTCCTGTTTCAAACGATATTCTATAAGGTCTTTTATAGATATAATTTTAAGGTTGTGCTCCTCGGCAATTTTTATAAGCTGTGGCATACGCGCCATAGTGCCGTCCTCGTTCATTATCTCAATGAGTGCGGCAGCAGGGTAGAGCCCTGCAAGGCGTGCAAGGTCTATACTTGCTTCGGTGTGGCCTGCACGGCGCAGTACACCTTTGTCTTGTGCATAAAGTGGGTTTATGTGGCCCGGGCGTGCAAAAGTTTCTGCTGTGCTTGCAGGGTCGGCGAGGGCTTTTATTGTAGCAGCCCTGTCTGCTGTAGATACACCGGTGGAGCAACCCTCTATTTTGTCTATTGTAACGGTAAATGGTGTTCCAAGCAAGCTGGTGTTTGTGTTTACCTGCGGGTCGAGCTGCAACTCTTTGCAACGCGACATTGTAATTGGTGCGCACAGCACACCACGGCCGTTTTTCAACATAAAATTAACAGCCTCGGGGGTTATCTTTTCGGCAGCTATGATAAAGTCGCCTTCGTTTTCTCTGTCTTCATCATCAACAACTATAACGAATTTTCCTTCTCGGAAATCATTTACAGCATCATCTATAGAACTTAACTTAAAATTTTCCATATTATGTGTTTATATAAGTTTCTCTTTTATAAGTCTCTCCATTAATGTTTTTGAGTTTTGTTCCACGGTAACAAGGTCTTTTAAAAGGCGGAATCTGAACCTCACTGCACGCAGGTATATTATTATACCCACAGGGAATATTATTAATGAGAGTATGTTGAGCCATTTTATATTGAATGGCGATTTTATACCTTCGGGTGTGAGAACAGGGAACACATTGAGCAATTGAATAACCTTTTTGTTGCGGCTGTTGCCCATCTCCTCTATTAAGCTCTCCAATTTATCGTTAAGAGCCTGCAGGCTGCTGTCGCTTTCACTAAAGAATACTGTTTTTATAGATGGCAGTTTCTTTAATTTGTTATTCTTTTTGTAGAGCCTTGCCTCGTTGTGTATATCATTAAGTACTTTATAATTGTTGCTATAATCGGGGTCGTCAATAATAACCTCTTTAAGTGTTACGTGTCGTTTCTCACTTATTCCAAAGAGTGCCATAAAGAATGCTTTATAAGCATCGGTATTGAAAATAGCCGAGTCTTTGTTCGATTGGTAGGTAAATAAAATACCAAGCGGTGCAAGTACCAGGGTGCTCATCCAGCTACCAATCCATATTTGCCACTCGCCCTCACGTGCCATTTTGTAGGCCGAAGTATTCAACAGGTAGTAAAGAATAAAAATAGCTACCGAAATGAGTACAGGGTAGCCAAGGCCTCCTTTGCGCACAATAGCACCAAGCGGAGCACCAATGAAAAAGAAAATAACACAAGCCAGCGATAGAGTGATTTTATCCCACCAAGTAATTTTATGCTTGTTCAGGTCTTTGTCCAAGCCGTGCATTATGTTGTTTTTTATCTCATAATCGTTTTTCTGTTGTTTAATTTTTGTGTGCTGAGCCTTTTTCCATAGTTTCTTGTTCAATGCTGTAGCAGTGTTATATACACTATCAGTGTTCAAAGAAAATATGTTATTACTGTTCATAAATGTGCTGTCTTGCGCAGTGTATTCCGTTTCTATATTAAATGTATTTCTTATGGCTGCAGTCCAGTTATTACGCCCTATACTATCGGTATATTGTGTAAGCGATTTTATAGATTCTTCCAATTCCAGCATATTTTGGCTTTTTGCATTGGCCTTTAGGAAAGAACCATCTTTCATATCAAAACCACCATCGGTAGGTATCACAACCACTTTTTTGCGGAAAGTTTCACGGCGGTATGGTACGTTCTTTTTATTTACACCCTGGTCCACGATGTTTGAAAATTGCTCACCTGTGAATAGTTGTAGTATCAAGTGTTTGTCGTCGGGTGTGGTGGCAATGTTTCCCGAATCGGCCACAAGTATATTGGCATTTTCAAACCCACCCGACAAATCATATATCATCACTTTATACAACATACCTGTCTCTTTGTCTTTCTTCTGCACAAAAAGGTTGTATCCCTCTATTTGGTCGTAGAACACACCCTCGGGTATCTCCACCTCGGGCGAAGTCTGTTTTATGGAGTATAAAATGGTGTATAATTTCATTTGAGCATAAGGGCTCACCACGTTCTGGAAATAGAACGATACACCACCCATAATCATACATACAGCCAAAATAGGCATCATAATTCTTATTAGAGGAATACCGGCAGCCTTCATTGCAAGCAGTTCGAGCCTCTCGCCAAAATTACCAAACGTCATAAGCGATGCAAGCAGAATAGCAAGTGGCAGAGCCTCGGCAACCACAGCTACAGAGCAGAGAGAAAAGAATTGTGCAAGTACAGTAAAGTCCAGTCCTTTACCCACAAATTCATCTACCGACCTCCACAGCATCTGCATAATGAAGATAAAAAGGCAGATAAAGAAAGTACCCATTAAAAGCTGAAGAAAACTTTTAATGATAAACAAGTCAAGTTTCTTTATATATAATCGGGGTAATTTCATCTTTTTAATTTCATCTATTCGCAATCCATAGATTGCAAAGATAGTGCAAGCAAGCGAAAGGCAAAACAAATTTCCCGTTTTTATTATATAAATAATAATTATATATAATCAAAATTGGCAGGCAGAATAAAAAAGCACCGTTCTACGCATAGAACGGTGCATATAATTATTAGGCATACATATAAACCCATAAAAATTATGGTTCTGTGTGCACCTTTTATGTAGTATTTTCTTACATACCAGATAGCCTGCGCAGGGCCTCAATCTGCGAATCCCACAAATCCTTTTGGTCGTCAACCTCACCCTTTTCGGCAAAATCGGTAATCTCCAAGGTGTGTTCCCTTGTGAGTTCGTTATATGCAATGCGCATTTCAAAGAAAGTGTGCGGGTCCTCATCGTCCCATCTGAGTTTTACATACACACCATTGCGTTGCGTAATAATGTGGGCTGTTCTCTGTTCCGTCTTTCCCCAGTAGAAAATAAAGGATTTACCAGCAGCCTCTACTCTGTCGGCAAACCAAGGAGATAGTCCCGCCGCAGTGCCAATGTAACGCCACAGCATAGCTGCGCTGCCTTTCATAGGGTACTCGATACTGAATTTCTCTTTGTTCATCGTTTGTCGTCTTTCAAAGAATAAACAATATGGTTTTTATATCTTTCGCAAGATAAGTAATTATATCGTAAAAAACAATAAAACGCTAAATTATATTTAGTTAAATAACACGAATATATGATTTTTATAGATGAAAAACCGTGACAGCTGTTCAAATAAACCACAGTGTTATGCCTAATGTTTTTCAGGCATCTTGTACAATGCTTGTTATTACAATTATCCCCCGGTTTACCTGTTTTTAATATTTTTTTGACGAAAAAAGAGAAAATATTTGTGATTCTCAATTTATAACCATATCTTTGCACCGCAAAAATGTGATGGCGAGATAGCTCAGCTGGTTAGAGCGCATGATTCATAATCATGAGGTCCCCGGTTCAATCCCGGGTCTCGCTACTGAAGCGGAGATAGTTTTTCAACTTTCTCTGCTTTTTTGTTTTTAGAGTTTTTAGAGTGAAATCATCCTACTTTTTGCGGCTCACGTAACCCTAATTTACTAATAAAGATAATTGTAACAAATATGGCAAAGAATGAATATTTAAATTTTACTCAAATTTGCGGTCTGTTTCCAAATGGAAAAAAGCCCACATACAAAATTGGTAGAAAAAATATCTATAAAACCGAAAATGGCGAAATAATATACTTTAAGAATTCAAAGGATTTTGAAGGTAGCGGCATTTATTGGTACTCATTTCATATAACAAATATGCATAATAGTGGAGTTAATAAAGTCTCATTTACAGTTGCTCATAATGGTATCATAATATTGCCTATGTCATTATTATTAAAATATGCGACCTTTACTGATTATAACGAGAAACAAAATTATCACTACATAAGAATTAAATATTTAGGTAGTAGATACTACTTATATAATTCAAACATAGATAATATTGATATTACTTCTTATTTTATACCAAATAAATAAATAAAACAAAAGAAGTATATCTAACATAAGTATATGGGGAGTATAGAATATTATCTTGAGATATTGCACTGCAATATCTACCTCACAAACCTTTTAATCACGGGAATCTGGTTCAGCGGCAGGTCTTTCTTCACAAAATAGGCCACAAAAACAAACAGCAGCAGGGTGTTCACCGCCATTTTGGCTATGCTGTTTTCAATGGGCAGCACAATGGAAATGCCATAGAGCACGGCAAAAAGTGCTACATATGCTGCTATGCCCGTGATATCGTATTTTGTGGCGTTGCGCTGCTGCCCCACAATGTAGGATAGTGTCATTGCGGTAAAGTAGCCGGCAAAAGAGCCCCACGCGCAGGCTATATATCCGTAGCGCGGCACAAACACTATATTCACTGCAAAAAGTATTGCGCAGCCTATGAACGAGAAGATGGCACCCCAGTAGGTTTCGTCGTTCAGTTTATACCAGAACGACAGGTTGAAATATATGCCCATAAATATCTCGGCGGCCATAACTATGGGCACTACCTTCAATCCCTCCCAGTAGTCGGGGTTTATGAGGTGGCGCAGAATATCCATATAGAACATTACCACAAGGAACGCCATCAACGCTATCACAATAAAGTATTTCATTGCCTTGGCGTTGAGTGTCTTGCTGTCCTTGGTGGTGCTGTTGCCGAACACAAACGGCTCGTAGGCATAGCGGAAGGCCTGCATAAGCATTGCCATAATGGCCGCCACCTTCACTGCGGCACCGTAAACGCTCAGCTCCATCTTGCCTTGCTGCCCGGGCACCAGCTGTGTGTATATTATCTTGTCGGCATTCAGGTTCAGTATTCCCGCGATGCCAAGCAGCAGTAGGGGCCACGAGTATTTTAGCATACTTTTGAGCAGGGCTGTGTCGGCCGTGAAGCGGAACAGGCGGCACTCGGGTATAAAGAAGAGTGTGATGAAGGCCGTGCACACAAGGTTTATGAAAAAGACATAGAAGGCTTGGTTGTGGGGCGAGTAAAAGCTGCCTATTACGTCGGGGTTTTTCTCGTAGAGCACGGGTAGCAGCAGGAACACAAAAAGGTTAAGCGCAATGTTTGTGAAAATGTTAAGCAGCTTGAGAGATGCAAATTTTATCGGCCTCTTTTGGAACCTCAGCAGGCCGAATGGTATTGCCTGCAGTGCATCGAGTGCCACCACCACAGCCATTATGCCCACAAATTCGGGGTTGGCGGCATAGCCAAGTGCAGTGGATATATCGGGCAAAAAGAGGAACACCGCTGCAAGGAACACACCGCACAGCGTGCCTATCACCTGCATAGACATCGAGAAGGTTTTTGATACGTTGGCCCCCTCGCGGCTTGCGAAACGGAAGAAGGTGGTTTCGAAGCCAAAGGTAAGTATCATAAGTAGCAGGGCGGTCCAGGCATAGATGTTGGTTACCACGCCGTAGTTGCCGCTTTCCACGCTCATTTTGGCTGTGTACAGTGGCACCAGCAGGTAGTTGAGAAAACGGCCCACTATGCTGCTGAGGCCATAGATTACTGTGTCTTTTGCAAGTGATTGCAGTTTGCCCATAGTGTTTGGTTAAAACAGTGTTCCTTGTTCTCCGTTGTTGAAACGGCTGCGCCCCAGGTGTTTGTAGGCAAGGTCGGTAACCTCGCGGCCACGGGGTGTGCGTTTAATGAATCCCTCCTTTATCAGGTATGGTTCGTAAACCTCCTCTATTGTGCCGGCATCTTCGCTCAGTGCGGTGGCTATGGTGCCTATGCCCACAGGGCCGCCCTTGAACTTGTCTATGATGGTGCAGAGTATCTTGTTGTCAATCTCGTCGAGCCCGTAACGGTCTATGTTCAATGCCTCCAATGCCATTTTTGCAATGGAGTTGTTTATGTGGCCGTCGCCCATCACCTGTGCAAAGTCACGCACGCGGCGCAGCAGCGCGTTGGCAATACGCGGTGTTCCACGGCTGCGGCGGGCAATCTCGTAGGCTGCCTCCTCGTCGAATGTAACGTTCAGTATGTTTGCCGAACGGCCTATGATGCCGGCGAGTGTTTTGCTGTCGTAATACTCAAGGTGCATATTTATGCCGAAGCGGGCACGCAACGGGGCTGTAAGCAGGCCGCTGCGGGTAGTGGCACCTATCAAGGTAAAGGGGTTCAGGTCTATCTGTATCGAACGTGCCGACGGCCCTTTGTCTATGAGAATATCTATTCTGTAATCCTCCATAGCCGAGTAGAGATACTCCTCCACTATGGGCGACAGGCGGTGAATCTCATCGATGAACAGCACGTCGTTGGGTTCCAGCGATGTGAGTATGCCGGCAAGGTCGCCGGGCTTGTCGAGCACGGGGCCCGACGTTACCTTGAACCCCACCCCCAGTTCGTTGGCAATAATATTGCTCAATGTGGTTTTTCCCAGTCCCGGGGGGCCGTGCAACAGCACGTGGTCGAGTGACTCGCCACGCATTTTGGCAGCCGAGACAAAGATTTTAAGATTGCTCACCACCTTGTCCTGTCCGCTGAAATGGGAGAAGGTCAATGGGCGCAGAGCATTCTCGAACTCTTTGTCGCTGTTTTTGCCACGTATATTGAAATCTTCGCTCATATATCTCTTAAAGTTATCACCCGCGAAGATAATAATAATTGCAATATTGTCGTTATTTTTTTCTTTTTATTAATTATCTTCGCACCTGCCGAGCGGGCTTTCCGTTCACATAATTTTCATTTTGTTGTCCCTGCTTTGTGTGAGGGGTTTCATAAAAACAGGTAGATTATATGGTTCTTAACTATATTTGGGTAGCATTCTTTTTGGTGGCGTTTGCTATAGCTGTGTGCAAGTTGGTGTTTATGGGCGACGTGGAGGTTTTCCCCGCCATAATGACCTCTACGTTCGACACGGCACGCACTGCGTTCGAAATATCAATAGGCCTCACCGGTGTTCTTTCGCTGTGGATGGGTATAATGAAGATAGGGGAGCGCGGTGGCCTTGTAGCAGCTCTTGCCCGCCTGTTGAGCCCTGTGCTGTGTAAAATATTCCCCGATATTCCCAAGGGGCACCCGGCTATGGGCACTATGTTTATGAATTTTTCGGCCAATCTGCTGGGGCTTGACAATGCCGCAACTCCTATGGGCCTTAAGGCTATGCAGGAGCTGCAAGATATAAACCCGCAGAAAGATGTTGCCAGCAACCCTATGATTATGTTCTTGGTGCTCAACACATCGGGGCTCACGCTCATTCCTGTGTCGGTGCTTCTCTATCGTGCGCAGCTTGGTGCCGCCAACCCTACCGATGTGTTTATTCCCATACTCATAGCCACCACCGTCTCCACTGTGGTGGGGCTCATTGTTACAAGCATCTATCAGCGCATAAATCTTTTTAACCGCACTATGCTGCTCTTTCTGCTGTCTATATGTCTGTTGGTGGCGTTTGGTACCTGGGGTATGATGCAGCTATCGCAGGTGCAGATAGAGATAGTATCCACCTCGCTTGCCAATATAATACTCTTTTCGGTGATAATAATATTTATACTTGCCGGCGTGTGTGCCCGTATAAATGTATATGATGCCTTCATAGAGGGGGCAAAAGATGGCTTTTCAACCGCTGTGCGCATAATTCCCTACCTTGTGGCAATACTGGTTGCCGTGGGTGTATTCCGTGCATCGGGTGGAATGGACGTTATTATGGGTGCCGTGGCTTGGTGTGCCGAAAGCGTGGGCGTGGGCAGCGATTTTGTGGGTGCTCTTCCCACTGCCATTATGAAGCCCTTGAGTGGTAGCGGTGCACGTGGTATGATGATTGATGCAATGACCACCTACGGGGCCGACTCCATTGCCGGCCGTCTGGCCTGCCTCTTTCAGGGGGCCACCGATACCACATTTTATATTCTTGCCGTCTATTTTGGCAGCGTGGGCATAAGAAAAACACGCCACGCGGTGGCTTGCGGCCTTATGGCCGACGCTGCGGGCATTATAGCTGCCATTGTGGTCGGTTATATATTCTTTGGAAATTAAAGTATTGAACTATGATAAGTTACCAGGCCGAGGGCGTTAAGATGCCCGCAATAAAACGCCGCGCTGTGAGCGCGTGGGTGAAGGTTGTTGCAGCCACTTACAACAAAAAGGTGGGCGACATTGCCTACATCTTTTGCGATGATGAAAAAATATTGGAGGTGAACCGCGAGTATCTGCAGCACGACTACTACACCGATATCATTACATTCGACTACAGCGAGGGCGACACCATAAGCGGCGACCTATTCATCTCGCTCGACACCGTAAAGAGCAACAGCGAACTTGTGGGTGCCACATACGAGCAAGAGTTGTTCCGCGTGATAATACACGGTATTCTGCACCTGTGCGGTATAAACGACAAAGGCCCCGGGGAGCGCGAAATAATGGAGGCTTGCGAGAATAAAGCACTCGCAATGCTATAATTCAAGCCCGTCGAGCATCTGCACAAAAATATCGAGTCCCTCGCGTATCTCGCTTATCTTTATGAATTCCCCTGCGGTGTGCGAGCGGGCCGATTCACCGGGCCCCATCTTCAGCGTGGGAATATTCAGCAGTGCCTGGTTCGACAGAGTGGGGGAGCCGAAGGGCTCTCTGCCAAGTTCTATGGCACGTTTCACAAGCGGGTGTTCGGTGCTTATGAACGATGAATTGAGCCTTGTGGAGCGGGCATTGACATCGCACGCCACACTGTTGCTTATTATCTCCAGAAGCTCCTTGTTGGAATAACACTCGTTGCTACGCACATCTACCACAAAGCTGCACTCGTCGGGGATTACATTGTGCTGCGTGCCGGCCATTATCTGCGTAACGCTCATTTTTACATCGCCCAAAAGTGCCGATGACTTAGGGAATTTATGAGTGCGGAACCACTCGATATCCTGCATAGCTTTGTAAATGGCATTCTCGCCCGTGTTGCGGGCAGCGTGCCCCGCCACTCCGTGTGCAACGCAGTCGAGCACCATAAGCCCCTTTTCGGCAATGGCGGGCTGCATAGCGGTGGGCTCGCCCACAATGGCACAGGCAATGGGTGGCAAGTGGGGGATAATTGCCTCAATGCCGTTCTTGCCACTCACCTCCTCCTCGGCCGATGCAAGGAACACCGTGTTGTACTGCTGTGGTTTCTTGCAAATGAGATAGAACAGTTGGAGCATAGTTACCAGCGAGCCGCCATCGTCGTTGCTGCCAAGCCCGTAGATTATATCACCCTCCACAATGGGTGTGTGCGGGTGTGTGCTCCACCCTGCAACAGGCTTCACTGTGTCTATGTGGGCATCGAGCAGCAGTGTGGGGCGTTGTGCATCGTACCCTGGGGCAATGCACCATATATTATTGCCGTGGCGGTGAATGTCGAGCATAACAGGTGTGCTGCGCTCTATAAACATTTGCAGTTTGTCGGCCGCAACGCTCTCGTCGCGGCTCACCGATGGGGTGCTTACGAGCATCTTCAACAGCTCCACTGCCTGTTTTATGTTTTTTTCTCCAAATTTCATATAACATTGCATAATTACCCTGCAAAAATAGAGTAAATTCTTTTTACTTTGCAGAATTAGAAAGGTAAATATCCGTAAATTATATTTTCGTCTTCTTTTTATCTTTTCTTGCAATACGATGATGAAAGTGTTTTATTCTTGTGAAAAACAGAACAAAAAAACAATATTCTCATTGAATTTATGTCAAATTTTCACCGAAAAGTAAAAATAGGTGATGTTTTTTTTATTTTTTCTTAAATATTTTATACTTTCGTCTGCTCAAATGTAGAACTAAATTTTTATGATAATATGATTATAGGTGTACCAAAAGAGATTAAGAATAACGAGAACCGTGTGGGAATGACACCGGCAGGTGTGCAGGAAATGGTAAAACGCGGGCACGAGGTGTATGTTCAGGCTACTGCCGGAGTGAACAGCGGTTTCAGCGACGAAGCTTACATTGCGGCCGGAGCAAAAGTGCTGCCGAAAATTGAGGAGGTCTATGCCATAGCCGAAATGATTGTAAAGGTAAAAGAGCCCATTGAGTGTGAATATAAACTTGTGCGCAAGGGGCAATTGCTGTTTACATATTTCCATTTTGCATCGAGTGAGTCCCTTACAAAGGCGATGATAGAGAGTGGTGCGGTTTGTTGTGCCTACGAAACCGTTGAGCGCAAAGACCGTTCACTGCCGTTGCTTGTTCCTATGTCCGAGGTGGCAGGCCGCATGGCCATTCAAGAGGGCTGCTATTTCCTTGAGCGTCCTCGCGGCGGTAAAGGAAAACTCCTTGGCGGTGTGCCGGGTGTGAAGCCTGCCAAGGTGCTTGTAATAGGTGCAGGCGTGGTGGGTACCGCAGCAGCCCGCACTGCCGCAGGTATGGGTGCCGATGTAACAATCTGCGATATATCAATACCTCGTCTATCATACCTTGCCGATGTTATGCCGGGCAATGTAAAGACTCTTATGTCGTCGGAGTATAATATACGCAACGAAATTAAAACTGCCGACCTTGTGATAGGTTCGGTGCTCATTCCCGGTGCAAAGGCTCCTAAACTTGTTACACGCGATATGGTTGCGACAATGGAGCCGGGTAGCGTGATGGTTGATGTTGCCATAGACCAGGGCGGTTGCTTTGAAACATCGCATGCAACTTCGCACGAAGAGCCTACATATTATGTCGATGGGGTGTTGCACTATTGTGTTGCCAACATTCCCGGTGCAGTGCCTTATACATCTACCCTGGCACTTACAAACTCTACATTGCCCTATGCCTTGCAGCTTGCCGATAAGGGGTGGCGCAAGGCTTGTGCCGATTGCGAGGAGCTGCGCAAGGGTTTGAACGTGGTAGAGGGTAAAGTGGTATATAAAAAGGTTGCCGAGACCTGGAACCTGCCGTTTACCGAGATTGAACTATAATAAATAATTCTATAGTAATGAAGATGACTAAAAAGTGTATTTTTGCGTTACGCTTGCCTTCAAAATCCTCATTTACGCCAAGTAAACTGCGGTTTTTCAGGCTGCGCAAGCCTTAAACTACATCTTTTTATTCATCTCCCTGCAAAATGAGGCTGCTAAAAAATACTTTTTAGTCAGCCTCATTCTATATATTAAAACAGGCTTTGTATATCTGTTTTCTTTCTATTTCCGCTGTTTTTTTGTATCTTCGCGCCAATTAACGAGATAACAGATGATAACAGCAGACCAATTAAAGGATATTAAGGAGCGCACAGCCGCGTTGAAACAGTACTTGTCCATCGACGAAAAGATTATTCAGGTAGAGGAGGAGCAGTTGCGCACACAGGCCCCGGGTTTTTGGGACAATGCCAAAGAGGCCGAGGCGCAGATGAAGAAGGTAAAGAGCCTGCAGGCGTGGATAGACGGCTACAAGGAGGTGAACAACCGCACCGAGGAGGTGGAGATTGCTATGGAGTTCTACCGCGATGAAATGGTTACCGAGGCCGAGGTCGATGATGCCTATGCCCGTGCTCTTGCTGCTGTAGAGGAGCTCGAATTAAAGAATATGTTGCGTGGCGAGGCCGATGGTATGAGCTGCGTGCTGAAGATAAATTCCGGTGCGGGTGGCACTGAGAGCCAGGATTGGGCCTCTATGCTTATGCGTATGTACCTGCGCTGGGCCGAGGCCAACAAATACAAGGCATCTACCATAAACTTGCAAGAGGGCGATGAGGCCGGTATTAAAACCACTACAATACAGATTGACGGTCCCTTTGCCTATGGTTATCTTAAAGGCGAGAACGGCGTTCACCGCCTGGTGCGCGTGTCGCCCTACAATGCCCAGGGCAAGCGTATGACCTCGTTTGCATCGGTGTTTGTAACCCCGCTTGTAGATGACAGCATTGATGTTGTCATTGAAACCGCAAAAATATCGTGGGACACCTTCCGCAGTGGTGGAGCAGGTGGCCAGAATGTGAACAAGGTGGAGTCGGGCGTGCGTTTGCGTTATATGTTCACCGACCCCGACACAGGCGAGCAAGAGGAAATCCTCATCGAGAACACCGAAACACGCGACCAGCCCAAAAACAAGGAGAAGGCCTTGGCGTTGCTCCGTTCAATGCTCTACGATAAGGAGCTCAAACGTCGTCAGCGCGAAAAAGACAAGATTGAGGCCGGGAAGAAGAAAATTGAGTGGGGTTCGCAGATACGCTCATACGTGTTCGACGACCGTCGTGTGAAAGACCACCGCACCAACTATCAAACTTCCGACGTGGGCGGCGTTATGGACGGCAAGATAGATGGTTTCATAAAGTCGTACCTAATGGAATTTGCCGAGGAGGGCGAGTAGAGGTATGGCTGTGGAGATTGAGCGTAAATTCCTTGTAACCGACGACAGCTACAAGCAGCAGGCTTTTGCTTGCGACCGCATAGCGCAGGGCTACATTTGCCGCCAGGGCGGTAATTCGGCGCGTGTACGTGTGCGTGGCGATAAAGGGTACCTCACAATAAAAGGCCCCTCGCTCGATGGTGGTCTCAGCCGTTACGAGTGGGAGCGCGAGATTCCTGCCGGCGAGGCTTGGGAGCTTATGAAGCTGTGCCACGGTGGCATAATAGACAAGTGTCGCTATCTTGTGAAGTGCGGTGCGCACACCTATGAGGTAGATGAGTTCTATGGCGATAACGAGGGCCTTGTGGTTGCCGAGGTGGAGCTTGGCAGCCTCTCCGAGGAGTTTGAACGCCCTTCCTTCTTGGGCTGCGAGGTTACGGGGCAGGCCAAATACTATAACGGGCATCTGTCGCGTTTCCCCTTTAAATTCTGGGAAAAGTAGAAGACACTCTATTCCACGCTGTTCTTGTGCCAAATATTGTATTTAATCATCAACGGCTTGGTAACGTATATGCTGAAGAGTGCTGCACCTATAACCCCAAGTGAGTTAAAAAGAAAATCTATCCAGTCGCCACCGCGGTAGCGTGTGAGTATCTCCTGAAGCAGTTCTATTGCCCCGCTGAATACAATAGGCCCTATTATGGCACCCCAAAAAATATTTTTCACACTCACACGCAAGTGAGTGAGGAAATACTCGAACCACAGCACCACACAGAACCCGCCATACATAAGCAAGTGAGCAACCTTGTCTATGTTCTTAATCTCGCTAAGTGTGGTTTTGGGCGGTTTGAAAAACGAAAGGTATATAATTGCTGCCAATATTATTATCGATAGCGGGTATCGCTTCAAAATCCTGTCTATTCGTTCAATCATCATAGGAGTAAATGGTAAATTTATTATATTCGCACACGCTTTGTTTCTATGTGCGTGGCAAAGTTAATATAAGAAACAATTGAAACAGGTTCCAAAAACAGGATAAATATGAGCTTTTATTTTTATTTTACAAAAGGGCAACGCCGAGGGGTTGTTTTTTTACTTTTGTTAATAATTGTGGCGGTGCTGTTGCGTTGGGTGTTGCTGTAAAGTAGGCGTAACATTTCTTTATATACTTTGTTATATATAAAGAATATTTTTGGAATAATCTCATAATCCGCTAAGAATAAAAAGTTTATGCGGAAAGTTCAAGAACGAGGTAATGAGTTGGCAACTGTTCTGATTTCTACATACTTGCGTGATTTGCATTGATGTACAACTCATCTTGGAACA
>JAFUOP010000026.1 GCA_017481875.1 Bacteroidaceae bacterium
AACAGGAACTCAAGAAGTATATCCATTACTACAACAATGACAGAATTAAACTGAGACTAAAAGGAAAGAGTCCGGTGCAATACCGAACTCTTTACCAATAAAATTTATTATTAATCCGTCCAACTTCTTGGGGTCAGATCACTGAAGCGCGTCCTTTAATTTTTTTGCTATGTGTAATCCCGCTTATACATTATGGTTGCATGGTATGTGTTACAAAAATAACATATCATTTTTACATGTTTACTTTTGTATATACAAATGTAAATGTAAAATGTTTTCTTATTTGTCCAATAAGTCGGGGCGCAGACGCTTTGTGCGTTCCAATGACTGCTCAAACTCCCATTGGCGTATTTTTGCCTCGTGCCCCGATAGAAGAACATCGGGGACTTTCCACCCATTGTACTCCGCCGGGCGTGTGTAAACAGGTGGAGCAAGCAAATTGTCCTGGAAAGAGTCCGAAAGTGCCGATGTTTCGTCGGAAATTACCCCGGGAATTAAGCGAATGACCGCATCGCAAATTACCTCTACAGCCAATTCGCCACCCGTTAGAACATAATCTCCAATACTTATCTCTTTAGTAATCAAGTGCTCTCGTATTCTGTGATCTATCCCCTTGTAGTGGCCACACAAGAATATCAAATTTTGCTTCATAGAGAGTGAATTTGCCATTGGTTGGTCGAAAACCTGCCCGTCGGGAGAGGTGTAAATGACCTCGTCATACTCTCTTTGAGCCTTCAATTGTTTTATACAATTATCAATAGGCTCAATCTTCATAACAAGCCCTGCACAACCACCAAAGGGGTAATCGTCGGTTCTGCGGTGTTTGTCTATTGTATAATCTCGTAAATTATGTAAACAAATTTCTGCATATCCATTGCGTTGTGCACGTCCCATAATTGAGGTGTTAAAGAAACTCTCCATCATCTCGGGAAAGGTGGTAATTATATCTACACGCATAGCTAATATATAAATGTAAATTAAAAATTGTATATTAAAATTTTAATCACCTGCTATAAATTGCACATATGCATTTCTGTTTGCAGGCTCTTTGCAAAAATAAGATTTTTATTTGGAATTACCACTATTGTGCTGTTCATTGAAATAAAGTGTTAATTCTGATATTGCGATATTTTATACAGATTTTAATTTTGGAGCAAAAAATGAAAATCTCAAGAGGTTTAAGAAACAACAATCCGCTAAACATAAGGCGGAACAAAACAAGGTGGCGCGGATTGTCTGCAGAACAGACAGATTCTGCATTTTTTAATTTCATAGCTCCTGCCTGGGGCTATAGAGCAGCTTTCATAACACTGAAGAACTACAAGAAGCTGCACGGAATAGACACTATAGCATCGTGGGTTTCTCGTTGGGCTCCGCCTGTAGAAAATGACACTGTTTCATATGTGAATTTTGTAGCACAAAAAACCAATCTATTGCCCAATGAGAAAATAGATTGCAACAACAAGAATGTTATGTGCAACATTGTAGCGGCAATGTCTCAAATGGAAAATGGAGTGCCTGCCAAAATGAATGATGTAGAGGAGGGCTGGAGGCTTAGCCTTGGTGGTAATTAAAAAAACAATCTGTTATTGCCCCGTAAAACCGCGTTTAAGAGCTTTTCGCTCTAAAATGCGGTTTTATGCATTTTTATGGCTTAATAAAATTTAAAAATCTTGTCGGTTTCGGTAAAAATGAGTAATTTTACAAGGTTTTATATTAAATAAGGTATAAGCAGAAAATATAAAATTAGAAGATAATATTAATTTATAAGAACTTTTTATGATAGACAACGACAGAATTATTAAAGTGAATGTTGAAGATGAGATGCAAACCTCATACATCAATTATTCAATGTCGGTAATTGTTGCACGTGCGCTCCCCGATGTTCGCGACGGTTTAAAACCTGTTCATCGCCGCATTCTTTATGGAATGATGGAGCTGGGAAACACATCGGACAAAGCATTTAAGAAATCGGCACGTACAGTTGGAGATGTGCTTGGTAAGTATCACCCCCACGGCGACTCATCGGTTTATGGAGCATTGGTGCGTATGGCACAGCCTTGGGTAATGCGTTATCCTCTTGTTGAAGGACACGGAAACTTTGGTTCTATAGACGGAGATTCACCCGCTGCTATGCGTTATACAGAGGCGCGTTTGCAGAAACTTGGTGAGGATATGGCAGAGGACCTTTACAAGGATACTGTGGATTTTGTTCCCAACTACGACAATGAGACAGTGGAGCCCACAGTTATGTCCACCCGCATTCCCAATCTTTTGGTGAACGGTGCAACCGGTATTGCTGTTGGTATGGCAACAAATATTCCCACCCACAATTTAAATGAGGTGATAGACGCTTGTGTTGCATTTATAGACAACCCCGATATAGACACCGATGGCCTAATGCAGCATGTAAAAGCTCCCGATTTTCCCACCGGGTGCGATATTCTGGGAGTAAGTGGCGTGCGTGAAGCATACGAAACCGGTCGAGGCCGTGTTATTATGCGTGCGGTAGCCGAGATTGAGCAGGGTACACACGAAAAAATCGTTGTAACAGCAATTCCTTATAACGTACTCAAAGAGGAGCTCATCAAGGACATTGCCTCAATGGTAAACGAGAAAAGAATTGAAGGAATTTCAAACATCAACGACGAGTCGGACCAGTCCGGTATGCGCATAGTAATTGATGTGAAGCGTGATGCCAATGCCAATGTGGTGCTGAACAAATTGTATAAAATGTCGGCATTGCAGACATCGTTCAGCGTAAACTGCATTGCTCTTGTACACGGCCGTCCCCAGTTGCTGTCGTTGAAAGATTGCATAAGAAACTTTGTAGAACACCGCCACGAGGTTGTTATACGTCGCACCAAGTACGACCTTCGCAAAGCACAAGAGCGTGCTCACATTATAGAAGGATTAATTATTGCATCTGACAACATCGACGAGGTAGTACGCATAATAAAAGCATCGTCATCACCCTCCGATGCACGCAATTCGCTTATGCAGCGTTTCAACCTCTCCGACGTACAGGCAAATGCTATTGTAGAAATGCGTTTGGGCCAGCTTACCGGTATTAATCAAGATAAGTTGCATGCCGAGTTCGAAGAATTGCAACGCAAGATTGAGTACTATAATGCAATTCTCACCGATGATGAGCTGTGCAAGAAGGTTATAAAAGACGAGCTTATAGAAATAAAAGAGAAATACGGCGATGAACGTCGTTGCCGCATCGATTACTCGGCATCTAACGACTTTAACCCGGAGGATTTCTATGCCGACGATGAGATGGTTATTACAATCTCGCATATGGGATATATAAAACGTACCCCATTGAGCGAGTATCACAGCCAGAACCGTGGCGGTGTAGGCTCAAAAGGCAGCGACACCCGCGATTCAGACTTTATAGAGTATATTTACACAGCCACTATGCACAACACAATGCTCTTCTTCACACAAAGAGGAAAGTGTTATTGGCTTAAGGTTTATGAAATACCCGAAGGCAATAAAAACTCAAAAGGCCGTGCAATACAAAATATGCTCAACATCGATAGCGACGATGCCGTAAATGCATTTGTACGAGTTAAAACACTCGCCGATAAGAATTTCATTGAGAGCCATAATATCATCTTCTGCACAAAGCAAGGTATTATTAAAAAAACATCGCTTGAGCAATATTCACGTCCTCGCGCCAACGGTATTCTGGCAATAAGCATTCGTGAGGACGACCGTGTAATATCTGTAGCACTTACCGACGGCAACAGTGATATTATCCTTGCCAACAGAAGTGGCCGCGCCGTACGCTTCAATGAGAACACCGTGCGTGCAATGGGCCGCACAGCCACAGGCGTTAAGGGTATGGCACTCGAAGAGGGCGATGAGGTTGTAGGTATGGTAGTGTTGCCACAGAATGCAGGTGATGAACACAGTTTGTTGGTACTCTCCGAGCAAGGCTTCGGCAAACGCTCTAAGTGCGACGACTATCCTACAGTGAGCCGTGGTTGCAAAGGTGTTAAGACATTAAAAGTAACAGACAAGACCGGCCTGCTTGTTGCAATAATGGACGTGAATAACGAAAACGACCTTATGATAATAAACAAGTCCGGTATTACCATTCGCACAGCAGTAGAGCAGATACCCGTAATAGGCCGTGCAACACAAGGCGTTAAAGTAATAAACCTTGGCAAGAAGAACGATTGCATAGGCTCTGTATGCAAAGTCTCTCGTGAAGAGGAGGAATCTGCCGAGCCCGGTGTATCTGTAGATAATGAAAATGTAGCAGACAATAATGAAACTAATTAATAACTAACAAAAAGAATTTGTAAAATGAAAAAACTGGTATTTTCTTTGACATTGCTTCTGTCCACAGCAATCGCTTTCGGGCAGACATTATCGAAAGAAGAGCTAAAAGCTCAGAAAAAACAGATAAAAGCATTGATGACCGAAGCTAAGGACGCAGAAAGGTTGATTATAGACAACCCCGATGCTGCTCTTGGCAAAGTAGCAGCCTGCACTCAAAGCCCATTGGTCAATAACGATGCTTATGTGTGGTATGTACAGACACAGGCACGTAAAGCAATTGTTGACAGAGACAACGCTGCACGCGCGGCAGGCGGTCAGGTCGATTTGAACAAGCTCTATTCAAATTGCGTGAAGTTAATCGCAGAGCTTGAGATATGCGACTCGCTCGACAATGCTCCCAATTCCAAAGGCAAAGTAGCACCCAAGTACACCGAGTTCATAAAAACAGCTCTTTATGAGAACCGCAATCAAATGTACAACGGTGGTTCATACTATTACAACCAAGGGCAGTACGCCGAGTCTTATGAACAGTTCGCAAAATTCATAGAGCTGGCCGACCACAAACTCCTCGCAAGCGCAATACAGCCTTCGGAGAAGGTTTACAATGTAGGTGCCGCATATAATGCAGTGCTCTGCGGTATGCGTCTCGAAGATTATTCAAAGGTTTTGAAATTCGCCGATTATGCAGCTCAAGACTCATTGAAAGCTAACAATATTTATCGTTACAAAGCAACCGCATACAACGCTTTAGGCGACACTGTTCAGTGGGTAAATCTGCTAAAAGAGGGTGTTGTTAAATTCCCCGACGACCCATTCTTCTATCAGACACTTATTCAGTACTACGACAATTCCGGCAACCGCGACGGTCTCAACAAACTTGCCGATGAACTTATGGCAAACGACCCCGGCAACCCATTGTTCGTGTATCTGAAAGGTTATATAGCTCAACAGCAGAAAGACCTTGACACAGCAATCACATGGTACAAGAAGACATTGGAAATGGACCCCGAGTATCTCGATGCACACACAAACATCGGCCGTAGCTACATTGGTAAAGCACGCGACTACAGCGCAAGCCAATCTTCTACAAAAATTGATCGTGCAAAGATGAAGAAGGACAAAGAAGTTTTGAATGGTCTTTTCCGTGAAGCATTGCCTCACTTTGAGAAATTGCGCGAAATAGCTCCCGACCGTAAAGATTTGTGGCTCAACGACCTCACAAACTGCTATTACAATCTTAACATGGACGACAAGATGAAAGAACTTGAAAAATTGGTTCAGTGAGTATCATAATTCTCCAAAAATTAAGGGTTGCATTTTTTAATGCAACCCTTAATTTTTGGGGGGATATTCAATTGTCTATTTAATTAAGCTGCTCTATAATCTCTGCTATAACGTGTGGGAAATGCTCATATTCCAAAGCGTGCACTTTGGCAGCAACATCATCGGGGGTGTCTGTTGGGAGTACAGGGCACTTTGCTTGAAAAAATGTGGTACCTTTGTCATACTCGGCATCAATTAAATGAATTGTTATTCCGCTCTCGGTATCACCACACTCAACAACAGCTTTGTGCACACGGTCGCCATACATACCTTTGCCACCGTGCTTGGGCAATAATGCCGGGTGGATATTAACTATGCGGCCCGGGTATGCATCTATCAATTTCTTTGGAACAAGCAACAAGAATCCGGCGAGCACAATAAAATCTACATTGTAGCTGTGCATCATCTCTATAATACCATCGGCTGCCATAAAATCGGCTTTAGTTACAACCTCACAAGGTATATTCAATCTGCGTGCACGCTCAATCACATAGGCTTCGGGGTTGTTGGCCACAATCAGTGCAATCTCCACCGTTTCGTTGCCTTTAAAGTAATTGGCGATATTTTCGGCATTGGAACCACTCCCTGATGCAAAAATTGCTATTTTTTTCATAGTAATTAAATATTAAGATATTGGCACAAGGCGACGCAATACCTGCTCGCCATAGGTCTTTGATATTGGAATCTCTTTGACATTGGGCACGCCCAATTCAAGAAACAAATTCTCTTTTTCGCGTCTGATTACCTTAACAAGGTCAAGGTTTACCATGTATGAACGGTGGCAACGCACAATGTTTGTATCGGCAAGTTGCTCACTTATATCCTTCATTGTAATGCGCATAAGTTGTTTTTTCAGCAACTCATTCTTTATATACCATATACATATATAATTATCAGCCGATTCAATGTATATTAGGTTCTCTTTTGCAACAGACAACTGCAGCACACCTCTTGAATCTCTTATGGATATTAATGAACTCGACTTGAATCCAATATTCTCGTTCATCAACTCCTTCAGCTTAGCCGAACGCTCCTGGTATGAGAAAAACAGAATACAAAGAATATAAGGAATAAACAGAATATATATAGTATTCTTAATGGCATTTATATAAATCTCCATAGGGTCGTTGGTGGGGAGATTCAGGTTACCTTTTACAATTAAAGCAAGAATGGTAAAAGCCCCCGACAATAGCAACAACTCAATGAAAACCCAGCCAATATATTTAATAATAGTAATGCCGTGATTCGGCCTGCGCGAAAATTGGTACATTACCACTCGGCTTATAGCAACCACAATCATTCCAATGCTCACCAAAACTATCGACCACAGGAAATAGGTAGTGGTGGTAATCTTCTTATTATCAATCCAGGTATCGGAACCGAATGGCTGATATACGTTGATAAATCCTATAGCAAAAATTGAAACAAAAAGAACCATTATTAATTGGTTCCTTTTCTCCAACATATATTGTGGTGCTTTCTTAAAAAGTACTGATGTATATTCGGCCATTGTATATTAGTCAAAATTAGACGTTTCTTAAATTTCTATAAAAATTTCCTTTTGCAATTTTCTTATTATGCGAAGATAGAGAAAATTTTTATTAAAACAGGGTTTGCTTTTTATCATTTATAAATATTTTACATTTTTTGCGTTAGTGCCTTCTGCAAATAATAAAAAAAACATCTGTAATGTTATTTTTGCACAGCCACAATGCCTGTTTTAGAAAAAAACTCTATATTTTTGCATAATGTGATATAGTGGGCACAAAGCAGAAAAATTATGGCAATAGTTAAATATAAAAACGTAGATATTCATATAGATTCCAAGATAATATTGGAAAACGTAACGTTCACATTGGAAGAAGGTGAGTTTGCCTATGTAGTGGGCGCAGTAGGTTCAGGAAAATCTACACTGCTTAAAACCATTTATGGCGAAGTTGATATAACAGATGGTGAAGCCACTGTTTTTGATGAATTCGATATACGCAACCTGCGCAGTAAAAAACTTCAAGCATTGCGTAAACGCATAGGCATAGTATTTCAGGATTTTCAATTGCTCACCGACCGCAACGTGAACGACAATCTCGATTTTGTATTGCGCAGCACAGGCTGGAAAAACAAACAAGAGCGCGAGAAGCGCATACGCGAGGTGCTACACCTGGTCGATCTTCCACAAAAGGGTTACAAAATGCCACACGAGCTTTCGGGAGGCGAGCAGCAGCGCATAGTAATAGCCCGTGCCATTTTAAACAGCCCTGCACTTATACTTGCCGATGAGCCCACCGGCAACCTCGATTCGGAAAATGGTAACAACATTATGCGTTTGTTGCATCGTATATGCCACGAGGAAAAGAGTGCTGTGCTCATGATAACTCACAACGAGCAATGGCTCACACTATATCCCGGTACCGAGTATTGTTGCGGTGAAGGGAAAATGCGTCTTGTGAAGAGCATGCGCGAAACTGCAACACAAACATCACTTTTTGAATAATAACCAATAAAATAAGAAAAATATGAAAGTATTAAAGTTCGGCGGCACATCAGTAGGCTCGGCAGAGCGTATGCAAAATGTGGTACGTCTTATTTCCGATGGTGAAACAAAAATAGTTGTTCTTTCTGCAATGTCGGGAACAACAAACTCACTTATAGAATTCACCAACTATCTGCGTAACGGCAACCCCAACGGAGCATGCGAACACGCAAACGCTTTGCAGGATAAATATCGTCAAACAATAAAAAGTTTATACGAAACAGAAGAGGCATCTACTGCTGCAACAACAAAGGTAAATGAAATCTTCAATCATCTGCGTTCACTCGCTTTTAAGCCACTTGATATAAATCTCGAAAAAGAGATTGTGGCACAGGGCGAGATAATATCTACCAATATGGTAACTCTCTATATGCGCGAAAAAGGGCTGGACGCAGAACTGCTCGACTCGCTCTCTTTTATGCGATTGGGTGCAAACGGGGAGCCCGACCTTTCGTATATACGCACGCACCTGCTTCCATTAATAAATCTCGAAGCAAAAGGCAAAATATACATTGCCCAAGGCTTTATTTGTATTAATAACGATGGAAATATCGATAACTTGCAGCGTGGAGGTAGCGACTACACCGCAACACTCATAGGAGCAGCCGTAAATGCCGATGAGGTACAAATATGGACAGACATAGATGGAATGCACAACAACGACCCCCGTGTAGTGGACAACACCTCACCTGTACATCATTTGCACTTTGAGGAGTCGGCCGAGCTTGCATATTTCGGTGCAAAAATTCTGCACCCCACATGTATTCTTCCCGCAAAACTCACAGGAACCCCGGTACGTCTGCTCAATACAATGGACCCGACAGCAGAGGGAACACTCATAGACAACAACCTCACCTGCCCCGGTGAGATAAAAGCCATTGCTGCAAAAGAGAATATTACAGCAATAAAAATAAAATCGGGGCGTATGCTGCTTGCTTATGGATTCTTGCGCAAAGTCTTTGAGATATTCGAAACCTACAAAACATCAATAGATATGATATGTACTTCCGAGGTAGGTGTATCTGTATCTATCGACGACGACCGCAAGCTTGATATGATTGTTGATGAGTTGCAGAAATACGGTACTGTAACGGTAGATAAAAATATGTGTATCATATGTGTTGTAGGCGACCTCAACTGGGAAAATATCGGTTTTGAAGCTCGTGCAATGGAAGCAATGAAAGATATTCCTGTGCGAATGGTATCATACGGTGGCAGCAATTACAATATCTCATTCCTTGTGCGCGAAGAGGACAAGGTGCGTGCACTGCGTGCATTGAGCAATAACATTTTTAATGTAGCGAAATAATCTTGATGAAAACAAACTTCCCAGTAAAGGCTTTTGCAAAATTAGAAACGCCATTTTACTATTACGACGTAGAGCTTTTGAAGAAGACGCTCGATACTGTACGCAATGAGGCAGCCAAGCACACCGGCTTTCATGTGCATTATGCAGTAAAAGCCAATTTCAACCCGCGCCTGTTGGATATTATTGCAGCAACAGGCCTGGGAGCCGATTGTGTTAGCGGTGGCGAGGTGGCAGCCGCTTTAAAGGCAGGGGTGCCGGCCTCTAAAATAGTATTTGCAGGTGTGGGCAAAACCGACAAAGAAATAGCGTCATCGCTCGATGCCGGAATCTTCTGTTTCAATGTAGAATCGGTCCCAGAAATTGAAGCTATAAATTCACTCGCAGCCGAGCGTGGAGTAGTGGCTCAGGTGGCCATTCGCGTTAATCCCAATATTGGAGCGCACACACACGCCAATATAACCACCGGTCTTGCCGAAAACAAATTTGGAATAAACTACGAGCAATTAGACGATGTAATAGATACCATTGAGAGCAAAAGCAATGTGAAACTTACAGGTTTGCACTTTCACATAGGTTCGCAAATTCTTGTAATGGACGATTTTATAGCTCTTTGTGGCAGAGTGAACGAGTTACAAACCATGTTGAACGAAAAGCGTGGAATAGTGCTCCCGCATATAAATGTAGGTGGTGGTCTCGGAATACGTTACGATGCCCCCGACAAGTTCAATATCCCCGATTTTGAGCTCTATTTTGCAACATATGCCAAACACCTTAAACTCTACCCGGGGCAGCAGGTACATTTTGAGTTAGGTCGCAGCATTGTAGCTCAATGCGGCTCTCTCATAACCCGTGCGACATATATCAAGAAAGGTACTTGCAAGCAGTTTATAATAGTAGATGCAGGAATGAACGACCTTGTGCGTCCGGCACTTTATAGTGCGTATCACAGAATTGAGAATTTGTCTTCTTGCCGGGCCGATGAAGTTTACGATGTAGTAGGCCCTGTTTGTGAATCGTCAGATGTGTTCTGCAAAGACCGCAAGATACCTGCAACACTGCGTGGAGATATTATGGCTATACGTTCGGCCGGTGCATACGGAGAGGCTATGGCATTCGGATATAATTGTCGCCCAATTCCACAAAGCATATTATCTTCCGATATTGAATAAAAACCATAAAGACGATGACTAAAAAGTGTATCTATGCGTTACGCTTGCTTTAAGCGAGCCTTTGCTGCACTTGCAGTAGAACATTAAAGTAAACTTTATGTTTCGCTCGTTTGGAAAAGCCTTAAACTACATATTTTTATTCATCTCCTTACAAGAAAGGCTGCTAAAAAAAATTAGCAGCCTTTTTATGTTACTCGGCAAGCAAACTATCTATTGTAGCAACAAGCCTGTTAAACTCTTCTTCTTTAAAAGAACGGGTGAGCATAACTATGCGCCCATCTTTTCCCACAAGCACGTTACGCGTAATTCCCGACTTGCGCACTGCATACGAAGCAAAAACATCGCCCGTTGAATCTATTGCCATAGGGTAGGTGGTTCCCACTTTGGCGGTATATTCGTCTATCACTTCTTTTGTCTCCTCTCTATCAACTCCAATAAGCATAAACGCAGGGTTATCCTTGTGCTTTTGCCATATATTGCTCTCAATGTGTGGCATTTCACGTCGGCATACTCCGCACCAGCTTGCAGTGAATTGCAACATCACAATCTTTCCTCTATGTTCCGAAAGTTTAAAAACACTTCCATTGGTAAGCGGAAGGCTGAAGTCGGGTGCAACATCGCCCACTTTTACAAGATATTCATTCTCATAAACAACAGGCTGTGCAATGGTGTCGGTTGCAGTGGCAGCTGCGGTGGTGGTTTGTTTGTTGCCACACGAAAGAAGAGTGGCAAAAACTAATAACAGCAGGTATCTCATAATAGGTATATTTTTATTAAATTATTCAATGATAGTTATTTTACAATGGTGATTTTCGCCTTGCCATTTTATTCTTTGCGAATGTAAGCCGAGAATTAATAATTTGCAAGCGCACAGTTCACGGCTTGCATAAATTTATCAGCACTGTTTGCTTTTAGAATAGCTTTGCGGTAACGCTTTTCCATTTTAGGCATCAAATACTCCCAGTAAGGAACCATTTTGCTTAGTAACTGAGTATTTCCCTGCAAACGTGGCGACATTGCTTGGTACATAGCATCGTGCATCGCCTGTACGCGCTCGCATAACTCTTTGTCTGTCAGCACTTTTCTTTGCTTGTACTCAATGCCTAATGCAGGGTTTGCAAGCAAGCCGCGCCCAATCATTATACCGTCGAGGGTGGGGAAACGGGCCTCTATTTGCTCAATATCTTGCAATGTTAAAATATCACCATTATATATTAATGTATGTTTGCACTCTGCGGCAAATGCTGCAAATTCCTCAACATCGGCAGGTTTCTTGTATTGTTCACAACCCAAGCGTGGGTGCAGGGTTATGTGTGCAAGCCGTGCATCATTTAAAATAGGTATCAATGCCTGAAGTGAACCCCAAAGTTTGGACAAAAAACTTTGGGGTTTATTTTATGCGTAAGAAACACGATCATTCAGCATTGCTCAAATACATGCATATGCTTGAAGAAGGTTATTCCATCAATTCCATTCGTACCAAGTATGGAA
>JAFUOP010000027.1 GCA_017481875.1 Bacteroidaceae bacterium
ATCTTGAAGTTTTCAATGAAACCTGATGGCAATATCAAACGAGCTAATTCCAATAGTATTTTTTCGTCCTGCATAGTACTTTATTTTAACTATGCGAAGATAATATTTTTATATCATCCCCCCAACTTTTGCAGGTGAGCCTAAATAATGACCTGAAATTTTGAAAATGGCTGAATTTTCATTTTATTTGTACTCGCAGTTTGTACAACGAATCTTTAGATGAAAAAATTATATGCAAAAATAGTTGCCGCATTGGCAATATTTATGTTTGGGGTGCTCTTGTTCGATGTAATCGATGATTCCGATAGCCACCACAGCCTGGCAAGAGACCCAATGTCGATAGAAAAGATACTTGATGTGCAACTGCCGCAATACACCGTGGTGGAATCATCTGACAACCTGGAGCGCGAAACGTCGCGTTTCGACTGCTTTTCGCATTCATACATTTTTCGCGAGCCATTCGCTCCCTCAATGATTGAAAAACTCGACGATTTGTGCAAAAGCAAGCCACAGCAGTGGTCTAAAGGCCGCGGTGCTGTGTCGTACAGCTATCAGCGTGGCGATTGGGATTCCCATTATATAGAATGTAGCATAAGTGAAACCGGTGCTCACTTGGATTATTATGTAGATGAACTTGGCGATGGCCTTGCAGCCTTTATAGAGTGGGTGTTTATAATTATCGTGTGGCTAGCGACAGTGCTCGTTTTGGGCATTGCAATGTTTGCTGTTTCTGTTGTGAAAAAAGCAGTAAACAAAAAGAGTATAAAAGGTAGATAATGTTGTGAAAATCAGGCGCATTAGTAATTGTTCTCAAAAACCAATAGATTTTCGGGCGTAGAATAAACCAATGATTTAAATGAGTTGCGCGAAGCTATAAATTGAATATAGATTGGAACTTGTATAAGTCATTGTATCTTTTAAGAATGGCACAGCCGGGTTCACCTGCCATGCCATTCTTCGTTGAAAATTCTATCAAACAGCGCACGCAACGCTGTCTTGTCCTCTATCAAATCCTGGAATTTACCGAGCCTCTCGGCATTGGGCGATTCGGGTATCCACAAGCGTAGGTAGCCGCCCCGTGCATATTTCTCCTGCAAATGCTCGCAAGCACGGGCAAAATGCTCCTCACGGCCCATTGCGGGGTAGTGGGCTATTCCATATTGAATGGTGCGGCGCATAATAGTTTCGCTATCTATCACCCGGTCAGCTTCGGCAACAATTTTCCCATATATAGTGCGCGGCACCTGTTTGTTCGATGCTCTGTGGTCCTCCGTGGCATCGGCAATGGTCTCAATCTCATCGGCTGTGAAAAAACAGCGCAACGTTTTGCACCCCCTCACAAAGGTGGCCGATGCCGTGTGGTGCAGCTCACGCCCCTCCTGCAGCCCCATGTCGTGGAACGCCGCAATGGCATATACCATATTTATATCCACAGGGTAGTGCCTTGCAAGCAGCAGGCTTTGCTCAATAACCGTGAGCGCGTGGTCTCTGCGGTGTGCCTTGTCGAAGGTATCGTACAGCGGCAATATCTCCCTTTCAACGAATTCCCGCAACGCGGGGTTTATCTTTTCAATTGCTTTCATATGCTAAGCTGCAATGCTAGATACAATGTTTGTCATTGGCAAAGGTACAATAAAATATGTGTATTGTAATTGCTTGTTGAAGAATAGTGATGTGGTAGAGTGCTTGATGAAATAAGAAGGGAGAAAGAAAATGAATAGCAAAAAAATATCTTGATAATTTGTTTTATTACAAATCAATCATACATAAAAGGCGAGCAATTTCGTTGCTCGCCTTTTATGTGTTAAGTTATTTAGAAAGGGGTTTTATTTAACCTCCTCGAACTCTGCATCTTGAACATCGTCGTTGCCACCCTGTGCACCGCCTGAGTTCTGCTGGCCGCCCTGCGCGCCTTGTGCGCCCTGTGCACCGCTCTGTGCATACATTTCGGCGCTTGCTGCCTGCCAAGCGTTGTTGAGCTCGGCTGTTGCTGCGTCGATGGCTGCAAGGTCTTGTGCCTTGTGTGCCTCCTCGAGCTTCTGAACGGCTGCCTCAATGGGGGCTTTCTTGTCGGCGGGAATCTTGTCGCCAAGCTCACTCAACTGGTTCTTTGTTTGGAATACCATAGAATCGGCCTGGTTCAGCTTGTCAATCTTCTCGCGCTCCTTCTTGTCGGCATCGGCATTTGCCTCGGCCTCCTGTTTCATACGCTCAATCTCCTCTTTGCTCAATCCCGATGATGCTTCGATGCGGATTGCCTGCTCCTTGCCGGTTGCTTTGTCCTTGGCTGATACCTTGAGGATACCGTTAGCGTCGATGTCGAATGTTACCTCAATCTGGGGTACACCACGGCGTGCGGGGGCAATGCCTGTGAGGTTGAACTGGCCGATAGACTTGTTCTGGTTGGCCATAGGACGCTCGCCCTGCAATACGTGTATTGTAACCTCGGTCTGGTTGTCGGCTGCAGTAGAGAATGTTTCGCTCTTCTTGCAGGGGATTGTGGTGTTGGCATCGATGAGCTTTGTCATTACGCCACCGAGTGTTTCGATACCCATTGAAAGGGGTGTAACGTCGAGCAATACGATGTCGCCCACGCCACCCTCTTTGTTGAGGATTGCACCCTGAATAGCGGCACCTACTGCAACTACCTCGTCGGGGTTTACACCCTTTGAAGGTGCTTTGCCAAAGAAGTCTTCTACCACCTTCTGCACTGCGGGGATACGTGTAGAACCACCTACGAGAATTACCTCGTCAATGTCGGCGTTGCTGAGGCCGGCGTCGTTCATGGCACGTTTGCAAGGCTCCAAGCAAGCCTGAATGAGGTTGTGTGCAAGTGATTCGAATTTAGCACGTGTAAGTGTCTTAACCAGGTGCTTGGGTACACCGCCTACAGGCATAATGTAGGGGAGGTTAATCTCTGTAGATGTTGTCGATGAAAGTTCAATTTTGGCTTTCTCGGCAGCCTCCTTAAGGCGTTGCAATGCCATAGGGTCTGCTTTCAAGTCGGCACCCTCCTCGTTCTTGAACTCATCGGCAAGCCAGTCGATGATTACCTGGTCGAAGTCGTCGCCACCGAGGTGAGTGTCTCCGTTTGTAGAAAGTACCTCAAATACACCGCCACCAAACTCAAGAATTGAGATATCGAATGTACCACCACCAAGGTCGAACACAGCAATCTTCATATCTTTGTTTGCTTTATCTACACCGTATGCAAGTGCAGCTGCTGTGGGCTCGTTTACAATACGCTTAACATCGAGACCTGCAATCTGTCCGGCCTCTTTTGTTGCCTGGCGTTGTGAGTCGGAGAAGTATGCGGGCACGGTGATAACTGCTTCTGTAACCTCCTGGCCCAAATAGTCCTCGGCTGTTTTTTTCATCTTCTGCAGAATCATTGCCGAAATCTCCTGGGGAGTGTAGAGGCGGCCGTCGATATCTACGCGGGGCATATTGTTCTCCTCAACTACTTTATAAGGTACGCGTGTAATCTCCTTGCTCACCTGCTGCCAATTCTCTCCCATAAAACGTTTGATAGAGAAAATTGTACGCTGGGGGTTGGTGATAGCCTGACGTTTTGCAGGGTCGCCCACCTTGCGCTCGCCACCATCTACAAATGCTACAATAGAAGGAGTGGTGCGCTTGCCTTCGCTGTTTGTGATAACCACGGGCTCGTTGCCCTCAAAAACCGATACACAAGAGTTAGTTGTACCTAAGTCAATACCAATAATTTTTCCCATAATTTTATTCTTTTTTTTATTTATTATTCAACTTGTTTATTTGCGCTTTTGTTCGCGCTCAACGATTAAAGTGCAAACAGTGTGCCAAACTGTTTTTTCTGTCTGTTTCTTGCCAATAGTGAACTTTTTTGGCAATTTTTAGTGACAAAATATGACATTGTGGCAGTTTTTTGTGTCAGTCTTTTGCTCTTTCTTATCTGTTTTATTTGCGCTAAATGCCATTGTATGCATTGCGTGTCATAGGTGTTTGTATTATTTATAATGTATGATTTGCATTTTGCCTGCTTTTGTGTTATATTTGCCATAATTTTTGAGTAAAAAACAATAAACTTATTATAAACCTTTAGCGAATTATTAAAATGGGAAGAGTTTTAATTATCGGCGCCGGTGGCGTGGGTACAGTTGCAGCCTTTAAGGTGGCACAGAACAGCGATGTTTTTACAGATATTATGATAGCCAGCCGCACTCGTTCAAAGTGTGATGCTATTGTAAAGGCAATAGGTAACCCCAATATAAAAACCGCTGCGGTTGATGCCGACAGCGTTGAGGCTCTGGTTGAGCTGTTCAACAGCTTTAAACCCGAAATTGTTATAAACGTAGCACTTCCTTATCAGGACCTCACCATTATGGAGGCTTGTTTGCAGTGTGGTGTTAACTACCTCGATACTGCCAACTACGAGCCCAAAGACGAGGCTCACTTCGAGTATAGCTGGCAGTGGGCATTCCACGAGCGTTTCAAGGAGGCCGGCCTCACAGCGATTCTTGGTTGTGGCTTCGACCCGGGCGTGAGTGGTGTATATACTGCGTATGCGGCAAAGCACCATTTTGACGAAATTCACTACCTTGACATCGTAGATTGCAATGCGGGCGACCACCACAAAGCGTTTGCAACAAACTTTAACCCCGAAATCAATATCCGCGAGATAACCCAGAATGGCCGTTACTACCAGGACGGTAAGTGGGTTGAAACAGGTGCGTTGGAGATTCACCAGCCTATCACATACCCCAATATCGGCCCTCGCGAGTCGTACCTGCTCTTCCATGAGGAACTTGAGTCGCTCACAAAGAACTTCCCCACAATCAAGCGTGCCCGTTTTTGGATGACATTCGGCCAGGAATATCTCACTCACTTGCGTGTAATTCAGAACATTGGTATGGCACGTATCGATGAAATTGACTACAACGGAATGAAGATTGTACCTTTGCAGTTCCTTAAAGCGGTTCTTCCCAACCCTCAGGACCTTGGTGAGAACTACGAGGGTGAAACCTCTATCGGTTGCCGCATTCGTGGTATAAAAGATGGCAAAGAGCGCACATACTATGTATATAACAACTGCAGCCACCAGGCAGCATACAAGGAGACAGGTATGCAGGGCGTGAGCTACACCACAGGTGTTCCTGCAATGATTGGTGCCATGATGTTCCTCAAAGGCCTGTGGCGTAAGCCGGGTGTGTGGAATGTGGAGCAGTTCGACCCCGATCCATTTATGGAGCAGTTGAATATTCAGGGCCTGCCTTGGCACGAAGAATTTGACAAAGACCTTGAACTTTAAAAGTTTTAAGGAAAATAATTTTTAGAAATCTGAATAGCCCCTAATAAAAGAATAATATTAAAATGGCAAAAAAAGAGGAATTGGAAGGCATTGCAGGCAATGAAAAGCTACGCGCTTTGCAGGCTGCAATGGATAAAATAGAGAAGAATTTCGGTAAAGGCTCAATTATGAAATTGGGCGACGACAATTACGAAGATATCGATGTTATTCCCACCGGCTCGGTTGGCCTTAATGCCGCACTTGGTGTGGGCGGTTTCCCCCGTGGCCGTATAATTGAAATCTACGGTCCTGAGTCTTCGGGTAAAACAACTCTTGCAATACACGCGATAGCCGAGGCGCAGAAGATGGGCGGTATTGCGGCTATCATTGATGCAGAGCACGCTTTCGACCGTTTCTATGCGCAAAAGTTGGGCGTGGATATAGATAATTTGCTCATCTCGCAGCCCGACTGTGGCGAGCAGGCTCTTGAGATTGCTGAGCAACTGATACGTTCATCGGCTATAGATATTATAGTCATAGACTCTGTTGCAGCTCTCACACCCAAAGCCGAAATTGAGGGTGAAATGGGTGATAACAAGGTGGGTTTGCAGGCTCGTCTTATGTCGCAGGCACTTCGCAAGCTCACTTCTGCCATAAGCAAGACAAAGACCACCTGTATTTTCATAAACCAATTGCGTGAGAAAATCGGTATTATGTTCGGTAACCCCGAAACAACCACCGGTGGTAACGCTCTTAAATTCTACTCATCGGTGCGCCTTGATATACGCCGCGTGAGCCAGATTAAAGACGGTGAGGACGCTATTGGTAACCAAGTGCGCGTGAAGGTTGTCAAGAACAAGGTTGCTCCCCCTTTCCGCAAAGCAGAATTTGATATTATGTTTGGTGAGGGTATCTCACGCATTGGCGAAATTGTCGATTTGGGAGTGCAGTATGGTGTAATTAAAAAGAGCGGCTCTTTCTTCAGTTACGGCGACACCAAGCTGGCACAGGGTCGCGACCGCACCAAGGCATTGCTTGCCGACAACCCTGAACTTGCCGAGGAGCTTGAGAATAAGATTTCCGATGCCATGAAAAACAGTACTAATAATATAGAAGAATAACACACAATGAAAAAAACATTATTAATGATTGCTTTGGCCTTTGCCGGTGTGAATGCGTTTGCACAAGAGGCTGAGCAGAAAAATGAGCCCGAGTTTACCATTGTAAAGGAGAACCCCATTACAAGTATCAAAAACCAAAACCGTGCAGGTACCTGCTGGTGCTACTCTTCACTCGCTTTTATTGAGTCGGAATTGCTCCGTATGGGCAAGGGTGAGTACGATTTCTCTGAAATGTACATAGTTCATAACACCTACCTCGACCGTGCCGACAAAGCTGTGCGCACACACGGCGATGCCTCTTTCTCGCAAGGCGGTTCTTTCTACGATGTTATCTATGGAATGAAAACTTTTGGTCTTGTTCCCGAGGCAGAAATGCGTCCCGGTGCTATGTATGGCGATACATTGAGCAATCACAACGAGCTTTCGGCTGTTGCCGACGCTGTTGTTGCTGCCATAGCAAAGGGTAAGCATCGCGACCTCCAGGTAGGTGCCGACAATGTTCCCTTGTGGAAAAAGTGCATTGAGGAGATTCACGATATCTATCTTGGTGAGCGTCCCGAAACATTTACATACAACGGCAAGGAATATACTCCTAAATCGTTCTATGAGTCTCTTGGTCTCAATGCCGACGATTATATCTCATTGACTTCTTATACACATCACCCCTTCTACGAGCCTTTCGTTCTCGAGATTCAGGACAACTGGCGTTGGGCAACATCGTACAACCTTCCCATCGACGAGTTTATGCAGGTGTTCGACCACGCAATTATGGAGGGCTACACCATTGCATGGGGTAGCGACGTGAGCGAGAGTGGTTTCTCACGCGACGGTAAGGCTACAATGCCCGATGCTGCCAAGAGTGCAAGCTTCGAGGGCTCTGATATGGCAAAATGGCTTAAATTGAGCGATGCCGACAAGAAGAACACTCCCAAGCCTTCTACCGAGAAATGGTGCACACAGGAGGAGCGTCAGGTCGCTTACGATAATTGGGAGACAACCGATGACCACGGTATGCAAATCTACGGTATTGCAAAGGACAAAGATGGAGTGGAGTATTATATGGTTAAGAACTCTTGGGGCGATGCCGGCAAGTACAAAGGTATATGGTATGCTTCAAAGGCGTTTGCACGTTACAAAACAATGAACATTGTTGTTCACAAGAATGCAATTCCCAAGGATATTCGCAAGAAACTCGGTATTAAGTAATATACTTTGCATATAAACATATAAAGCGGCCCGCGGGCCGCTTTATATGTTTATGGTGGTGCGGCAATCTCTTCTGTAGGTAAAAAGCATAGCATTGTGCATAAAAAGATTGATTCTGCAAAAATTTTTGCAGAATCAATCTTTTTTCTATTACATTTTCCGTATCTTTACAAATTGAAAGAATTATCTTGCGCGGAATAGGGTGTTTCCCTTCCTGCGCTGCCGGTTGCTTATGTGCAGGCTGCTCTTTTCTGCCTGCAAAGTGTTGTTGAAAGTGAACGAGATAACAGCCATAGGTGTTTATATAAGATGGTTCTTGCCGAGCAATGCAAAAATAAAAATAACATATAATGGGCCAAAAATGGAAATATCAACCTCCGACATACGAACAGATTGCAGCAGCTAGAGCACTATCTGCGGAGTTGGACATAAGTCCCATACTTTGCAGCTTGCTCATGAAGCGCGGTATATCTACCGTAGCCGAGGCAAAGAACTTTTTCCGCCCACGCTTGTCGAGCTTGCACGACCCTTTCCTTATGAATGATATGGATATAGCAGTGCAGCGTCTCAACAGGGCTTTGGGCCGCAAAGAGCGCATTTTGGTATATGGCGACTACGACGTCGATGGTACCACCGCGGTTGCGCTTGTATATAAGTTCTTGCAGCAGTTCTCGTCGAATATAGATTACTATATCCCCGACCGTAATGAGGACGGTTACGGCATCTCACGCAGGGGTGTCGATTACGCTTATTCAACCGACGTTAAACTCGTCATTGTGCTCGATTGCGGTATCAAGGCAATTGAGGAGATAGCCTATGCCAAGTCTCTTGGTATAGACTTCATAGTGTGCGACCACCACGTACCCGATGAAGAACTGCCTTGTGCAGTTGCAATCCTAAACCCTAAACGTTACGATTCTACATATCCCTATCCCCATTTGTCGGGCTGTGGTGTAGGTTTCAAGTTTATGCAGGCTTTTGCATCGGACAACGGCATTGCTCCCGAGCAGTTGTATCCTTTGCTCGATCTTGTGGCTGTGAGTATAGCGTCGGACTTGGTTCCTATAATGGGAGAAAACCGTATTCTTGCTTATCATGGTTTGAAACAGTTGAATCATGCTCCAAGTACAGGGCTTAAAGCCATTATACAAGTGTGTGGCTTGCGCGATAGGGAGGTGAACATCAACGATATAATATTCAAGATTGGGCCACGTATAAATGCTTCGGGGCGCATACAACAAGGTAAAGTGGCTGTAGATTTGCTCATAGAGAATAATTTCCCGACAGCTCTTATGATGAGTGAGCAGATAAACGAATTTAACGAGGCTCGTAAGGAACTGGACAAGAGTATGACCGAGGAGGCCAACAGTATCGTGGAGAATCTTGAGAGTTTTGACGAGCGTCGTGCAATAGTAATCTTCAACGAAGATTGGCATCGTGGTGTCATTGGAATAGTAGCATCGCGTCTCACCGAAGTGTATCACCGTCCCGCGGTGGTCATTACCTGTACGGGCGATATTGCTACAGGCTCGGCACGCTCGGTAACAGGCTTCGACGTGTATAAAGCTATAGAAAGCTGCCGCGACTTGCTCGAAAACTTTGGCGGGCACACCTATGCTGCAGGTTTCTCACTCAAAGTGAGTAACATAGACGCCTTTGCTGCCCGTTTCGAGGAGTTTGTAACAACAAATATTCTCCCCGAATATACCGACCCTGTTATTGAAATTGATGCAGAGCTCGATTTTCATCAGATAACCCGTAAATTCTTCAACGATCTTAAAAAATTCAGTCCTCACGGCCCCGAAAATACCAAGCCCATCTTCTGCACTCGCAATGTATGCGACTATGGTACAAGTAAGGTAGTGGGGCGCAAGCAAGAACACATTAAGTTGGAGCTGGTCGATAATAAGTCGAATACCATAATAAATGGTATTGCATTCGGGCAGAGTCGTCAGGCAAAGTACATAAAGTCGAAGCAATCTTTTGATATCTGCTACACACTCGAAGACAATACATACAAGCATGGCGAGGTGCAGTTGCAAATAGAGAGCATACACACCAAAGCTACCCGTTAAGAGGATATGCAGTATAGGGAAATCCTTAAGAAATATTGGGGGTATGACGACTTTCGAGGTATTCAACGTGAAATAATCGAGAGTATAGGCAGCGGGCACGATACGCTTGGCCTTATGCCCACGGGTGGTGGCAAAAGTATTACATTCCAGGTGCCCACTCTTGCTTCTGATGGCCTTTGTATTGTTGTTACTCCACTCATTGCTCTTATGAAAGACCAGGTGGCAGGTCTGCGTAGCCGTGGCATAAAAGCTACGGCTATCTATTCGGGTATGAAAAACAGTGAAATTATAATAGCCCTTGAGAATTGCATATTCGGCAATTATAAGTTTCTCTACATATCACCTGAGCGCATTTCCTCTGAGCTTTTCCTCAATAAAATACGCAAAATACCGGTGAGGCTCATAACCATAGACGAGGCTCACTGCATATCGCAGTGGGGGCACGACTTTCGCCCCGCATACCGCCGTATAAAGGAGTTGCGCGACATATTCCCGCAGGTACCTGTGCTGGCACTCACCGCTACTGCCACCCCCGAGGTGGTAAAGGATATCCAGCAACAGTTATCCTTTAAGCAGGAAAACTGTTTTCGTATGAGTTTCGAGCGTAAGAATCTTGTATATGTGGTGCGACACACCGAAAATAAGCTACAAGAGTTGCTTCACATACTCTCGCGCATACAAGGCTCTGCTATAGTATATACACTTAATCGTCAAAAGACTAAGGAGATTTGCGAGTCTTTGCTCGCCGGTGGCATCACCGCAGAATTTTATCATGCGGGCCTCTCACCCGAAGCGAAAGATGCTCGTGAAGATGCTTGGAAGAGCGGACGTTCGCGTGTGATGGTTGCCACAAATGCCTTTGGAATGGGCATAGACAAGCCCGATGTGCGCTTGGTGGTACATATAGACCTGCCAGGCTCCATTGAATCATACTTCCAGGAGGCCGGCCGTGCAGGGCGCGACGGCAATAGAGCATACGCTGTAGCACTCTTCAGCCGCATCGACAAGCAAGTTGCGTCTCGCCGTCTCTCCGACAATTACCCCTCAAAAGAGTTTATATGCGAGGTTTACGACGACATCTGCTACTATTATCAAATGGCACTGCACGATGGGCTCAACTGCACTTTTGAGTTTGGTCTTAACGACTTTTGTAAAAAATATCATCTACCAACGCTGCCCACCGACAGTGCCTTGCGCATACTCACCCGCATGGGCTATTTGGAGTATGTCGAGGAGATGGAGTATGCCTCGCGTGTGCGGTTTATAGTAGATAAAGATTCGCTCTATCGTTTCAAGGGGCTGCCTGCCGATTACGAATTGCTTGTTAATGCCATAATGCGTGCATATAGCGGTCTTTTTTCCGATTTTGCTTTTATTGACGAGCGTTATCTCTCGCGTGTTACAAAGCTCACACGCCACCGTATGTATGAAATTCTTGTATCGTTGTCGCAAAAGAGACTTGTGCAGTATGCACCCTCAAAAAGATGCCCTATAGTAACCTTCACGCGTCATCGTGTGTTGTCGAAGGACCTCCATTTTGCACCCGAGGTGTATGAGGAGCGTCGCGCAGCCTTTGCCACCCGCCTGAACTCTATAATAAAATATGCCGTTACCGACGACAAGTGCCGTAGCCGCCTGTTGCTGGAGTATTTTGGCGAGACCGATGCTACCGATTGTGGCTGTTGCGATGTGTGTGTGGCTCGCCGTGCAGCAGAAGCTCCTGTGGTGGCAACCCCCTCCGATGCAGAACGGCTTCTTCAACTGCTTGCCGATGGCAGGCCACACGATACCGCAGAACTCGACAAACTCGGTTTCTCGCGTGCCCGTATGGCGGTTCTCTTGCGCACGCTATGTGATGAGGAGAAAATAGTTATAGAGAATGGAAAAATTTTGCGGGCACGCAATTGATGGTGTGCCTGCAAAATTTTATTAAAACGAGTAGCTCCTCATAGGAACAAATTCTTCTGTCATATCCCTTATTACAAGAAATTTGTCATCCCTTATAAGATGAAACTTGGCATCCTTTCTCCCTCTCTTTATAAACTCTTTGTCTGTGCAGAAATATACCCCCTTTGCCCAATCACTTGCCATAAATAAGCATACGGAGTGGATAATTTTGCCATCTTTCAGGAAATGCAACCTTTCGGGGCCATATTTCCTTTGGTCCTCTAAGTTGTGAATGCGCATATACTCTTTTACCTCCTCTTTATCTTCATAAGGGTACAAACAATAGAAGTAGACCAATGTGTCCCATTCGAATGGCATTATACTGTCAAAATCCAGTACGCAGCAGGTGGTGTCCCGGTTTACCGCCTTCCACTCCTCCCAATATTTGTCCACAATGTTGTCGAGCTGGTCTTTTTCGCTCTCATATAGCGTGCAGCTGCATATTAGAGTAGTAGCAATAAAAAACAGTATCTTTTTCATATATAATGTATTAAAAACCGAATTCGTCTGAGTTCTTGTATAAATTAAATATTTCCAAATAGACATCCAAGGGAAGGTTTCTCTTTATTACATACCATCTCTCATCGCGGCCCATTTCGCGTGAGTATAGCCCGTTTGTGTAGTACTCTTCCAAAACCTTCAATGCAATATCTTTTGTTTCGCATCCACGCATCATAACACCTATTCTTCTGCCTATTTGGTTGTTCAATAGGTCTGCTGCCATATCGGCGTATTCTTTATTATCGTAAGCTGTTTTGTCAATTCATATATTTTATTAAAACGAGTAGCTCCTCATAGGGACAAATTCTTCTGTCATATCCCTTATTACAAGAAATTTGTCATCCCTTATAAGATGAAACTTAGCATCCTTTCTCCCTCTCTTTATAAAATCTTTGTCTGTGCAGAAATATACCCCCTTTGCCCAATCACTTGCCATAAATAAGCATACGGAGTGGATAATTTTGCCATCTTTCAGGAAATGCAGCCTTTCTGGAGTATATTTCCTTTGATCCTCTAAGTTGTGAATGTGCATATACTCTTCTAAATCTTTGCTGTTTTTATAATGGTACAAACAATAGAAGTAGACCAATGTGTCCCATTCGAATGGCATTATACTGTCAAAATCCAGTACGCAGCAGGTGGTGTCCCGGTTTACCGCCTTCCACTCCTCCCAATATTTGCCCACAATGTTGTCGAGCTGGTCTTTTTCGCTCTCATATAGCGTGCAGCTGCACATTAGAGTAGTAGCTATAAAAAACAGTATCTTTTTCATATATAATGTATTATTAAAACAAAGAGTTGCTTTGCACTATGTTGCTATTACCTATCTTCATCGAGCCTAAAGGTTACAGGCACAGTGAGCATCACACTCACATTCTTGCCTTCGAGTATTGCGGGTGTTAATCGAGGCATTTTTCTTATTACCCTCAGGGCCTCTTTATCCAGTTTCTTGTTGCCACTGCTCTTTCTCACCTTCACATCTTTTACTTTGCCTTTTGAGGTTACAACGAAGATGACAGACGTGCGCCCCTCAATCCTTGCTTCGCGGCATTTCTTGGGGTAACGTATTGCGTTTTTTATATATTCAAAAAGTGCTTCTTCGCCGCCCGGGAACCGGGGCATCTCATCGGCGGTGGTGTAAATGGGCTCGCTGTAGTGCGTTCTTGTAGATGATGTCCCGTTGTGTCCGTTGCTTGTTACGTTTACACTTACGCCGCTTATCTCCTGTGCATTGCAGGCATTGGAGTGGAGCAGCAATAAACATATTGTAACAATTATCGTTGTAGTTATTCTGTCCATATACAATAGTGTTAGTGCTATGGGGTGATGAATATGTGTTTATGCAGCAGTTTTGTTCTCATTTTCAAGAGAACGCCTTCTTTTCGCAGGCTGTAGCCTGCCCACGTGTGAAATCGGGAATCTCCACGGGAGCGCCGCCGTTGCTTGCCGATATGTCGGTGAGCTCCACAAGGCTGCTCCATAGGGCAGCATCATATACATTCATATCGAGTGGCAGCCCGTTGCGCAGGCAGTGTATGAGGCGGCAATCCATTGCGTAGTCTATCCATCGGCGGCCGCAAAGTTCCATACCACGCTCTTTGTACATAGTTACAAAGGGGTGGCGGTGTTTTTCCAGCAGTGTGGCGCACTGCTCTCCCATTATGGTATTGTCGCTGTCTGGTGTGAATGCAAACAGGGGCACGGGGTATTTTTGTGCATACCCTTCGGTGCCGCTCACAAGGAATGCGCGGCTGTAGGGGCGAGGCAGTGTTATGCAGTGCTGCACAAGAATGGTATGCCCCTTTTCTGTTGTTATAATAGAGCTGTTCATATTGCCTTGCAGGCTGCTGTCGCCCACCGTTTTCGATGAACAGGATACTATGCTCTTCATTCTGTCGCCACGGTTTATGCCCATTGCAAGAGCAATAGGGCCCAGCCCGTGTGTGGGGTAGGGGTTGCCGTTGTGCTTGTTCATAAATTCCACCTGCCAATTGCTCCATTTGCGCCCGCCTTCGTCGTTGGTGGCAATGCGGTCGCGCAAGTCGTGCAGGTATGATCCCTCGGCGTGTATTATTTCGCCAAGCAGCCCTTTTTGAGCCATATTAAGCACGCATAGTTCAAATTCGTCGTAACAGCAGTTTTCGAGCATTATAAAATGGCGACGCTTATTTTCTGCGGTATCTACTATGCGCCAGCAGTCGGCAATGGTGGTTGCTGCTGGTACCTCGGCTGCAACGTGCTTGCCCTGTTCCATTGCATACACGGCAATGTCGGCATGGCTTGCCCAGTCGGTACATATATAAACAAGGTCTATGTGGGGGGTGCTGCATAGCTCCTTCCACCCATTTGCACTGCAATGGCAAGCGGGTTCCTTGCCACCATATTGTGCTATTATACCCTTTGTCTCCTCTATGTTTTCGGGGACAAGGTCGCATATGGCAGTAATCTCACAACCTTCGATATGCATCATACGCATAACGGCACGCTTGGCTCTGACACCAAGCCCCACAATGCCCACCCGCACAGTTTCGAGTGGCTCGCATTGCAGTTGTGCTACGCTACCGTATAATATCTCTTTGTTCATATATATTCTTTCTCTGTTGCAAAATAAACAAATTCGTTCTTCTTATGCAAAGGGATTCACGCTATTTAATATTCATTGCGGTTATTTTTCTTTTCTGTCGGCACGCATTTTTATTATGCCGGCTACCAATATAACCGCTGTAAGCACACCACCGCAGATATATGCCAACGTTCTGTTCTCCATTCCCACCATCATAGGAGAAATGAAAATATATGATGCACACACGTATGTCATAAAGAGTGCGGGCAACAAGCCTATGAACACCGGCTTTTTGTGCTTTACAAGGTATATTGTAATGCACCATAGGGTGATGCAGGCGAGTGTCTGGTTCATCCATGCAAAGTAGCTCCAAATAGTTTGGAAGGGTAGAGCGAAAATAATGAGCAGGCCGCTGATAAAGAGGGGTAGCGACACTGCAACGCGCTTTGCAAGGGTGTTTTGCGGTATGTTAAGCATATCGGCAACAATGAGGCGTGCCGAACGGAAGGCGGTATCGCCCGATGTTATGGCACAGGCAATCACTCCCACAACCACAAACACTGCAATGACACTGCCAAGTGTTTGCGCCGAAATAATATTTACAAGGCGTGCTGCACTGCCGCCATACTCGGCAATGGCTGTGTTGAGCCCCTCGACACCTCCCCAGAAGGCCATAGCTATTGCGGCCCAAATAAGTGCAATAATGCTCTCGGCAATCATTGCTCCGTAAAATATCGAGCGGCTCTGCTTCTCGTTTGTCATACAGCGTGCCATCATGGGCGACTGTGTTGCGTGGAAGCCCGATATTGCACCGCAGGCAATTGTGGTGAATAGCATAGGCACAATAGGGAATTTCTCTGCATCGGCAATGCAGTTGCGCAGCGATGTGAGTTCGGGTATGCTGTATTGGTCGCTTTGGAACAGCAATACACACAAAATGCCCACAGCCATAATGAGCAGGGCCATGCCAAAGATAGGGTAGAAACGGCCTATTATCTTATCTATGGGTAATATTGTGGCAAGCACATAATATACCAAAATAGCTATAAGTGTAGCAAAAACCTCCCAGCTCATAGTGCCGTGCATAGTGCTTTCGAGTGCAGGGCAAGGCAGGTTTGCAGCAATTAATTCTGCAGGTTGCGACATAAACACCGCACCCACAAGCACCATAAGCAGCAGGGCAGCCACGCGCATAAACATCTTGGAACCGTTGCCCATATACTTACCTATAATCTCGGGCAGGCTAAGTCCGTTGTTCTTTAATGAAATAACTCCTGCAATAAAGTCGTGCATGGCACCCATGAATATACCGCCCAATGTTATCCACAGGAATGCCACGGGGCCGTATGCCGCGCCAAGCAACGCACCGAATATGGGGCCCAGGCCTGCAATGTTAAGCAATTGTATCAGGAATATTTTCCAACGGGGTAGTGGCAGGTAATCCACTCCGTCGTAAAGGGTTTTTGCCGGTACAGGGTTCTTCTCGTTTATGTCGCATACACGCTCAAGGTATTTGCCGTATGTGAAGTAGGCTATCACAAGTGCAGCCAAGCAAATTAAAAATGTAATCATCGTGTTTTATCTCTTTTTATTATAGTCCTTCCAATATCTTTGCAGCCTCTTTGTTACCGGCATTGGCAGCAGTGCGGTAGAGGTCTTTTGCAAGCCCCTTGTCGCGCTTTACTCCCTGTCCGTTGTAATAATAGTCGGCCATCTGCTTGGTACCGATGTGGTTGCCCATTTGCGACAGGGTCTTTGCCCAACGATACGCTTCCTCGTAATTGCTAACTGACTGCTCGTAGAAAAGCATAAAGAGCATAGCCTGTTCCCACCCCTTCTCGGCTGCTGTTTTTACATGGTTTATAGCTTCCGGGTTGGTTTTACCTGTGTCGTTGGGGCCCATCAATAGAAAGCCATATTCAAAATGTGCTTCGGCATTGCCACTTTGTGCCGCCTCGGCAAGCAATGCAGTAGCCTCTTCTATGGCAGCTTCGTCATCTGTACTTATCAGCTCCTTTGCTTTGTGGACCATTGCGCGTGGCTCTTTTTGTAGGTAGGCACGGCGCAGCCAGGTGGTGGCAAGTTCGTCGCTCTGCTCGCAGCCTATTCCCTTCTTGTATAGCATTGCCAGTTCATATTGTGCCGGTGGGTTGCCTTTGATGGCGGCGTTTTCAAAGAATTTCTTTGCTTGTTGCTCGTTCTTTTTCAGTCCTGTGCCATTAAGGTAGCATTGTGCAATGTCGTTTATAGCCGGTGCGTAGTTGTATTTTGCAAGCTCGGCCCATATTGCAATGGCATTCTTGTAGCGTTTCTGGTTTTTATAGGCTATGGCAATATTGTACTGCTTTAGGCAGGCTCTTTCAACCTCAGGGTCCATTTTCTGCTCAAAATAGTCTTCGTCGCTTTCCCCTTTGCTTTGTATAGTAGCATCGCCTGTTGCTTGTTGCTTGCTCTGTTCGTTAATGCGTGTTGCCATAATAGCATCGTTGCTGTAGAAGGCTTGCCCGTCGCGGCCTGCAATATCCACTGTAAGTGTGTTGCACGAGTAGCTGTTGTAGAACTCCACGTTTATCGAACCATCGTTGCCGGTGGTTAGTTGCGGGTTCCACAAAATGGTGCGGCGGTGCTCCTTTCTGTCGGTAGCCGGTTTTGCCTTGCTATAGTCGGGCGAGTAGAATTGCTTGCTCTCGTTGTAGCCCTGCAGGCTTGTGTAGCGTGTTGTGCCGTATGTGTTTGCAAGGTCGGGTATTATGCCTTGGTTCTCTTCTCCCTCTTTGTATGGAATGAAACAGGCAACGTAGTTGGGGTGCTTGGGGTCGGATTGCTGTAGTGAATAAAGGAATGTCTCGGGCATAGGGAACCCATCGACACCCGGTTTGTTGGAAACATAGTGCTGTGAGTAAAATCCTAAATAGAATTTTTGCAGTGGTGCTTTATTGTCGAGTACATTGGCATAGTTTGTCCAATAGGGGAATGTGTTTTCAAACTGTTCGCGGGTTTTTGCATCGCTCCTTATTACAAACTCCTTAAAGTTCATCATCTTCTCGGCGTCGGCTCTTCCGCGAAGATATTCCATATCGGGGGTGGGAACGCTGTTTGAGTCGTATGCACCATTCACCACCATAAACTGTACCCAGTAGGCCCAGTTGTAATTATGGCGTTTCATGGCACTGGTTACCACATCGGCCACGGTGAGTGAATATTTGTACTCGTCGGGGATAGATGTGTTTGCGTTGCGCATATCGCTGCTGCTTGGCATGTCTTTTAGAATGCCGAATGTGTCCTTTCCACTTTCATATCTTGTGTTTCCAATGTATTTTATGTGTCCCGTGGGAATATCCTTGCTTGTGGTGCTTATGATACCCGACTGCGACACGGCGTTGAGCAGGTTGTACTTGGTTGTAGCACCCGCCTCTTCTATGTCGGCGATGTGGGTAAATTCGCTCTCTAATTGTTTAAGCGTTTCTTTATATACATTGTCTTTGTAGGTGCCAAAGTCGCGCAGGTAGCTCACATCTTGTGCATACTCCCACTCGTCAAGGAAATTAAAGCGCATCTCGCTGTGTGGCGGGCGCGATTTTGCCTCTTTTTTGGCACTGCTCACCACCTCCACTTGCGACAGCATAAACTCAAACGGGCTCAATTGCACAAGGCTGCTGCCACCCTCGGCTTCGTTTTCATCGGCGGGTGCACCGGTGTTGCGCTCCCAGTAGTCGTACAAGCGAAAATCGGGCGAGAAATAGCGGTCGAGTGCGAATGCATATCTTATATTGTCGCTTTGCTTTACAGTAGTTTGTGGTTGCAGGGCTGCTATTCGTTTGCCGTAGAAATCTTTTGTCTCTACAATGAATTCCCCTGCACTGTCGGTGCGGAAGGAATATGAAGAGGTCTCTTTTCCTTCGTATGAAATAAGCAGTTGAGTGAGGTTGTCCTTGAGCGGCACCAGGCTCACCTCGTCAATGTTACCAAGTGCAGAGCCTCTGTTCTTCCTGTAGAATGCACCTTTAATTGTAATTCCGCGCTCTATGGGTTGAAGTTTGTCGAAACGCTCCCGGGTGAGTTTGCTCCAGTCGTACGATGTCCAGCCGTTGGTGAGCATCACAAGGTCGAGCTGCTCTTTCCTTTTGTTGTTGTTCTTGTTAAAATATTGGGCAGCATTGGGTATGTAACCCTTCAGTTCGGAACCGAGTAGCAAGTATGTGTATATGTTATAGTCCCACGAAGTCTCAACATTGCCTGCAACGTCGCTTACCGCAAGTGAAAGATTGGCGTTGGCGGGTATAGGCTTGCCGTCCTCTCGGGCAATATTAAGGGTAACTTTCTCGTATGGTGCAAGCGATAGTTCGTTTATGGCCTCGTTGTTTCCTTTGACAGTTAGTTTAATGGTGCTGCGGTCGCTCTTCTCTATATTGTCGTGCTCTATAAAAAAACAGCGTTCGGCAAGCGGTGTCTCTCCGCAGAATACTATAGCCTTGTTTACACCCTCAAGCAGTTCTTTTTTGCTGAGTGTAAATATCTTGCTTTTCTCTCCCGGAGCAATTTTCTTGTAGTAGCCCATTGCTCCGCGGTATAAAATACTGAAAGCATACTCCTCGGCATCAGCAAAATTGTTTTGTATGGTGAAGCTAATGCTGTCTGCGCTCTCTTGTGTTGCAATGGTTACACCCTCCTCCTCAATCTCGGGCAGTGTGAATTTAAACTCCTCGCGCACCTCTTTTTTGTTTAGTGCAGTTACTGTTGCCGTGTATTTTACACCCGTCTGTGGTGTTATCTCAAAAGAGCCTTTGCCATAGTGAGTGGGTTTTGTGGTGAGCAGTATGGCCTTGTCGGCATAAACGGTTATCTGTTCGTTGATAAACTCTCCTTCGTGCCCGCGCAGCTCATAGGCCACTTTGCTCTTGAGCCCTGCAACAAGGTGCCCGCCTTCGGGGTAGAATCGCAGTTCCACGTCGGGCTGTTCCGAACTTATCCACTCTCCGTTACGCATAAAGCCGCGTCTGCGGTCGAGCATATTTTTGAAATCCCAATTGTCGCCGTTTACTTTGTCAAAGACAGGGAATACGCGGCTGAAAACAGCCTCCTTGCCCCAGTTGAGCATATATCGTGTGTATGCACGCACCTCGTAGTAGCCCGACAGCAACAATGGGTTAAGTTCAAAATCGCCCTGGCAGCAACCGCTCTCGTCAATCTTGTATTTCTTTGTTTCCACTACATAACCTTCGGGGGCAACCAACTCTACATACAGCACCTTGCTTGGTGTGGTTATGCGATCGTTTGTACCATAGCTCACATATGCCTTAAACCACATAGTCTCCCCCAGGTAGTATGCGCTGTTGTCGAAATGGAGGAACACGCGCTCTTGTTGCATAACACGCCCCACCTGCAATGCCTGCTTGGCTGCATCGTCGTTTGTCATGCGTCTTTCTGCCTCGTCTTTAGGTTGTTGGGCTTGTAACAGTGCTGTTGCAAGTGTGGCAAGTAGTATAAATATGGTACGTTTCATATTATTATAATGGTTTATAGGTTATGACAAAGCCTGCCCGCGGGCAGGCTTTGTCGTGGGTTGCTCCTAATCACTTAACAGGGCTTATGCGCAATTTGTAGCTCATAGGCTGGTTGGGCACACAGTAGATGGGCATTGTGCCTACGTCGGCACCACACGATGCATTACCAATTCCGCGCATAAACGCGTCGAGGTGAAGCACGGTGTAGGGGCGTGGTGTCAATTCCCACATATGTTGTCCGTCCATCAAGTCTTTGTCGGTGAATTGCAGTGCCGAGAATGATACCTTGCCCTCGGTTTCAATCTTTATACCCTCGCCATTGTCGTTGGTGAGAGTGAGTTCGCGCAATCCCTCACGGCTACCTGTGCTCTGTGGCTTAACATAACGCTCGGGCATCTCGGCAACGGTGGTTGTGTAACGGCCAACCAATACACCGTCGATGCGGTCGTTGCTGTTCTCCCAAGGACCGTATGCATAGTAGTTTACATTGTGCAGTGTGGAGTCTATGCCGCATACAAGGCCTGCACGGCGCAGCTCGGTGGTGTGGGGGATAAATTTGGCATCTACATCGATGAATCCTTGGGGGTAGATGGTGTAGTTAATCTCGGTGTCGCATAGCGAGCCCTTGCGGGTGGTCTTTACAACAGTGTTGCCATCTACATTCTCCACGGTGCAGGTGCCTTTGGCCTCCAATCCGTTCGATGTATTCCAGAAACGGTCGTTCTCAATCCAGCGGTGGTTGTCGTAGAGGAAGCCTTCGCCGGCAGCAATAACCTCCTTGCCACCGAATGCAAGATTTGTCATACGGCCTGTTTCGGGGTCGAATGTAACAGATATCTTGCTGTTGCCTATCTTCACCTCGTGCAAAGCCGATGTCTGCATAAGAGCTTCGCCCTTGGGTGCAACAACAGCCAAAGGAGCACGCTCGGCAAGTGTGTATTGTTTTATTGCAACCTCGTGGCCTGCTTTTGCAAAGAGTTGTGCCTCGCGGTGCATAACGCGCAAGTTGAGCATAGTTTCAATACCGTTTTTCTCGGCTTTCTCAATGGCGGCCTTCGACAGTTTCAGTGTCAATGTAACCTCTTCGCCATTCACAGCTGCGGGCAGGTTGCACTTTTTGCTGCTCACTACCTTGCCGTTTTTCACTACCTCATAAACGAGGTAGAACTCATTGAGATTTGTGAAGTTATATGTGTTCTTAATTTTTACGGTAGCAGTGTTCTTCTTCTTGTCAACACCCTCCAATGAGAACTTTATAAACTGGTGTGCAGCCTTTACCTCCTTTAGTTTCGCGCTCTCGTGGCGTGTGGCGGGGATAATACCATTGCTGCAGAAGTTGCCTTGGTGTGGGCCGGGGTAGTCGTAGCCGGTGTGCAGGCGGTAGAGGCTGTCTTTAATCTCTTGTGGGTCGTAAATTGCCTGGTCCACCCAGTCCCAAATACAGCCACCGATGCAAGAATTTGAGTTCTCAATGTGCTCCCAATACTCGCGCAAGTTACCTATGGCGTTACCCATTGCGTGGGCATACTCGCAGATGAACATAGGTTTGTCAAGGTCGTTGGTGTTCTTGCGCATCCAAGCCTGTCCGGGGTACATCTTAGAATAGAAATCGGAGAAGCGGCCACCGCCATAGCTGCCATTGCTGCGTGTTCCCTCGTAGTGAACGGGGCGGTTGTCGAGCTTGTAACAAGCATCGTAGCAGGGGCCGAAGTTATTACCGTTACCGGCCTCGTTACCCAAGCTCCACATAATAACGCTGGGGTGGTTGCGGTCGCGCAACACCATACGGTCTATGCGGTCCACAAACGAAGGAATCCAAGACTCGCGGTCCGAAATGCTTTGGTTGGCGTGGTCCTCCAGGTCGGCCTCGTCGCAGCAGTAAAGTCCGTAGTAGTCGAACATTGCATACATACGTGCAGCGTTGGGGTAGTGGCTGGTGCGTATAGTGTTTATGTTGTTCTGTTTCATAAGAAGAACGTCTTGCAACATCGATTCTGTTGTTACGGCACGGCCATACAAGGGGTGAGTGTCGTGGCGGTTCACGCCCTTGAAGAATACGCGCTCGCCGTTTATGTAAACGATAGAGTTCTTTATCTCAATGTCGCGGAAACCATATTTTGTGGAGAATGCCATCTCTTCGTTGCCCTGCTCGTCCATCTGCACTACGCGCAGTGTGTAGAGGTTTGGCTTTTCGACACTCCATAACTCAATGTCATTAACCTGCAGTGTAGCAGAAACCTCGGGCGCAGCAATTTTGGCCTTCATAGCCTGCTTGATGGTCTCAGTTGCAACCATATTGCCTGCGGTGTCGTAGAGAGAAACCTTGAACTGCTTGCCCTCGGGGCAGAAGTCGCGGTTGTCTATGGTGAGTTGCACATTCACGGTAGCACTCTTGCGGCCGTTTGTGAGTGTGCTTGTGATGTAGTGGTCGCGCACGGCTGCTTTGGGCACGTTGTAGAGATATACATCGCGGAATATACCGCTCATACGGAACATATCCTGGCACTCCAGGTATGAACCGTCGCACCAGCGGAATACCTGCACGGCAAGCTTGTTCTCGCCTTTCTTCAGAAAGTTGGTGAGGTCGAATTCTGCAACGTTGTTCGAGCCCTGTGTGTAGCCTACATACTCACCGTTGAGCCATACAAAGGCTGCCGAATAGATACCGCCGAAGTGTATGAATGTGCGGCGGCCGTCCCAGTTCTCGGGCACCTCGAATGTGCGCACGTATGAACCCACGGGGTTAATGCCGTAGTTCTTGCCACCGTCGTTGTAGCCGGGGCGTGCCTTAATGAACGGAGGAGTGTTTGAGTGGGGGTACTCCACGTTGTTGTAGATGGGTTTGTCATATCCCTGCATCTCCCAGTTCGAGGGAACGGGAATATTGTCCCAATTACTTACATCAAAACCCTCCTCGAAGAATGTCAAAGGACGCTGTGATGGCTCCGAAACAAGGTTGAATTTCCATGTGCCGTTGAGGCTCTGGAAACGGCTGTTCACGGGCACGGTCCAGGGAGTAGCATAGTAAGCGGCATCGGCAAGCATAGCAGCCTCGTTGTCGTAGGGCATATATGTGGCGTGGCCGCGCTCCTTGTTCTCTTCAAAGCGTGTTTCGTCTTCCCAGTAGGGCGACTCAATCTTCGGTTTTTCCACCTGCTCGAATGTGAACCAAGAGTTCTTGTCGTTGGCATTGTAGGCAACCAGCTTCATCTGTCCGTCGATGAGTGTGTACATTTTGTCGGCTTTGCCTTTTGAAATAATTTGGTATGTGCCTTTATTGCCCTTTACAGGCTCAAAAGTGAATTTTGCATTGTTCCATATACCTGCAACTGCGGGCCACTGCAACAGGTAGTCGATAGATGCGTTGCCACCGCCGTCGTCGAAATTCTGGCCGTAGAAAGCGTTCTCAACTGCAAATGTGAAGAGGTCTATGGTCTTTATGCTCCAGTACTGTCCGCGGTTGGCGGCATCAACCTCCTCGCTCACAATGCGTGCGTTGTTCTCGCCCGAGTCGCCGTTGCCAAGCACCTTGTTGTCGGCTGCAGAGCGTATGTAGTATGTGAGGTCGTCGTCGAATCCTGCAAATTCCGATTCTTCTATTGTGAATTTTGCAGCGGGGTTGCCAATAGCCTTGTCCTTGGCAATGAGGCCTAAGCTGCCGTCTTTCTCCTTTACCGCTGCAAATGTGGGGCTGTTGGTAGGTATGAGAAGCCCGTCTTCGTATCTCCACAACTGTGCCTCGTCTGAACCGTTGTTCTCGCCAAGCTCTACTTTGTCGCCTGCAGCACGCATAGCGTTGTTGGTTACGGGGTTGATGATGCGCCAGCTACCCGAAAGCTCCGAAAGCTTCCAATATTGTGCGGCGTTGCGCTCCTCGTAGTCGGTTGTTCCTACTTTGTTGCCCTTTTTCTCGGTAACAACATTGTTCTTTTTACCTTGTGTGTAAACGTGGTACAGTTTTCCTTTGTCGAACTGCACCTGTGCAAAGCTGCTAATTGTGGCAAACAGCACCACTATTGCGAGCAACATACTGCGGTTGATGAGTTTTGGCATAGTATTATGATTTAAGTTTAGATTGTTCCCTCCTTTAATTGCGTCGATGTGCTACGCACACGCACGTTATGGCAAAGATAGGTAAAATTTAATATATACCCAATAGTATTGTTTAATATGCCTAATTGAAAAGTAAAATTTAAGTAATTATAACAATGAACTTGGTCTGATGTCGGCAAAAATAATATGTTCTTTGTTGGCAGAACTTGTATAATGTTTTGCAAAATTTTGCAAAAGATGTGGATATAACACAAGTAGCCCTTCCGTAAAGGGAAGGGCTACTTGTGTTATGGTGTATATATTATTTACCAAGTTTACCACCCATTTTAGGGCCCATCTTGGCACCGTTTTTGGCACCGCCGCCACCACCTGCAGCAAAAATGTTTTCGCCATAGTTTACAGCCTTGAAGCCGGCGTCTTGCTTGCGGCGGAATGCTATGTCTATCAGTTTGTCAACCAATGTGCCGAAATTGTAGCCGCTGTACTCCCATAGGTAGAATGACAGCGAGCCGGGGATTGTGTTTATCTCGTTTACAAAAATTTCATCGGTAGCCTCGTCTATAATAAAGTCTATGCGGGCCACACCGTCGCACGAAAGAGCGCGGAATGTGTCGCAGGCCGCCTTCTGTATGAAATCGGTGCTTGCCTTGGGTAGGTTTGCGGGAATCTCGCGCACTGTCGATTGCATTCCCTGACTCTGCTTGCCACCACCGTTCATATATTTATCCTGGTAGGAAAGTATCTCGCCACTGCGCACGGGCACCTCGCACACCGATGGCTCACACTCGTAGTAGTTACCAAGCACGGCACAGTTCACCTCCTTTAGCTTTTGTACATATTTTTCAATGATTATGCGGCTTGTAAATGAAATTGCATAATCCACGGCATCGAGGAACTCCTCGCGGTTGTGTGCAGCGCGTATGCCCACGCTTGAACCGCTGTTGGCGGGCTTTACAATCACGGGGTAGCCAAGCTTCTCTTCAACCATTGCCACGGTGCTCTCCTGCTTGTCGCTCCACTGCTTGTCGCTAAACCAGCAGTAGTCTATCACGGGTATTCCGCACTCTTTGAGAATCATCTTCATGGTGATTTTGTCCATACCATTGGCCGAAGCAAGGGTGTTGCAGCCGGTGTAGGGTATGCCCGAAAACTCCATAACTCCCTGGAATGTGCCGTCCTCGCAATTGGTGCCGTGCAGGGCGGGCAGAATAACATCTAATTTGGTAACTACCGCCTTTTGGAAGAATCCCTTGTTGCTGCGGTAGAGGTTTGTGTCGCCGTAAATGGGGCGCATATATACCTCCTCGCACATGGCAAGCAGTTTTTTCGTGTCGCGGTAGTTGGCAACGTTAAAGAGCGCATCGCCTGTGTACCATTTTCCTGTTTTTGTAATGTATATGGGGGTAATGTCATATTTCTCTCTGTCCATTGCCGCCATTGCCTGGTTGGCTGTGATTACCGAAATCTCATTCTCGACGGAACGTCCGCCAAAAACTACTCCTACATTTATTTTCATTGTTGTTGTGTATGTTAATTTGTATGTTTTTTAGATTCTTCGCTTTGCTCTGTATGACTGGTTTTGATAATTAGTGTATATCGGTTTAATGATTTATTTGAAATTGTCGGGTAAATCATTCTCATAAAGCACAACATCACCGGCCTTCAGTATGGTGGCAAGGTGTGCGTGTGCTTGGTTGAGCGAGTCGGCAAGAAAATAGTGGTTGGGGTTCATTCCGCCTTTGTCTATACCTTGTCTTATGGCCACGCGGTTAGTTTGGTTTACCACAATTGCATAGTCGGCACAACGTGCAATCTCCTCTCCCAGCCCTTGGTTAGCCTCGGCCTGCTTTGCGCCCATTTCCACAAATCCAGGGGTTATTATTATGCGTTTGTTCCCCTCGCCCACAGCGAAATTTCGCAATACGTTAAGTGCCATTCTGGCACCCTGAGGGTTGGAGTTATATGCATCGTCGAGCACTGTGATGCCTCCCGAATTGCGCATCGACAGGCGGTGCTCCACGGGTTGCAGGCGTGCTATGGCGTTTTTCTGTTTTTGCAGGGGCACTTGCAGGTGGTTGGCCACTACAATAGCTCCCAATATGTTCAGCAGGTTACCTTCGCCCAAAAGACGGCTGCTGTATTGCTCCCGGCCCTGCTCTGTTGTGAGCTTGAAAGAAAGGCCGCTTGCACCGTACTGCACCTCGCTTGCGCGGTAGTCGGCAGTGCTGTCTGTGCCATATTTTATAATCTTGCAGGGGCTTGTTATCTTGTTGTAGCTCTTTATGTAAGGCGAGTCGGTGTTTATCACTCCAAGCCCTGTAGCGGGTAGCGAGTTTATGAGCTCAAATTTTGTGTCCTGTATATTTTCTACGCTTTTGAATGTTTCCAGGTGCATTTCGCCCACAGCTGTTACAATGCCTATGGTGGGGTGCACAAGGTCGCATATCTCCTTTATGTCGTTCCGTTGCTTGGCACCCATTTCCACAATGAACACCTGGTGGTAGGGGCGCAACTGCTCACGTATTGTGCGTATAACTCCCAGTAGGGTGTTGAAGTTGCCGGGGGTAACAAGTACGTTGTATTTCTCGGCAAGTATGCTTGCAAGGTAGTTCTTGGTGCTTGTTTTTCCAAAACTGCCTGTAACGCCTATAATAATAAGGCTCTTATTGCTTTCTATTATTCTCTTTGCATCGTTGTAATAGCCGCGGTTTATTCCCTTCTCAATGGGGGTGTTTATTAAATTGGCTCCTAGCATTACAATGTCCGACAGTAATATAAGCAGTGCTGCTGTTGTGGTTGCGTATGCAGGTGCAAGCACCGCTGTGGTTGCCACTATTGCCACAAAAAGCAGTAGGGTGGTGGCGTATAGTCTTTTTACCCTGTTTGTAAACACCAATGGGGTTTTCTGTGCCTCCTTTTTACCTGTTTTGCTCCTTTGCAGTGCAAGCGCAATGGTAGCGGCTATGCCCGAGGCTGCATACAAGGGGTGGGGAATTAGTGAAAAGGCGATGACTGCTATTGCAAAAGCGCGGTTTCTGCCCCAGAAGTTCCCCTGCCCCAGCCAGCGTAAGTAACGGCTGTAGCGGTAGGAACTCAGCTGGAACATATGAATGTCGTGTTTTGCCGAAATAATTCCAAAATATATAGCAGTGAGCAGTAGTGCGATGATTGTATATATGTTCATAATATTATGCTATCTTGAAAAAACTTTTCATTACCTGTGTAAAAAGCCCCTGATTCTCGAGGAACGAAAAATGGCCTGTGCCGTGTGCAATAACCAGCCCTGCATCGGGAATGAGTTTCTCCATTGTCTTTGCATCGGACAGCGGGGTGGCTGTGTCCATGTTACCCCAAAAGAGCAGTGTGGGTGCCGCTATCTTTGGAAGCAGGTGAGTGAGGTCCTCGTTCACCACTTTTGAAAGTATTGCACGCATCTTGGGCGACGCGTTGTTGTAGTCGGCCGAGCCTGCTCCTTTGCGACGTTTCTCTATAATGGCATCGGCTGTTTTCTTTGGCAGGAATGTGTAGCAGAGCCATTTGAGTGCTTTGAAGGTATATACTTTGTAGTAGTACTTGAACGGGCGTTTGGGCTTTATGCCGGCAGCATCAACAAGCACCACGCGGCTCACTTGGTTGCGCGATGCATATATAATGCTTATGCGGCCACCGAACGAGTGCCCCACGAGTGCCGGGCTTTGCAGGTTGTTGTCCTTTGTGAACTGCTCCACCATACGGGTATATTCCTCGGTACCCCACACCGTTTGCGGCTCCTGCGATGCTCCGAAGCCAGGGAAGTCAAAATTATATACTTTGTATTGAGTGGCAAGAACGGCCTGCAGGTGTTTGAAAATATCGCTGCTGCAACCCCAGCCGTGGAGTAGCAGCACGGGAGAACCCTCGCCTGCAACCTCAATATTTATCTCTATGTCGTCGTATTTGTATATCATTTTATGCCTGTTGCCTTCTTTTTTGTGGCAAAACCATTTTCTTCCGCGAAGATAATGAATATTATTTAGATAAATCTAAATATTTTGAACTATCTTCGCTCTGTTTTTGGCGAATTTAAAGAAAGATATGATATATCCCCGTAATTTTGAGAGTAAAATAGAGTTTGATGTGCTGCGTCGTATGCTTAAGGAGCATTGCCTCTGCAGCCTTGGTCGCGAGAGGGTAGATGATATGTCTTTTATGACCGATTTCAATGCAATCTGCACCCGCCTTGCCGAAACCGAGGAGTTTGTGCGCATATTGCAGGTGGAGCAGGGCTTTCCGTCGGATTTTTATTTCGATGTGCGTGAGCCGTTGCAGCGCATACGCATCGAAGGTATGTATATGAGTGCCGACGAATTGTTTGCACTGCGACGTTCGCTCGACACTATCGGGCGCATATTGTCGCTCTTGCGCAAGCAGGGTGGCGACGGCTCCGATGGCGATGATAATCCATTATACCCTTCGTTGCGCAGCCTGGCCGGTGATGTTGAGGCTTTTCCTTCCATAATACGCGGCATAGACTGCATAATAGATAAATTCGGTGCAGTAAAAGACAGTGCTTCGCCCGCACTCGCCCGCATACGTGGCGAGCTTGTGCGTACATCGGGCAGTATATCACGCACCCTCAATACAATATTGCGCCGTGCACAGGCCGATGGCCTTGTGGAAAAAGATGCCGCGCCCACCTTCCGCGACGGCCGCCTGGTAATTCCCGTGGCACCGGCTCTTAAACGTAAAATGGGTGGAATTGTGCACGACGAATCGGCTAGTGGGAAAACTGTCTTTATAGAGCCGGCCGAGGTGGTTGAGGCCAACAACCGCATACGCGAATTGGAGGCCGAAGAGAAACGCGAAGTAATTGCCATTCTCACGGCATTTTCGGCAGAATTGCGCCCGTCTGTGCCATCGCTTATGCAAGCCTATGGTTTCTTGGGGGAAATGGATTTCATACGCGCAAAGGCAGAGCTTGCAATAAGTTTCAATGCCATAAAACCAATATTGGAAAACAGGCCTATGATGGATTGGGGGGCTGCAGTTCACCCTCTGCTTGAAATTTCTTTGCGTAAGCACGGCCGTCGTATGTCGCCCCTTGATATTGAACTTGACGGGGAACGTCGCCTGTTGCTCATTTCCGGGCCCAATGCCGGTGGTAAATCGGTGTGTCTTAAAACTGCCGGTCTCTTGCAATATATGTTGCAATGTGGTATGCTTGTGCCGCTGCACGAGCGCAGCCGTGCGGGGCTTTTCAAAAATATGTTTATAGACATTGGAGATGAGCAGAGTATTGAAGACGACCTCAGTACCTATTCGAGCCACCTGCTCAATATGAAATTCACGCTTAAAAATTGCGACAACACCTCACTTATACTCATAGACGAGTTTGGCAGTGGTACAGAGCCCCTTATAGGTGCAGCCATAGCCGAGGCTTTGCTAAAGCGTTTTAATGAGCGCGGTGCGTTTGGTATTATAACCACACACTATCAGAATTTGAAACATTTTGCCGACTCCACCGTGGGTGTGGTAAATGGAGCAATGTTGTACGACCGTGGCGAGATGCGCCCTCTCTTTCAGTTGCAGATAGGCAACCCCGGCAGCTCATTCGCTGTGGAGATAGCACGCAAGATAGGCCTGCCCGAAGATGTGATAGCCGATGCTTCGGAAATTGTGGGTAGCGACTATATACGCTCCGATAAATATTTGCAGGATATTGTGCGCGACAAGCGTTATTGGGAAACCAAGCGCAAGAATGTGCACCAAAAAGAGAAGGAGCTCGACGAAATGCTTGGGAAGGTTCAAGAGTCGTCCGATGAACTTAAAAAGAGCCGTAAACAAATTCTAAAAGATGCCCGCGAAGAGGCCGAACAACTGCTGCGCAGTGCCAATGCAAAGATTGAAAATACCATACGCTGTATAGTAGAGGCAAAGGCAGAAAAAGAAAAAACGCGCCTTGCCCGCCAGGAGTTGCGCGATTTCAGTAAAGAACTCGAAGAACTTGCCAAGCAGCAACAGCAGGTGAAGACCGACCGAGAAATGGCCAAGATTCTTGCTCGCCAGGAGCGTAAAAAAGGCGGTAAAAAGGAGAAAACTGTCAATCCCCAGCAGCAAGCCAATATACCCGAAAAGTCAAAACCTGCATTGCAACCCGGTATGTATGTGCGCATAGAGGGCCAGCAGGCTGTGGGCGAGGTTCTCTCAATAAGCAAGGCAGGTGCCGTGGTGCGTTTCGGTGCTATAAAATCCACCGTTTCCATCGAACGTTTGCGCCCTGCCGATGCTCCCAAAGAGGAGGTGCGCAAGGTGTCGTTTCTCACGACAGAAACACAGCAACAGTTGCACGACAAACGCTTGAATTTCAAATCGGACATAGACATACGCGGTATGCGTGGCGATGAGGCTGTGCAGGCTGTAACTTACTTCCTTGACGATGCCGTGGTGTGCAATGTGCGCCAGCTACGCGTGCTTCACGGCACGGGTAACGGCATTCTGCGCACCCTTGTGCGGCAATATTTGAGTACCGTGCCTTTTGTGCGCTCTTTCCACGACGAGCACGTGCAGTTTGGTGGTGCAGGTATCACGGTAATAGATTTGGAGTAGATACATTGGTAATAAACAATTTATAAAACTATGAGTATGAGATTATTATTGTTCTCTGTTTTTATGACAATGGCCGTTGTGGCTTTTCCTCAAAGTAATTACGGTACACAAAAGGTTACAAACAACAATGGAACAGAAACGCACGTATCGACCCACAAATGTGTTTTGTGTCGTGGGACAGGTAAATGCAGTTCGTGCGATGGAACAGGGTTGCCGATTAACAAATATGCAAGTGCGTATGCTCAAAGAACTATGAGCAGCTATTATAGTTCTTGTCCTATGTGTGGCGGTGATGGCAAGTGCAGAACTTGCGGCGGCAGCGGCACCAGGCAGAGTGTGATGTTTATAGATAATAAGACCGGGAATTACGAGTTTTCAACTACCGATGGCTCATATCGCAGCATAGGTAATGTCAACGAAAAGAAATATTCTTCCGATGATGATTACGAAGATAGCAAGAACACAAGTCGCACCGGCGGAAGCTCCTGCATAATGTGTGATGGTAAGGGAAAGTATTTGGATTATGTTCCTATGACATCAGACACCTGGTACTATTGTTCGTATTGCAAGAAAAGACATCTGGGAAAGCATCGATATGTCAGGTGCCGGGAGTGCAAAGGTACGGGGGTTATTAAATGATAAATTTGGTATGAAAAAAAGGAGTGCGCGCACTCCTTTTTACATATTGGATTATGTCGTGAATCCTATTCGCTTAGCAAAAACTTTACATTCACATTTACATTATATGTGATTTTCCCAACCTCTATACGCGGGCCGTCATCTGCAATATCATCAATATTCACCTCTGATAGCATTGTGTTGCGTGCCTTGTAGAGGCGTGGCTGGGCGTTGCCACTTGAATATCTGTTTGAATTTACACTTATGGCAGCCCCAATGCTCTGTCCTATGGCACCGGCAAGGCTTGCTGCGGCCTCTTTTGCCTGTTTCATAGCTTTGGCACCAAGCTCGTTGTAAATTTCATTTTCTTTGCTGTAGTTGGTGCGTGCAAGCGATATATTGGTTATCCCCAGTGCTTCTAACTTGGCTACAACCTTTTGCATAGTGTCGGCATCGCTTAGCTTTAATATATATGTAGCAGTGGTGCGTGGTACGGCTGAGCGACGGAATGTTGTGTAGCTCACTTCGCTGCCCATAAAATTGAGCGTAAGTGCTTTCTCCACATCTATGTGTAGGCTTTGGAGCTCTTTTATCATTTTGGTTTGGAGCTCTTCTACACTCTGTTTACCTTTATTCTCTTTTTCGTTTATAGTTATACTTATATATAACTCATCGGGGGTTACCTCTTGTTCGCAAGTTATGTTTTGCATTATGTAAGGCTGCGACTCTGTTTGTGCCCAAATAGTTGCCGGAGCAATTGCTATTATTGCTACTGCTGCAAATTTTAAAATCTGTTTCATTGTTATCATAGTTGCTGTTTAAATTTCCATGAAATATTTATTATGGGTGCAATTTGGGGCTTTTGGATTTGATAAACAAATGAATAACGTTTTTTGGGCCGTTTTTTAACATCTTTTGTCCCTTGTAAAGGGCTTTTATGTTATTTTGTAGCGCGTTTCCTGTATTCCAGCGGCGACAGCCCTGTTTTCTTTTTAAAGAATGTGGAGAATTGTCCCAGGCATTCAAAATGAAGTTGGTCGGCTATTAGAGCAATGCTTAAATTTGTGGAGTAGAGCAGTTCTTTTGCTTTTATTAGCTTTAGCTCCTGGCGGTATTGCCCCGGAGATACTCCACAAGCGCGTTTAAACTCCCGGCGAAAAAGCGAGTAGCTTATGTCCAATGATTTTGCAATGTCTTCGAGAGTGTGGTTGCCACTCATATCTTCTTTCATTATTGCTTTGGCCTGGTTAATGACACGTGTCATATAACTATCGCCGAAGGTGTGATTGAGGTTCTCGTAATACACCCTGCCTATTAGTGAGAAAGCAAGGCCGGCTGCCATTTGTTGGTAACCTTTTCTTTCGCTTTCCACAATCTTTAAAACATTGTGGTATGTGTTGGTTATTTGCTCATCAACACCAATGCGGAAAACACAGTTCTTGAAAGTGAAGAAACCGGCTTTTATCTTGTCGTCGATGATGCTGCCGTTGAACCCAATCCAATGGTCGTCCCAACCGGTTGTGGGGTCGGGAGCAAATGTGTGCCATTCACCCGGGAAGAGCATAAAAATTGTTCCGGCTTCAATCTTTGTCCTTGAGCAAGATGCGCTTTCAAAATATCCACTGCCACGGGTAATATACACAAGCTGATATTCGTTGAGCACTCGTCGTTCGCCTTCTGAAAAGTTATAACCATCGGGGTGAACCGATATTGGGTACTCTTCTCCGGGATTAACGTGCTGAAAACCAACAGTGGTAACAGCCAATCCCCAGGATTTGTCCCTAGGTGATATTTGCAGGTACTTGAACTCTTCTATTTTTGCTCGTTTTTCGGTTGTTTTTTCTTCTTTCATGTTTTTTCTTGTTGTATAGTGTGTCTATTACAAAGAAAATAAAAAAACTTTATATTGTTGTTGAAAATGTTGAATTTTTCATAAAATGTTTTAAAAATAATTATTGCGATATCTCTTTATATTAAATAAGGAAGAGTGCCTGTGTTCACTTTGTTTTTGCGGTAAACATTCTTTGTGTATTGTTTGTTTCTCTCTCTGTAAACTTTCAAACAAATAAAATTATGAAAAAACTTTTAAAGGCAACAATGTTTTTTGTTGGCGCGTGTCTGACAGGCTCAGCCGTTTGTGCGCAGGATTGGGTGCAACCAAAAGATGAACCGGTTTCGTTAATTTGTATCAGCGAGACTATAAATGAGGCTCCCGACGTTGTAGAGATTTTCCAAACAACACAGAGTAATTACTATCACAATCCACGTGCTCCACGTTTTGTGCTTGTCGATCAAGAAGGAAAATGGGGCTTAGGTATTGGCGGTTATTTGCAAACAAAATTTGAATACGATTTTGGAGGTTCTGTGGATAATGTCGATTTTTTCCCCTCTGCAATAGATAGAAGCGGAGTATCATCGAGCCAATATCAAATGGATATGACCAATTCTACAATTTTTATGAAGCTGGTGGGGCGAAGCCGGGTCTTTGGCGATTTTTATGTATTTACATCGGGTAACTGGCGTGGTGATGGCGATAATTTCCGATTGCAAAATATGTATTTGAGCACTGAATTTATGACATTGGGTTATACAACAGGTGCTTTTATGGATATAGATGCTTGCCCTGTTACCGTTGACTATGGTGGTCCTTGCGGTATGGCCTTTTATCGCACTACACAGTTGCGCTTAAATTACTCTACAATGTGGGGGCTCTCAATGGGTTTGGGTATTGAAGCCTCAAAGCCCGATGGTACCAATACCGAATATGCCAATATAACAAGCCAGCGTATGCCTAATATTCCGGTATATTTTCAGTATGATTTAAATTCTAATAACCACATTCGCCTGGCGGGTATTGTGCGCAATCTATCATATCGCAATAATGTTACAGGAGATAAACACAATAAATATGCTTGGGGTGCACAAGCAACAATCTTGGGTACAATGGGTAAATTGCAGTTGAAAGGACAGTTTACTATGGGCAAGGGCATTGGTTCTTATATAAACAATATTTCTAATGTAGGTGTCGATCTTGTTCCTGCTGAAGAAAATGGGCGCATGACAATGCTGCGTTCAGAGGCCTGGTATGTGGGCTTGCAGTATAACGCGAGTTCAAAATTCTTTGCAACGGCAACTTACAGCCAGACAACATTGCATTCTAATAGTGGCTATTCCGAGGCATACCCCACTGCTTATCGTCGTGGACAATATCTTGTTGCCAATATGTTTTATAATGTGAGCAATAATATGCAGCTGGGGCTTGAGTATTTGCACGGTTGGCGTTCAGATTTCGATGGAAATAAAGAGGGGGCTAACCGCGTGAACCTTGCTGCAAGATATAATTTCTAAAATGTTGTAGTAGTTCTTTTGTTTATATAAGCGAGCATCAAGCCCATAGTGGCGGGTGCTCGCTTGTGATGTTCTGTGTTTGCTGTGAAACCTGCAAACAAGTTCGCGTTTCGTCTGCTTGTAACATTTTAGTAATAATTCTGTAACAACAAGGTAATTAATATTCCTCTATTTTGCACTGTAAAAGGGTTGCTTGAATGGGGTGTTGAACATGGTGCGTAACACAAGCAGCATTGGTATATAGTGCACGGCATTTAATTATAATCTAAATATTATGGAAATATCTTATCTTTTAATTGTCGTTTTTCTCTTTGCACTCGCAGTTATAGATTTGTGGGTGGGGGTGAGCAACGATGCTGTTAATTTTATCAGTTCGGCTGTAGGTTGCAAGGCTGCTAAGCTGAAACACTTGTTGTTTGTGGCTGTTGCCGGCGTTTTTATTGGTGCAGCGTTCAGCAATGGTATGATGGAGGTTGCCCGTAGTGGAATTTTTAACCCATCGGAGTTCTACTTTTCCGAAGTTATGTGCATTTTCCTTGCCGTGATGGTGAGCGATGTCTTTTTGCTCGACCTCTTCAACTCGCTTGGCTTGCCCACATCTACCACTGTGTCGTTGGTATTTGAGTTGCTTGGTGCAGCCTTTATAGTGGCAATAATAAAAATGTTCAGCGGTGGTGCCGATATGGATATTGTAAACCTGCTCAATACCGACAAAGCATTGGTAATGATTATTTCCATATTCCTTTCGGTGGCAATAGCTTTTGTCTTTGGCCTTGTGGTGCAGTGGATTGCACGTCTTATCTTTACATTTCATTTTCGCAGGAATCTTGGTCGTAAAATAGGAATCTTTGGCGGTATTGCTGTTACCTCCATAGTATATTTTATGCTCATCAAGGGGTTGAAGGGTACCACTATCGTGCCGGCCGATATAAAAGATTTTATAGATAATAACTTACCCTTGGTGTTAGGTGGTTGTTTCCTCTTCTTTACACTGCTTATGCAGTTGCTCCATTGGTGCCGGGTGAATGTTCTTAAAGTAGTTGTGCTCATTGGTACATTCTCGCTGGCACTTGCCTTTGCGGGTAACGACTTGGTGAACTTCATTGGCGTTACCCTTGCCGGCTTCGATTCATTCATTACATATACGTTCAACAACCCTGCCGGTCTTTCTGCCGATCAATTTACTATGGAGTCGCTTGCAGGTGCAGCAAAAACGCCTGTCTATTTCCTCTTTGGTGCCGGTGCGGTGATGGTAATTGCGCTGTGCACCAGTAAAAAGGCATTGAAGGTGTTGCAGACATCTATTGACCTATCTACTCAGAGCAACGAAGAAAATGAGATTTTCGGCACATCGCCCATTGCGCGTAACCTTGTGCGTGCAACCACTAAGGTTGCCGATGCGGTAGTGCGTGTTACTCCGCAGTTTGTGAAAAATTGGGTAAACAAACGTTTTACCCCGTTGGAGGAGCGTGAGGATATTGCCTTCGACCTTGTGCGTGCATCGGTGAATCTGGTTCTTGGCGGCTTGCTCATTGCCGTGGGTACATCGCTAAAATTGCCCCTTTCCACTACATATATTACATTTATGGTGGCTATGGGTAGTTCACTTGCCGACCGTGCCTGGGGGCGCGAAAGTGCAGTGTATCGTGTAACCGGTGTTATTTCGGTTATAGGTGGTTGGTTTGTTACCGCAGGTGCTGCCTTTATATTGGGTGCCTTGGTGGCTGCAATTATGTACTACGGTGGCATAGTGGCAATGTATGCAATGATTGTGCTTGTAATATACCTGCTCATACGCAGCCATATAAAATATAATAAGAAGAAAAAAGAGGAGCAGTGTGATGTTACTATGCAGGTGGTGTTGCGTAGCGACGATGAGGCTGAGGTGTGGGCTGCATTGCAGGAACGTACTGCAAAAACTCTCTCTTCTTCGCTCACTTTCTCGGCCGATACATACAAATGTATGTTTGAGGCTTTTGCCAAAGATTCGTTGCGCCCACTTAAATTGTCGCTCATAAAAATAGTGGAGGAGAAGGCGAAGCTAAAAAAACAGCGTCGCTTGGAGACACGCGGCTTGCAGCGCATAGACCAGCAACTGTCGTTTGAACGTAGCACTTGGTATCACCTCTGTACCAACAGCTGCCAGCAAATGCTCAATACCCTCACTCGCATAGGTGAGCCTATGAAAGAGCACGCCGGCAATAGCTTTTCTCCGCTTTCGAGAAACTACATCGAGGAGTTCTCCCCCTATTGTCGCAATGTATATAATGTACTTATGGATATAAACCGAATGGTTGAAAGCGGTTGTTACGACAATGCCGACGAGGTTTCGGCACGTGCCAAAGATCTGAAGCACGCGCTTGCCGCACTGCGCAAAACACAGACAAGGCGTTTGCAGGAAAACAAAGGGAGCCTGCGTATGGATTTTGAGTATCTCAATATAATACAGGAGAGCCACGAGCTGTTGAGCGAGGTGCGCAACTTGTTGCGTGGTAGTAATAAATATTTTGCTCCGGTGGTGTAAAACTCGCATTGCGTTGTAAATAAGGTTATTAAAAATTTAACAAAGGAAAGTGCACTTTCCTTTGTTAAATTTTTTTGTCCCTTTTGTTGAAATATAAAATATTTATCTATTTTTGTGATAATTTAGCACTATTCCGTTTAGAAGGCGGGTATAGTAACTATGATGCAAAGATAGAAGTAATATATAGCCATAAAGTTTATTTGTCATTCAGAACCTTGCGTGAGGATTCTTAAAAAGACTATTGAGATATCTCACTTTTGTTCGGTATGACATTAATAAGAATTGGTGAGCGATTAACTGCATAAATAAAACATAATATAAATTAAAAATATCGATTATGGATATTGCGTATCTATTGGTAGTCATCTTTATGTTCTCGCTGGCAATACTCGACTTGACAGTTGGTGTGAGCAACGATGCCGTAAACTTTCTAAGTTCTGCAGTCGGTAGTAAGGCTGCAAAATTAAAACACGTGCTTATGGTCGCCGCTTTGGGTGTGTTCATCGGTGCGACATTCAGTAGCGGAATGATGGACGTGGCGCGCCACGGAATCTTTGCTCCGCAGTATTTCAGTTTCAGTCAGGTTATGTGCATCTACTTGGCGGTGGTCATCAGCGATGTCTTTCTGCTCGATCTCTTCAACTCGCTTGGCTTGCCTACATCTACCACGGTTTCTATGGTGTTCGAGTTGCTCGGTGCTGCATTCATCACTGCGCTCATCAATTCAAGCACAACCACAGCAAGTTTCATGGAGATGCTCAATACCGATAAGGCGTTGACAATTATTATTTCAATCTTCCTTTCGGTGGCCATAGCCTTTGTGTTTGGTCTCATTGTGCAGTGGATTGCGCGTGTTATATTTACTTTCCATTATCGCAAAAATCTGTCGAGCAAGATTGGAATTTTTGGCGGTATTGCAGTTACATCAATCATATACTTTATGCTCATTAAGGGATTGAAAGGCAGTGCGTTGGTAACAAATTCCGTGAGGGCATATATTGACGAGCACACTGTTCTTATCCTTTTTATTGCATTTGTGTTCTTTACAATATTTATGCAGTTGCTTCACTGGTGCAAGGTGAACGTGCTCAAGGTGGTTGTGCTCATAGGTACATTTTCTTTGGCATTCGCCTTTGCGGGTAACGACTTGGTGAACTTCATTGGTGTTACATTGGCTGGTTTTGAATCGTTCAAGGATTTCACGGCCAATGGTGCCGGTATCTCTGCCGATAGTTTTATGATGGATTCGCTCAACGGCTCGGCAAAAACTCCCGTATATTTCCTCATTGGAGCGGGTGCAGTTATGGTTTTTGCACTATGGACAAGTAAAAAGGCTCGCAAGGTGCTGCAGACATCAATCAATCTGTCGAGCCAGCAGAACGACGATGGCGATATTTTCGGAACATCGCCCATTGCCCGTAACCTTGTGCGTGCCACAACCAAAATGGTCGATGGAATTTCGCGTGTAACGCCGCAGAGTGTTAAGGACTGGGTGAACAAACGCTTTACTCCGTTAGAGGAGCGTGAAGATGTTGCTTTCGACCTTGTGCGCGCTGCCGTGAACCTGGTGCTTGCGGGCTTGCTCATTGCAATTGGTACATCGCTTAAACTGCCCCTCTCAACAACCTATGTTACATTTATGGTGGGTATGGGTTCTTCGTTGAGCGACCGTGCCTGGGGGCGCGAGAGTGCCGTGTACCGTGTAACCGGTGTGGTTTCGGTAGTGGGCGGTTGGTTCATCACAGCCGGTGCTGCATTCATAATTGCTGCTTTTGTGGCATCGATAATGAACTATGGCGGTATCCCTGCAATGTATGTGATGATTGCCCTGGTTGTCTATCTGCTCATTCGCAGCCACATACAGTATAATAAGAAGAAGGATAGTGAGAAGGCAGACGAGGATATGATGGTTATTCTCCGTTCCGAGGACCAAAAAGAGGTGTGGAATAAATTGCAGGCACATGCTGCAAGCACCCTCACACACTCGCTCACCTTCTCGGCCGATACATACAAACGTCTCTTTGAGTCGTTTGCAAAAGATGAGCTACGCCCATTAAAGTCGTCGCTCATAAAGATAGTAGAGGAGAAGGCCTATTTAAAAAAGGAGCGTCGTTCCGAAACACGTGGCATGCAGCGCATAGACCAGCAGCTTGCTTTTGAGCGCAGCACCTGGTATCACCTTTGTACCAACAGTTGCCAGCAGATGTTGAATACGCTTACCCGCATAGGTGAGCCTATGAAGGAGCACGCCGACAACAGCTTCTCACCCTTGTCGAAGAACTACATTGAGGAGTTCTCTCCCTATTGTCGCGACGTATATAACACGCTTAAAGACATTAACGACATTATAACAAGCGGTAACTACGAGGCATCGCACGAGGTATCGGAGCGTGCAAAAGACCTCAAGCATGCGCTTGCCAACCTGCGCAAAACGCAAACAATGCGTCTGCACCAAAGCAGCGGCAGCCTGCGTATGGACTTTGTATATCTGAACCTTATTCAAGAAAGTCACGAGCTCATCAGTGAGGTGCGTAACCTCTTGCGTGGTGGTAACAAGTTCTTTGCCTCATCGGCAGTGAAGGTTGCTCCTGCTGAATAACAGGTGGTAAAAATAAAAATGAGTAGCTGCAGAAAGATAGAAAAATTCTTCTGCAGCTACTCATTTTTTTGTAAATTTGCCGTAAATAATATAATAGGAAAGTTATGAAATATATTGGAGCGCACGTATCGGCAAGCGGTGGAGTGGAGAACGCACCGCAGAATGCAGTGGCTATAGGGGCCAATGCATTTGCCCTCTTTACAAAGAATCAACGCCAGTGGGTGTCGGCACCTCTCACAGAAAAGAGCATTGCTCTCTTTAAGGAGCGTTGCGCGGCAGGTGGCTTCGATGCTCGTTACATATTGCCGCACGACAGTTACCTCATAAACCTTGGCAACCCCGACGATGAGGCTATACAAAAGTCGCGTGCAGCCTTCCTCGATGAGATGAAACGTTGCGAGCAGCTTGGGCTCACAATGCTCAATTTCCACCCAGGCAGTCATTTGAATAAAATATCGGTGGAGCAGTGTCTCGATGCCATTGCGGCCAATATAAACCTGGCTCTTGCACATACCAACGGTGTAACTGCTGTTATTGAAAACACAGCGGGGCAGGGCAGCAACGTGGGTAACCGTCTCGAGGAGATACGTTACATAATAGACCGCATCGATGATAAAAGCCGTGTTGGTGTGTGCATAGATACCTGCCACTTCTATTCTGCCGGCTACGACATTGTAAACGACTACGAAGGCTCATTTGCTGCGTTAGACAATATCATAGGGCGTGAGTATCTGCTTGCAATCCACTTGAACGATACCAAGAAGCCCTTGGGCTCGCGTGTCGATAGGCACGAAAGCATTGGGCTAGGTTTGTTGGGCTTGGATTTCTTCAAACGTTTTATGAAGGATTCCCGTTTCGATAATATACCAATAATCCTTGAAACACCCGACGAAAGCCGTTGGGCCGATGAGATAAATTTATTGCGTAGTTTCGAATAAAAGAGTATGGAAAGAATACTTGTAGTAGATGACGAGCCCGATTTGTGTGAGATTCTCAAGTTTAATCTCGAAAACAGCGGCTACGAGGTAGATACCGCAAACTCAGGTGGGGAGGCTCTTGAAAAAGATGTGGCTTCCTACAATATGTTTCTGCTCGATGTTATGATGGACGATATGAGTGGTTTCACTCTTGCAGCGTGCCTGCGTAAGATACCACAAGTGTCAAATACCCCCATAATATTCATTACGGCTAAGGGTGATGAAAACGATGTGCTCAAGGGCTTCAATGTGGGTGCCGACGACTATATACACAAGCCTTTCCGCATAAGCGAGGTTATTGCCCGCGTGAAGGCGGTGTTGCGTCGCCACGAGGCCGTTGCCCTGCCCGTTGCACAGGCTGGCGAGCTGCTGGTGGGTTCTCTTGCATTGAACCCCGAAACCAAGCGTGCAACCATCGACGGCGAGGATATATCGCTCACAAAAAAGGAGTTCGAGGTGTTGCATATGTTGCTGTTGAGGCCCGGCAAGGTATATTCGCGTGAGGAGATTCTTGCACGTGTGTGGCCCGACGACGTGAACGTGCTCGAGCGCAGCATAGACGTGAATATGACACGCTTGCGCAAGAAGCTTGGTCCTTATGCCTCAAATATAGTGTCGCGCAGTGGCTATGGTTATTGTTTCATTTTAGACCGTAACGAACAGTAATAGTATGCCCTCCTCGTTTGCAAAGTTCTTTTTCCCTCTTGTGGTGCTGTTGCTTCTTCTTGTTGGTTGCAGCATATACTACTACCACGATCGTGAGCGTCAGCTTGCCGAGCTGCACTTGCAAGAGGCTCTGCGCAACGTGAACGAGAATGTGTACGACCTGCTGCGCATACGTGGCGAGAATGAGTACAGCGAAGATATGGCCCTGTATATGCAACGCTACATTGCTCATTACGACAGGCGCGGTCTGCGTCTCACACTCATTTCACCAGCAACCGGCAATGTGCTTTATGAGTCATCGGCCTTGGCAGGCGATGCTTGGATAAACAGTGAAAACCACGCAGCCCGCCCCGAAGTGTTGCAGGCCAAAAGCGATGGCGTGGGCTATGCTGTGCGTCGTCTCTCCACTGCAACCGGCAAGGAGTATTTTTATGTGGCAACCTACGATGAAGAGTTTAATTTTATTGTGCGAAGTTCAATGCCTTATGAGTTTGTCTATACGCACAACACCGCCAAGCATTTGGTTGTTTTCCTCTTTGCAGCCTTTCTTGTCGTGTTGCTCATTATAATAATGTATCGTGTGGTGCAGGTGGTTGGCAGTAAAGAACTTGCAACGCAAAAATTGCTTATGCATTTGAGTATAGCGCAGGAGGGGCTTGCCTTTTTCGACCATCGCAAACGCCTGCTTTTTGCAAACAGTCTCTTCAGAGAGTATGGCGATTTTATATCGGCAAAGCATCTGGCCGACACAGGTAATATCTTATCCCAGCCCGAATTCCACAAAATAAAGCGTTTTATAGATAACGACGGCTACTTGAATAACACTACGCGTGAAAGTACCATACACGACAAGGTTGAAATCTCGGGGCGTACATTCTCTTTGCGTTGTGTGCTGTTCAACGATGGTAGTTTCGAGGTTTCTATTAACGATATATCCCGTGCCGAGGAGCAGAGCCGTGTGGAAAAACAACTGACACAGAATGTGGCACACGAGTTCAAAACACCGGTATGCAGTATTCAAGGCTACTTGGAAACAATATTGGAAAACTATCCCGGCAACCTCACCGCCGAGCAGATGATGCACTTTCTGCAACGTTGCTACTCGCAAAGCAACCGCCTCAATACCTTGGTGCAGGATATGCAGAGCCTCAACAGTATGAACGATACCTTGCAAAAGATAAATAAAGAGTCGGTGGATATAGCACAGGTAGTCGGCGGTATTCAGCAGGAGATAGAGAACAAGCTTGCCGAGCAGGGAATGAGCGTGCAGAACAAACTGCCTGCGCAACTGTTGCTTATGGGCGATGCGGGTAAAATATACTCCATCTTCCGCAACTTGTTCGACAATGCCGTTGCCTATGCGGGGCAGGGTGCGGTTATTACAGTAAGCTGCTTTCGCAGCGATGCCGAGTACTACTATTTCAGTTTCAGAGATAATGGCGCGGGAGTGCCGCAAGAGCATCTGTCGCGTATATTCGAACGTTTCTATCGTGTGGATAAAGGGCGCAGCCGCAAGCTTGGCGGTACAGGCCTTGGGCTTGCCATTGTAAAAAATGCGGTGGCATTGCACGGTGGCACAATATCGGCACGCGAGGCACAGGGTGGTGGGCTTGAGTTTGTATTTAAGCTGCGTCGATGATTGGTTGTAAAAACAACACAATATGGCACAAAACGAAAAAATAAATATAGGTTGGATAGATATGCTACGCGTGGCAGCCTGTTTCTTTGTGGTCTTTTCGCATAGCTGCGACCCTTTCGTGGCACATTTCGATGCCAACCGCGAAATGTTCGTTACAGGTGTGTTTGCAGGCAGTCTTATGCGCCCTTGCGTTCCTCTTTTTGCAATGATGACGGCCGTGCTGTTGCTGCCTATAAAGCAGGGAACCACGCTTAACGAGTTCTATCGCAAGCGCATAGGGCGTGTGCTGAAGCCGCTTCTCTTCTGGTCGTTGGCACTTCCGCTTATGGCGTATTTCTACTTCACGGTGGTGAGTCCCCATACCCCCAACCCCCAATTGTCGGTGGCTGACTACACTCCTGCAACATTGCTGCAACGGCTATATACCTTCGTCTTCAATTTTAATTTCGACACCACACCGCTATGGTATCTCTATATGCTCATAGGCTTATATTTTGTTATGCCCATAATAAATAGCTGGCTTGTGCAGGCAACGCAAAAAGAGATAAAGACAGTGCTTGGCGTGTGGGTGGTAACACTCTTTTTGCCATATATTAAAATGGCAGCTCCTTTATTGGGTTACGCGGGTAACTATGGCCATATGGGGCTTTTGGGCGAGTGCGATTGGAATGTATATGGCACCTTCTACTATGTGTCGGGCTTTGCGGGCTACCTTGTACTGGCCTACTATCTTAAAAAATACCCCCTTCAATGGAGCTGGGGCAAGATGGCTGCAATAAACCTGCCTATGTTCATTGCGGGCTATGCCATAACCTCGGTGGGCTACATTGTTACAAACAGCTATTTCCCCGGCAACTATGCCTATTTGGAAATCCTGTGGTACTTTGCCGGCATAAATGTGTTTATGATGACCTTCCCCGTTTTTGTGACTATTCAGAAACTCAACGCAAAGCCACGCCCGTGGCTCTCGCAGGCGGCCAAGTTCACGTTTGGCATATATCTGTGTCATTTCACGTTCACATTCCTTAGTTACGACCTTTACAACACCCCCTCGCTGCCCTATGTAGTGCGCATAGTGCTTGCGGCCATAACCACCACGGCTGTCAGCGCACTGCTTGTGTGGCTGCTGTCAAGAAATAGATTTACAAGGGTGCTGGTGGAGTAGGGGGATTGGCTTCGCTTTGCTCGCCCATCCCTTTTTGTGGTTCCTTTGCAAGAAACAAGAACGCTGTCGCGTTTCTTCTAATTTCCTTTTCTCGTCAGCCGGTAAGCGAGCTTCCCGCTGTCGTGTTTGTTCGGGATTGGCTTCGCTTTGCTCGCCCATCCCTTTTTGTGGTTCCTTTGCAAGAAACAAGAACGCTGTCGCGTTTCTTCTAATTTCCTTTTCTCGTCAGCCGGTAAGCGAGCTTCCCGCTGCCGTGTTTGTTCGGGATTGGCTTCGCTTTGCTCGCCCATCCCTTTTTGTGGTTCCTTTGCAAGAAACAAGAACGCTGTCGCGTTTTTCTTGTTTTGTTTTTTACTCGCTTTGTGAGCAAGCTCCCAAGCGGGCATAAAACAAAACAAGAGAACTTTCAGTTCTCTTGTTTCTTGCGGAGAGGGAGGGAGTATTTTGTAATTTTTCCCTCTTATCCTTGCGGAGCAACTCCTTGCAATTCAATGCAGTATAAAAAGCGACCATTGCATCTTTTGTCGCCCTATGTCCGTATCTCGTCCTTAGGGATTGTTTATTTTTTGCTCTCTAACTGCTTCATCAGCATTTCGTTGACTGCTTCGAGGAGTGCAATCCTCTTGTCTTTTTCCTCTATCAATGCCTGTAAGTTCGCTGTTTTTTCTTCAAGTGCGCCTACTGAATAGCAGGCAACATTGTTGCTGCTTCCCACAACGCTGATGTGTGGTAATTTATTCCTTATAAAGAATGTGTCCATAGATACTCCGAAGAAATCCGCCACTTGTTCAAGGCGACTTGCTTTTACGTCTCTATCGACTAATGGGCGCAATCCTCCATCGCCGTCAAGCCCTAATGCTTCTAAAAGGTCTTTAGCACGCAAGTTGCGTTCTTTTAGCAGTGCTTTAATTATGTCTCCATTATACATATTCCGTCAAATTAAGAATAATTAACAAAACAAACCCGTCAATAATGACGGATATAATATTTTTTTATCATACTTTTGTAGCATCAAAAATATGATATTTTTTATTGTCTAACAAATAAATCTTCTTGATTATGGCAGAAATGGTTATTAAGAACTACTACGACGGACTAACAACCGAGGAGAGGACGGATTTCATTTACAGCGCTTGCAAGCTGTGTGATATGAGTATTCCAACCTTTTATAAGAAGTTGCGTACCGACACATTCAAAAAGAGTGAAGAGACACTTATTGTGGAAAAATTGATATGTGCATAATATGATTGCCAATATTGAATTTTACACAACACCGGATGGTGATGTTTGTTGTAAACCTCTTGAAGGACCAATGTTTATCCTCGACGAGAGTCGCAAAGAACTCATCGCAGAAATGATGGTGGCCATCAAAGAACTTTATCCGGGAGCCTTTGCGGCACTCTCGGAACTCTACTCCAAAAGTTCGCTAAACCAGAACTACTATCATTATAAGATAGTACATAGGTTTATTCGCTGCAACTTTGGAGAATACGATGCTTTGTCAATGGATGTTGGCGGTTCCGGTCAATTCCGTATGGAAGATGTCAGGTGTCCGTTGCGCGGAGAGTGCAAATTTGACAGGTTAATCTGTCACGCACGACTGGAAACTAAACTTAGCGAAAGGGAACAGCAGGTGGCAAATCTTCTCGGTAAAGGATACTCGACTGAAGAGATAGGGGAAGAACTGCATATATCTCCCTACACCGTAAAGCGACACATTGCTAACATCAAGACCAGGCTTAAACTTACACACACAAATCAGATAATCGCAAAATTTTCTAAGGAATGAAACAGGTTAAAGTGAGAAGACAAGTTAAAATAAAAGCCCAACCAATATGCGATTTGGAGGAGAATGATATCGGGAAGAAAATTACCATCGTAGATATAAATAGAGAGTTTTATACTGGCACATTTAAGGAGATAGTTGACGACAATGTGATACTGCAGAATCCTGGCGAATTGATTGGTTTAGGACTTCCTCTCAAATCAGTTATATGCTTTTTCTATGGTAAACTGGAGGATGCAATTAAAAAAACATATTAATAATAAATAAGTACAGCTATGAAACAGTATTATGAATATCTTTCTCAATTTTACGGTGACAAAGGGATGCTTGGCCTCTTTTATTTAGCAAGCACAAAATTGCCTAAATTGGATAACTATTTCAGTGCACCTATTCTGTATATTTACGGCGAACAGGCTACAGGAAAGACTGAATTTGTGAATTTTATATTTAGAGAGTCGTTTGCTCGAAAATCCTTTAAGCATACAAGTACACCTACTTTTAGAGCCTTATTAAAGACTAATACGGATTTGATTATGCATCTTGATGATATTGATTCGGAGTTGGATTTGGAATGGAAGGAAAATATAAAGAGTTCATATGACAGGGTGCAATCAGAAAGAAGATTGATAATTTCCGGACGAGGATTGACAAAGGATGTCGCATTCATTTCAAGAACTATTTTTATTGACTTATCTCGCGTTTTCCCTTTTACTGAAGAACAAGAGTGTATGTTCAAAGCAATGTCTTTTATACGCGATAAGGCTTCTTTATGGACATATGAGTACAAAAAAGATGAAGCTAGGGCCATTCGGTCATTATTAAAAGCTGATAAAATCATTGAAAGCAGATGTGAAAATGCAGAACATAGGTTAAAGGAAAATTACAAGACCTTGTTAACCGCCTACTTCTATTTTGAAGATCTTTTCCCGGTTAGTGAATCCAAAGCCGTCGATATTGTATTAAGGAATTTGGAACTACAAGAACTGATGCTTTATGAAGACAAAAAAGAGGATGACCAAGAAGAGGAGTAAAACCGTACGACGGATAATCCGACATTTAGGGAATATCAATCAAGCAGCTGCCGCCTCTTGTAAATCTTTTGATGAGATAGTGGAGCATCTGGGAAGAGTTAGTAAGATTTTAACAGATAGAACAATGATAACACACATTGAAAAACAAAGAGTTCACTGCGTACTGCATCAGACACTGAACGGCTTTATGCTGAAGACCAGTTTCAATCCCTTCGAGAATATGAGGTTCCTTGAGGAGATGGACAAGCGCTTCCACGTCACTGGTGTTGAGAATACTCTTGAGAACGGTGTCAATGCCGTTGTATTCAACACCCGGGAGTATAAGACTGAGAACATCTTGGAGACTATCCAAAATGTTCTTGAGGAGACTGTTTTTAATTGAAGTTTTGTCTTTTGTACAAAGGTCTGAAAAATAGACCTTTGTACGCCAAAACACTTATATTATGATTGATGATAAAAGCATTGAGCAAGTTCTTGCCCGAGCGGACATTGTGGATGTTATAGAATCTTGTGGAGTGCAGCTCAAGAAGAAAGGCGCGCACTATGAATGTTGCTGTCCTTTCCATAGCGAGAAGACACCATCGTTCATCGTGGATCCGCGCAAACAAACGTGGTTCTGTTATGGCGCGTGCCAGGAGGGAGGAAACTCCATCAGGTTCTTGATGAGATACAAAGCTCTGTCATTTCCCGATGCGGTGGCCGAACTCGCCAAGACATACAACATCGATATACAAAGCGAACAGCGCACCTTAACTCCTCAGGAACAGCAGGAGCAGGCAAAGAAGGATTCGATGCTAGCAATCAACGAAATGGCGGTGCAGTATTATGTCGGCAATATGGCTCTCTCATATCCCGAGAATACAGCTGCCATGGGTTATGCTACAAAGCGATGGGATAAGGAGTTCTGTCAGCTCATCGGAATAGGCTATGCCGGGAAAGATTGGGACGGACTTTACAAGTACGCGCAGAGCAAAGGCTATTCGACCGACCTCATGGTGGAGATGGGATTGTTGAAGCGCAGTTCAAAAGGCTCGCTGTACGACTTTTTCCGCAACCGCATAATGATACCTATCCGCGACAAGTTTTCGCGTGTGATAGGCTTTACAGCTCGCAATCTGGGCGAGGACGGACCGAAGTACCTCAATAGTTCTGCTTCGGCCATTTATGACAAAGAGAACTCTATCTTTGGCATAAACGTTGCCCTCCGCCAAGGAACAAAAGAGGAGACCTTCTATCTTGTCGAGGGTGCGCCTGATGTTCTGCGCCTGCAGTGCATAGGTGTTGCCAATGCTGTTGCTCCGCTTGGTTCTGCCTGGACTAAAGCACAGCTGCAGCAACTCAAGAAATATGCTTCAACACTCTGCTTTATTCCTGATATAGATGTGCCAAAAGAGGGAGAACATTACGGTACCGGAATAAAATCCGTACTCAAGCACGGTGCGCTGGCACTCTCTATGGGCTTCAAGGTGAGCGTTATCCACCTGAACAGGACGTTCCAAGGCGAGAATGAGGAGGACATCGACGTGCCTTTGGTAAAGGCTGACCCCGACAGCTTTATCACGGATAAAGGTATTTGGCAGAGCCTGCTGCAGAAGAAACAGGACTTTATTGTATGGTATGTGCGCCAGCGATGGAATCCCAAAGCGACTACCGAAGAACGCAAGGATGTCATTGACGAGGTGGCAAAATTCATTGCCCTCATCGATGACGGAGTGCTCGAAAAGATGTACCTCAAGCAACTCCAGAACTTTGCCCCAAAAGATATATGGAGTACCGCTATTAACGCTGCCAAAAAAGCCACACGCGAACAAGCCAAGAAGAAAGGCAAGACGCTCGACAAGGAACTGCTCGACAAGTACGGCTTTTACGAAGAGAATAACTGTTATTTTTCAGTCTCCAATCAAGGAGACTATCAATGGAGTAACTTTGTGATGGAGCCGATGTTCCATATCAAAGATGCCCTTTCACCAAAACGACTCTACAAAATACGAAATATAAACCGTCAGGAGGAAATCATTGAGCTGAAGCAAGAGGACCTTGTTTCGTTGGCGAAATTCAAGCAGAAAATTGAAGGTCTGGGCAATTACATTTGGCTGGCCAAAGAGGAACAGCTTACAAAGCTGAAGATGTTTCTCTATGAGCAGACTGAGACTGCACTGGAGATAGTGCAGTTAGGTTGGCAGAAGCAGGGCTTTTTTGCATACGGCAATGGTATATATGCTGACAAGAAATGGTACACTACCGATGAATACGGCATTGTGCGCCTCGATGACGAGCGCAATTTCTATCTGCCGGCATTCTCCAGGATATACGCTGATGAGCAGAAGCTCTTCCAGTTTGAACGCCGGTTCGTACACCTCGGCTATTCAGCGATATCACTATTGGACTACTCCAAGAAACTTGTTGCTGTTTTCGGGAATAATGCCAAAATAGGCATCGGTTTCCTCCTGGCAGCACTATTCCGTGACATTGTCACATCACAGTCACAATTCCCTATATTGAACCTCTTCGGTCCGAAAGGCTCCGGTAAGACAGAACTTGGCACCTCGCTGATGTCATTCTTTGTCATCGAGAATAAACCGCCAAACCTCCACAGTTCATCAAAGGCCTCACTCGGTGACACTGTCGCACAGTGTGCCAACGCCCTTGTGCACCTCGATGAGTACCGCAATGACCTTGAGCTCGAGAAGCGCGAGTTTCTCAAGGCCATTTGGGACGGTACCGGCCGAACACGAATGAATATGGACCGTGACAAGAAGCGTGAGACTACCGCTGTGGACTGCGGTGTCATCGTGTCCGGGCAGGAGATGGCCACTGCAGATATCGCACTCTTCAGCCGTATGGTATTCCTGACCTTTGACACCAGTGAGTTCACCGCAGAGGCAAAGCGCAAGTTCAATGAACTGATGGAGGAGCGCAAGAAAGGACTTTCGCACCTCGCACTGCAGATCCTTTCACACCGCAAAAAGTTCGAGGCGGAATATGACGGCAACTACAAGAGTGCCTTCAGTGATATCACAGGACAACTCGAACAGGCACGCATTGAAGACCGCATACTCCGCAACTGGGTGGTGCCATTGGCCGCCTTCAGAACTTTGTCCGGTGTTCTTGAACTTCCGTTCACATACAACGATTTGCTGAAGATAACCATTGAGGGTATCGTGCGACAGAACAGCGAGTGCAAGAGCAACAACGAGTTAGGCAAGTTCTGGGATTTGGTTGCATACCTCCGTCAGAATGGTGATATCTACAACGAAAGCGACTACCGCATTGTATATGTCAATGAGTTCTCCTGCAACTCCCCGGCTGTCAAAATGCAGTTCAAGGAGCAGAAACGTATTCTGCTACTCCGCAAGAGCCGCATTTTCCAGCTCTACAAAAAGGAGGCGCGCGCCGTGGGTGAGACCTCGTTGCCTGAAGGCTCTCTCAAGTTCTACCTCGAGAAGTCTCCCGAGTTCATCGGCACGAAGAACAGTGTCCGCTTCAAGAATGTATCAAAGGGTGTCTTTGATATCACCGTGAAGAAAGATGAACACGGCCGAGACGTTACCACCTACAAGCAGACTGTCGATATGGCAATGGCCTTCGACTACGATTTACTGACCACACATTATAACATCAACCTTGAAGTCTCCGACATCTTTGCACAGGAGGATGAATTCAAGGATAAATAAAACTTTCTCATCATAATTTAAATTCAACATCCCCTTTCCCCTGGCTGCTGTGAAGCCCGGGGAATTTTTCAAAAAAACAGCTTATGACAGTATTAGAAGAATTCAAACTATTTGAAAAGACAGTTCTCGAACTTGGCTTCGAGGAGGTCAAACGGCAGACCTTTAGATGGTATATCAACCCTATTCTTTATGTTGATATAGAATTTAGATGGACTTATCTGCTCTACAACTGCAATATGAGAATCGGCAAAAAAGATGAGCCGCTGGCTTCTTTAGAGTACAAGGAAATTGTCTACATAAAGAAAATTTTCAACAGTACCGGAGACCCGATTTGGTGTGATAAAGATTACATCAAGCATATTATAATATCACTGTTCACCAAAATGATAAGAGAACACGTCGATATGGCTTGGGGCACGTTTATAATTAAATGAGTTGAACGATGAAAAGTATAATGAGGGATTATTTCCGAATCTATTTTGTGGTATTCATAGCAGCTATGTTTGCCTATTGTTTTGACTGGATTGACAAAGTTGAGTTATTGCTTTCCGTTATATTCCTGGTTGTGTGTTATATATTCCTTATTTTATGTCAAATAAAGTCGATTTTAGAGGAAAAATCAAAAAAGTAACGAAAAAGTTACTCAAATATTTGCATATAAGTAACGAATGTGTTACCTTTGTTGACGTAAAGATTGAGATCATTGAAGTTATGAAGACAAGTGAATTGACCGCAGCACTGCTCAACGCAGGTTGCTACATTCTCCGCAATGGCTCAAGACACGATATCTGGTTCAGTCCGACAACGAACTGCAAATTTCCGGTACCCCGTCACGGAGCAAAAGAAATACCGAAAGGTACGGAGAAGAGTATTAAGAAGCAGGCAGGGATTTAATCCCTCCTGCTCTTAAAAAAAACTTGTAATTGTGATTTCTTTGTGTCTCAATCTTTGTTTATGATTATAGTATTATCAAATATTTGTTCGTATGAAAAAGGTTACTGTTATTATCGAGGTTGCCAATGACGGTGGTTTCAGCTGTTATATGGCAGATGATATCGAGGGCTTAGGCCTGATGGGCTACGGCGATACAGCCGAAGAGGCCAAGAACGATCTTCTTGTAGCCTATGAGGAAATAAAGGAACTCAATAAAGAGGAAGGCAAGGAGACTCCGGTACTTGAGTTCAGTTTCAAATACGATATCGCATCATTCTTTGACTATTACAAAATGCTTAATGTGACCGAGGTGGCCCGCCGTGTGGGTATCAATCCTTCACTTATGCGCCGTTACCGTTCCGGTATCTCACACGCATCACAGAAGCAATATGACAAGCTCAGAGACTACATTCATAGATTAGGCGCAGAGCTTTCTGCGGCTCAATTCTAATTCTCAATCTTTACACCGCCCCTCAGCATTTATGTTGAGGGGTTTTTGTTTTCTTTGCCTTTTATTAAATATCATATTTTTTATGATATATTTTATGATATTTGTATCTTTACAACCACACACAAACGACAAAGGCTATGAGGATACCGAAAAACTTTACAGCCATCGACTTTGAGACGATGACAGCAGAAGCCACCAGCGCGTGCGCTGTAGGCGTGGTACAAGTAAACAACGGAGTGATAATGCAAGAGTATTACACCCTTATAAAACCTATTCCTGATGATAGAGAACATACAAACGAGTTCGTGCACGGCATCACGCCGGCAATGGTGGAGAACGCTCCGAACTTCAAAAAAGTATTTCCTATCATTGCAGAACTGATAGGAGACAACACCATTGTTTGCCACAACAGAGGTGCAGATATTCCAATACTCGAAAGTTGTATGAGACATTACCGCTTGTCCGGCATCGATACCGACAAGAACCTGTGCACATACGAGCTTACAGGCAAGTCTCTTGTTGATGCCTGCGAGGAGTACAATATCAATATGGGCTGTCATCACAACGCCCTCGACGATGCACGCGCCTGTGCCAATGTGCTGCTTGCACATTCAGGCAAGATTTTCGCCGATGTTTTCGTGATGGACAAAAAGCATATTGCAGAGAAAAAGTTTGCACCAAAGGTCAAGCGAGAACTGCTCGACCCATTGGCCGACTGCGATGTAGATAACAAGGATACAGTATTCTTCCATTCTAACCTGGTTATTACCGGCACATTCGATGCCTACCCGGACAGGAACGCACTTGCCGCGCGCCTTCAGTCTTTAGGCGCGGACATCAATACATCGATATCGGGCAAGACTACAGTCGTTGTTATGGGGCAAGGTGCCGGGCCATCAAAGATTCAGAAGATAGAAGACTGGATAGCCAAAGGGCACGACATCAAGATAATTCGTGAACGGGAACTCATTGAGATACTCGAAAACAACTAATCAAATCTTTACACCGCCCCTCAGCATATGTTGAGGGGTTTTTATATATTTGCACTTTAAACAATATCTTATGAAACAGACATTCAATAACAAATGGTTTTACATAATTGAGGAAGGCGATGCTTTTATTCGTATAGCAACCGACAAACCAGTATCCCAGGAGTGGATGGTGGACTTTGCCAGAGAGTACCGGGAAAAGTATAACGAAATTTATTTTTTAGTAAAACCTTTCGTTGAACGAGGAATGGAAAGGGCGAAATTTATAGGAAACGAACTCCACGATTTTGAAACACTGGAATTTATACCATTATGAACGAGTCCTACAACAGATACATCAACAAGACAGAAGATGAAATACTTTCGTGTTCCGACATTGTGCAGCTTAGTCAATGGAAAGGTGTTCTTGAAGAGAAAATCGCACAGGCAAAGATTTCCATCGGGAACATACGGAGCAAAGGCCGGTTGTCCAGCGAAGAACTCTCTCGCGTGAACCTGCTCATTGAGAACCGGGCAGGGAATAAGAGGTTCCTTTCGCTCATCATGGGGCGAATAAGGGAGATACACGAGGTGGCAGAGGATTACGGCTGGAATATGGAAAAGGTAAAAGGGGATAAAGTCCGGGAATGAGCCGGCGTTGAACAGTTTGTCGGTATCGGTGTACGCTTCTGAAACTTTCGCACTCAAGCCGTAAGGCATAAACGAAGGAAAGAGCCTTCGCTATAACCGTAGTCGCACTGGTGTCGCTTTTTGGAATCTGGGAACTCACCCCCTTCAGGTGTCGGGGGAAACAAAAACCTCCGACACTTTTTTATTTCAACAACTTAACTTATCTTTGAGGTATGATACAATTCGCTTTTATATTCGCTCCAGGACACGGCATCTATTGGCTGATAGGTGTGCTGCTTGTCATCATTATATACAAATGGAAGGCAATACTTTTAGGTTTGTTGAACCTTCTGCTAATACCGTTGATGTTTCCTATAGCTCTTGTTTCTGCTGTCTTCAATTGGGAACCAAAGTTTGTGAAGAGGTGGGAAAAAGAGATTGAGGAGGCAAAAAAGAAAAATCAATGACATAAAGACCGGAACAGTGATGTTTCGGTCTTTTTAGTATCCCTTTTATTGCTATTTATTTGTAGGGTAAATAATACCCTACTATGGCAACTATTAGAGATGTAGCAGAAGTTCTCATCAAGATTGATGACAAGGAAGCCCAGAGCAAACTCCCGGCTCTTGAAAAGAAAGCAGATGACCTTAAAAGAAAATTTGAGGAGTGTACCTTAAACGATGACCAGAAAGGCCTCAAGGAGGCAGAGAAAGGCCTTCGCAAGGTTTACCGGGAAATGGACAACCTGCAGAAGAGAACAATGGATGTCGACAGTGCAATGGCGCACCTCTCAACGGCGACACCTAAAGAACTCAAGCGTGTTCTTGAGCAGATTAACAGAGAACTCAATTCCGGTGCAATCAAGCGCGGCACAAAGGAGTGGGACGAGTACAACGATAAACTCAAACAGGTAAAGGCAGAGCTGAAGAAGATTGCCAACGAGCAGAAGGAGGTTACTGACTCGGGGCTTTCTTTTAAGGATATGCTCGATATTGGTGGTAATCTCTCTATGATTTTCGGTTCTTTCATTGATATGAAGGATACTGTTGCCGATTTTGTCCGTGACAATGTAAACAGTTACATTGAACTGGATGCAGAGATGGCCAATGTGCAGAAGTTCACAGGTATGACACGTGAGGGTGTCGAGGAACTGAATGCTGAGTTCAAGAATATTGACACACGCACATCGGTTATAGAACTCAATAAACTTGCCGAGGAAGCCGGTCGACTGGGTAAGACATCCAAAGAGGATGTTCTAGGATTCGTAAAAGCGGCTGACATAATCAATGTAGCGCTCGATGACCTGGGCGAAGGTGCAACACTTGAGATTTCAAAATTGACAAACATATTCGGTGACGAGAAGGCTCTCGGTACCGAAAAGTCTATGCTTGCAGTTGGCTCTGTTATCAATGAACTCTCGCAGAACTGTACTGCTGCTGCACCTTACTTGGCCAACTTTACAAAGCGCCTTGCCGGTGTAGGTTCTCAGGCTGAAATGACCATACCGCAGATTATGGGATATGCCGCAGTTCTCGACTCTCAAGGCCAGGCCGTAGAGATGTCGGCTACCGCCGTTTCCCAGCTCATCACAAAGATGTTCCAGGATCCAACGAAGATTGCAAAGGCCGTCGGTATGGACATTCAAGAGTTCACAAACCTTGTAAAGACCGATACCAATGCCGCATTGCTTACCTTGCTTGAGAGGCTCAACTCTATGGGCAATATGGATGTTCTTTCACCTATTTTCAAGGAGATGGGCACCGATGGAGCACGAGCTTCGGCTGTGCTTGCATCGTTGACCGGCAATATCGATATGGTGAAACAGCAACAGGAGGTTGCAACACAGGCCTACAATGAGGCAACATCGGTTGTCAAGGAGTTTACCGTGCAGAACGAGACCGAGGAGGCAAAGCTTGAGAAGAAGCGCAAGAAGCTCGAGGAGGTGAAGGTCGCCCTCGGAGAGAAGCTGCTGCCCATTATGGGAGGTTTCACATCGACAGGAACGATGATGATTAAAACGCTCAATGCACTGCTCGATGTGTTTAATGACTACAAGGCGACTATAATTTCTACTGGTTCGGCAGTGCTTGTATATACGGGCTATATTAAAATAAAAAACCTCTGGACTGAAAAGGAAATGACTTTGGAAAAAGCAAAACTTTTCTTACAGGAAAAATCTCGTGCAATGCTGAAGAAACTTAAAGTTGCAATGATGAACAACCCTTGGGGTATCGTCATCGTGGCCATCACTGCTGTTATAGGTCTTTTGGTGGACTACAACAGACGTTTGAACAGGGTTTCTGCGGGTGAGAGAGCACTCGGTAAGATAAGAGAAGAGGCCAACAAAAAAGCTGCTGAGGAAGAGGCAAGATTGAAGGCTCTTGTAAAGACTGCCGAAGATGAAAATGCTTCGTTGGAAAGCAGAAAGAAAGCTATCGATGCGCTCAATCAGATTATTCCCGGATACAATGCACAGCTTGATGAGACAACAGGCCAGTACACTGCCAATGCCGATGCCTTGACAAGATACAATAATGCTCTGAAGAAGAAGTATGAACTTGAGGGCGCAAAGGATATGCTTGCCGAGATGGGTGGCGAGAAAGCGCGTTTGAATATCGAGAAAGCGGAGATTGAAGCCGAGATTGAGAGGCTCAAGGAACAGCAAAGAAATATTGAGTCTGCAAGCACTTCTACGCAGGCATATGGTACTGCAGGAATGACAATGGGGCAATATAGTGGAGCTTCCATTGCTCCCTTGTTGGCCTCAAAGAAAGTTGAACTTGAAGACATAAACCAGGAACTTGATGACATCGCCAAAAAGGAGGCTGTGATATTCGGAGCTTACGGCGAGGACTTGAGTAATTCATTTGCCGATGATGTCAAGACCAACAATAAGGGTGGGGGTGGCTCCGGAGGGGGAGACATACCTAAGACTGAGGACAAATTGAAGGAGGAGATAAAGCAGGCTGAGAGGGCTGCCAAAGAGAAGTGGGTGCTACAGCGTGCCATCGAGGATGCGGCATACTCGCGTGGAGAGATTTCATACCAGGAACACGTCGCACGTCTCCAACAGGCAGAACAGCAGTATCTCACGGACTGCAAGGCTGCTTATGAACAGCGTAATATGACCGAGGAGGATGGGTATTTCCAGCTGCTTGACAAGGAGAGACAACTCCTTGACAAGAACAATAAGGAACTACTCAATTTATCGCTCGAAGACCTGGAACGTCAACAGCAGGCTGAACGGAGTCAGGTGCTCAGTGATTGCTACAACACGAATAGTGTCCTCTTCGGTAATGAGAAGGTTCGCAATCAGCGTCTCTTTGAGATAAACATCGATTACTTGCGCAGGAAAGCAGAACTTTACCGCCAGGCTGCAATGTCCAAGGAGGCGCACCAGATTGAACAGCAGATAGCACAGGCCGAGGCTGATGAAGCTATGCGCAAGCAACAGGAGTATGCAGATAAGCTTCAGCAATGGCGAAAGGAGTATTCGGGAACATCGGCCAAGATACAGATGAGCGCGGAACTTGCTGTTCTCGATGAGATGCACAAAGCGGGGCTTGTCAAAGAGGAGGAGTATCAACAACTACGCAAGGCCATTCAGCAGAAATATGCAATGGGTGGCAAGTTCTCTGATGGCGGATATGGTGATATGCTCACCAATATGTATTCTGCCTTGGATGGACTTGTAAACGGCACCACAGACAAGACTGTCTCCAGCATGGAGAAGATTGGCGCGGTGGCGCAATCGACCTGGGCAATCGCCGGCGCTGCACTGGAGCAGTACTTGGCATATTCACAGGCTTGCTGTGATGTTGAGGTGGCCGAGATTGAGGCGAAATATGACAAGGAGATAGCTGCTGCAGGAAAGAACCAAAAGAAGGTTGCACAGCTGGAGGAGCAGAAGGAAAAGGATATTGCCAAAGTCAAGAGCAAATACAACAAACAGGCAATGACAATAGAGATGGCTCAGGCTGTGGCACAGACGGCAATGGCTGCCATCAATGCCTATGCTTCAGCAGCTGCTGTTCCTTTTGTCGGATATATACTCGCACCTATAGCTGCAGCTATGGCTGTGGCTGCCGGCGCACTGCAGATTGCGACAATTAAGAAGCAACACCAGGCACAGCAGAAAGGTTACTATGGCGGTGGTTTTACGCGCCGTTCCTTGAATGACCGCGAAGAGGTTGGTGTTGTTCACGCAAACGAGTTCGTGGCCAATGCCCGGGCGACAGGCAACAGTGAACTGATGCCGTTTTTCAACCTGCTCGATTATGCTCAACGGAACAATACTGAAGGCTCTTTGACTCGTGAGGATGTTATTAGCTCAATGGGTACTGGTGCTGTCGTAAGGGCAACTGCGACATCTGCCGGCGAAGCTCAACGAAACTCCGCAGAACTGCTCAATGTGGCTGTTTCGGTAGGACAGACGGGTGATACGCTTAAAAGGCTCAACGAGCGTCTTGAGAATGGCATAGAGGCCTTTATGGTTATGGATGGCGAACGTGGATTTGACCGAGCTTATACGGAATACAATAAACTTAAAAACAAACCAAGACGATGACAACATTATACCTTAACGGAAAAAGGGCTGTAGTAGATGAGGGGCAAGCTCTGAAACTCGTTCGTGAAAATACTTATTTCACAAAGTCTGGAACATATACATACAACATCAGTCTGCCTATATGCCCGGAGAACATCGCTATTTTCGGTATGCTGTCAAGAAAAGACATCAACAAAAGTGAGGTTGCTTATAACGCAAGGCTGGTCGTGAAAAACCGCGATGTGGTGAACGGCACGGCAACTGTCACTAATATCAGCGAAGATGAGATAAAGGTACAGCTGCTTGGAGGTAACAGCGAACTCAACTTCTACAACAAGAATGAGAACCGTTACATTGATGAACTTCCCCTTGGTACCTGGTATGACGTTGCCGGTGTTACCTCTTCAGATCTAACGATGCGCTCAATGGCAGAAAGGATACGTTCGCAATTCAATAGCGATGTATCATCGGTCGGTATTGAGGCTGCATACAAAAATCTATGCAACAAAATTTGGAACGAGAACACCAAGGAGGCTCCTGTCGATTGGGTGGCCTTGCCGTGTGTCAATGAGAACTTCGATGTCACTTGCAATAATTTTGGGATCAAGACATACACCGACAATAACGGTAATTCCAAAAGATGCCCGGCAATAAACAACCTCGATAAGGTCTATCTCTCTGCGCAGCCATACCTGGTGCAGATGATAGAACGTGTATTTAATAACTTGGGATATCCTGTTCAGGAGAATTGCTTGCGTAACAACGAGTTCTTTATGCACCTGGTTATAGTCACAGCCAATAATCGTTCCGCAATCGCACGCGCTCTTCCTCACTGGACAGTGGCACAGTTTATTGAGGAGATTGAGAATTTGTTCGGTGTGGTTTTCCTCATTAACGAGAGCACCAAAAAGACTCTCATAAAATCAAGGGGTGACTATTTCAAAGACAATATCGAGTACATTGACAATATACTTGACGAGTATTCCGTATCAATGGAAACTGATGAAACCACCGATATCGCCAACGCCAATGTCGGTTATGCCGAGGTTACTGATGTGTATGACCGCATCGATGATGATATTCGAGAAGCGGCCAAGGTAGATACAACCTACGACAATGAGGCCGATCTTGCCTATGGCCTGCAGAACCTTGTCACAAAACTTTCTCAAGACAGAGGTAACGGGCAGACAAGTACAGGCCTTCTAAAGCATAAAGGTACAATATTCAAAGTGTGTGGACACTCATATATCATAGAACTTTATGACCATGTTGATGGACAGGGCCGTACATATACCAACCACGCAAGGACTATTGCTATTGATGAGTTCGCAAATCTTATCAATGTGAAAGGTAAGAAAGATGTCGATATAGAGCTGAAGATATGCCCGGCAAAGTCAATAAATGATGGAACTGTTGATTTCTATAATGCCGATGGCAGTTTATCTTATACAAAGTCTTGCTTTCATTTGGTGAAGGCTGACAATACCGACCCGGCCGGTATTGAGAATGAGACCAACATATACATTGCAGGATTGATATCAGGAGAAACAGAGAAGGTGGACACAAAAGAGGATATTATGTCCATATGCCTATATGATGGCGGTATGGCCAAGCGTGCCGAGACTGATTACAATGACGGATATCCGAGTTCTTTGTTGACACAGGTGGAGAATTTCCTATTTTACCCGGCAGGGTATATCAAAGACCAGTGGCAGGCGAATACATACACAGGTGGTGGTACCATTCAGAAATTTGCATACGAGAGCCTGGCACTGAACATCGATTCTACATATAGGACTGTAATCGGCCATAAGTACACATTCCGCACGTTCTATTCCGAGGTATTCAAAAGGTTGAAGAAGATTGACACGCAGGTCAAATACTGCTTCAAGTTCATAACAGACAGAATGGACTTACCTGTAAATTCAACATTCATTATCAGGAACAAAAAGTTTGTCTGTGAGAAATTGGAGTATAACATAAAGGCTGATGGTGTAAGCGAACTTGTTACTGGATATTTCTATGAATTAGAGGAATAGGCAAGCGGTTTTATTTTGCTTTGTAAGGGTGCTGGTGACGGCACCCTTTTGTTTTATGCCCGTTTCGGGTAAATTTAGAGCAAACGCTGTTTTTTTTCGGGTAAAACTTCGTTCTACATATTCTACATATTCTACAATGTTAATAATAAAGTAGTTATATTGTAGAAATACCACTACAATGGTTCTACAACATTCTACAAAATTCACTACAACTATTACTTTTCTACAAAAGGACTGTTTTTTCTACAATGTAGAAATATTGAATATAATTTATATTATTGTGTATCAATACAATAGGAGCACCGTAGAACTTGTAGAAAGTGTAGAAGCTGGAATGTATCCGTCAAAAATGATAGATTTGTTGGCAAATCCGTCATTAATTACATATTTTTGCATAAATTAAATACCTATGAGTCAATTCTGTATCTATGTCAAACTGAAGCCTTACCTTGCTGAATGGCTTGTTGATTCTCTTGGAGAACCTGTGCGTTTCCCTGATAACAGCAACGAGAATGCGGTTATCAGAACATTCATTCGCCAACTCCCACCGGGTGCGGTGCCCGAAGTGAAGGAGGAGGGCGATATCGCTATTGCCATACCGGACTCAAGGGCCAAACCTCCTATGCGCTATAACTATATGGGCGAGCGCGGAAAGAAGGCTTTGAAAGAGGCCATCGAGGATCTGTTCATTCAGAACCTATGGACTGAAATGAGTATTTGTGCTTTGGCAAGTACCGGCAAGGGAGTGAACTCCTACATCGCTGCGTGGTGCGAAATGCACGGCATTTCTCTTGATCACGTGGAGACTGTGAGACAAAAGTATTTCCGTCTGCGTAAAGCCTATACGGAAAACAATATTGAATTGAGAAATTTTTCGCGAGAAAAAAAATGATTGTCTGCCGTTTTTTCCCGACTTGCGTACTGGTGCGTACTGGTGCGTACTGGTACGTACTGATGCGTACTGATGCGAACTGATGCGTACTGATGCGAACTAAATATTTATATTATGCTTCCACTTCTTAATCACATCAAAAAAGTTGAGTTCATAGAAGCTCGTTTATTGAGGGATTGTACTGTCATTAACGGTGTCGGATTTTTGCTGAATGGTTGGCGCAATTGGCAGGAATTACCAACCGTCGGCCTCTCATCAGCAACCGTTTCTTCGAAGATAGTGAAGAAGAACACTATCTACACGGTTAAACTCACGGCTACACTCAAGGAGAAATTCGAGCCACTGAACAGGCATCTGTGCTATAGGCTGACAACCGTTACCGGTGGCCAGTTCATTCTCGGTACATTTGATAAGCCTTATGTCATTTCTACCGTTACGGATAATTATCCGGGAACGGTTACAGAAAAAGCAGGGACAACTCTCACTGCCGAATACTCGAATATATTCGGTTTACTCGCCATTTTGGATTAGTTGAACGGTTTTTGGTCTTTTTAATAGAGGAAATGTATGTTTTTATTTGCGTAAAATATTATGCAAATGGACTATCAACTTATTCTTGACTATGTAATCGGGTACGGAAATTGTACCAAGTCTTATGTCCGTGATGTTCTTGCCAAACATAAGGGTAAGCCGGTAAATGTGCTTATCTCATCGTATGGCGGTTTGCTGAGCGACGGACTTGACATTATGCAACAGTTCCGCGACCATGGAGACGTTACTGTGTATATTTCGGGCTTTACAGCATCGGCTGCAACAGTGGTTGCTATGGGTGCCAAAAAGGTCGTAATGGGCAAATATTCAATGTTCCTTATACACAAGTGCTCAAACTACATTGATGCCTGGGGCAGTTACAATGCCGACCAGCTTCAGCAATTGATTGATGAACTGGTGGCCAATAAGGAGCAGAACGACAAGATTGATGTTGTTCTTGCGAACCTTTATGCCGACAAGTGCAAAAAGAGTGTAGAGGATATGAAGACTATCCTCCAGGAGGGCAAATGGCTCAATTCTGAAGAGGCAAAGAACATAGGCTTCATCGATGAGATTTCTTCTTTTGACGAGAAGATAAATCTTACAGGAAATGAGCGCCGACGTATCATGAACCTGGGCTTGCCGACTGAAGGACTCCCTGCAGAGGACAATCCTTCATGGTTCAATGCGCTTTTTGAGAGACTCAAGGCTTTCAGTAAGGCTGGCTTACCTGACAATGGCGAAAAACTAAATAATTCCACAACAATGAAGAAAAAGTTCAATTCCCTCGGCAAGGTCCTCAACAAGGAGGAATTTGCCACCGCCGATGACGGCGCAGTTACAATGACTGGTGAGGAGATGCAGGCTGTCGAGGATCGTCTTGCCTCGCTTGAGAACGACATCAACGAAAGGGATACTACCATCGCGCAGCGTGATGAGCGTATCACTGAGCTTGAGTCGCAGATTGAGAACCTGCAGAAACAACCCGGCGATGAGACAACAGATGTGCTTCCTGTAGAGGATTCTCTTAGGGTGGCCGAAGAGAGTAAAAAATTGTACGACAAAATTAAAGACCTTTAACTATGGCTGAAGAAACTACAAAAGTTAAGATTACGCCAGAAGAACTGGCTACATCTGCACGAAAGTATCGTAAGACACTGCTTATGATGCCTGTTCATGCAATGGGAAAGACATTAGCTCATATGACACCTCGTTATGGTATCCGTTATGCTGAAACAATTGGAGAACTTTCAGGTGACATGGAGATGGGTCCTTATTCTGAAACAAGAGTGGACAACGAAAAAGTTGAGATAAAGGGTAGAACTCTTTTTACATACTTCGGTTCTGTTGTGAAAAACTTCTCTCCTAATAGTGTCGTAGGTTCTATCTATGATGCTGCGCAGACTAAAGGCGAGGCCCTTAAGCGTACAGAAATAGCACAGAGGGTTGTATCTTTCCTTGCAGCTAAAGTAGGCAAGAACCTTAATGCTGCTATCTGGAATGCAGTTCGAAATCCCGAAGGTAGTACTTCTAAAGACTTGTTCAATGGCTTTGACACTATTGCAGCCAATGAGATTTCTGATGGCAATATCGCTGTTGCTAAGAAGAATCTCTATGAGTTCACAGAACCTATCACTGTAAACAATGCTGTTGAACAGCTCAAATCATTCTGTCGTGCTGCAGATTCTGTTCTCCGTGATCGTGATGAACTCAAACTTTATGTATCGCAGGACATCTACGATGCGTATGTAGACGACTACCAGGCTACGGTCGGTCCCATCGTTTATAACAAGACTTTTGACAAGTTGACTGTTGAGGGTTTTGATAATGTTGAACTTGTTGTCTTGGCCAACAAGAAAAATTCTCCTTTCATTCAGTTGTCAACCAAAAATAATATGCAGGTAGGATTCAACCAGCGTGGTGAGGAGGAGCATATCGCTATTGAGAAGTACAAGAGCTTTGTGCTTACTTTCGAGGCTACAATGTTTATGGGTTGCCAGTATGAGAGCATTTCACCTGAGGTGCTGCTTGTTGGTAAACTCGCATCTTAAGAAAGGAGGTAAATATGGCTACTAAATGTAATTCTAAAATATATTCATCGCTTCGTTTCTGCGGTGGCAAGACTGTGCTTCCCGGTATCAAAAGGACCGTTTATTTCATCTCTGCATATGACATTGTGAAATGGCCAAAACTGCCGAACATCGAGGACGCTGCAAGTATGGCCGATATTGCTGTGCTTGTGGGTGATTACGGTCTTGCAGCTGACGCTAAGTGGAAACGTATGGATGTGCTTACTACTGACTCCGACATCTCTTCTGAGTCGCAGGGTGATGCTCCATCGAAGACCTTCATCAACAAGTGTAACTTGAAGCATGCCGGCCGTAACGAAGAGGCTACCGGCTTCTGTCGTATGGCCAACAGTGACAACCTTGTTTATCTTGTTGAACAGCGTGATGGCGGTTTCCGTGTTATCGGTAACGATATGTTCGAGACAAACACTAAACCTTCACAGGCTTCAGGAGCCAAGGAGACAGATACCAGTGGCACAACCATCGCTATCGAGGTTACTGACCTTTGCCCGGCTCCTTTCTACAAAGGAAAGATTGAGACCGAGGATGGTGACATCGATGCCTCTACCGGCGAAGCTGCTGAATAATTAAAGTAAAAATCGTTGTGTGTATGGTCGGCAGTTCTGGCAATTTCTTGTTAGTCCTGCCGACCTTTTGACTTAAATACTATGGACAATAATTTGACTAAACAGATTCAGGAGTGGCTTGACACTCCGGTAAGTGAGAGAAATATTTCTGTCGGCGCAGAAATGCTGCTTAAACTCAACCGTAATCGTATTCTATACCAGAACATCATTCGCCGCGGTGTGAAGATGATGGGCAAGCTTGAATACGAGCTCAAGAAGTATCATCGTATGCGCATAGACAACAAGACTGTTGCCGATGTGGTACGTCTCGAAAAGGAGGTTATGCCCAAAGTGCAGAAGTTTGTTGAGGAGGAGCCTGCCAAGGCTGAACACGCAGGCAAACGCGAGGATCACGATGAACTCCCCGAGGAGATACAGGCTCTATGGGATGAGAACTTTGAGCAGTATGCCAAAGTGAAAGCTCTCTTTGAGGAGTTGAAGGCGATGGCAAATATGGAGCCTTGCGACCGCTATGAAAAATTGAAGCTCCTGGACGAGGCCGAGAGCAAATATCGCAAGAACTTAGCGGATTACGATGCTTATCTTAAGGAAAAACCTTTTCCTGAAGATAAGGATGATAAGGAAGATAACTTCCCGATGGACCCGGCAGAACTGGCCAAAGAAATCAATAACTCAAGGAAGTATATCTCAAGCAACAAGGATAAACTTGCCGCTTTGATTGAGAAGGACCAGGAAAAGGCCGAGGCTCTGCGTGCCAAGATGCAGGAGCGAGTTGATACAATACAGTCTGCAGGTGTCCCTTTCTCGCCTGACCAGCAGACCGAATTGGAATCTTTGGGCATAATCTTCAAGTGATATGCCTGTAGAGTTGGTAAAGTTCGAGAATAGGCCTTTGCAGGCTTATTTCTCGAACACTACTCAACTTGCCGATGTCATCGCCTCGATTCTGGAACACATCGGCCCGGCAGAGATTGTGATATCCACCTTCTCTACCAGCGAAGAGTTCCTCAGACGGATATTCCGTTATAAACGAGACGGGAAAATAACATCGGCCACTCTCTTTTGTGATTTGAAGGCTGCAAGAAAAACAGTCCATCTTTACAAGTTCATTACGGAACTTTTTGATGCTGTATATCTTGCCGAAAACCATTCAAAGGTACTTTTGCTTTCAAATAAGAATTATAAAATATCTGTTGTTACCTCGCAGAACCAAACAAGAGGAGACCGCTTTGAGTGCGGTGTCGTTTCATCATCTGCAGAGCTGTTTGATGTACTCGCCAAAGGTTTTGCCTGTATGCAAGAAAAATCATTGCCTATCGATGGACTTCTCGGATAATATAATCAATCAAATTCAGGAACTGGCCGAGGCATTAACCCCGGTGAGTGACATTGCAGCTCTGCTCGATATCGATGAGAACGAATTGCGCGAGGAAATCAACTATGTAAATTCGCCGGTGCGCCGTGCTTACAATAAAGGTAAAGCGAAGACTGCACTGGCTTTGCGTAAGCAGGAACTTGAACTTGCGCGAGTCGGTTCGCCTCTTGCAGTCCAGCTTACTGCCACTTACATCAAGGATATGACAATCGATGAGTAACTATGCCACTGCCAGCTATCATAGATACCGCCCGTGAATATTTGTTCAGTGACGTTGCCGATATGACTCTGCACTGTCTGCCTGCAGCTACGCAGACGCACATCCTGCGTCTGCGAGATCTTTATAACTACTGGCTGCAGCACCCCAAGGCCGCCGACAAGGAAATAGTCCTGAAACTGCAGAACGATTACTGTTTGGCTAAAAGCCAGGCATACACTGACCTCTCTATCCTCAAGACTCTCCTGGGCGAACTGCAGAAGACAACCAAGGATTATCATCGCTTTCGCTTCAATCAGATGATTCAAGAGGCCTACGAGTTGGCCCGAGTTCAGAAGGATGCCAAGGCTATGCAGGCTGCAGCAGCTCAATATGCCAAGTACAATCAGCTGGACAAAGAGGATGCTCTCAACTTCGACTATGAGAAAATAATCGTGCAGACTTTCGTGCCGACAGAAGATCCTTCGGTTGCCGGATTCAAACCTATTCCCAACATCCGTGAGAAGATACGCAGTAAGATTGACTTCTATAGTCAGGACAGTGAGTTTATTGAGGAGATTGAAATTGAAGAGGCTGATTACAATCCCGATGAAATCTTTAATGTGAAAAATGGAGACTCCAAATAAAGTTTTCCTGAACGATATTCAACAGGAGGTTATGTATATCGGCGCAAAGGACACTGTCCTTTGTGCTGGTCGTGCGTTGGGTAAGGGTGTCATTCACGCAATGTATAACTTGCGTAATTTCCAGAGAATGCCCCGTTCAATTACCGGCTTTGTTGTGGCCAACTGTAAACGTGGTCTTACCAATACGCTTCCGTCAATGTTGGTGCACTGGGAGAACTGGGGATTCAAACGTGATATCCATTGGGTTATCGGCAGAAAACCTCCTCGAGCCTGGAAATGGCCAGAGCCTATATTTCGCCCCGAGAACTATGACAATGTCATATCGTTCTATAACGGCTCCATCGGATATCTTATCTCTCAAGACCGTTCGGGTACCTCCAACTCGCAGAGTTATGATGCTCTGGATATCGACGAGGCAAAGTTCATTGACTTTGCCCAGCTCAAGGATGAAACATTTCCGGCGAATCGAGGAAACAGACAATACTTTGGCAAGTGCTGTTTCCATCACGGTATGCTGATAACCTCGGATATGCCTACAACAAAGAAAGGCAGTTGGTTTCTTGATTATTCAACCAAGTGCGACCAGGAATTGATTGATGTCATCAAGGGTATTGTCTTTGAAATATGGAAAGTAAAGAACCGTATTGCTGAGCTTCAGCGAAGTGGCAAGCCTGTTCCTGAATATACAAGGCAGTATCTCGGCCAACTGAACCGCGACCTGTGCCGGTTGCGTTCTGTTGCCGTCTACTACCGTGAGGCTTCAACCATATATAACCTTGCGGTCCTTGGAGAGGCTTTCATCGCCCAGCTCAAGAGAGATTTACCGCCTCTTACTTTCCAGACATCGGTGATGTGTAGGCGCATCGGTCTGTCACGCGATGGCTTCTATAATTCTTTGACCGAGCGTAATTATTATTCTTCAACAGATTTCTCTGTACTTGACAACCTGGAGTATCGTTTTGATGATATACAGAATGCCGGCTATGCTATCGATGCGGATGTTGATAGGTTTGCTCCTATTGCCATTGCGTTTGACTACAATGCCAATATCAACTGGCTCGTTGCCGGGCAAGTGAAAGATGGGAAACTGCGAATCATCAAATCTTTTTTCGTAAAGTATGAGCGTAAGCTCGTGGAACTGGTTGCTGACTTCTGCAACTACTATCGTCATCACAAACGAAAAGAGGTTATCTTCTATTACGACTCTACGGCTCTGGGTAGTAACTATGCTGTGAATGATGAGGATTTCCGTTGGGTAATTGTCAATGCTTTCAAGAAGCAGGGATGGCTGGTGCGAGATACCAACACTTACATCGGTAAGCCTATGCACCACCCAGAGAAGCAGCTACTCATTAACCGAATGTTGTCCGGACGTGCACGACTGCAGATCCTGTTCAACCGCGAGAACAATGAGGACCTGCTCATATCGATACAGACCGCCGGAGTCTATAATGGCCATAAGGATAAACGCGGTGAGAAGCTTGCCGAGACCGAAGAGGATAAACTCGAGAGCAGAACCGACGGCAGTGATGCCTTTGATACATTGGCCATCGGCTGTGAACGATTCCCAATCAGTACATACGATGTCGGTATTACCTCCGTGTTCAAGTAGGTAATCGGCGAATAGGTAGGGCACTCAAATCGAGTGTCCTTTTTTTATGCGCGCATTCGCGCTTACCGCCGTTGTCGCTCGGCATATTCCGCTAAAAATGAAATCGGTAATCGGCGCTCGGGCGGAGGGCGCTGGGGGGTATCCTGACCCTTAACCGCATAAAATGCGGCGGGGCGCTCGCGTAATTGCCCGATACTCATTCAATTACGCTCGCGAGGGGCGGAAAAAATCCAAATTTCTCGAATTTTCCCCGTTTTTTCGATAGGTAATTCATTCTTTTTCAAGCGCCTGCAAAAGGGTGCGCGCGGCGAAATTCCTTTCATTTTTGACATATTTCTTTCAGATATGCAATATGAACAGAATTTCGCGGTTCCGTACCCTGCTTGTATTTTCTCCGTCTCTTCATCAAGTTTCAAGACCGAATACTGCACGGGTGTTCTTGTTTCTATTGCGATAGCGTTGCTATCTGTTTTTTGCTCTTTTTCTCCCACTTCGCCTTTTAATTAAATCCTTTGTATAGCGACCGTTCTGTGTTTCCCTTTTTCCGCTGCAAAGGTACTTTCGCCATCTCGCTAATCAAGGTCAGGCCGATGGTTTCTCAACTCTACACAAGCGGAGACAGCTTTTTTCAGAACAACGGTAATGAGTATGTGATATGCTGAACGAGTTCGAGATATGGAGACTATGTGTAAAGGAATTTAGAAAGGTTATGAAACAGATTAGCGAAGAAAAGAAAAAACGCGCCCAGGAGCGCAGACAGCAGTTGAGCGCATTATCGCGCGAATTAAAAGCAGTGGCCAATCTTACAGGAGAGGCCGACAGCGTGAACGAGTTGCTGAAAGGTTATTACGCGAGCACATACGGCACAACCGACCTCCGCACCTTTGAGGAATGGAAGAAAGCCGGCTACACAGTGAAGAAAGGGCAACAGTCATATATGATATGGGCAACACCCAAGGCTACCAAATCGGAACGCGAGAGAGTGGCCGAGGCAAAGGCCAAAGGAGAGCAAGCAACCGAGCGAGAGGATTATTTCCCAGTGTGCCACCTCTTCGATATTAAACAAGTTCATACAATAACAAAATAAGCGGACACCGCGCGACAGGTGTATAGTATTAACTCCTTAAATTTATAGAACTATGGAGACAACAAAAAAGAACATCGAGAGTGCAAACGTAATGAACAACGCAACAGCAGAGGCTGGCAAAATTATTGTTGCCACCGTGCCTCCAGTGAAAGGCAACGAGGTTGCCCCCTCTGGAACTCCCCCAGCTCCCAAGGCAGAGAAGAAGGGCAAGGAGGCCAAGCCCAAGAGCGAGGCACAGCGCAAGGCCGAAGAACTACAGCGAGAGATGGAGCGCAAGCAGGCCGAGCTTGCCGAGTGCCTCAAGGTGCTTGAGGCGAAGAAGGAACTTTCAGCCAAGCGTACAAAGTTTATCGAGACGCTTGACCAAATCAACACCGCAGAAGAGGTGCTCAATGAGGATGACACTTTCGAGGTTACAAACTACCGCCTCATTTTCGCGAACTCGGGCGCGCCCTCATACCGCGAGGAGAGCATTTTCAAGATATCGAACCGTGAGCTCTTGTTGCACTTTGTGGATTTCATCCGCGATAAGATAAACAAGAAAATTGCCGAGATTGAGGCCGAACTCGTTAAATAACGGCCACAGCGAGAAAGGGAGTAACGCACAGCGTTGCTCCTTTTTTTGTGCATATTGCCGACTATATGCACAAGGAAGCACGGCCTTTTGTGCACGTTTTCAAAAAATCGCGCCGCCTTACGGCGGCAGGTGGCGTTCGCTACGGAACGGTTTTGTCTTTTTAGCTTGTGCTGGTGTGGGTTACTTTTGGTCTAAAATAAATTCTATGGCACGTTTTAGCAACATAACTGATGGTGTGGCTTTCTCTACCGAGATTATGAATGTAGAGATAAGTGATGCGTATGGAACGGTCACTTTCTCCATTCGTAAAAGTGGTGAGGAGATATTTTCTTCTGTTTTCACCCCTGATACTGCAGGGAATATATTCATATATGATGTGCGTTCAATTCTTGAAGCGCACATTGATGATGTTTTTGCGGATTTTTCTTTTACCGTCGGTAATGAAACAGTGAACTGTCGTGTGTTTAAGGCTTCTGTCACTGTTGCCGAAACTGCCGAACAGTTCCTGCCTTCTTTTTTCCTTTCTCCTACAAATAAAAAAAGAACTGCATCTGACCGCTACGAAACGCTGGCTTTCTATCCAGGCGAAGATCCTTGTCGCGTATATGCTCTTGCTTCATACTTTGACGGCGGTATTGTTACCGAGGAAATCCAGCTGATGAGCGAACAGGATGTTAAACCTGGTTCTATCAACACGGTTGACGTTTCGGCTGGGAGGCTCGTTGATGAATCAAAGGGTACTCTTGTGAGCTTCGTTGTTCGAGCCGGGGAACGTTCGTTCTATTATACCGTTGACAACACTCTGCCTGCAGCTGACCCTTCGATATTGTTCAGGAACTGTTTTGGTTGTTGGGATACGATGTACTTGACCGGTACCAAAGAAAACACTCTTGAAGTAAAGCGCTCTTTTGCGTATGTCAATGGACGTTATACGATGTATGACGTTGATGATACGGAGTCTTTCAAGGCCAACAGCGGTGTGCTCGATGAGTGTTTGATTATACTTGCGAAGGATCTTGCCCGGACGCGGAGCGTATTCCTTATGGACAAGCTCGGGAACGCGACGTATGAACTTGTGGTTACGGACTCTGAAATCAAATATACCAACGATGATGATAGTCTGCCTACAATGGATTTTACATTCCGTCGTACCGAACTTGTTACAGGCTTAATCGTGCCGAACAGACCGCCTAAACTCTTTGATAGTACATTCGATAATACATTCAACTAATGAAGAAGACAATACATGTCAAGGATGCCATTACATTGCTGGAGAGCAAGAACCCTGTGGACTTGAGGCTTTGGAAACTCTCCACCGGCGATATTCTGCACTACAAGGGTGTACGTTGTATATCTGCCTACAGAAGGGGTGGAACGCACAAGGTGCGCTTTCCTAATGGTGAAATCAGGGAATTTAGAGATATAACTCTTTTTGAGATTAACAATAAAACCATATACAGATGAAAGAAGAAAAAATACCTTCGCACATTGTGATGCAGGTGAAAGATAATGTCTCCTGTATCGTGGAAACCGTTACAGACTCTGCAACTGTCTTTGATGAAGATTTTCACGGTAATGCAATGCCCATTCCTGGCACTAAGGATAGATATATCCCGTTTGGGGTGGATGACCAGCTGCCTTATGAAATCATTCATCATATCGGCCGTGATGAGATTATGTCGCAGAATAAGTTCTTCAATGTCTTGACTTGTTATGCTTCGGGCCTCAATTATACCGAGTATGCCACCGATAAGCCGACACGTAATCCTGAAATAAGAAAATTCGTGATGCGCAACTCGTTGCCGTCATTCTTTCTTGAGCAATGTACGGATATGAAGTATTTCTTCTTCTCTGTGGATGTCGTGATTGTTTCCAAGGATAGGAAACAGATTGTGCAGATACGTCATAAGGAGGCTTGCTACTGTCGCTTTGAGGAAGCTGACAAGAATGGAAAAATCAATCATATCTTCTACGGAGATTTCCGCGAATCTACTCCTAATATTGACAAACTGGAGAAAATCCGTTTGTTGGATTTCAGGGATCCTCTCGGAGAACTTATGGTTCTGATGGGTAGGGAACCGGGTAAAGACGGCAAGTGTGAGGTGAGGACTAACGAGTATAAATTCGCCATTGTCTCAAAGTTCCCCACACCGGGCTTGCAGTATTACCCAGTTCCATATTACACCTCTATTTTCCGTGGCCATTGGTATGATATTAAGCAGCTCATCGGCATTGGCAAGAAAGCGAAGCTTCGCAACTCCTCAAGCATAAAGTATCACGTTGAGGTACACAAGGACTATTGGGAGCAAATCTGTAGTGCGGAAAATATCTATGATCCCGAGGAGAGAAAGAAACGCATTGCAAAGGAGTATGAGAATATCAAGGAGTTTATCAGTGGTATCGATAATCACGGCAAACTTTGGGTGTCGGGCTTCTATCAAAATCCTGATGGCAAAGAGGTGTCGATGGTTAAAATCAACCTTATTGACTCAAGCAAGGAGGGTGGAGACTGGACCGATGATATACAGGAATCATCGAATACCATCTGTTATGCGGACAATATTCACCCCAACCTGGTAGGTGCTACTCCCGGTAAGTCGCAGACAAACAACTCGGGCAGTGACAAACGCGAATTGTTTACACTCAAGCAATCGTTGGAGAAAGCTCCGCACGATATTCTGTGTACTGTTCACAATGTCGTTATCGCTTTCAATGGCTGGGATGATGTGGTTTATCCTGATATACCACTCATAATGCTTACAACGCTTGACCAGAAAAACGATGCGAAAAAAGTATCAATGAATAACAACTCTGAAAAAGACCCTAACGATGAATAGACTGAAAATAACTCAAGAAATATTTGAGAAACATTGTAGTTCGGCCACAAATTCAAACGATACTGTATTTATGGCCGTTGAATATGGGTTCTCCTTGTCGGAACAGCGAATTGCAACTTTTTTGGGACTTGAGGTCTTTGAAGAGTTGCCGGGCAATATTCTGCCGCTCTTTGAAAGGGCTGTCTGTCTTGACACTTACGCAGAGGCAATCCCTCACCTTGACCTCGTTCTTACCTCTTCCGGTTTCGGTGTTGTCAGCACCTCGAACGTGGCTCCGGCAAGTGCTGATAGAGTGAACAGGCTTTCAAAGACTCTTCTTGCAGCTCTCGATGATACCATCGATGACATTCTCTCCTTACTCCGTTTTGAAAGTGCCTGGAATGAGACTGCAACGGCTCATTCTCTTATTTCATCGGTGTTCTGGAGTGGCCGACAACTGCGTAGGTATGGCCTGCCATTGGCGCACCGTTCAGACCTTGTGGCCAATGCTATGAACATAAGTACGGCGGAAAGCAAATTGCGTGAGTTCATAGGCGAGGAGATTATGATGAAACTCATTTCTTCTATAAGAACCGCCTCAAGCACTCCTAAGGAACTGACACTTTTGCAACTCATTGAACACGTTATCGCGGCGAATATCTCCGGCTGTGATGGCCGTGAGTTCAAGACGTTGCTGAATTCTGTGGCCAGATATTTGCTAAATAACATTGATTCTTTCCCCGATTTTGCCAATTCTTCAGCTTATGCTGCGCTTAAAATAGTCCGCTATGAAAACAAAAAAGATGACACCTGTTTCTTCTTTGGATAAAGAACTGAATTTCAAGTTCCCCAAATCGTGGGCAGAACTTACGCAAAAGCAACTCAAGGCTGTGCTTGTGTTCCTTTCGACATACCCGGCAACAACTGCGCTGGTGCGTATCACCTGCTATTTTGCCAATCTGGTAATTGTCAAGAAGGTCGGTAATGGGCAGTTCAGTTGCAGATTGGCCACACATTCAGGAGTTCATACCATTGTTATATCCTCTGTCGAGGTGGCTGCAATGACCGAGGCACTTGAGTGGGTGCTGCAACCTGGTGACACACCAGTGATACTTGAGGAACTCTATGGTCGTAAGTCTATCGATGCGGAACTGCACGGAGTTGATTTCGAGACATACATTGCGCTTGATAACCTCTATCAAGGTTATTTGATGAGTAGCGATGAAAATGCGGTCTGCGAAATGGCCAACTTGATTTATCCTTCTAACGTCAAAGATAATGGAGATTGGGACCGTGTAGAGGATATTACCGAATTACAGCCGTATGAACTGTTCTCTATATGCCAATGGTTTACTCAAGTGAAAATGCTTTTTGCAAAATCTTTCCCGAATTTCTTCAAGCCTGTGGGTGGTTCATCTGAGTGCAGTATGGTTGATGTTATGAATGCGGAAATTCTTGCTCTTACCGGTGGCGATATTACCAAAGAAGATGAGGTTCTGCATAAAGACACTTGGCGAGCTCTTACATATCTTGATGCTAAGGCCAAAGAGGCTGAGGAATTTCGTAAATCAATGAGTAAATAACTATGGAACTTTTTAATGCTGAGGAATACTTCAGGAATATTGCCACGACAAACAAGTTGTGTGTCGATGAAGGATTCCACTTTTGTACCTGTTCCGGACTCGAGAACCTGGAGGAAGCCATTGACCAGTTCAGAAAGGTTAGCAATTTCTTTATCTTCGATGATACGACTGAAGGGCAGGAGTTCAGAGGTGCCGGTGGTGGGTACTACCACAAACGTCTGTTCACTGTGTCGCTGATGCGCCGTTACCGTCTTGATGATATGGCAGACAGGGCTGAACAGCTCGCTATTTGTCGTAAGCTGTTCAAGCAGATTGTCTCAAAACTCTTGAGGGATAAGGAGCAAACAGAGAAACTTACATATTTGAAGACGGACAACATCCTTTACAGGGAGTATGACAGAGCTATGTTCAGTGGGTGCACCGGGCTGTTTTTCATAGTGGAGTGTTCGGAACCTGAAAACTTATGCTATAATAAAGAAGAATGGCTGATGTAGAAAAACAAACGCAAAAGGAGTACATCGATGGATGGACCAAAATGATGATGACTATCTGGAAAGAGAAAATCATCAGGTATGGCATTGTCGATACCGGTCATCTACATGGTAGTTTCAGCGGTGATCCGGATGATAATTCTGCTTTGCTCAAGTTTGTTTCTTATGGTATTTATCAAGCTATGGGTGTTGGCAACGGGTATAAAAGAGAAAATGGCGGTGATTTGCATTTCCTCGATCCTGAATATCGCAAGAAACACAAGCTCGGCAAACCTCGCAAGCGCAGGAATTGGTACAGCCCGAAATTATATTCTTCTGTCAAGGTGCTGCAGCGTGCAATGGCTGAACTATATGCTCACGATGCAGTCAATACAGTTTGCGATGCGCTGGATAATGCTCGTTCTGCGATAAAATAATGTCTTTTTATCTGCTCATCTTTTCACTTACTATTGTGGAAACTTTTAATTTATAATTATGAGCAGATTTAATGAACTATTACCGCTTGCAGCGCAAGTGAGGGATGCGACAGAAGAGGGTGAGAATACAGGTAAACGTGTCGGAGATCTTTTTGTCAATATTATTCAGAAAACAGAATCCTATTTAACCGAGAATGACGAAGACAAGCGGAACACGAAGAATGAATTAATTAAACGTATCCAAGGAAAAAGCGATGATAGCAATCCTTTGACCGACCCGTTTAAGTATATCAGCGCAAATAATAGCGTTGAGCTTGTTAATGTCCTTAACAATACCTTAAGCAGCGGTCGATACAGGATACGTCTCGGCAATGTTCTGCTCGATTTAGATGTGTTTGAAACAGGCGCGAATACTACGCAATTACTACGCGGCTTTGTTACGCCCACAAACGAGGGGTGGACTACTTCTCTCCAATACAACGAGCACCTCCGTACCCATAAAGATGCTTGGGGTGCATGGGAGGTTATTTCGGGAAAGAGCGTAAAAGAGTTGGTAGATAGTAATACCGCCTACCGCGGTAATTACATAGGTAATTACCCATTTTCGCAAAAAGCACTTGCTAAAAATGTTGATAAGCTAATTATTACGGGTTATATAGATTTTACATATAACGAAAAACTTGCATATATGTTTTCAGTACTATCAAAAGAAAAACTTAAACTTTCGTTATATAGCAAGCCAAAAGATGTGTTAAGAAAGGATATGTCAGAACCTCCAAAATTTATTTGTGGGTTCACGGCCTCTAAACTTGACAATTCACCATACTATTTTGCGAAGTTTGGTAACTCATGGCTTATTTTAGACTTGGATAAAGTTACTGAATATGATTCGTTATACGACTATGACGGTATAGCATTATCTCCATCACTATTCAAAAACGGAGGCATCCCCTTTATGATAACTGAATTATCTGATAGTATAGGTACTATTAACGATAGTATAGGTACTATTAACGATAGTATAGACGAATTAACTAAACCTATTTTTGAAAATAAAAAAACACCGTATAACCAATTAGTTCAAGAGTTATGGGTTGCCCCAACCTATATTCGTGATGGAGTTTGTCGATTTAAGACTTATAATGGTAAATTGTATCTGAGAATTTACCCTACAGAAGGAGATACGACTGTTGCTATATGGAATAGCACAGCAGATATTCCTGACGAAACTTATACTAAAACGCCTATTTCTTTAACGGTTAGTACCTCTAACGATGCGACAGTTCCCAAAGGTACAGAAGTTGCCTTTATTGTGCTTAATGATATAACCAAAGCAGATAATAGTACAGCACAGGGTGAGAAGGTAAACATCTCCTTTGCTTCGGTAAGAACAAACTCTCCTATCATCAATGAGTATCTTGCAAGTAAAGAACATACAGAGGCCAAAGAAAGTATTGAGAGTATTTCTACTGACCTTGAAGAGGTCAAAGAAAGTATTGAGAGTATTGACATAATAGATTATTCCTCAATAATTACGGCACCTGACATTTTCGAGGTTATTGCAGGAGACACCTTGCAAATATTCAAAAGGAGCATCGTGCAATGTTTTAGCCCTTATAAATATGACATAAGTTTTTCCTGTGCTGTAGGTAAGGACTATCCTCGTTATTTTACTTATGCTACTAATTTTACTGATGAGGCCAGAACGATTCCTTTAACTATTACAGTAAGGAGTGATAATGGTAATATTATATGCCAAAAGGAATCATCGATTAATGTTATTGCGCGACCTGCGGTATCTTCTATTAACAGTAAAAAAATACTGATTGTAGGAGCATCATCTATAGAATCTGGACATATTAGTTCCGAACTAAAACGTAGAATTGTAAGTTCCGATGGAGAAACAGTAGAAGGCATGCGAAATAAGCCATCTAATCCAGCCGGGTTAGGTGCAACAAATATCGAATTTGTCGGGAGAAAGACGGTGAATGGAGTAAATCAAGAGGCTACAGGAGGTTGGTCTTGGAAGATGTATTCAGGCGAAGGAGTTAAGGCGTATCGATTTTACGTGAGTGATGTATCTCAGTTGTATATGGGCGATAAATATACTTCTAATGGACTGACTTTTACAATTACAGAGATTAATGTTACCGACGGTAGTGGTAATATTCGTTGCACATATACAGGAAGTGGTACTATAAGCGAAAGCGGAATATTGACACGTAGCAATGGCGAAGGTGATGCAACTATTACATACAACAACTATATTGATGAGAAGTTTAATCCATTCTATAATAATAGCAAACTCGATTTTAAGAACTACGCAGACTTGTATTGCAAAAACTCTATAGATATTCTTGTGGCTCATTGCGGGGTAAACGATATGTGGGACAAGAATCGTACAGTAGAAGCTGTTGTATCAGACATAAAAACTTTTATTGAATGTTTCCATGCAGATTTCCCCAATTCGAAATTTGTGTTATCAACTTTACCTCTTCCTGATTGTATGGGTGGTATGGGCGCGAATTATGGATGCGCACACCATTATTACACGAAAGCCTTGAAGTTTTGGGAATTGGCGGAGGCCTTTAATAAACTATCTGATGATTTAAGTAATTTGACCGATAGTGAAGGAAGCAAATGTGTGTACTGCTCGCAGGTATTGCCTGCATTTGATTGCGAATACGGCTATCCGAAAACTGCAACTTCTGTTAATAATCGTGTAAGTACCACTGAGGACCTGGGAACCAATGGTGTTCATCCAAGTCAGGAAGGAAGTAAAATGGTAGCGGATAGCTTATTTGCAACAATAGTTAAATTATTATAACGTGAAGTATGCAAGGGATATTGTGCACCCAAACACTGCGGGCTTCAACCAATTTGCCGATGCTATGCTGGGCTATGCGTATGAGCTAATCAATGGATAATATGATATTAGGAACTCACAACAGCGCAACGGGTGGCAAGCTGCCTTGGCGGCTTCGCCCGCTTGCTTGGGTAATTAATCCCACAAGCAAGTGCCAAGATAAGAGCATTGACGAACAGTTACGCGATGGTGTAAAGCTGTTCAACCTGCAAGTGGCCTGAGAGAGAGTACAACTGATCACTTGATGCTTTATTTTTACGAATTATGAATTTCCATTTGAACTTGACACAAGATGTAGGCCACGGCGTCACATTGATATTCATCTGCTTTGTCGTGGTGCTTGCCGCGGTGTTGATTGACTTGCTTGTGGCGCTCGTTGCCGAGTACAAGATAGGCCATTCGATAGAGAGCCACAAGTTGCGCAAATCGATAACTAAGGTGATATTGTAACAGCGCACTACTATATGGTGTTCTCGTCGATGTAATAGGCCTCGCGTTCACGTGGTATGATATACCGTATGCAGCCATCTTGGCGGGCCTTGGCGCCGTACTAATAGAGGGCAAGGCTTTGCAGTTTCTTGAGAAATTTGTTGCTTCTATGAACAGTTATCTAGGTATGATGATTCATTATCGTACCTACAAGATAAGGCGCAAGGTCTATGAAAATACGAACTCTACATGGTGGCAGTATGTTTATATGGCCAATGACTATAAGAAGTTCGTTATTAAAAAGCAATACCGCCCACTTGAAATGGGAAAGAAGAAAGTAAAAAGCGGAGAATATAAGAAAATCCTTATGCCGGAGCTTTATTGACATTGCTAAAATTTGTCTTTTTACATAGGTTTTGCACATTATACATTTGTGCAAGTAATTTAGCCTATGAAGAAAATGTTTAGACCTATTTTTACGGCTCTTGGCGCACTTCTTGCATTGATCGAGCCGACACTCCCGTACATTATTATTTGCACTTTAGCGATTTTCTATGACTGCTACACGGCGTGGCAATTGGACCGTCGTGTCAAGGCGAAGTATGGTGATAAAGCACCAAAGAACTCCGGTAAGTTCCGCAGTTCCAATGCCGGCAGAGTCATTCATACGCTGATAAAGGTGTATGCTCTCATCATCCTGGCATACTTTATAAACTTATATATAACTTCTGGAACTGGTATCGATATGACAAAGGTCGTAGCCGGTGCCGTATGTTTCTGGCAATTATGGAGTATTCTCGAGAACGAGAGTTCCTGCAATAATGCAACCTGGGCAAAGGTAGCACAGAGGGTACTTGTTGACAAGACTGAGAGGCATCTCGATATCGATTTGTCAATGCTTAAAAAAGATAACAATGAAGATAAGTGAATATGCAGAAGAGGTTCTGAAAGAACACGAAGGTTTGCGCCTCAAGGCCTATCGATGTTCTAGTGGAGTGCTTACCATTGGTTATGGCCATACAAGAAACGTAAAGATGGGAGATGTCATAGATAAGGATACGGCCGAAAGATTCTTTGTAGAAGATGTAGAAGCTGTAGAACGGCTTGTCGATAGAGAACCATTCGCCAAAGATTTGTCGCAAGGCCAATATGATGCTCTTGTCTCGTTTTTATTCAATGTTAAGTATTCATCATATCAAACCTCTACATTGAGGAGAAAAATTATTAACAATGTCAATGATGTTACAATACCAGACGAGTTTCGTCGATGGGTGTATGGTACAGACCCCGTGACAAAAAAGAAAATCAAGTTGCCGGGGCTTGTAAAGCGCCGTGAATGGGAGGCATCAATGTATGAAGACTTGTAAAGAAAACTTGTAAATCTTTACAAGATATACAAGAAATGGAAAGAAATATGAAGATTTTTTACTTATTTACAACTTTTGTCTTGACACTTTTTGTCATATCGTGCAAGACAGTCAAAGATACATCACAGGAACATCGCTCTGTCATCGATGTTGATGTTAACCGTATATCTTTTTCAGATTCATTGCACCAGGAACTGAACAAACAGATCCTGAGCATTGAATTTGATAGTCTCAAGATAACGTTGCCGGCGCAGGATGAAAAGCCTGCAACAACGGCCACGATATACGGTGGTAAACTTGATTCCCATAAAGAGAATGCCGTTATCGATACAGCTTACAAAGAGGTCGCCGACAGCTTGGAAAGCCATATCGATACGGAGGAGAATGTAACAAAGGAAGTAGAACAAGTTGCAGTGGGCGAGCCTCCCAACCTGTTCTTTCTATACCTTATTATATGTATAGCACTTCTGTTCTTTATTTATATAAAATTTATAAGGTAATACCGTACTACTGCTTGTCATAATTTTATGTGTTTATTAGGCTGGACTGAGTCGTCGTGATGACGGCTCAGTCTGTTTATAAAGCACCGTCAAAATGTTTCGGTTCATTGTGTACCGGGATATCGCGTGAAGAAAGGTATTTATTCGTGGTCGAAACATCGGTGTGCCTTGCCTGGTCGCGTGCCACAACAATGCCCTCACTGTTGGCGAGGTCTCGAATGCCTGAATCCTTAAGGCTGTAGAACTGGTAAGCCTCCGGCCACTTCAATGCTTTGCGTAGTTTGAGCCATTCTCTACGGAAAATCTCGCTTGATGCTCTTTTTTCTGCCGGTTTCATTGACTTACCGAAAAGGTAACAGCCGGAATGGTGCTCAAATATTTTCAAATCAAGCATCATTCTCACAAGGTTGTCGTTGAGTGCAACCTTGCCGGCTCGTTTGTTCTTGCTTATCTCGGCCGAAACATAAACAGACTGTTCCTTTAGGCTGATGTCTCCAATCTTGATGTTGGAGAGCTCTGTCGGCCTGATGAACGTGTAGTATTCAAACATACAGGCCAAAAGAAAATAAGGATCCTTTTCGGTCAAGTATGTTTTCAGTTGCTTCAGCGATTCGATGGTTAGAGGTATGCGCTTCTTGGCTGTTTCTTCGACATTCCTTATCTTTTCGACAGGATTTTCCTTCAGCCAAGCGTGTTCAATGAAGTAGGCCGCCAAAGAACTGCACCAGCCTTTGTAGTTGTTGCGAGTGCGACCTGTGGTCTCGCGTTCATAATATATATAATCAAGGAAACCGGAAATGAATCCTTTGTCGTACTGATATACATATTTAATAGGTATAGGAAGGCTCGCATTGTACTCGCGCAGGATATTGACTCTGGACTGATAGCTTTTCTGTGTTTTGTATCGGTCCAGTCGGCTCAAGTATTTTTCATATTTCTCAAGTGCCACATCGAGCAGGGTGTATGATGTTGAAGCATTGGCATCCACCCATGGAGACCAGCCTGTACGCAGTAACTTGAGTATCGAGGATATCAGTTCTGCAGCTCGTACACGTCGTTGTGTCTTGGTTGGGATGTTGTCAAGGGTGTATTTCTTGCGCTTGAGACGGCCTTCGGCTGGATCATAGGCCAAAAAATCGATATACCAGGATTTACCGGTATGTAATTTAGGGTAAGTGTAACTCTGCAATTCGGCTTGCGAAGAAAGTTTTTTGCGTGAACACATTTTTTTTACATTTTTCGGCGATGAAAAATGCAAATGGTTATACTTAGGTTGTCCGTAATTTGTCCGAGTTTTAATTGAAAAAGCGACTTAATTCGTTGTTTCACAACTCATTAAATCGCTTTTAGCGGAGAGGGAGGGATTCGAACCCCCGGTACCTCTCAGTACGTCGGTTTTCAAGACCGGTGCAATCGACCACTCTGCCACCTCTCCAAAAGTGCATATTTCGTTGTTGAAATGTGGTCTCTTTGTTTAACGAGTGCAAAGGTATAACCAATTTTGAAATTACGCAAGAATTTTGAGAAAAATATTTTGTTCATTGTGCAAAATATGATAAAAATATGATGTTCTGTACTTCTTTTTTTGCGTTTGAATTTTGTTTTTTTGCCGTGGTGTGCTTCCTTTTATCTAAACTCCGGTATTTTTTTTCATTAAACAGCTTTGTTTTCCTTTTTGTTATAAATTGCAGTATAATTGTTCTGTTTTTTGCTATTGGTATGAACAAGAAGGTTGCATTTGTGGCTTTATACACATTATATGCTTGTGCATTGGTGGCGCAGAACATATCTAGGCCTTTGGTAGTGGCGCATAGGGGTGGTGCAGGCGAGGGGCTTGAAAATACTTTGTCTTGTATTGAACGGAGTATTGCGGCAGGTGTCGATGCTGTTGAAATTGATGTGCGTCTCACTGCCGATGGGCATATTGTAGTGTGCCATGATGCTACTGTGAACTCAACAACCAATGGTTGTGGTTGTATTTCGGAACTTACTTTGCAGCAGGTACAGGCGTTGCGTGTAACCGATAAAATGGGGGTAGTAACAGGGGAATCTATTCCCACTCTCGGGCAGGTGCTTTCTCTTGTAAACGGTCGCTGCAGCCTGCTTATCGAAGTGAAGCAAGGAGGGCGTGGAATTGAAGAACTGCTTGTGAGGGAAGTGCTTGAAGCTGATGCTGCCGGGTGGGTGTCGGTGCAATCTTTTAAAGATGACGTGTTGCATCGTTTGTATGAGATGAATGTTCCTTTTTCATTGGAAAAACTTATTGTTTTTAAAATACCCTTTTTACCGTTGGTGTTCGACGGCTCTTTGCGCTATTTCTCTTTTGATAAGTATAGTTTTGTCTCTTCTTTTAATTTTAAAAAGAGTTTTTTTCCTGTTTCACTTGCTAAAAAAATTCGTTCGTTGGGTAAAAAAGTTAAAGTGTGGACTTTGTCCGGCCCTTCCGATGCTCCGCCGTTGGAGGTCGATGCTGTAATTACCGATTTTCCTTCGTTGTGGCTTCCCTGAATAGTTCAATAGTTTTACAATTTTGTAATTGTCATTTTTCTATTTTTTTGTTATCTATTTGCTCAGTATTTTTCGGTTTTCGCTACAATCTCTGTTTTATTGTCTTTGATGCAGTGAAGAATCTTGATTTTTGCGAAAATATAATTGTTTCAGAATTGAAACGATTAAAGATATTTATGATTTATCCTCATTCTTTTTGCTGTGCTATATAATATATTTTCTTATCTTTGCAGTATATAATAAGATATACTGCACTTGCAGTTAATAACTAATAGGTAATAATAACTAAATATTAGTAATATGGAATTGAATCAAATGTTTAAAGATGGCCTTTGGAGCAAGGAGATTAACGTGTCCGATTTTGTACACGAAAATATCACTCCTTACGAGGGTGATGCTTCTTTCTTGGTGGGCCCTACAGAAAGAACAAAGAAAATTTGGGACAAATGTTTGGAGGCTCTTGCCGAGGAGCGTGCCAATAATGGTGTACGTTCGCTTGACAATGTAACGGTTTCCACTATTACCTCTCACAAGGCCGGATACATAGACAAAGAAAACGAACTTATCGTTGGTTTGCAGACCGACGAACTCTTGAAGCGTGCCATCAAACCTTTTGGTGGTATTAAAGTAGTAGAGAAGGCTTGTCGCGAGAATGGTGTTGAGGTTGATGACAAAGTGAAAGAGATTTTCTATCATTACCGCAAAACTCACAACGACGGCGTGTTTGATGCATATACCGACGAAATACGTATGTACCGTTCACTTGGCTTCCTCACCGGTTTGCCCGATAACTATGCTCGTGGTCGTATAATCGGCGACTATCGTCGTTTGGCTCTTTATGGTATCGACCGTCTTATAGAAGCTAAGAAAGCCGACCAAAAAGCTTTGCTCAGCCCTATGACCGACGCTACAATACGTTTGCGCGAAGAGGTTTCGGAGCAGATTAAGGCTCTCAACGAAATGAAAATTATGGGCGAGTACTATGGTCTCGACCTCAGCCGCCCCGCAAGAACAGCGCAGGAGGCTGTTCAGTGGGTGTATATGGCATACCTTGCATCGGTTAAGGAGCTTGACGGTGCTGCAATGTCGCTTGGTAATGTATCTACATTCTTGGATATTTATATTCAGTACGACCTCGACCACGGCAACATTGACGAGGTGTTTGCGCAGGAGCTCATCGACCAGTTTGTAATAAAATTGCGCATGGTGCGCCACTTGCGTATGCAGTCGTACAACGACATCTTTGCAGGAGACCCCACTTGGATTACCGAGGCTATCGGTGGCCGTTTCAACGATGGCCGCACAAAGGTTACAAAGACCTCTTTCCGTTTCTTGCAGACACTTTACAACCTCGGCCCTTCACCCGAGCCCAATATGACTGTTCTGTGGAGCCCCGAGCTTCCCGAAGGTTTCAAGGAGTTCTGTGCCAAGGTTTCAATAGACACCTCATCTATTCAGTACGAGAACGATACCCTTATGCGCGAGGTTCGTAACTGCGACGACTACGGTATCGCTTGTTGCGTGTCTTATCAGGCAATCGGTAAGCAGATACAGTTCTTTGGTGCACGCTGTAACTTTGCCAAAGCTCTGTTGCTTGCTATTAACGGTGGCCGTTGCGAGAACACAGGTACACTCATTGTAAAAGATATCCCTGTTCTTTCCGGTGAGTTGCTCAACTTTGAGGAGGTTCTTTCGAACTACAAGAAGGTGCTTATGGAGATTGCACGCGTTTACAACGATGCAATGAACATAATCCACTATATGCACGACAAGTACTACTACGAGAAATCGCAGATGGCACTTATCGACACCAACCCCACAATAAACCTTGCTTATGGTGTTGCCGGTCTCTCTATCGTGCTCGACTCGCTTTCGGCTATCAAGTATGGTAAGGTAACCGTTAAGCGCAACGAACTTGGCCTCACCGAGGGCTTCGAGATTGAGAAGGACTTCCCCTGCTTTGGTAACGACGACGACCGTGTCGATCACCTTGGTGTCGATCTCGTTTACTTCTTCAGCGAGGAGTTGAAGAAACGTCCTATCTACAAGAACGCACAGGCTACATTGTCGCTCCTCACCATTACATCAAACGTTATGTATGGCAAGAAGACCGGTGCCACCCCCGACGGACGTGCCAAAGGCGTTGCCTTTGCTCCCGGTGCCAACCCGATGCACGGCCGCGACAAGAAGGGTGCTGTTGCCTCTTTGAGCTCTGTTGCTAAATTGCGCTACCGCGACTCGCAAGACGGTATCAGTAACACATTCTCCATTATTCCCAAGTCTTTGGGCGTTGATACAGAGACACGTATCGAGAACCTTGTTACAATGATGGACGGCTACTTTACAAAAGGTGCACACCACTTGAACGTGAACGTGCTCAACCGCGAGATGCTTATGGACGCAATGGAGCACCCCGAGAAATATCCTCAGCTCACAATCCGTGTTTCGGGTTATGCAGTGAACTTCATTAAGTTGAGCCGCGAGCATCAGTTGGAGGTTATCTCTCGTTCTTTCCACGAGCGTATGTAATAATTTGTTGAAATATTGCTATAAAAGCCGGCAGCAGTGTCGGCTTTTATAGCTTAAAATTATTCTAAAATGCTTAGAGTACATTCTTATGAGTCTATGGGCACATTCGATGGCCCCGGGCTTCGTTTGGTTATATTTTTGCAAGGGTGCAATTTCCGTTGTCTCTATTGTGCCAACCCCGATACGATAGATGCAAAGGGCGAAAGCCAGGAGACAAGTATTGAAGAAATTATGCGCTTGGCAATGAATGAAAAAGCCTTCTTTGGCAAGAAAGGCGGTGTTACATTCAGTGGTGGTGAGCCCACCGTGCAAGCTGCAGCCCTTATACCTCTTGTAAAGCGTCTGAAGGAGCAGGGTATAAATGTCTGCATCGATACAAACGGCAGCATCTGGAACGATGACGTAGAAGAGCTTTTTCACCTTGTGGATTTAGTGTTGCTCGATGTAAAGCAGTTCAACCCCGAGCGTCATTGCTTGCTCACATCGCGCAGCAATGAACAAACACTGCGCACCGCTAAGTGGCTGGAAGATAATGAAAAACCATTTTGGCTACGCTATGTCCTTGTCCCGGGGTACAGTGCCTTTGAGGAGGATATTCGTGCGTTGGGCGAGAATTTAGGCTCGTATAAAATGGTGCAGCGCGTGGAGATACTCCCTTATCACACATTGGGTGTTCACAAGTATGAGGCTATGGGTTGGGAATATAAACTTGCCGGTGTAAAAGAGAATACCCCTGAGCAACTCGATGAAGCAAAAGCTCTATTCGACCAATATTTCTCAACAGTATATATAAATTAGAATGAATGCAGAAAAGGAAAAAATGCTTCGTGGCGAGCTATACGATGCCAACTACGATGCAGGCTTAATTGCCGAACGCAACGCTTGCAAAGAGCTCTGTGCACGCTATAACCGGCTGTCATACGATAATTACGAGGAGCGTGCAGCCTTGCTTGCAAAAATAGTGGGGCGTGCAAGTGGCAGCTACACCATTGAGCCCTCTTTTTGGTGCGACTATGGTTATAATATATCACTTGGCAGGAATTTTTATGCCAATCACAACCTTGTTATTCTCGATGCAGCTCCTGTTACCTTTGGCGACAATGTTTTTATTGGTCCCTCTTGTGGGTTTCACACCGCAGGGCACCCCATAAATGTGGAACAGCGCAATAAGGGGCTCGAATATGCAAAACCAATAACAGTGGGCAACAATGTGTGGATTGGTGCCGGTGTGCAGGTGCTCCCCGGTGTTACAATAGGCGATAATGTAACCATTGGTGCCGGTAGTGTGGTGGTGCGTGATATTCCTTCGGGTTCTGTGGCTGTGGGTAATCCTTGCCGCGTTATAAAGCAAGTAGAATAGCTTGCTTTTTTTGTAAGGTGTTGCCTATAAATATTAAAAGCGGCTGACTATTACGATAGTCAGCCGCTTCCTTAACCACTAAAATCAAACCTTACTATATTATTCTATATTTTTATTAGTTAAGTTTTGTCCAGTAAATTGTGGTTCCTATACCCCAAATATTACCAAACAGTTTAAGTTTCTTTGCATCAACAAACTCGGCTTCTACATTTACGCGTATGCCCTTTGAGGGGTCGTAAATCTTTGCTCCGTTCCACTCGCCTTCGTTCTTGTCAAATTTCAAACCTTTTACAATAACAACCTTGTCAATATCTACATTGCGCAAGTTTTTGTCGGGGTTTTTAACGTCTTTGCGTTTGTTGCCGTTTTTGTCCAGCGGTTTCTCAACCCAAAACATTTGTGCTGTATATGTGCCATCGGCGGCTTTTGTTACGCGTACTTTGCTTTTGCTGCCACCACGGTCTGTTAGGTACTCACCGACAATTTCATCACCATTTTTGTTGATGCTCTGTGCAAATGAAGGTATTGAAAGCACCATTGCGCAGATAAGTGTAAAGATAACTTTTTTCATTTTTTTATTCTTTATTTATTTCTGCGCAAAAGTATTATAAAAACTGCACACTTTTCGCCTGTTTGTGCAATAAATTTGGCTGTTTTGCACAAATTTAAGCTTTGTGTGCAGTTTTTGTCTAAAAAGTGGTTTTAATTTCTTCCTTTATGGTGCTTCGCCTTCACGCTCACGTCTCACAATGAGCAGGTTTGTAGCTGCTTGTTCGTCGCCCATTTCTGCAGCCTTCTCAAACGCTCGTTCTGCTGCGTGCAGGCGATGGCGGCGGTAATCGATTACTCCCTGGAGGTTTATAGCCCGTGCATCGTTCTTGTATTCTTTTAATAATTGTGCCATTCTGCGGTAGTCCGGGGCAGGGCTATTCATCAGCTCGTTTACAATTTCATTTATTGCAATTGCAGCACTGTCCGCTTTGTTGTGGTAATAAATTGCGTTCACCGACGTACCGCGTTGCTTGGCAAATGCTACACGTGATAATTCGCGGAATAGTTCTCCATTATTGTAGTTGTGAAGTATAATCTCTCGTTTTGTGTTCGAAGGCTCCTTTTGCAGTTGAGAAATAAGGCTGTCGCCACCCGGAATATCAAGCATTGCTATGTCCTTATAAATAAGTTGCCAATCTCTCCCTCCATTGGCTATCTCAAAAACGGAATCGTGCAGGTGATGATGCTTGCGTATGTGGTCGCGCAGGGCCATAGCTCTTTTATAGCCGAGTTCTGTATTGTTTTGTTCATTCCCGTCGGGGGAGGTATAGCCCACAAGCTGTACTGCCTCAACCGTAGTACTGCTGTCTGCTATAATTCTATTTATTATCGACATAAGCTCTTGAATGGATTGAGAGTTATTCATATAGTTCACATCGAGCAGAGGACTGTTGGTGCGGTATCTTACTATACGTTTTGCTTCGGGAAGGTTTTTATTACTCTCATCTATCGGTGTATAGTGCTTAATATTTTTCACATAAGGGTGTTCTTGGGCTATGTGGTCGGCAATAGTGAGCGCAGCATCTACCTTGTGGCAGCTTAGTGGCGGGTTGCCCGGGAGGATAATCTCCATAGTATCCAGGGTAAATGAGATGTCTTTGTTTTCTTTGTTGTATTCGCAATAGGTTATTCCCCACAGTGTGTCGCTTGCATACTGTTCGGGCAAGGCTATCACGCATTGGCTGTTCCCGTGATTGTGTAAATTGGGCTGGTAGCCGTGGCGTTTTACATATTGCTTGGCATATTTTTTACCTTGGAAGTGCTTGGCGGCAGATGTTATGCAGGTGTCGGGGTTGCAGAGATGAGTTATAAGCAACATACCATCTTTTGAAGGTATTTTGTCTATCTCATAATCGAGGGTAACATACCAATTACTGTCTTTGTGCTCAATAGAGCAATTCTCCGGTGATATTTGCGCAGCTATTCTGCCCACAGCCATTAGCACAAAGATAATTGCGAAGATTCGTTTCATAGGGGTTATGGTTTTGGTTATACCACTATAAAACGAAAAAACAACTGTTTAGGTTCGCTTTTCTTACAACGCGAGCAGAGTGGGGAGCTCCTCGAGTGATTTTATTATAGCCGTGGGGGAGGCATCGGGCATAACAGCCTCTTCGGCCCAACAAATGTTTTTAAGCCACACCGCCTTGCAACCGAGTGTGCGTGAAGGGTATATGTCTTTGTTGTATGAGTCGCCTATTACCAATATATGCTCTGCAGGCATATTAAGTGCTTTTACTCCAAGAGCGAACAATGCCGGGTCGGGTTTGCGCAATCCCACAACCGAAGATTCTATGATTTTAGGAAAATATCTGCTTATCCCGAACTCTTTTAGAACTGTAGGCATATTCCCATAGAAGTTTGTAACCAGCACAAGAGGATAATGTTTAGAGACCTTTTCTATTATATCGAGCGTGGTTTTCAAAGTCTCTGTTACCTTCCTATAGCACCCGGCAACAATTCCTCTTTCTTGTTCTGTGGTTACTTGGCAGCCATTATTGCGCAACCGGGTTGCCTGTATTTTTATCTTCTTTTCAAGTAATATGTGGAATGTGTCCTCGGGCTCTATTATAGGGTTCTTGGCAAGTGTACGTTCACCAAAAACATAAGCATCGCGAAAGAGTTCTTTGCTCGCAGGCACGGCGCAAGCTCTGTACTGCTCCCAAATAACTTCGCCCCAGTGTACTCCGTTGGTGTCTATAGTGCCACCGTAGTCGAATATTATACCCTTAACAGAATTCATAACCGTCTTCAATTCTCTTTGTAAGTTCTTTGCAGAGGTTTTCGTGCCTTTTATTCATATATGTGAAAATAATCATAAGTATCACAATCTCAAAGAATAGATAGAGGTATAGTTTACCTACAAGCATCGAGAAACAAAGCATTATTGCGCGTGAGTTAAATGTAAGAATGTTGGTGTACTTCATAAGGGGAAGGCTGCCTTTACGGAATTCTTCGCGCAACTCACGCGGAATGTCTGTTCCATATTTTTTGTGTACGGCAGCTATGAATTGCTGAAATTTCGGGCTCATTCTTTCTTGGTTTTCCACATATGCTATGTAGAAGGTTAAGAAAAGTTTCCAAAAGAAGTCGGTGCGCCACGATACCAGGGCATACTCCTTACGCTGTATTGCAGAATTATGAAACTCGTTACCGTTTTTTTCATTTATAAAATAGAGGTGTATGTTGCGGTAATAATCGGCCAATTGGCACTGTGAACCGTGTATCCAGAAACCGCAAAAAGAACAAATTATCCATATTATTACTCCCCATTCGTGTTGCGGTGCAAAGGGAATGGGAGCAAATGTGAGGCGTACAGCTATTGCATAATATATGCAGAAGAACCAGCAGTCGCCGGCAAAGCCATCGAGTATGCGCCCCCAACGAGTCTTTTGCCCTGTGATGCGGGCTAGTTGTCCGTCGGTGCTGTCATAGAGGTTTGCCCACATAAGCAGCAGTATTCCGAGCATATTCCAACGAATGCTTTCTTGGTAGAAACACACTCCCGCAGCTACACCCAAGAATATTGATGCTATAGTTATTACATTGGGGTGAATACCTCTGTTCCTGAAGAATAGTGCACAGTGAAATCCTAATGGGCGGTAGAACCACATATCTAAAAACTCTTCCGTGTCTTTAGACTTTATAGATGCTTCGTATATCTCTTTGTCCTCTTCTTTCATCTTTTATCTCTTTTCTATTACTAATTTTATTATCTCTTTAGCAGCCTCTTGGCGCACTGCGGAGAAACTTGGAAAATCGTTGAAATCTATTATATAAATTTCTCCTTTGGGTGTAATAATGCAATCTCCTCCATAAATTTCGAGTCCTATGGCTTTTGCCGCATTAAAAACTGTGTTTTTTAATATTTCCTTGTCAAAAGGGTATCGTTTGGCCACACCATTTACTGTTTCCCACCCGAATTTCGTTTTTTGAGGGTTGGGGTAGCTATATGTGAAAAAAAAATTCTTTACTCCGTAAAATTTTACAATATCTCCCTCTATGTGTTTGCAATATATGGCACAGCCATTTATATTGGCAACGGCTGTTGCAGCTTCATCGGCGTTTGTAACATATACTACATCTTCCTTTCGTTGCGACCAGCCTTTGCCTTTTTTCACCCACCCCGGGTATTCAAGCGTGCCGGGTATATTGCAGCCTTGTAGTATATTATACTGTGGTTGCTGAATATTGCTTTCTTGCAGAATTCCCATTAGACGTGTGCGTGAACAGTTTTCAATAGCCTGCGGGCTGTTTATTACTCTGCAACCATTGGCTTCGGCTTTTTTAAGGCGTTGCAAAGTCTTCTCGCTCCTCGACATATGGCATATAACGTCGTAGCCACAAAGTTCATCTTCCTCGTTTAAACGAGTAACGTTGTGCCCTATAGCAATGAGCTCTTGTTCAATACAATAAAGCATCGCGGTGTCGTTCTCCAACATATTGGGGGAGTGGGCCGGGTTACGTGTGATGGTGGCTATTTTCATTTTTTTATGCTAAAAGAATCTCTGCCTTTTGAATGTCTGAGGCGTGGTCTATATCTATTATTTTATTAAAAGGGTATGCTTGCAACTTAAGCTCATCGGCTATGAGCATACGCTGGAAGTTGCGCATACGGGAGTTGCCCTGCTCTATACACTTTTGCAGAGTGATGAGAGATTTTTGTGTCAGCCCATATATTCCTCCCGATATGTATTTACTGTTAATTTGTCTTGTGTCGCAGAAGGCTGTAATATTCAATTCTTTGTCTGTTTCCACATATAAAGGCTTTTCGTCGTCTATGTAGTCTGTTACTGCCATAAGCCCGTCGCTTTCGCTTGCTTTGAATGCAGCAATATATTTTGCAAACTCCTCCTCGCGGAATAGTGTATCTACCGTTGTGAGACAAAATTTTTCATCTCCCTGCAAGTGTGGCATAAGTGCATACATGCTATGCATTGAGCTTGGCGTGTCTTTTATCACCAGGTTTATTGGGTAGTTCTTTTGAAGCTCTTGTAGCAGGGACAGTGTCTGTGGCTGTTGTTCGTTTATAATAATATTTATAGAACTTGCCTCGTAGCGTGTAAATAGTTTTACAAGGCGTTCTATTAATGGAACGCCTTGTATTTTAATCAACGGCTTTGGGCTTTTTACCCCCTCTTTAGCAAGGCGTGAGCCTTCACCTGCAGCTATAATTGCATATTTCATTCTGCCAATTCATTGTCGCTTTGTTGCAAATTCAAGCGGTTGCTGTCGTCGCGTTTCTCATAATATAACTTGCGCAGAGGGTGGCGGCGTGCGTTGTTGTAGAAATTGCGGTTGCGATAAATATCTATAGCGGCATATATTGCTTGGCGGAATGAATTCTCGTCGGCAACACCCTTGCCGGCAATGTCATACGCAACACCGTGTGCAGGTGAGGTGCGTATAATGGGAAGGCCGGCAGTGAAGTTTATTCCATTATTCATTCCCAGAGCTTTTAATGGTGCAAGTCCTTGGTCGTGGTACATTGCAAGAATAGCATCGAAACGGCAGAAGTTTCCACTGCCCATAAAACCATCTACCGCAAACGGGCCATAGCAGAATATCTCATTTTCATCGTTCATTTTCTTAATTGACGGAGAGATTATTTCTATCTCTTCGCTACCCAATAATCCGTTGTCGCCGGCGTGTGGGTTGAGTGAAAGTACAGCTATTTTGGGCGCATCAATGTTAAAATCCTCTATCAGGCTGCGATTGAGAATTGCAATCTTCTCTTCAATAAGTTCCGGTGTTATTGCTGCGGGAACATCACGCAGTGGGAGGTGAGACGTTGCTACCGCTACGCGAATATCGTCGCTGCATAGCAGCATAAGCGATTTGCACTCCTCTTCGCAGCACTCTTGCAGGTATTCTGTGTGCCCGGGAAAGTGAAACTCCTCATTCTGAATAGTGCTTTTGTTAATTGGGGCAGTTACAATAACATCAATATTGCCCTCTCTGTAGTCTTTCACAGCCTCTTCCAATGCTTCAAAGGCTGCCCGCCCGGCCTCTTTTGTTGCATTGCCTAGTTCTATGTGCAAGTCATCGTCGTTGCAATTTATAATATTCAGCTTGCCTTCCTCGGCTTCATTAATATGCTCTATGGCGTTGTAAGCAACATCTAAGTCGAGTGTCTTGCGGTGGTATGCCGCAGCTTTGGGAGAACCATAAATAACAGGAGTGCATATCTCGAACATTTCCTGTGTGGCAAATGTCTTTAAAATAACCTCGTAACCTATGCCGTTTATATCACCTTGTGTGATACCGACACGTATCTTGCGTTTGTCGCTCATTTCTATTATTTTATTTATTCATTATTATCTGCATCGTCAATTACCACTTCGGGTATGTGAACGCTGTTTTCAATATCTTTGTCTGCCGGTAGTTTTAAAGAGAAGAGGGCTGCCTCGAGCTTGCGTATGAGGTCGCCTTTCTTCTTGTTGGGTGCGTAGAGGAATGTCTCTACCACAATAACGCGGTTGTTCTTCTCATCAACCACCTGGTGTGAAACAAACGGGCCACCCATCATATCGTTCTCCATCTGCCACAAACCTTTGGCCACTTGCATATATCTCTGGCGGAACTCTGTGTCAAAAACATCTACAAACATAGTGTCTGTTGCCATGTAACGGTCGGGGCGGTTGCCGGGAATGTTTATCTTCATCACAGAGTCGCGCTTCTGCATAAAGTTTTCGCGTGAGAAGTTATCGACACTTGTGTAGGGGTAGCTGTAAACAACATAGTTCTGTATGCTGCTGTTGTTGTTCGAAATGTCCGATGCCCACAAAAAGTCTTTCCCACTCTTTATGCTGCGTATGTTCTTGGTTATGAGCATCTCACAGCCGAATTTTTTCTTTATCGAGTCGAGGAAATTCTTGTTGTGGTTCTTTTCCTCCTTCAAATCCTGCAACTCGCGGTTCATCTCGGCCGATGTAAAGAAGTCGATAATAACCTGAGAGTTCTTTGTAATGTACTCCAGAGCGTCGTCGGCCGAAGGCGACTGTATTGTCATAATCATCTGCGGAGCCGCGTATTTGTCTTGGTGGTATTTGAATTTTGTTTGTGTGAATTGGCTCTTGTCTATCTTTACTTCAATAATGTTGCGGAACGATTTAAGCAGGCGTGTAAAGCCGGCGGGCTCGGTAAACGATACACGGAACGAGCGTTCCGATTGCGGTATTGCAGGTACGTCGCTGTCGAGAACTTCGAACAATGCTCGGCCTGTGGGGCCTTCCCAAGTGTTCTTGTCGCACACAACGAGTACTTCGTATGCAAGGCCGCTCGACGGGGGTGTAAGCAACGAAGTGTTGCCGTTGCCACTACAAGCGGCAAAGAGCACGGCTGTAAAAAGTAGGGTGAATAGCTTCTTCATAATATTATCTGTTTTTTTTATTTATTCTGTTGCGATTTTTCTTTTTCGTTCTTCAGTGTCGATAACATTCCGCAGGCTGCAAAAATGTCCTCACCGCGCGATGCTCTTATGGTTGTGAAAAGCCCGTTTTTCGTGAGATAGTCGCGTAGGTTGGTCATATGCTCGTTATCAACCCCCTCCAATGGCACACCGGGGATTGCGTGGTAGCGTATGAGGTTTATGCGGCAGTCGAGCCCTGCAAGCAGTTGCAGTAGTTTGCGTGCGTGGAAAGGTGAGTCGTTTATTCCTTTGAATACAATATATTCAAAGGTGAGGCGACGTTGGTGGCTGAAGTCGTACTGCTTTAGCAACTCCACAATCTCGGTTATAGAGTAACCACGCTCAGCCGGCATTATTTCGCTACGTTTTTCGGGTATGGGGTGGTGCAGGCTTATGGCAATGTGGTACTCACCTGCGTCGAGCAGGCGTTTAAGCCCCTTGCGCACTCCCACCGAGGAAACCGTCAGGCGGTGAGGGCTCCACCCGAGAGCATAATCGGCCGTTAGCACCTCAATGGTTTTCAGTATGTTGTCGAGGTTGTCGCACGGCTCACCCATTCCCATAAACACTATGTTGGTGAGTTTGTCGTGTTCGGGCAGTGCAAAAATCTGGTTCAGTATCTCATTGGCTGTGAGCCCGGCAGTGTATTTCTGCTTGCCTGTCATGCAGAACAGGCAATTCATTTTGCAGCCCACCTGGCAGGAGACGCATAGCGTGGCACGCTCGCCGTCGGGTATATAAACAGCCTCTACAAAGTGATTGTTTTCTACTGCATAGAGATATTTTACGGTGCCGTCGCAGGAGCGTGCGGCGTCGGCCGGTGGCTGTTGCCCTACTTCAAAGAGCTGTTGCAGCCTCTCGCGGTTCTTTAGGGATATGTTTGTCATCTCCTCTATGCTGTGCACGCGCTTCTTGTAAACCCAGTCGGCAATCTGCTTGGCTGTAAATGCAGGCATACCCGCCTCTTGCACGGCCCCTTTAAGCTCTGCAAGTGTCATACCCAGCAAATATCTCTTTCCTTCGTTCATCGTTTTTCGTCTGTTTCTTCTGCAAAAATAACGAATATTTCTAAATATACTTAATGTTTATATTAATATTTACGGTGTGCAATATTTTGTTACTTGGTTTTTGTGTGGTATCTGGTTTTTTATTATTTTCGCATTATTGTAGTGCCATTGTGGCTGCTGCTTGACCTGTAAATTTGTTGTTATGAAAAATAATTCTATAGACCTGTTTGTCCCTTGCTTGGTAGATGAATCTTTGTTGCCGGAGTTGCAGGGTTTTGTTGATTCTGCCACTGTGAAAAATATTTTTCTTATGGTGCGTGAGCTTCCTGCTGCTTCGCTTCAGCCGAAGGTGAAGTGTATTGTTGCTCAATCGCTCACTGCCGACGATGTTTTTCTTAAAATGGCCGGTGAGGCGGAGTCGGAGTTTGTAATATATTTTTCAAAAGGATTGCCGCAAATACAAGCTGCCGATTTAGAAAAGTTCTGCTCGGCGGTGCCGCAAGATGCAGCAATGGCTTATGCCGATTACTACAAAATAATTGCAGGTGAAGTGTGTAACGCTCCTGCTATAGATTACCAGGCAGGTAGCCTCAGGAACGATTTTGATTTTGGCTCAGTGTTGCTTTTTCGCACGGCGGCATTAAAGGAGTATGCCGCCAATGTCAAAGCTGAATATTCCTATGCAGGTCTTTACCGCTTGCGTCTTGCAATGAGCCGCATTGGTAAAATTTTTCATTATAAGGAATTTCTTTATACCGAACAAGAAACCGATACCCGCAAGAGTGGTGAGAAGCAGTTCGACTACGTGAACCCTGCACAGCGTGATGTGCAACTTGAAATGGAGGAGGTGTGTACAGCTCATCTAAAGGCCGTAGGTGCTTGCTTGCCGGCCTGTAAATACGATGAAATAGATTTGTCGGCCGGCGATTTTCCTGTTGAGGCGTCGGTGATAATTCCCGTGCTCAACCGCGCATCTACCATAGGCGATGCCATAAAATCGGTGCTTGAGCAGCAAACTTCTTTCCCATTTAATATAATTGTGGTAGATAATCACTCTACCGATGGTACATCGGATATAATAGATTCCTTTGGCGACGAAAGAGTGGTGCATATAATACCCGCACGCACCGATTTGGGCATTGGTGGTTGCTGGAACGAGGCTGTGAACAGTGTGCAGTGTGGCCGTTTTGCAGTGCAGCTCGACAGCGACGACCTTTACAGCTCACCCGCCACCTTGCAATATATTGTCGATGAATTCTATAAACAGCAGTGTGCGATGCTCATTGGTTCCTATCGCATTTGCGATTTTGAACTTAACACTTTGCCTCCGGGTGTGATTGACCACCGTGAGTGGAGCGAGGAGAACGGGCGCAACAATGCCTTGCGCATAAATGGCTTGGGTGCTCCACGTGCTTTTTATACTCCCGTTATACGCTCCATAGGCTTCCCTAATGTGAGCTATGGCGAGGATTATGCTGTGGGGTTGCAAATATCCCGCAGCTACCGCATAGGGCGCATATACGATGTGCTCTACCTGTGCCGTCGTTGGGGCGGTAACTCCGATGCGGCTCTGTCGCATGCTAAGGTGAACGCTCATAATACATATAAAGATTCTTTACGCACAGCCGAGCTGCAAGCACGCCGGCAATTGGTGAAAGAGCAGGCAACTCCTTCGCTCGATGAATTGGAGGTTTTCTATACAAAACAGTTGCAGCAGTGGCCCGATGCCGCAGAGCGTTACAAAGCACTGCCGGGAGTGAGTGTGCGCTCGCTTGGCAATGGACTTGCATTGCAGTATAACCCCGCACGTGCGGTGTCCACGGCGGCCAAGGTAGATGCAGCATCGCTGGCTGCACGTCCCTGTTTTTTGTGTAAGAAAAACAGGCCGTCTTGTCAATTGAGCTTGCAGGCAATGGGCTCCCTCTCTGTTCTTGTGAACCCCTTCCCCATACTGCCATTCCATTTTACAATAGTAAATGAAAAACATACGCCGCAAAGGCTGAATACTATGCTTGCCGATATGTTGCACCTGTCGCGTAGTTGGCAGGGAATGGCTGTTTTCTATAATGGCGCACTGTGTGGTGCTTCGGCTCCCGACCACGCTCACCTGCAGGCAGTGCGGGCAAGTGATATCCCTCTCTTGAGCGAGCAGTGGGGTGAGGCTGTGGAAGATAGCTTGCAGCCTGTGTACATAAGCAGTGGCAGTGCCCTTTACCGCGTTACCGATTATGTGGTGCCTCTCTTTATGGTGGTGGCCGATTGCGTGAGCGAGGCAGTGGAACTGATGAAAATTCTTATGGCTGCTCTTCCACAGGTAGAAGGTGAGGGGGAGCCGCGTATGAACGTTATATCGTACTACTCGCCCTCGCAAGGCTATGTGCTTGTAGTAGTTCCTCGTGCAAAGCACCGCCCTGCCGCCTATACAGCCACCGGCAACGCTCAGCGCGTTGTCAGCCCCGGTACATTGGATATGGCAGGCTTGCTCATAACCCCTCGTGAATGCGATTTTATGAATATTACACCCGAGGAGGCTGTTGCTCTCTTGCGCGAGGTGGCCATAGACGAAGAGGCGGCCGACGAGGTGTGCGAAAATATAGGTGATGTGCTATGAGGAGTGTAGATGTAGGTATTCTCATAGCTTCGAAAGTGGAGTTTGAACTTTTGGGTGAGTTCTTTTGTAACGGGCTGCCTGTAACTGCGAAAAACTCCGTTTGCATCGAAGAAAATTCTCTTTTGTTCAATGGGCACAAAAGTGAAAGGCTCTCTTTTGTACCCGTTGCCAACGATTGCCGTTTTGTGCTTTTTGATGTGGTTATAGGTGTCAATTTTCATTGGCAGCGTAAGGAGAACCAGACGTTCAAAGGAGAGCTGCATTTTATAGTGGAGAACGGGCAGGTGCGTGCGATAAACCGCCTTTTTATCGAAGATTATTTGGTAAGTGTTATTTCTTCTGAAATGTCGGCAACAAGTTCGCTGGAATTTTTAAAAGCTCACACGGTGATATCGCGTAGTTGGCTATATGCGCAGTTGCATCGCAAAGAGCGTGTGCAAGCTTCTGTGCTGGGGTACGAAACTTCCGATGAAGTGGTGCGTTGGTATGCCCGCGAGGACCACACCCTATTCGACCTCTGTGCCGACGACCATTGCCAGCGTTATCAAGGGCTCACGCGTGCTATCAACCCCAATGTGGAGGCAGCGGTGAAGGCTACCGAAAATATAGTGCTTAAATATGGTGGCGAGGTGTGCGATGCTCGTTTCAGCAAGTGTTGTGGTGGAGCTACCGAGCGTTTTTCGGCCTGTTGGGAAAATGTCGATTATGTATATTTAGATGCGTTCCGCGACACACCGCACAAAGAGCCTCTGCCTTCGCTTGAAACCGAGGAGGGGGCTCGGGAGTGGATAGAAAGTACACCCGAAGCGTTTTGTTCAGCGGTGGCTCCCGAGATATTGTCCCAAGTGTTGAATAATTACGACCGTGAGACACCCGATTTCTATCGCTGGCAGGTGGAGTATTCACAAGAGGAGTTGTCGCGCTTGGTGGCGTCGCGCTCGGGCATAGATTTTGGTATTATTGAAGAGTTGCAGCCTGTTGAGCGTGGCGCGTCGGGCCGCCTGGTGAAATTGCGCATAGTAGGTGCTAAAGCTACTAAAACTGTTGGAAAAGAGTTGGAAATAAGGCGGTGGCTGTCGCCCACTCACCTCTATAGCTCGGCGTTTGTCGTTGATAAAATTCAACGGCAAGGTGCAACCCATTTCTTGCTTAAAGGCGCGGGCTGGGGGCACGGTGTGGGGCTTTGCCAGATAGGTGCAGCTGTTATGGGTGAGCGTGGATACACTTATGAACAAATATTGCAACACTATTATCCCGGAACTATTCTTGCTGTTGTAGATTAGAATTTCCTGCTTTGTTTTGCCTGATATTGGTAAAATTACTATCTTTGGCTTCGCCAAGAATGGTTGTAATTTTATTAGTAACTATATTGCGTGCAAAAGCCATTGCCGGCACAATAAAAAACAGTATTTGCAGTTATTTTATTGATAACTACTTTTATTGATGGGAAAAACACAAGAAAAAAATAAATATTGCGATGGAATGAACCTCTTCCAGCGAATAATAAAACGCCTGTTCGATGTTTTTTGTTCACTGGTGGGAATGCTGTTGCTGTCTCCGTTGTTTCTCTACATATACATCAGGCTGCGTATGCAAGGCGACGGCCCGGTTATGTTTGAACAAGAGCGCGTAGGCTACAAAGGAAAGCCTTTTAATATACTTAAATACCGTACAATGCGTGTGGGCTCCGACGAAAATGAGGAACCTAACCTTGCTACAAAAGACGATGCACGCCTCACTCCCTTCGGCCGTTTTTTGCGTGAACGCCATCTCGATGAGTTGCCACAATTGTGGAATGTGTTTGTGGGTGATATGTCTTTTGTGGGTCCTCGTCCCGAGCGAAAGTTTTTCATAGATAAGATAATGCAGCATAATACCGACTACGATTATGTCTATCTTATGCGTCCCGGGCTCACTTCGCCGGCATCGGTGTATAACGGATATACCGATACTATGGAAAAAATGCTTATACGCCTGGATATGGATTTGGAGTATTTGCAGAAAAGGAGCCTTTGGCTTGACATAAAGATAATATTCATAACAGTCTATTACATACTGAAAGGGAAAAAAATATAAAAACAAAGAATATGATGAAAAGGTTATTGTTTTTGCTTGTGGTTTCTATAATGGCCGGTGTGTCATTTGCACAATCTTTGTCCGACGATGAGGTTGTGGAGATAATAATGGCCGAACAGAAAAAAGGTACATCGCAGCAGAATATTGCAACAAAGCTAATGAAACAAGGTGTTACACTTGAGCAGTTGCAACGTGTGAAATCATCGGCACAAAAAAATAAGTATTCTTTTATGAATGTCGATGACGAGGAGTTGAACTCTTTAGATCGCAGCCGTAAAAATACAAATATTGTAACAAATCGCAATATCTCCTCTAAGAAATATAAAAAAGATAAAACAAGCAGCAGTATTGGTAAAGTCGATGATTCCGGCGAGCAAAACAAAAAAGAAGATAATAGCTTCCGCTTTGTTGATGAGGAAATGATGTTTGTTGAAGAACTCGACAACTTGTTTGTCGATAAGGAGGAAATAACCGTTTTCGGGCGCGATATATTCAACAACGAATTGCTCACTTTTGAGCCCTCAATGAATATTCCAACTCCGGGTGAATATGTGCTTGGTGCCGGCGACGAGGTTATAATAGATGTTTGGGGCACGTCGCAGTTCAATATAAAGGAGACTGTGTCGCCCGACGGCAAAGTTTTTGTCGATGGAGTGGGGCTTTTAAATTTGAGTGGTCTCACTGTTAAAAAAGCAGAAAACTATGTGAAAGAGAAGCTTGGAGATGTGTATGGCGGTTCTCAAATAAGTCTCACACTGGGTTCTACACGTTCTGTTCAGGTACAAGTACACGGCGAGGTTGTTGCCCCGGGAACATATACAATCAGTGCTTTCTCCACAGCATTCAATGCTCTGTACGCTGCAGGCGGTATAAGTGAGGTGGGTACCTTGCGCGATATAAAAGTGTATCGCGGGGGGAAGGAGATTGCTTCAATTGACGTTTACGATTATATACTTAGCGGTAAAGTTGCCAGCGATGTCCGTTTGCAAGATAACGATGTAATAAGCGTTGGAGCATACCAGAATATTGTGGAATTGGCCGGCAAGGTTAAGCGTCCTATGAAATACGAAATGAAAGATAGCGAAACCTTGCTCGATGCTATTTCATATGCCGGTGGCTTTGCCGGTGATGCTTACACAGAGAACCTCAATGTCATTCGCAAAAGCGGGCGTGAATACTCAATGCACACAGTGAGCAAGCCCGAGGCCGCTGCTTTTGAGTTGAAAGATGGCGATTATGTAAATGTGGAGGAGATGTTGCAACGCTTCTCCAATATGATAGAGGTGAGTGGTGCGGTATTCTATCCCGGGCAGTATGAACTTGGCAATAAAATATCAACAGTGGGAGAGCTTGTGGCTGCTGCAGGTGGTGTGCTTGAGGAGGCTTTCTTGAATAGGGCGGTACTGCAACATCGCAACCTCGACAAAACATTGGTAACGGAGTCTGTAGATTTGCGAGGTATTCTTGCAGGCTCTGCTCCCGATGTCAAGTTAAAAAACAACGACCTGCTTTTTATTCCCAATTCGGTTGATATGCTTGGCGAGCAGACTGTGAGCATCAGTGGTGAGGTGAATTTGCCGGGAAAGTATAAATTCGCAAAAAACACAACCATAGAGGATATTATACTGCAGGCCGGCGGTCTCACACGTGCAGCCTCGGTTATGAAAATAGATGTATATAGAAATCTTATAGATTCCAAATCTACCGAGCAACAGGAGCAGCAGACATTGGCTTTTAGCTTCTCACTAAAAGATGGGTTTATTATTGATGGTGGCGAAAACTTTGCTCTGGAACCATTTGATGAGGTTTTTGTGCGCCGTAATCCTTCGTATGCTGCTATGGACGTTGTGAAAGTGCGCGGCTGTGTGAATTACGAGGGTGGTTATGTGATGCCTACCAAGGATTATCGTTTGAGCCAGCTTGTAAGTGATGCCGGTGGCTTCACAAACTTAGCATATGTTAAAGGTGCAAGTCTTTATCGTAAAATGACCGAGGAGGAGCGTAAACAACGTGAGGCGGCAATGAAAACTTCTCAAATACAGATGCTCGAGGAGAGTATGCGCGACGAAGATAAAGAACTTAATGTTGCTTTGCTCGACTCTCTTATGCAGCTTAAGTTGAACCTTGGCGAGGTGTATCCCGTGGCAATAAACTTAGAAGAAGCCATTGAGAACCCCGGCTCTTTAAGTGATGTGGTGCTGCGTGAAGGTGACGTACTCAATATCCCCGAGTATTCATCGACAATAAGCATAAGCGGTGAGGTTCGCCACCCCATTACAGTGAGTTACGAGAAGGGCAAGAACGTGAAATATTATATAAAACACGCTGGTGGATATAGCAATAATGCTCACAAAAAGGGTGTATATATCATTTATATGAATGGTTCTGTGGTGAATGTGTCAAAGAATTCATCTAAAGTTGTTGAGCCCGGTTGTGAAATTGTTGTTCCGCGCAAGAGTATGAGAAACAAACTCTCACCTACAGAAATGGCTACTATAGGAACATCTACTGCATCTATAGCAACAATGATTGTGGCTATTATCAATCTGCTTAAATAATAAACGCATATAAATTGCAACCTTATGAATAAGAAATCAAGATTACAGGAATTGTATGACGACCTTTTGGCTGTTAAAAAAGGTGTCAGGTTCGTGTGGTTACGCAAGTCGATATATATAAAATATTGTGCGGTGGCAGTGGTGCTTTCGCTTGTCATCTCGTTCAGTATTCCAAAGTCCTATTCAACATCGGTTGTTCTTGCTCCTGAATCTCAATCGTCGGGCCTTGGAGCAGGCTTGGCAAGCCTTGCAAGTATGGCCGGCATAAATATGGGCGGTGTTACTGAGGACGCTTACACTGTAGATTTGTTTCCTACAATAGTTTCCTCAAACGATTTTATTCTCGACCTCTTTAATGTAAGGGTGCAATCTTCGAAGAGGAATATCGACACCAACTATGCTACATACTTGGCAAAGCACCAGTTGAAGCCGTGGTGGATGTATCCTGTTGGCTGGGGGCGTTCTCTCGTAAACAAATTATTCCCGCAGGCCGAAGTTACGAAGCCGCAGGGCACGGGAGCACAAGGCGAGGGTCCTTCCATAAGGTATCTTTCAAAGTCGCAACTTGCTTTGTGCTACAAGATACAGAGCAATCTGTTTTGTGTAGTTGATAAAATGTCGGGTGTTATTGTGATTACTGCCAACGACCAAGATCCCGAAATATCGGCTACCATTGCAAACGCTACGGTGAATAAGCTCAATAAATTTATATTGGATTATCGTACTCGCAAGGCCCGCAACGATTATGAATATATATCGGCTTTGTGCGATAGTACTAAAAAAGCGTATATCGATGCTCAGAAGAAATTCACCGAGTATGCACGTACCCACATAGATGTATATTCTCCCGAGGCTAAAATGAAGATGCTGGTTTTGGAAAATGAGGTTACATTGGCCTATTCCACATATAGCACCGTTGCTTCGCAGTTGCAAATGGCGCAAGCAAAAGTGTTGGAAGCTACACCGGTATATACGGTAGTAGAATCGGCCTATGTGCCCATTACTGCAAAGTCGCCCCGTAAAATGATAATTATGGTGATTTTCGTGTTCTTTGCGTGTGTGCTTGCAACATTGCGTTTGGCCTATGTTATTGTTAAGCAAAAGAAATGGAAAGGGAAGGCTTGACAAAGAAGATAGGAGACGGGTTGTTTACTCTGCTAATTTTGCTGTTTCTGGCCGACCCGACTAACACTATTTTCCATTTGAAGAATATAGTGTTCTTGCTGTTTCTCCTGTTCAATATAGCCTTTTATAAAGCCGATTATGCAAGGGCACGCTATTTCTTGTATGCGGTATCGGCTGTTTCTGTCTCATTTATTGTGGCCAATCTCCGCGGTACTATTATAGACCTTGCCGAGTTGAAGGGTATTTACACAGCCTTTGCTCCATTGCTGCTGTTGCCGTGGATAGAACGCTACGACGTGGTGCGCCTCTCGCGCATACCGGTTCTTGTTACCGCAGGTATTGTGGTCTCCTTGTTTTGGATAATATTCTTTTTCCCGGTAACAGAGGCTGTTATATATCCTTTTATGTGGTCGCACGACAATACTATTATGATGTCGCACAGGTATTTCCTGGGAATGCGTTTCTTTGGTATGTATTGCAAGTCGACAGTTGCTATGTTGCCTGTTTTTTGTATTGCGGTATATAATGTGGCTATCCCAGGTAAGCGCACTTTTGTAGATATATTGCTGGTATTGCTTCTTCTGCACCTCTTTTTAATTAGTGGCACGCGCAGCACCACTTTGCTCCCCTTGTTGCTGTTTGTGGCTATTCTTTTTGTTTTTTGCCGTAACAGACGATATTTCAACTACTTCTTTTACCCGGCGGCTTTTATCGCGGTATTGGCCATAGCCGTGATTCTCTTTAAATTGCTTATGGAGAAATCCGAAGCGTCGAATCTTGTGAAGTATGCGCACATAACATCTTATTTGGAGTTGTTTGAAAGAAATCCTCTCTTCTTGCTCTTTGGGCAAGGGCCTGCAACATATTTTTATTCCGAGGGCTTCAGGCATATGACAAATATTACCGAGTGGACCTATCTTGAACTCCTGCGTTGCTATGGCATTTTCTCTGCTGTGATTCTTTATGTGATAATAAAGCCCTTGGTACTGATGTTTAAATATATAAACACGCAAGAGGTGGTGATAGCCTTTATACTTGGTTATATGTTGTATCTTGTAATTGCAGGTACAAACCCTCTGTTCCTTTCATCGACGGGAATGTTGGTTGTGCTTTCGGCCTATAGTTTCCTGGATAGAATTGAACGGAACAATGAATAAATTTTCTCCTTTTCCCACTTTGTGAAGCAGAATGTAAATGACAGCACTCCCAAAAGAGTGGCACAGAGCAATATTCCTGCAACAAGTTTCGCAAGTGGGTTTGTTATTCCTGAAGTCAAGAATGCTGTTGCAATATAGGTTGCCGCAATACAAGTGGTGCACGGTATCAGGTGCCCCTTAATAAATGGCTTTATGGGCATACCGGCATCTTTCTTTGCAATGTATGTTCTAATGAATATGCACAGAATCTCTTCAACTATAATGCAATAGATTATTCCGTAATAGGGAATTCCGCATTTGTACATTATTAAAGCTGCCGGTAGCGGGAGTATGTGCATTATACCTACGGTGAGGTGCTGTCGTTTTATCTTACCAACACTCTCCAAAGCTATCTGCTGCCCGATAGATGCTTGGGCTATCAAAGTGATTATGAGAAACCCTCGGCAAAACTCCAATGTTCCGGTAGGAATCTCTTTGAGCCATATTTGCAGTATGTATGGCATGTTTATGAACAGGGGAATAATTGCTACAGCCAACATAAGTGTGGTAAAGCGCGATGTGCTGTAAGAATATTTTATGGCATCGCTGTGCCTGCCGGCACCCTCGCTCTTTATAATATGTGGGCGCATAGGGCGCACCACCGAGTTTGCAAAAAACAAAAGAAAACCGTTTACCTGTTGTGCAACACCATAAGCAGCGTTGTATAGTAATCCAAAGAAACTGTTTAGCAGAACGGCGGCTCCTTGAAAGCGGGCAATGGAGCAACCGGTGCCTATAAGGTTCCACCCTGCAAAGCTCGTCATCTTTTTTATAAGCCCAAAATCGGTTATCTTGTGCCAGGTGAAATGTGTTTCATCGTAGTGCTTTCGGCAATACGCTACCTTGCATATAAATGCAAATAGCGAAGCTCCCATTATCATAAAAGCATATATGGTGAGCCTGTTTGAAGGAATAAATAAAATGGCTATGGCTGCCATTAGTTTTATTGTTACATCGAGGATATTTATGCCGGCTATCATAAAAATGTCTTCGTATGCATTCATTGCACCTTCAAATGGCACCGATAGCACGGTGAATGTAACACCCCCTGCCATGCATAGCAACACAATAAGTGCACTTGCACGCGTTTGGGCAGGAATGTCCAACCAATGCTCCACAGCGGGCACTCCAATTGCGAGCAGTATGCCCACTGAGATGGCTGCAATAGTGGTGTGTATGACAATGCTGTTGTAAAACGCCTCGCTTGTCCCTGCTTTGTTGCCTTTGCCCATATAAAACGACATAAATCGCTGCGTGGAGGCTGCCATAGCCACATTTATAAACGAGAAAAGTGCTACTATGTTGGCAATGAGTGCATATACGGCATAGTCCTCTTTCCCAAGTGCTTGTAATGCAAAGCGTGTCCCAAGCAACGTAACAGCCATTGAGACAAGCATATTCGCATATAGTGAAATGCTGTTTATGGCTATTTTGTTTGTTTTGCTCAACATTGTTCTGTTTCCTTAATATATTCGACAAGCTTGTTGAAGCCGTTGTTGGCTATTGTGCGCGCTTTTTCTTGGGCTTGCTCGTCGGGCGTTATATTGTGTGTCATGTCTATTATGCGGTCGATGAATTTGTCAATTTTTTCATCGGTGATTTCATTCCCATCAAATAGGTCGTGTATGTTTATATCTTGTTTTCCAAGCATGTCGGTTACTCCTTTCATTTTATGCTCATAACATAATGAAACAAAGGGCCTTGCTTGGTTAATGGAGAATATTATGGAATGGTAGCGTGCACCAATTAGAAATTTTGATTTTGAGATAATTCCTTGTTGTATATTAGAGCCATATTTCTCCTCTAAAACGGCAATACGTTCCGGCTGCTTGCTTGCATTCTTTATTTTGCAAAAATATTTGTATCCATCGGGCAAACTTGCAGAATATCCATAATTGGTGGTTTGTGGAAGCATTGCAATCTTGTATGTTGGATATTCATCTAATAGCCTGTTTGTCAGCTTTGTCCAAAACTTGGAAAAGATTTCATACCCATAACAATTGAAATCGTGGTGCCAAGCCAATGAATTGGGTACAAGTGTTATGTATTCATTGTTGCCAATCTCATTCTTGAAAGAATTGGGTGCTTCCTCGGGGGTGTAATACAAGAATGCAGAATCTATGGTGTGTACAACCGGAATTCCCAGCTCCTTTGCAAGTTGCTGCGATTTATTATCGCGCAGAGATACAAAATTAAAACCCGATAATAGTTCAATGCTTTTTTTCTTAAAAAGTCTGTTGAAGATGGTTTTTGTGGGGAATGGCCCAATCGAACGTGCAAAATATATGATTTTTTTGTTCATCTCTTTTGCTAAATTGAGCAGCCCGATGTGTACCCAGTTCTGAAAACCGCCCATATCTATGCCACCGGGTGCACACACGATATAATCGGCTTCTGCATATAGCTTTCTTATTTTTTTTATAATAGGCAATGTCGCCAGTAACCAAGGCATATTAAACATCATAAATAACTTAATCATGCGGTGTGGCGCAAACAGTTTGTGGCGCACAGGTATATTTATGTATTTAACATTAGCTCTATTTACCCGCATATCATCAACCTCAATCGGGAGTTTCTCAAAAAAAAGAACCTCTATGGAGGCATTGGGGAAACTATCGGCCAATCTGTTTATAAAACCTCTGTGAGCCGATTCGTCGCCTCTGTTGTTTACAGGTTGTTCTATTAATAAAAATTTCATGTTTTTTATCTTAAAATGAACTTATTTTATGTAATATACGATACATTCCTTTGTAAAGGCAGCAGTGTGCTGCAAATAGTATGTTTGAAGATAATACAACTTTTTTGTATAGGGGGTGCTGAATTATGGCTTTTATGAATTTTGTAAACCGTTTATGCTTCAGATTGTAGTTTTTCCTTATTAAAGTACCGGCTTGGGAGCGTATAAAATTCTGTTTGTCGCTCTTTTCATACGATATTAGGCCTTTGTTGTGCATCTCTGTCAGTATAGCAGCTATTCTGCCACTTTTTATGTAGCACATACTGCGCCCGTCGGTTTGTGAGTTTAGTGAATCAATGCCCCAAGGATCGGCAAGCTGAATGTCTGAATTGGTTCCTTTGTCGGTGCCGCAAAAGAAACATCGAGGTTGAATAAAAAGGTGAGAGTGAAAAATTTTAGTCCACAAGGAGTTGTTGTTGTGGTAGAATATCTCTTTTTTATCTTTTGTGGTTATTCTTATGCCACCGGGCCAGCCGCCCCCACGGTATTTGATGTTTAATATCTCGTTAGGGCTTATTCCTGCACGTTTTACTAAATACTGCGTGGCCTCAATGGATTGTTGAGATGAGCAGGTGAGTTCAAAAACGTATGCCTTAATGTTGGCTTTCTCAAGCAGGTTTAATATCGGGGTAACTTGGCAGGGTAGGGCAAAACAGGCGAATGGAGGTTCTATTTTGCTGATGTTTTCTTTAATAAACTTTACAAGGCTTATTTCGTGATAGATACTGCCCGATACATTGTAGTCGTTTATATCATTTATTATGTATGGCGCGTATTCTAGATTTTCGGGCTGGTACTTAAATGATATTGTGGATTTAATCCGTTGGGTATTAAATAAGTAGTATATTATTGCACTTCCTACCCCTCCCGATGTGGCATTGTGTCTTGTGCCGGTGTCGGTAGAATGTGCTATTAATATATCTCCGGATTTTACCATAACGTGTTTTTTAATATATAGTCATTGGGGCAAGTTAAAATCGGTGCTGCTCGCCAAGCCTATGTTTGCTTCTAGTATAATGCAAAGATAATCTTTTTTTATGATAATGATTGTGTTATATGCTATTTTTCATTGTCTGAATAATTTAAATCTTTTTTATGTCCGATTTAATGTAAAAAAGCAGTGTCGTTTCCAATAAATTTGTAAATTTGTATATGAATTGCAAGAATAGCATTCATATTTAGTATATTTAAATTGCTTTAATGTGTTAATGTAGCTGTGTTTATGTGCATTGGAAATCGTTTATTATATGTCGTAGTTTTCTTCCTATTGGCTTTGAATTCTTTTTCGCAGAGACAGTCTGTTACATATTTCACACAGTTTAATACCGTTTTCTCTTCGGGCGATTATGCCCCATTCTGGCTCACTGCCAACAGGCAGGGCATCTCGTCGGTGAGCGAAAATAGCGGGTATGCCCGTTTTGGGCTCTCTGTGGCAAAGCCTTTTAGCAATAAAGATTATAAATGGGCAGTCGCTGCCGATGCGGTCGCCGGGTATAACCAGGAAAGTGCAGTGAGGCTGCAACAGCTCTATGCCGACTTGTCCTGGCGTTGGCTGAATCTCTCTTTGGGTAAAAAGGAGAGAGTGGGGGAGTTGTCGGGGCGCAGTGTAATTGCCGGGCTTGCTGAAAATGAAGTTGCAGCCCTTATGCCACAGTCTCAAATTAATGGTTTGCAGGAACTTGGTACGGGTGGGCTTGCTTATAGCGGGAATAGTGCTCCCATTCCACAATTGCGTTTGGAAGTTCCGCAGTATGTGAGTATTCCACGGACTGCCGGCTGGTTGCAGGTAAAGGGTCATTTGGCCTATGGCTTTTTTGCCGATGGCGGTTTTCAGGAGAATTTCACGCAAGGGAATATTTATACCCGTTATGCAAAGAATGTGTTGTATCATAGCAAGGCTATGTTTATAAAAGTGGGCAAGCCGCAGAAGTTTCCTTTGTCGTTTGAGGGTGGGCTGGAAATGTACACGCAGTTTGGTGGTGATGTTTATATGCAGGGCCGTGGAAAAGTAATATCAATGCCCAAAGGTCCCAAGGAGTATTTAAAGGCGTTTATTCCATTAAGTGGTGGCGATGATACTCCCGATACCGAGCAAACTAATATATCGGGTAATCAATTGGGAAATTGGCATTTAGCGGTTACGCTACATACAAGCCCGGTGGATTTCACCCTCTATGGCCAGCACTATTTCGAGGATTTTTCGCAACTGTTCTTCTTTGAGTATCAGAGCGACCGCGACGGTGATAGGAACCTTATATACTACCCGTGGAAAGATATTCTTTTGGGAATAAATGTGAATAACAAAAGCTCGGTGATGTCATTTATATCAAATGTGCGTTATGAGTATCTTTCTACATACAACCAAAGCGGTGCAGGCTACAACGACCCGGGCCCATACTTCAAGGAGCAAATGGACGGGCTGGACAATTACTATAATCACGGAATATATTCGGGCTGGCACAATTATGGTATGGGTGTAGGTAACCCGCTTGTGTTGTCGCCTGTGTATAACAAAAATGGCAGTATGTTTTTTGCCGGTAATCGTCTTAAAGCTCACAATGTTGGTGTTAATGGTGCTTTTGGCAGCAAAACAATGTTGGTGTATAAACTGCAATATACTTACAGTGAAAATTGGGGTACATATATAAACCCATTTGCGAGTAAAAGATATACAACCTCTTTGCTTGCCGATATTTCGCTGCTGCGTGGAAAGGGTGGTTGGGCTGCAACTCTGTCCGTTGCCTACGATAAGAGTAACTGGATTGGCGAGAATGTGGGCTTTATGCTCTCGTTCTCAAAAGTGGGAATATTTTAATTATAGCGTAAAATGAAAACAATTAAATATATTTTATTTATATCGTTGCTTGTTCTTGCCTCTTGCGATAAAGCCTTTGAAAATGGTGAACTCGATGGAATGTGGCGTCTCGAAAAGGTGGAGGTGGGGGGCAAAGAAATTTATCCAAGTGATGTCTATTACTCGTTCCAACGTCATCTTGTTATGCTTGGTGTGTATAGTGAACAGGCTCCACCGCTTTTGTATATGGCCAATTTCGATTATTCGGCAGGCAAAATAGTTATGAATAATTTCTATGCGCACCCGGGTATTGAGGGTGAGTGCAACCTGAGTGAGTTGGAAAAGTATTATATATACAATGCAACAGAAACCTTTATGGTAGATGTGCTAAATGCAGATGTGTTGCTGATGCACACAGCCGACGGCAGAATATATAACTTTAGAAAGTGGTAGCGGTGCTGCGTCTTTGAGTGTTTTTTTTGCAAGTTCCTTGCTTTTATTTTCGGGTTGTTTTGGTGTTGTATATGTTGATAAAACATATTTCAGCCGGAACGTCCTTTTTGTATATCAAGTTGCCTGCTATTAATTCAAATACTTTATATATATATCTAAGGCCTAAAATAAGGAAATTTGAGCATATTCCGTGGGTTTTTAATGCTCTGCGGTGGTCGCGCATAATGTTTTTGTGGCTCTCAATGCCTGCATTGGAAACTCCACCGGCACGCATGGTAACAAAATCGGTGTTCATATACTTTGTGCGTGCTTTGTTTATGTATAATATGCGGAGAAGTAGTTCAAAATCGGCTGCCACTTTATATGAAAGGTCGAACCCGCCGGCTTTGTCATAGCAACTTTTGCGACAATAGAAAGAAGGGTGTGCAGGCATAAAACCCATTCTCATAATTCCGCGGCAGAAAGGCTTTGATGAATAATATCTTGTGCACTTGTTGAGGTTTTCGCTACTTACGTAATGAACATCTCCGTAAACTGCGTCTATTTCGGGGTTCTGTAACTCATTGTTTACACGCTCCAATATTGTGGTTGTTGTGTAAAAGTCATCGGAATTTAGAATGCCTACAATCTCCCCGGTGCAAAGCGCGATGCCTTTGTTCATTGCGTCGTAGAGCCCTTTGTCCCTCTCGCTTATGAACTTTAGTTTGTTGCCGAAAAGGGGTACATACTCTTTGACAATCTTTATTGTATCATCGGTCGATGCGCCATCAACTACAATATATTCAATGTCCTTATGTGTCTGCATAAGTACACTCTCAATAGTGTGGCGTATGGTGCTTGCGCTGTTGTATGTTGCAGTTACGATAGAAATTTTCATAGTATGTTTCTCTTCCCCGGTTGCGGTTCGTCTTGTGGTGTTGTTTTGTGATTTGATAATATCCTTGTGTTACAAGCTGTTTTTGCCCCGTTGCCGGAAATTTTCACAAAGATAGTTTTTATAAATGAATTTATCGCTCAATTATGCAATTTTTGTTTCAAAAAGTTTGGCTTTTCTTGTTTTTCTTGTTTGCGTTCTATTAGCGTGTTGTTTTTTAATTAAAATTACGGTTCTCGGAGCAAAAAAGGTGAATTTCTGCGTTTTGAACTGAGCTATAACGCATTAAACAGAAAACCTCGGAAATAGTAACAATGGCAATTTAGCAAAGAAACGCAAGGTTATGAAATAGAACGGTTGCCAATTCATTACCCGATAATGTAGTAAAGTTTTTCTTTGTGTCGTCACGTTTCATCGTTCTGCGTTAGTTTGCATATCAATGTATAACTCGCTGATAACTAATTTTGTAACCAAAAAAGATTAGATTATGCGAAGTACATTTAAGGTGCTGTTCTACGTGAACGGAAGCAAGGAGAAAAACGGTATTGTTCCTATTATGGGACGAGTGACAATCAACGGTTCTGTGGCTCAATTCAGTTGCAAGCAGAGCATCCATAAAGACCTATGGGATGTGAAAGGCAACCGAGCAAAAGGCAAGAGTAAAGAATCGAGAGACATCAATTTGGCTTTGGATAACATCAAGGCTCAAATCATCAAACACTACCAACGCATTTCAGATAGAGAAGCATTTGTAACTGCCGAAATGGTACGCAATGCCTATCAGGGTATAGGAACAGAGTATGAAACCCTGCTCCGAGCATTTGACAAGGAGAACGAAGCCTTTGCCAAACGAGTTGGTAAGGATCGTTCTCTGAGTACATATCAAAAGTACCTCACCGTAAGGAAATGTCTGGCGGAATTTATCAAGGTACACTACAAGCGTACTGATATTGCGATGAATGAACTAACCGAGGATTTCATTCGTGATTATTGCTTGTATCTGAGAAATGAGGTTGGATTGGCTCAATCATCAGTGTGGATATATTCAATACCATTGAAGCACATTGTAACCACTGCTCACTATAACGGTAAGATTGCACGCAACCCATTTGCCCAGTACAAGGTTGACCCCGACCACAAGGAGAGAGGTTTTCTAACCGAAGACGAGTTGCAAGCCTTTACAACGGTTGAATTGAACAATCCCGATTTGGAGTTGGCAAGAGATTTATTCGTGTTCGGCTGTTGGACGGGTATATCATTCATAGACATCAAGAATCTGACAACGGAGAATATCTCAATATTGGGCGGTTCACCTTGGATAGTATCAAAGCGACAAAAGACAGGTGTCCCGTTCCAAATCAAATTGATGGATATACCTATGCAGATTATCAAGCGATACGAGCCATACAGAATAAGCAATACCCTTTTCAACATCGGTAGCCACGACACCATAAACAAACGCATCAAGGAGGTAGCCAAAATGTGCGGTATTAAGAAGCGAACTTCGTTCCATCTGAGTAGGCATACATTCGCAGTGTTAGCCTTGAACTATGGTATGCCGATAGAGAGTGTAAGCAAGATACTCGGACATACGAATATTACGACAACTCAGATTTACGCAAAGGTTACCAATACCAAACTTGAATACGATATATCGATGTTTGAGGATAGAGTTAGCGGAAGATTTGCCATTTAATAATGTATAGGTATGAAACGAGCTATTGTAACAATTAGCGAAAGTGGCAGAGTGAATATTCCAAGTGGTAATATTTGGGTGTCTGAAATGGAATTGATGGAGTTATTCGGGGTGATAGCCCCGACACTCCGAGCTGCTATCAGAGCAATATATATGAGTGGAACACTTACCCTTGCATCTACCCAACGATACGATGTTGCCACTCCTACAAGTTGGGCAACATTCTATAATCTTGAAGTGGTCATTGCTCTTGCATTCAGGTTGAACACCTATGAGGCGAGCAGAATAAGGCAAAAGGTGTTGGAAAGTTTAACTCAACGGAAGATGGAAGTGTTCAACTTATTCTTTACACTAAAGAGTGGCGGAAACGACAATTTTTGCCACATAGAACGAAATAATTAGCAATGAGCTTGCAATAATCATCATAAAATGATTATAACGGTAATTGTATTTCAATGTATTAATTCTGTTTTACCGAACAAATTAATGCCGAATTACCGAAAAGCAAATTGACTAAACATCAAACTTCCGAACAAATTTAAGCCAAATTGCCGAAAAAAATCACCCCTTTTTGCCGAATATAGAATTAATTAATTACCTTTGTAGTAGTAAATGCTTTAATTTATGGATGGTTACAGACATAGAATAATGGATAGCCTGCTTGAAAAGAAATTGCAGGCAAAGGGAGCTGTGCTAATAGAAGGCCCTAAATGGTGCGGTAAGACCACTACGGCAGAAGAAATTGCAGCCAGCAAAATTTTATTGGCTCGAACTGATGTGAAGAATAACTTCAAGAGCCTATTAGAAATAGATACCGATGCAGCATTGTCAGGAGATACACCAATGCTTATTGACGAATGGCAGACTGTACCTAAATTATGGGATGCCGTAAGATATACTGTTGACCATCGCCGTAAAATGGGACAATTCATTTTAACAGGCTCTGCTGTTCCAGACAAGGAGGCAGAAGAGGAAAGAGAACATTCCGGAACTGGACGCTTTGCCTGGTTGACTATGCGACCTATGACCTTGTTTGAATCTGGTGAGTCGAACGGAAAGGTAAGTCTTGGCAATTTGTTTACTGCTCCAGAAAAGATATTGGAGAAGAACAAACTTAAATTGCAAGATATAGCTTTCTTGATTTGCCGCGGTGGTTGGCCTATGGCTGTTGGATTGCCCGAAGAAGCTGCACTTGAACAAGCATTCGATTACTACGATGCAGTAACCAAGGAGGATATAACCAAAGTTGATGGAGTCAAACGAGCTTCAGAGCGGGTGCAACGCTTGATGAGAGCATATGCTCGACATCAAGGAACACAAGCATCAATCGCAACATTAAAGGAAGATTTGAAAAACAACGATACTGCCACACTTGATGATGATACTATAAGTTCTTACCTCGAAGCTTTGAGAAAAATATTTGTGGTAGAAGATATGCCGGCTTGGAATCCGAATCTTCGTTCAAAGACTGCAATCCGCACAGCAGATACACGCTATTTTGTTGATCCATCTATTGCTACTGCTGCATTAGGTTTAGGTCCTGCCGATTTAATGAACGATTTGAAAACAATGGGCTTTTTCTTTGAGGCAATGTGTGTAAGAGACTTGCGTGTATTTGCAGAAGCATTAAATGGTAAAGTATATCATTATCGAGATAAAAGTGGTCTGGAATGCGATGCAGTAGTACATCTCCGCAACGGACAATATGGACTTATTGAAGTTAAACTTGGAGGTGAGACATTGATAAAAGAAGGTGTCGAAACGCTGACTCTATTAGCCAAACAGATTGACACAACACGCATGAAAACACCAGCTTTTAAGATGATATTAACGGCAACTGGCGAACATGCCTATCGCCGCCCTGAAGATGGAATTTACATAGTTCCGATAGGATGTTTGAAGCAATAAATCTGAGGCAGCAAAAGATGGGAAAGATAAAGAATTTTGATATAGCAATCAATAAATGTCTTTGGGACATAAAACCGACTTCAGAGACTCTTGATTTAGATAAAAATGATTTTTTGTTATCTGTTATTAACGGTTTTGAAGAAGGGAAATGGAGAAAAAATGAGTTCCATAAGTTTGTGATGAACAATATCGCCCAGACTGGATTATCTGCGGAAGATAGGGATAATCTTTATTCCGAGTCTCCATACACGACAATAACGGAATCCATTAAGAATCTTCGTTTAGTTGATAAAGATAATGGTAAAGGCAGTGAGATTGCAGAGATTGTCTTATATGGCATTATGCGCTATCACTATAATGCTCTCCCTGTTGTTCCTAAGATATTTTATAAGCAGAACCCTAAAGACAATGCCAAAGGAGCTGATAGTGTACATATTGTATTAGATGAGAAAGGGGATTTTACACTGTGGTTAGGAGAAGCAAAATTTTACAATGATATTGCAGATGAAAGATTGTATGAACCCATAAATTCCATATTTGATACTATTAGTACTGATAAAATCAAAAAAGAAAATTCGATTATCACTAGCATCAAAGATTTAGAATATGTTATTACAGATCCTATCGTAAGAAAAAATGTTCAAACAGTTCTTCGTCGAGACACTCCTATTGATGAAATAAGGAAAAGACTTCATGTCCCAATTCTACTACTTCACGAATGTGAAAAAACTAATAGTGCAACAGAGTTGACAGAAGAGTACCTAGATGAAATTAAAAATTATCATCTCAATCGTGCTATACGTTTTTTCACATCACAGAACAATCGACAATCGAAAGAGAAAATTTATGGCTATGAGAAAATTCAATTTCATTTAATTCTTTTTCCAGTACCTCGAAAAGATGAAATAGTGAATTGGTTTGTAGAACGAGCAAAACAAATTATTGAAGATGCATAACATTGAAATATTTGAAGAATGTGCAAGAATAAATGGGCTGATAGAAAATAGCAATAAGGCGGAAGCACGTTCTTTAGTGATTAATTTATTGGATAAACTACAGCGAGAACAAATTGAGTACACCCCTCTTGTCAATCATTTGATTAGAGAGGTAGGACTATATCCATATATAGATTGTAATACGGCATTATGGGAGGATCAGGTTGTCGTAGAAGCATTTAAAGCCAATGTGGGAGAAGAAAAACCTGTTACACTACATAGCGCTCAATCTCGTGTTCTGAAACGACTTTTAGCTGGAGATAATATTGCAGTAAGTGCACCTACCAGTTTCGGTAAAAGTTTTATTATAGATGCATTTATTGCTATCCGTAAACCTGAAAATGTTGTTATTATTGTTCCAACAATTGCTCTTGCTGATGAAACACGTCGTCGAATTGAGCACAAATTCTCTCGTCATTATAAGATAATTACTACAACTGATGCTACTTTAGCAGAGGCAAATATTTTAATTTTTCCACAAGAACGCAGTTTTGCTTATATAGGCAAATTAAAGAAAATAGACATGCTCATTGTAGATGAATTCTATAAAGTGAGTTCTATGTTTGATGATGAAAGAAGTTCGTCACTATTAAGTGCGATTATTGAATTAGGAAAGATATCTCGTCAGAAATATTATTTAGCTCCTAATATTCACAAAATTGCAGATAATGTTTTCACTCAAGGAATGCAGTTTATGAGGCTAGTAGACTTCAAAACTGTAATTACAAAATCTGCAAAAATATATGAAAGATTAAAGGAGGGAGAAAATAGAGATGAGTTTAAAAAACACTATCTTGTTGACATTTTACATAAGACCAAATCAAAAACCTTAGTTTATGCAGGAAGTTATGGCAATATCAATAAAGTTGCAGATATTCTCGCCAATAGTTTAACTCCTAAAAATACTGCTCTGCTTAAGGACTTTAATGACTGGCTTAAAGTGAATTATGGACAAGATTTTTCATTGTGTAAACTTTGTGAAAGAGGTGTTGGTGTACATAATGGCAAAATGCATAGATCATTGAGTCAAATACAAATTAAATTATTTGAAGTAGACAATGGTTTAGATACGGTAATTTCAACATCATCTATAATAGAAGGAGTGAATACTCAAGCAGAACAAGTCATAGTCTGGTCTAACAAAAATGGTTCTAATAAGTTTGATTACTTTACATATAGAAATATAATTGGACGAGCAGGACGTATGTTTAAATATTTTATAGGGAAAGTTTACCTACTCGAAGAGCCTCCTGCACAAGAGGATACTACCTTAAAGATTGAATTTCCGGAAGAAGTCGTAGAAGCTTTAGATTCGGAAAATCCAGGTGTAGAGATCAATCAAGAGCAAAATAATAAAATCAAAGACTATGAATCGTATATGACGGATGCATTAGGTGCTGATAATTTTAATCAGATAAGAAAGCTTTCATTGTATAGGTCATGTGATCCGCGTATTTTAAAACAATTAGTTGAGAAACTTAAAGCTAATCCTAATTGGCCCAATGGATATTCTGCATTAGCATTAGCAAACACATATAATTGGCGTGAACCAATAATGGATGTTATCAGTTTACTCGGCGATAATATGGCTCGTCTTATAAAGATTGCTATTTGGAAAATGCCTGATAATTGGAAGCGCTCCATTGCTGATATATACTCAGAACTATCTGATGTTAGTTACGAAGACTTGTTTTCGGCAGAACGATACTTATCGTATAATTTATGTTCTACGCTTTCCATTATAAATGTATTGAAAAAATCATTAAATCCAGAGTCTCCAGACATATCGGGATTCATTGGTAGAGCCGCAAATGCATTTTTGCCTAAACTTGTATATCAATTAGAAGAGTATGGATTACCGAGGATGATTAGTAGAAAAATTCAAGATTCTGGTTTAATTGATTTTGAAGATGAATCAATAGAAATATCTGAAATTATCGAACAGTTTAACAATATTGGCCAAGAAAACCTTATTGATAATTTGAAAGATGTTTTGCCATTTGATAAGTTTATTATTAATTATTTTTACGAAGGAATAAGTTGAACATGAAATGTCAATAAGCAACAATAAAGGTTGCTTCGAAACCATTTGATGAAAATAATAAGCTATGTGTTCCATTAATATAGATAACACCAAAGAATCATACATACAAGTTCTGCAAGCCAATCATGGGGATGCACTAATTTTACATTGTAACAAATCCGATAAAAGAGGAGTAATAGTTATTGATGGAGGGCTTTCTCCGAATCCACGTTTTAACCCTTTTGTAAAAGAAGTGGAGAGCTGTCTTCCAATTGATTTAATGATATTAACCCATTTTGATGATGATCATCTAGTTGGAATAAAAGACTTTGTTGAGAGACATCAAAACGATGTCCCTTTCCCCGTTAAAAGAATTTGGGCAAATTGTGCAAAGCATGTTGATTTTGATACGTCAGAAGACTTGTCATCTAATAAAGCAAGTAAGATGGCTGATATTCTATGTGCAATATCGCAAAAAACACAGTTTGATTGGGAAGGATACCGATTGAATGGATTTGTGGACGATACTATAACCTTTGCCGATATAGATATTATTAATCCACGAAAAGATTTATTTAAGTATTTTATTGACAATTATAAAGAAGAGCATAATGTTGGCGTCACTGAAGAAAATCTGTCAAATACAATAGATACAGATTCAGACATCAACATAGACATGTATGAATTGGCACAACGTGGTAAGACTTTAGGAAATCCGAACAAGCCTTCAGAACTTGTCAATATGGTTTCGCTAAGTATGATAATAGGTTGTGATGCATTTAGCGTATTAATATTAGGAGATAGCTTTCCGCAAGAAATATACTTGTCTCTTATTGAAAGAGTTTATAGCAAAGAAAATAAGTTGCAAGTAGATTTCATAAAAATGTCTCATCATGGCAGTGCTAATAATATCAGTAATGATTTGTTAGATATTATAGATTGTGATAAATTCATCATAAGTACTAATGGAGGTAAAGGTTATAAACATCCACATAGAGAGGCTATTGCGAATGTTTTATGCCATCCAGAAAGAGATTACTCTCGTAGTGTTCATTTCTATTTTAATTATCCACTTAGAACAATAGTTAATAATAGAGAAGAAGATATATTCAATAAAGAATTAGATAATGAATTAAATTTTCAATATCATGAGCCGAAAGAAATTGATAGATTCATCTTGTTACCCTGATATAGATACACTTCAAGCATTATCTGTAAAGATTAACTGCATTAATGAGAATGAAGAAACTATTGAACATGGAACAGGGACTTTGTTTGCAAATAACGGCTCTTATTATGTTATAACAGCAGCCCATTGTATTCTTAATAATACTACCAAAAGTTTCTATGATAAGCGATATATTCAGATAAGCCTTCCCCATATATGCCAAACCCTTATAGAGGTGAATGACATTTTAGAGTTCAATTCTGATGATGATGCAGACTTCGCTCTTTTATCTGTTAAATTAGATGTTGATAGTTTCCCGATAAGTTTTGATTATGAAAATGATATTCAATTTATAGGTAAAGACGAGTTTTGCGCTAATACATGTTTCTATGGTTATACAACCACAGAACCAACAGGGCGTATGTTTCGTGCTAGGATGGTATCCACAAATACATATGAAGTAGAAGAAAATGCTATATCTGCAACTGGTGCAGATTTTTCTCGTGTAATGAAAGGAAGTTCAGGTAGTGGAATTTTTGTTGAATACGAGAACCGAATCTTTTGTCTAGGCTATGTGAAAAGTCGCATGACAGAGGCAGACAGATTAAACGATATTAAAATACGCAGAATACCTAGTGATATAAACAATAAGTTCTCACATCCCGTTCTGTTACATTCTATTCAACAGAGACAAGCACTAGAAGCGTCTCTTACTCCTCAATCTCATGTTGAGATTAAATACATAAATAAATGGAATGAGTTAATTACCGCCTTATCTAAGAATGAAGATATTACTGGAATTCTTAATGATATTAATGAATTAAAGAACCACTATCCATATGTAAAGTCTGTTATATATCAAGAACAAACAACAAATATCATATTAAGAAGCAAGAATCAATGGAATGCTTGCGAACGAAGAGCATTTATTTACGCATTACGAGATAGGGGGCTATGGCCTGCTTTATTCGGAGAACTACCTCAAGCTGGCGACTTTAATAATATCCCTGAATATAAGAGCATGATGTTTCGTGCATCAACTTTTGCCTGTGGATTTACTGATGATACAAATATACCTGATAAAAACACAGATGAAGGTATGTATGAATTAGTTCTTTGTAGAGCATTTAAGTTTGAATTTGACAAGATGTTCGAACTGGTTAATGCTTGGAATCCTAATGGAATATGGGCTGTAAAAAAAGCACTACTTGTTCATTTGTTTAAAAAAGATGAAGGCACTTTGGATTCAGTAAAAAAAATTATAGAGAATAAAGCGAATTCTGATAGCGAAAGATTTATAGCCACCCTTATATATAATATTGCAAGCCAACAATTTCCACAACCATATAAATATACAGAATTTTGGGAACGTGGTGTAGAGGAACCAAGTGAAATAATCTCATACATTGCAGCAAGAATTGATAAAACAAAGATGCAGCCTCAGATTTTCGGAACTCATTCGACGCAAATTTTTGGTAGTACAGATTCTACTTCTTTTCCCGAATCTATTAGATTATTGCAATATTTGGCAAATACAGGTTTAACTACAAAATTTGGTATTTATAGCATTGTGAATATAGAACACTGGATGAAGGTGTTTCGACACTTGGTACACTTCATCCCCTATCCTACAGTTTATTATACATTACAATATGCAGAAGAGAAAACTGTGAGATGGGCAGGCCAGATGATCGCATATAGTGATGATGAATTTTTAATCAGTGTTCGCCCTGACCTACTAAACGCTTTATTGGGAGCATTAAGAATGGAATGCACTCCTAGAAATTTATATGCGAGCATTTATTATATAACGCAAGAACTATATGCATCAGTTGAAGAAAGTGCATGGTATGATGAATTTAAGGAGTCTGTTCTATATTATTTTGTTGTAGAAATAGATGCCGCAAATGTTAGTATGTCGGATGCTATATATAAGAACTTATTTTCTGCTATTCAATGTATTAAAAACATTGAAAGAAGACGGGAAATATTTATCCAGTTAGCGAATAAAATGTCACAAAATCCGTATCTTATTAGTCGATTGTTATGCAATGCGTTACTGGTTGATAAAGAATTAGCAACGTACCCTGAAGTGGGCGAATGTTTATCTAATATCATAAATCAGATACCTATAGCACAGTCATATCACATTTTATACGAGTTCAATCGAGTTAATACATTGACACCTGAGCAAAGAAAGTTAATAGATCGAAAAATATTAGCTGAAAAATTATCCTTCTCGAAAAGCGATTATATAGCCTTGGTTAATTTAAGTTATTTAGCTCTTTCTTCTGAAAGTATGTCCAAGGTAAAACACATCGTTCTCTCTGGTGATATCTGGAATTGTGGTATTACGGATTCTTGTTATACAGCCCCAATGCCATCACACATTGAACTATTTGATGATAAAGTAATATGGTCAGAAGAAGAATGGCGACATATTCGGCTAAATATGAAAAATAATATAGAGCTTATAGAAAATAGAAGGATCAAAGGAGAGTCTTCAAATTTCTTCAATTCTATGTACCTTCATCTTCTTTCAGACATGAAATTATTTATGATACAGATGCAAAAAACTAATGGATTTTATGTAGAAGACATCCTTTGTCGAGTCAATACTTTGATTGAACAAATAAGCGGATATGAGAACCTTATTGAGGCCCTTTCATCCAGTGACTATAATGAAGTAAATGTTGCATTGGATTTATTGAATGTACAATTGAGAACAGATGATTTTAATAATCATATAGCTGAGATAAATATTATTATTAATAAAGTTGTCCTTAAACAATCTGCAAATATTGACAACTGCATTAACTTTATTGCTTTTCTAATGCGAAAATATTCAGTAGTGATGAAGAAGCATTTTGGAGATTTATTACTGTGTCTACTGAAGAATTTTATTGATTATGATTTTGAAAACATGAATTTCCATGTTCCAAGCGTTAACCATAAACTAAGTCTTATAGCTCATTATATGAAACCTGAATTTGAAGATTATATTCAGATAAAATATTGGACTTCAGATGAAGTTGTGAATCGTTTTGGTGGTTATACAACTCTTCCTCAATAGCATAGTCACGACAATAGCCTGCGGAGGTGCAGGCTATTGTCGTGTTTTAGATACTTTGTTCGATGATTTTAATCTATAGTAATATTACTCCACCTCCAAGAATCCCATTAGGAAGGCATCGGGGAAGATGAATTTCTTTTCGCCGAGGGTAAATTTGACATGGATAAATTTTTCGTTCTTGTTGATTTTAACAACCATTCCTTTGCCGAATTTCTTGTGTATGACATTACTATCAACTCCGATTGATTCTAATTTTGTTTCAAGGTCTTGCATTGTCTGTGACTCTGGCGGTGGTGCAATAGTAGCAGTTGGACTTACAGATTGTGGTTGAACAATAGGCTTCACTTGCAGCACACTTTCAGCGAGCTTACTATCCACTAGTTTTGCTGCTCTGCGAGTAGTTTCAACAGATTCGGCAACTCTTGAATATGCACTATAATCAACCTCACTCATTGAGGATTGTTGGTTATAGAATAGTTTCTCATATTGAGTCTTGCGAATTGTGGTATCCCAGCCGCCGACCTCATCGTTGGTATGTTTGTCAATGCCGGTATAAGTAAGGCTTGCATCCTCGTAGCGTTTGAACTTGAAGATAGCATCATTCATCAACGGTGCGTTGAACACGCCCAATGAGCATAGCATATTGAAATCCTCCACACTCAAGCCTGTAACTTTTTTGAACAAGCCCGGTTCTAACTGCGTGATAACATCTTTCAAGCATCGCTCGCGATAGTCAGTCAAGTACATGAATACAGGGATTCGAGTAGCAAATTTTATCAACTTCTCCTGAATCTGCTTGCGTTTGCTCTTCATCTCCTTTTCCTCGGCAGAAAGTTCCTTCTTCTCCTTTGGTGTTGGGTCGGGATTTTCTTTCTTCGCCTTCTTTACTGCTTCGGACTTATTGATAATAGTAGTCAGGTCGCTGTTGAGGTAGCGGAAGCCCTCAATGTTCATAAGGGCTTTCATTGCCTCGGGGCTTGCAAGCAGACGTTTCAGTGTATCATTATCCACATTTACAAGCAATGCCGACTCCCATCGTTTGGCGAGTAGTGTAGCTGATGTTCCTGCTAATGCAATATCGAGAATATCCTGTGCATCGACCTCTTTCATACTGCTGCCGTCGTATGCAAGTACAGGCAAGAACTTTATAAATTCGCCGACCTTTGCTTCGGGGTTGCTTTCGTTTATATCCAAGCGGCAACTGTAATCCGATATTTGTCGCAAGGCTCTGTCAAGCGCAAAGTCGAATACATAGCACTCATTCTTCATTATGGTTTTGCTTCCCTCTTCGTTCTTTACCTCCCAAGGACTCTGCACTCGGAACGCAGCCTGAAAATAGGTTTCAGGGCTTTTCAAATTACGGAGCATAAATATACCAGTCCAAGGTTTAACTGTTACACCCGTTGTCAACTTACCGCAAGTTAGCGTAATGGTCTTTGTCTCCAACGGATCGCCCATATTGGCTTGCACAGGGTGCAGAGCATCAAGTCCGATACCTGCAGCTGTTCCCGCACATACAACAACCTTGTAGTCGTGATAGAATTTGTTTTGTCGTTGAGCAAGTAGATTAGCCATAGCAAAGCATGACGCCACATTAGGCAGGAACCACAATGTATGCGAAAGCACATTGAGCAAACGTGTATCGCTGAATGGCATTGGAGGTCGCTTGTCTTGTCCCAATTTCAAATCATCGACACTTGCAGGTAAGTAACCACCACGAATAAGATCTAACCATTTCTGCACCTCATTCTCATATTTGAAGCGGGCAAACTCGCCTTTGCCCTCTGCTGCAAAGAATAGGTTAAGATCGAATTCGTCAAATTCGCCTTGCTTGGCAACCTCTTGTATCTCATCGGGCATACGGTAGGTAAGCATTACCATTCGTGGTAAGGCGAGATAAGGATTGCCGCTGCCTTTCCACTCTGCTTTTGCTCGTTGCTCATCGCTGTAAGTCCAGTTGAAGATCTGCTCCTCAATAAACTCTCCATTGTTTATGGCTCTGAACGGAGTGCCTGACAAGAAAAGATAATACCTTGTGGATATTGGCAACCACGATTCGTTAATGGCGTTGTTTGCCTCGTCTTTCTTGTACTTCTCGGCATCAAAATCTACGGCACTTTCCTCGTCTTCTTTCTCGAATAGTTCCTTTGCACGCTCTTTCCATGCACCGAAGTGATATTCATCAAAGATTACCAAATCCCAATTGGTGGCGTGGATAAACTCATTCTTGGTTTTAATGCCGCCACTCTCGTTTGTGCCGAGCAAATCTTGGAACGAACCGAATACAACAATTGGTTTTGATTTGTCTGCTCTGTGAAACTCTTGGTCGATATTCAAATTGTTGTTGCGAGCATCTTTGTTGGAGATATATTGCCAACCCTCAAAGTCAATATGCGAAACAAGGTCTTCACGCCAAGCTGATTCAACAGCAGGCTTGAAGGTAAGAATCAATATACGCGATAGTCCCATCTTCTTTGCCAACTGATACGAAGCAAAGGTCTTTCCGAAACGCATTTTTGCGTTCCAAAGGAATTTTGGTATGCGGTTAGGCTCTTCTTTCAGTGCTTGCTCAAAATAAGTCTTTGTTTGTTCTACTGCACGGAACTGTTCAGGTCGCATTGTAAAATTCTGCGTTCTGTTCTCTTCGTTTGCAACACCTGTGCGGAGCGACAGGATTGCAGCCATAACATCCACAACTGAGCAACGGAACCATTCATCGGTCTTGTCAAGAGGGTTAAGGCGTTTGCAACCTTTGCGTTCAAGCAGACGATGCACATCCTTGTCGGTAAAGCAAGAGCCATCGTTGCCCATGGCCGACTCCACCAATACAATCTCATACTGCACTTTGCTTGTGTGCAATTGCTCATCTATGCGTTCTTTGGCTGTACGGTCAGTGTAACCTACTTTTAGATAACCTTTGTGGGAATCTACCCCAATCAAACGATAGGCGTATATCGTTGGAGTAACGGTAGGTCGTTGAGGAAAATAATTGTGTTCCATGGTATTACTCCATTGAGGTTATCATTGATTCAATAAATTCAATCTCTTCTTGAGACAAATTGTACTTCTCATACAGTTCCTTGTCAGTCCAAGACTTTGAAAAATCCTGAATTGGAACAAACGAATATGTGCTTTGAGTCATATTCTTATTCTTCCTAGCTCCAACAAGGCATCTAAAGAACTTGGTTTCAATGTATGACTTTACATTTTTACATACCTGTTCACTATCAAATGGACCTATTCTTAAAAAAGTTTCTGTACAAGCAGTGTTTACACCTGCAATTTCAGACTTTCCTAATATTCGTGCAGGGACAGGATAACCTATTTGTCCAGCTGCGCCGTCAGCCTTAGAGATAAATATCTTATGTCTTGATAATTCTTCAATATTTCTCTCTATATACGATTTATCAATGTTTTTATAAACTCGTTTCCCACTCTCCACACCAAAGACCTTACATGTATTGATTGTATTTTTACTTTCAACAAAAGAAGCTCTGAAATAATATGGATTTCTTGGACTGACCAATGTGGAAAAACTCTCCTCATTGAAAGATGCTACCTTGCGAATAATTGAGATTACCTCATTATATCTAATAAAGACATCTGCACCTTTTTCCAAGAGAGGTCGCTCTGATATTGCTGTAATCTTGTTTTGCGAATGAGAAAAAACTTTGCATAGACCTTTTTGGTCTCGATTCCATAAGAAATAACATACACCTCCTTCAATCGCAACACCAGGGAAACAGTCGTTTGCATTTCCGAAATCGTGAATCTCTCTAATATGTTCATCATGGAGCATTTCATCACGAAAATCATCTAGACCTTTACCACCTGTGAACCACCTTGATGGCACAATCATAGTCAGATAGCGAGGATTTAGTTTCTTCGCTTGTTGGATAAACTTATGATATATTGGCATCGCACTACTACCTGTTCCTCCTCCATCACTCATTTGATATGGTGGGTTGCCTATAATCACATCGAATTTCATATTGAATACTTTCTTTACATCTAAATTGTGGATAAATTGGTAAGCGTGGGTTTCAAGTTCAGCCCCACGATCATATTCGCTCTGCGAAGCACCGCAATAGATACATTTGCTATCTTTCCAAGTGTGCTTGATGCGTTGGTAAATGATATTTCCCTGCGGTTTGTCTTCGGGGAACTGATATGCCGAAAACTCGCTGCTTGGGAACTTGCTGCAATAGACACTTCGGCGAGAAAGCAGGCTTGTCAGTTCGGTAATGGCAATACCAAACAACTGCTTTGAGAAGATATGTTCTATACGCTTCTCAAGGTCGGGTATCTGCTGTTCAAGTCCTTTAATAAGTCGCTTGGCAATCTCGCGCAGGAAAACTCCGCTCTTGCAGCAAGGATCGAGGAAAGTGGTGTCGGGGTTCTCGAACAACTCCTGTGGGAGCATATCAATGATTTTGTTTGCCAATTCAGGAGGGGTGAACACCTCATCATTGCTCAAATTGGCAATACACGAAAGCACGTCGGGATTATAGACGCTTTTGAATAAACTATTCTCCATAATCCTGAACCTTTTTGTAGTGAGTAATATATCTTCTTAGGAATATGCCGCCTTCCTCTTTTTGCTCCTCAGTGAGTGCAAAGAGATTACCTTCGCTATTGTCGTTATAGAGAAGAAGATCGGACATCGTATAGTCGGAACGCTGCATTTGCGTTGCACCGATTAGTGTCCATTCGGAAAAGACTATGGGAGCCGAAGTATCTTTGCCATTGGCATCAACGCACATCAGTGTTAAGGCATTTCCATTGATGATATTTCGGCTGATGATGAACTTAGCTGCATCACGAGCCTCATCCGAGGTTTCGGATTTGCAATGGTCGGTATATTCCTCGTTCCAAATTTTATAAAGACGCTCACGACAAGCAATCACATTGTCGTTCATTATATCCACACCGTAGAGGCTACCAATAGCGACAATGGCTTGTTTTTCATAGTCACGAGGACTCTTCTTGTATTTCCTCCTAAGTTCTGCGAGTTTTCGTTTGAGAATGGCAGAGAGAAAATTCCCATCGCCACAAGCTGGTTCCAAGAAACGAGAGTCCGGTCGCAGACATTCATTTGCAACGAGGTCGCACATTGCGTTTACCTCCCGCTCGGCAGTAAAGACCTCGCCACGTTCGGCAACACGCTCTTTAGATTTTATTTGACTCATATTCCATCTTCCTTTCTTCTCTATGTAAGAGATACTACGGAAGATGGAACTCACTGATTATTAGGTGGTATTTCGTTAGGTTTATATGTTTTTCCTAAACAATCACACACAATTATATGGCTATCAGCCTTTTTATTGGCTCCAAAATGGTGATAGTTGCTTTATTTTGCGTAATTTTGCAGTAAATTAAGTATCTCTTACATAGAGAGCAATCATTTTGCTAAACATCTTCACATTCTACAAATCCTTTAATATCTGAGCATTTGCTCTATCTACTACGGCATTATCCAATGATGCCAGATAGATTTGTGTGGTCATTTCAGAGTCGTGTCCCATTCCCTCACTGATAACCGAAATAGGAATGTTCTTGCTCTTGGCGATGCTTGCCCAAGAATGACGGGCAACATATAGAGTTAAGGGAATGGATAGCCCGACCGTTTTTGCAATATCTTTCAGAGACTTGTTAGTACGATAAAGCATA